>NZ_SZWR01000019.1:100172-109877 GCF_005280875.1 Citrobacter sp. wls827
CTAAAACATCAGGCCAGAATGGCTTCCAGTCGGGCTGTAAGTAGCCAGCCAGAAACGTCAGGGTAATGAGACGCAGAGAATGCGAGATAACAATCTTTTGTGGCGGAGTCTTAATATGGGAGGCTAGCGCCAGCACCGCCGCCATCGCTCCGGGCACCGCACCCAAAAGCGCCTCTTCTTTACTCCAGCCCAACCGCCGCACACACCAGAAGTAGCTCAAGGTAAATTGCAAAGATAAGCAGAGTAATAACAGAGCAAAAAAAAGACTGAACTGACGATGTTCACCATATGAAAAATCCCTAAACATCATCCCGATTGAGATACCGAGAGAAAGCTGGATGACCGTTATACTCCCCGGCATTGAGGTTACAGAGATCCCAACCCGCTTAAGTATAATCACGGTAAAGAGGGCACCAAACATCATACCCAGTGGAACATTACAGAACGTGAATCCCTGCCCGACGAGAAAACAGAGGATAATACCTGCCAACACTCTCATCGACGCCCTCTCCAGGTCAATTGTTCTATCACAAACTGATATCAGGCGAGGAGCCCACGCCCCCCGCCATCAGATTCACTCTTTACTGGCTTTTTCACGCAATTCGGTCACCGGTACGCCACCAATTCCCCAGTTATCAGTATCGACTTCGTCAATAACCACAATAGTGGTGTCAGGATTTTTGTTAAGCACATCCACCAGTAGCTGAGTAACACCTTCCATCAGCTGTTTCTTTTGTTTATCGGTAACACCTTCATTGGTGATCTTAATATTTACATAGGGCATAAAAACTCCTGTAAACCAGATAATTATGGGAAATGCGCACAGAGAGAAGAGCGCAAACCCGTTAAACAGCAGAACAGAGTCATACTGCTTTTGAAAACGAGTTCTGCCGCAAGAACTATTAAGGTTATTAGCTGAAATATAACTATTATCATTATTTTCCAGAATATTTAACTTTGTTGTATTGCCAATAACTAATCGCTGCTGCGATAAATAACGAGGCGGCCCCCAGCAATATGGAGTAGGTCATCCCATTTTTATTACTCTGAAAGACACTGACAACTAATGGGCCGAGGATTTGCCCTATCCCATATGTCAGCGTAACAAGACCGAGGAGATTAATCTTCTCGGGTGCGCTTATTTTTCTAGCAAGCGGCATGACCAAAGAGCTTGTACCCATAAATGTGCCGCCAAATCCAATACAACTAATGGTTAACAGCAGTGGCGAGTTAATAAATATGGCCATGACTACGCAACTCGCTTGCACAATTAAGTTAACGCTCAGGCAGGATAATATATTCCATTTGCGAGCAGCCCAGAGCCAGCCATAGCAGCCAGGAATAACAGCAAGGCCGACAATAGACCAGATATGGTCGGCTAAAAAAGTGTTGCCACCCCCCCTGGCCATTAACGGCAAATACGTGGCGACAATGATATAACCGAACCCCGCCAGGCCATACAGTAAGGCTAAATTCCACCACTGGATATCCGACTCCGCGCCTGCGGCAGCTTTTACTGAGGAGATCATATACTTATCTTTCGGCAATAGCATCGTCAGTATGACGAAAAGTATCGCTGAAATTATGGCTGCGCCAATCCACAACACATGTGAATTTAAGGCGTAGGATACGCCAGCAATGACATATTCATTGCCGATAAAAATGCCCATTCCTACGCCCGAAAACAAAGAGGCGATAACAAAAGGGTTATGAGTATGCTGAAGGACCAGCATTGAACCAAATATCATCATTCCCGCGCTTGCCACACCTGCGAGGAACCTGATTAACAAAATAATTTCTGGCTGGGTCACTTTTGCCATCAAAAAAATCAGCACGACGGTAAGTAGTGCTGAGACCAGTAACAACACTCTTAACTTATTGACAGCGCTAAAAATACCAAAAGAGAAAAGGAGGCTGCCAACAAGGTAACCTGCGTAGTTGGCGCTGGCAATTATGGATAATTGTGAAAAGGTAAACAGTCCTTCATGAAGCATAAGCGGGAGCATAGGCGTATATAAAAAGCGCCCAATGCCCATTCCTAAGGTCAAGACGATCATACCAAATACAGCAGTACTCAACTGACGGAGGCCAACAGCACTGTGATCGAGATCCATATTTTGGCCTCAAAAGACGAATTAAGTTTGATTGTTATCTTACACAAGGAAATGATAATAAAAAGTTAATAAAAATAACGAAAACATTCACTTTGAGTGATGCTTCTATGAACAGTACCTCTCTGAACTTGTTTAAAACGGTGGCGGAAACGGGCTCCATATCCGCTGCTGCACGTAGTCTGAACTGCGTTTCTTCGAATGTCACAACCCGCCTTAAACAGCTGGAAGCCAGCCTTGATGTCTCTCTGTTTGTGCGCGAGAAAAATCGACTCTACATTACCCCTGAGGGCGAACTGCTTCTGCGTTACGCCAACAAAATTTTGGCGTTGTTAGAGGAAGCAGAATTGTCGATGCTGGGAACAAAAGTGGCGGGGCCATTGCGAATTGGTGCAATGGAAACGACCGCAGCGGTACGTCTCCCTTCGATACTGGCGAATTTCCACCGCGAAATGCCTTCCATTGAGTTAAACCTGAAAACCTCCCCTACTGAGGCGCTGGTGCAACACATTCTGAACAATGAACTGGAAATCGCATTCGTTGCCGATCATCAGGGACTGCATATGGAAAATTCGCCCCTGCAATCACACGTGTTATGTCAGGAAACGCTGGTACTGGTAACGGCGGCAGAGCACCAGAATGTCATTACTGGCGCTGACCTCCAGGTGACAAGGCCGCTGGTTTTTGTTAAAGGGTGCAACTATCGCTCCCGCCTGGGAGAATGGCTGCGCCTACAGGGGGTCGATTACGCCGATCCTCTGGAATTTGGCTCTTTTCAGGCGATCCTTGGCTGTGTGAGTGCCGGGATGGGGATTGCGCTGTTGCCAGAAAATGTTGTCAGACAGTATGAGAATAACTTCCCTGTCCGCAGTCATACGATTACGCCACAGATAGGTAAAGTGAACACCATGATGATATGGCTAAAAAGCCGCGAAGTCAGCCGGGTACTTAATCACTTTGTCTCGTTTATTACGCGGGCTTAAGTGATTACGTCTGGTAACGCCAGGCAGCCGGCAACCCAGTGTATTCATGGATGCTAAATATCTTATCCATAACAGGGACAGGCCACTTCACACCGTTGATTAAAGTTATGTAAATGTAAATTATTTACACTTTGCAATGATTGTAATTGCTAGTGATTATCATTTATTGTACGCAGGCAAAAAATGAGCCCCTGCCCGGGTCACTGTACGTTCCAATTACGCTGGGATATAAACGATGAATGCTCTGCCTCGCACTGGACTGCGCCGTATCACGCTTGCTTCTGCTCTCGTCCTCTCTGTCAGCCTGCCGGCTTTCGCCCAGGATGCGTTAACGCTGTATACCACCCGTGAACCGGGCCTGATTCAGCCCCTGCTTGATAGCTGGACGAAAACCAGCGGTATAAAAGTCAGCACGGTCTATATCAAGGACGGCATGCTTGAGCGTGTTAAAGCGGAAGGTAAAAACTCCCCTGCCGACCTGCTGATGACCGTTGACGCCGGGAACCTTATCGATTTAGTCGAAGCGGGTGTGACACAACCCGTGGAGTCAGAAGCACTGAAAGCGGCTATTCCGGCCAATCTCCGCGGTGCGGATAATCAGTGGTTTGCGCTGTCAATGCGTGCGCGAGTGTTGTACGCCGAGAAGTCAATGCCAATCGATAACTGGCATTACGAACAGCTCGCCAGCCCCGAGTACAAAGGTAAGGTTTGTATTCGTTCCGGTCAGCATCCGTACAATACGGCGCTGATTGCCGCGATGATTGCCCATCACGGCGAAGCAAAAACGGAAGAATGGCTGCGTGGCGTGAAAGCGAATCTGGCACGTAAAGCGACTGGCGGCGACCGTGACGTTGCCCGCGATATCCTCGGGGGTATTTGCGATATTGGCCTGGCGAACTCCTATTACGTCGGCCATATGAAAAACGCCAAAGAAGGCAGCGATGCACGTCAGTGGGGCGATGCAATTAAAGTCGTTAAGCCAACCTTTGAAAATGGCGGCACGCACGTCAATATCAGCGGCGCGGCAGTAGCACGCTATGCCCCCAATAAAGCCGATGCCGTTAAGTTGATGGAATATCTGGTTTCCGCACCTGCCCAGCAGCAGTACGCAAAAGCGAACTTCGAATACCCGGTACTGAAAGGTGTCACTCTCGATCCGGTGATCAACGCCACAATTGGTGAGATCGATGTCGATAAAATTCCGTTAACCGAAATCGTGAAATACCGTAAACAAGCAAGTCTGCTGGTAGATAAAGTTGGATTCGATCAATAAACTTCTACAGTTTCCGACGTTACGCGGCCTGGTTTCCGGGCCGCAGTCATTATTAACGCCGTTGCACCTTGGGGCGCTTTGCATTGCGCTTGGCGTCCTGACTCCCATCATTGCGCTTATCTGGCAAGCTACCCAGTCGGATTTATCGCACTGGGACAATCTCATTACGTTTGTGCTGCCTGCAGCATTAAAAAATACCGTACTGCTGTTAGCCGGTGTGGCCGTGCTGGTTGGCGTGATTGGCGTAGGCAGCGCCTGGGCCATCACAGCATGGGACTTTCCTGGACGTAAGATCCTCAGTTGGGCGTTGCTGCTGCCGCTGGCGATGCCAACCTACATCGTCGCCTTTGCCTGGCTCGATCTACTGCATCCGATTGGCCCTCTGCAAACCTTTATCCGCTTCCTGCTGGGCTTTGACAGTCCACGACAGTTCCGGCTACCGGATTTGCGTTCGCTTTCCGGCGCGATTATTTTGCTCGGTTTAGTGCTCTATCCTTACGTCTACCTGACGACCCGCGCCACCTTTATCAGTCAACCGGCCCATTTACTTGAGGCTGCCCGCACGCTGGGATGCAGCGCTGCCGGGACGTTCTTCCGGGTCGCCCTGCCAATGGCGCGCCCGGCACTGGCTGTCGGCATCAGCCTGGCACTTCTGGAAACGCTCAACGATATTGGTGCATCGGAGTTCCTCGGCGTACAAACGTTAACCGTTACCGTCTACACCACGTGGATCTCTCGCTCTGATTTATCCGCCGCCGCACAAATCGCCTGCATGATGCTGATGTTTATCTTCTTCATTCTGACGCTGGAATTTTACGGGCGCAGAAAGCAAGGATTCAGCAGCCGCAGCCTGCGGGAAATCCAACCCACTCGCGTGCCCGGCTGGCGTGGCTGGCTACTCGGCGCGGTCATTTCGCTACCGGTTATATTGGGCTTTGTGGCCCCGGTTCTCTTTTTGATGTGGGAAAGTGCCAAACGCTTAGGGGACACGAGCCCCCTTTCCGCCTCGTTGCTTTCAGCATTACAAAATACGCTCTTGCTGGCAGCAGGCACCACGCTGGTGGTGATTTGCGTCAGCTTGCTGGTGGCCTGGAGCGCACGCCATAGCGCAGCAGACAACGCGATGCCTGGCTTTCGTCGTGGAGTGATGCGTCTGGCCTCCCTCGGTTATGCGGTGCCCGGAACGATTCTGGCGATTGGTTTTTTGCCACCAGCGATGGCTGTCGATCGTTGGCTGGCCGACTTACTGGATATTCGCGGGTTACCGCTGATGTCTGCCGGTATTTTGTTGGTCATTTGCTGCGCGATGCGTTTCCAGGCAATTGCCATCGGCGCGCTGGACTCCGGTCTGGGCCGCATCCCGCCGTCACTCGAACAGGCTTCACGATTGCTCGGCGAAAACGGTGCCGGAACATTTGCCCGCGTTCATTTTCCGTTACTGCGTCCGGCATTAGTGAGCAGCGCATTGCTGGTTTTTGCCGATGCGATGAAAGAACTGCCAACAACGCTGCTGTTGCGCCCGGTAAATTTCGAAACGCTGGCCACTCTGCTGTATGCAGAAGCGGCCCGCGGGACCTATGAAGAAGGTGCTATCGCCGCGCTAATGATTGTTTTAGCAGGTACACTGCCCGTTATATTGTTGGTGCGTCACCAGATGACTCGCCGTGGTTAAGAGAGCAACAATGTCAGAAATCGCATTACGACTCCAGGACGTGCACGTTGCCTACGGCAACAGCCAGCAACCGGTCCTGAGCGGATTCTCAATGTCGGTACGCAAAGGAGAAATTGCCTGTCTGCTTGGCGCTTCAGGCTGTGGGAAAACAACGGTGTTGCGTGCAGTTGCCGGTTTTGAACGACTGCAGTGTGGAGAGATCTATGTCTCAGAGCGGCGTATCGCTGGCCCCGGCGTTCATTTGCCCCCGGAAAAACGTCATGTCGGCATGGTCTTTCAGGAATACGCCTTATTTCCCCATCTGACCGCACAACAAAACGTCGCCTTCGGTTTACGGCGTATGCCACGTGAAGCGCAACAGGCCAGAGTGACGGAGCTGTTGAAAATGGTGGAATTGCACAGTCATGCTAACCATTACCCTCATGAACTTTCTGGCGGGCAGCAACAGCGCATCGCGTTAGCCCGCGCGCTGGCACCACACCCAGAAATTTTACTGCTGGATGAGCCCTTCTCCAGCCTGGATAAGCGCACACGCGAGCGCCTTGGTAATGAGGTTCGGGATATTTTACGCGCCGCAGGCCAGACCGCGCTGCTGGTTACCCACAGCGAGCACGAAGCTCAGTTGATGGCGGACCATATCGGTTTTGTGAAAATGGGTCAGTATCAGCTTAAAAAAGCGGCCCACCATAGTCAGGGCTAAGAAAGAGCCGCGTAGTGGCATCGCTAATGTGTCTGCACCAGACTGATATTCACCGGCATCCCGGAACGGCGTTCCAGCGCCTGATTCCCACGATTCACATCCACGTCATTCCCGCTGATAAAAGTACGCAAAACGGGGGTGATGGGCAGCGGAACCTTTCTGTCAGATTCATATTCGGAGCGATTGCGGGACAGCGGTTCATGAACCTCAACCCAATGGCTACCGTCTGGCTCGGTGCTGAATTTTACCGGTCGGTCAATAATCTGAACACGCGTGCCAACTGGCACAGTATCAAACAGGTATTTGATGTCGTCATTACGCAGACGGATGCAGCCCTGGCTCACGCGTAGCCCAATACCGAAGTTGGCATTAGTACCATGGATGGCGTACAACCTGCCGATATAGATAGCGTACAGTCCCATCGGATTGTCAGGCCCGGCAGGCACAAACGCCGGTAAGCTTTCCCCACGAGCAGCATACTCCCGCCGGGTATTTGCCGTGGGCGTCCAGCTTGGTGCTTCCTGTTTACGTTCGACCGCCGTGACCCAGTTGCGCGGAGTTTCCCTCCCCGCCTGCCCAATACCAATAGGTAACACCTCTACCGTATTAGCACCCTCTGGGTAATAGTAGAGCCGCATTTCTGCGACGTTGATGACGATGCCTTCACGTACGGTATCAGGCAATATCAATTGTTGTGGCACCACCAGTGTGGAACCCGACTTTGGCAGAAATACGTCCACACCAGGATTGGCTTCGAGCATATTACTCAATCCCTGTCCATACTGTGCGGCAAAAGCCTCCAGGGGCTGAGTATTACCAGCGGGAATCGTTATCGTCAAAGGGCTTCCCACCAGACGGCTGCCCTCAGGAGGCAATGGGTAGCTCACCGCCTGCGATCCCTGACTCGCGAGCAGCATAACAAGAGCACACAGCAGTTTTACACGACGCATCTTTTTCCTTTCCTTCGTCGCAGCAGATATCCATTAAGTATAGCTTTTTTATCTGTTTTAGGGGGTTACGACGAGAATGCACATAAAAACCCCCGCCATAAAGCGGGGTCGTGAGCGGCTACGCTTCTTTGCCATCCGGTAATACAATATTACTGGCAGCTAACTGCCCCATATTGCTATACATCGCGCAGGCCGCTTCAACAATGGGCATCGCCAGCGCGGCACCACTGCCTTCGCCTAAACGCATTCCCATGTTGAGATACGGCTCCAGTTCCAGGTGCGCCAGTGCAGTACGAGCGCCCTTCTCGGCGGAGAAATGCGACGGGATCAGATAAGGTTTAATCTCCGGCGCTATCTGACAGGCAGCCAGTGCCGCCGAATAAGACAGGAAACCATCCAGGATGACCGGCAGACCGCAAGACGCCGCACCTAACATCACCCCCGCCATACCGACAAGATCAAAACCACCCACTTTTGCCAGCACATCAATACCGTCATTGCGATCCGGCTGATTGACGGCAATGGCTCGCCGTACAACATCAACCTTATTGCCTACCCTAGAGAGCGGCAGGTTAGCGCCGATACCGACCACATCCTCGGCATCGCTGCCGGTCAATACGCTGACGATTGCCGCCGCGGGGGTCGTATTGGCCATACCAAGTTCACCGACGCCAAACAGCGTTACGCCATCCCTGGCCAGCTCATGGGTATAACGAATAACTTCCAGCAGCAGTTCCTCGGCCTGAGAACGGCGCATTGCCGGGCCTTGAGCAATATTACCGCAGCCGCGCGCCACGCGCATATTCACCACGCCGGGAATGAGTTCAGCATCGATGCCGACATCAATCACATGTACCTTTGCCCCCGCCTGAGCAGCCAGCACGCAAACGCCGGTCGTCCCACGCGTCATATTAGCAGCCTGAATAGCCGTGACGATTTTAGGCGAAACGGCAACCCCTTCATCCCACACGCCATGATCGGCACACATCACCAGCATCGCTTTGCCATTCACATGCGGCACACCCTTCAGGCCTGGCATACCGGCCAGTTGCACAGCGAGAGATTCGAGTCGCCCAAGACTTCCCGGCGGCTTAAGCAGGCCATCAATATGTTGCTGCGCGCGCAACATTGCAGCGCTATCGGGAGAAGGGATCGCGTGAAGTAAAGAGGATAAAGTCTGCATAAGGGTTCCAGTATGTTGACTGACTCAAAACAGAGCCAGCAGGAAAACCAACTCGCCAAGTTCAATGGCCGCACCCAGCGTATCGCCGGTTTGCCCACCTAACGTGCGTTTTAATAACTGCCCAAGAATGAAGATCGCCACCAACGTAACGACCAGTGCTGCCACACCACGCATACCGGGAAGTAGTACGGCGGCAAGGATCGCCGCAAATCCCAACGTGACGCAGGTTTGACGCCCGGAGACTTTGCCGATAAAGACATTGCCCAGCCCTTCTTCGCGCGCGTAACGATGTCGATACATCAGCAAAACAGCACAGCCCCGCCCGGCGACACAAGCCGCAGCAAGCGCCGCCAACATCGGTGTGCCACGCAAAGCCAGTTCGCTCACTACCAGCACTTTTGCCAGCAACACGAAAATTAGCGCCAGTCCGCCGTGGGTTCCCAGCCGGCTGTCGCGCATGATCTCCAGCATCCGTTCGCGTCGACGGGCAGAGAAAATACCGTCACAGGTATCCGCCAGGCCATCAAGATGAAAACCGCCGGTCAGCAGCGCCAGGGTCAACACTGCAAACAGCGCCGCCAGTGGGATACCGCACCAGGCCTGTAGCGCCATAAAGACCAGCCCCGTAAGCCCGCCCAGCACCACGCCAATCAGCGGGAACATCACAATGCCACGTGAATAGTGCTCGAAATCCAGTCCTTGCGACCAGCGAGCAGGAACGGGCAAGCGACTGATAAAAGAGAGCATTGCCCAGAACAACTTACTCATTTAATTTTGACTCCAATTCCTGATACCACCAGCCAGACCTCATCGGCTGCTGCCGCCAGTCGCTG
>NZ_SZWR01000019.1:109941-122480 GCF_005280875.1 Citrobacter sp. wls827
GAAAATGCCGTGCCAGACGGTTCTCCGGAACAATCCCCATTCCCACTTCGTTGGTCACCAGCACAACCTTTGCCGGGCAGCGCTGACAGGCAGCAATCAGCGAACGGATCTCATCCTCGATCGACTGCTCCATCGCCGCGTAATCCCAGCTATCCGGGTCACTGTCACCGCCCAGTGCAAACAGCAGGTTGGTCACCATCGTGGTAATGCACTCCAGCAAAATGGCTTCTTGCGGATCGTTTTCTGCCGTTATCAGTTCATCGAGATGTTGCCAGCGTTCAGCTGTACGCCAGTGCGCAGGGCGTCCATCGCGATGATGCTGAATTCGCGCCGCCATCTCCTTATCAAAGATCTGCGAAGTCGCGATATACAAAACGTTTGGAGAATCCGCGATCAGCGCTTCCGCATGTCGACTCTTACCGCTACGCGCACCGCCGGTAACCAGAATCATCATACGGGCTCCCGGTGTTGCTGCATGATGGTATAAATTTTCTCAATATCGATGTGTTGCCGCATCGCATCCGCCAGCAGATCAAACTGCTGCGATTTATATTGCGCGTAATGGAAGGTGGAATCCAGCGGTGCTAACCCTTTACGTACGCGCAGGCCATTAACCAGCGCCCGGGTAAATTCATCGCTGTCGAACAGACCGTGAAGATAAGTACCAAACGCCAGGCCATCCGGCGTAACCGCGCCGTCAGCCACATTGCCGCCGTCTTTGCGCAGCGTCATCACCGACCGGCATTCTTCGGTTAACGTCGTTTCGCCCATATGGATTTCGTAACCACGAACGGATAACCCCGCCGCGCCCGCCAGCCAGTCAGGCAGCGAGGAGGACATTTTTCCCTCAACCAGAGTGGTGGTTTTGTGCTGGGCAAAATGGGTGACGGTATTGAGCAAGCCAAGACCCGGCAGCGTGCCAAGCCCTGACTCCACTTCATCGATGATCGTATCGCCGAGCATTTGATAGCCGCCGCAAATCCCCACCACCGGCACGTTATTACGATGCAATTGCACGACGCCGTGCGCCATTCCACTCTCACGCAGCCACACAAGATCGCCCAGCGTATTTTTGCTGCCGGGCAGAATCACCAGATCGGCCCCCGCCAGTTCTTCAGGCTGGCGCACATAGCGCACGCGCACATCCGGCTGTGCGGCAAGCGCATTGAAATCAGTAAAGTTAGAAATGTGCGGGATTTGCACCACGGCGATGTCGATGTCGCGTTTATCAGTGCGCAAATATTTGCCCTTTTGCAGCGCAACGCCATCTTCATCTTCCAGATCCACATCCAGCCATGGCATGACGCCCAGTACCGGCACCCCGGTCAGCGCTTCAATTTGCTCAATACCGGAATACAGCAGCGCCACATCGCCGCGAAATTTATTGATGATCACCCCTTTGACCCTGGCGCGTTCATGATCGTGCAATAGCGCCAGCGTGCCGTAAATGGAGGCAAACACCCCGCCACGGTCGATATCCGCCACCAAAATCACAGGACATTGCGCCATTTCAGCCATGCCCATATTGACGATATCGCGATCGCGCAGGTTAATCTCGGCCGGGCTTCCCGCCCCCTCCAGCACCAGCACATCGAACTCTTGCGCCAGACTGTTATAAACTGACAGGATTTGATCCCGCAGACGCGGTTTGTACTCGTGGTAACTGACCGCATCCATATCGGTTGCCACTTTGCCCATCAGCACAACCTGCGCTTTACGGTCGCTGGTCGGTTTAAGCAGCACCGGATTCATACGCACATCTGGCGTAATGCCGGCGGCCTCAGCCTGAAAAATTTGCGCGCGGCCCATCTCTTTGCCCTCTGGCGTAATACCAGAGTTCAGCGCCATGTTTTGCGATTTGAACGGCGCGGTACGCAGCCCATCCTGATAAAAAATTCGACACAGCCCGGCGACCAACACGCTTTTACCCACATCAGATGCCGTTCCCTGCAACATTATCGCCTGCGTCATGACGCCTCCTTCAGTGCGTTCTCTCGCATACAACTAAAAAATTCAGCCTCTGTTTTACACAGCGGGAAGCCCAGCTCGGTGTGCAATTTCACCAGCCATGGCTGAGTTAACCCGGCTTGTTCAATAAGATCGGTACGGGCGAACACGTCACCCGGCGTACCGTGCGTCAGCACTTCTCCGCGACGTAAAACATACACCGCATCGCTGACTTCATAGATGAGATCAATATCATGGCTGGAAATAACCACATGATTTCCTTGCGCCACAATGCGTTTGATAATCTCGATCATCTGCGTACGCCCTGATGGGTCGAGACCGGCTGTGGGTTCATCCAGTAACAGATACTGCGCTTGCAGCACCAGCGCCCCGGCAATCGCCACGCGTTTTTTTTGCCCGTGACTTAAGCACTGAATCGGCTGATGGCGAAAATGCTGGGCGTCGACCAGCGTCAAGGCATCGTCCACCCGACGGGCAATTTCAGCCTCGTCCACGCCAAGATTACGTAGGCTAAACGCGATGTCACTGTCGATGTCGGTATAAAAGATTTGCTGATCGGGGTCCTGAAATACCGTTGCCACCTGCTGACGTAGCGCCAGCAGGCCGCGCTTGCTGTAATCCAGTGGTTTTCCTTGCCACATCACCGCCCCCTGTTGTGGGCGCAGTAAACCGCTCAGGTTCATAAACAGCGTGGACTTCCCACAGCCATTGGCCCCCACCAGTCCGGTGACGGCATGTTGAGAAAAGTCCAGCGTTAGCCCTTTGAGAATCGGGTCATCCTGGTAGCGAAACCAAAGCGCTGAGGTGGCAAGCATACTTTTCCTTACAGGTGAAAATCACCCTGATACAGTTTGATATCCAGTGTGGTGGTCATTTGCTGATAACGGATCAACACGCGGGTAAACAATAATCCCACCAGCATCGCCAGGGAGCGATAGCCTAATGGCAAGCTACGATAACCAAAACGCAGCGTTTGTGCGCGATGAATGGCGAGTGCCTCGTCTAACAGGATAAAAATAAAGCGCCAGGTCAGCAGAATCAGCTCGGTCATCAGTCGTGGGACATGTGCACGTTTGAGCAGGATAATTAACTGCGGAAACGGTAAATTCAGCACCAGCCAGAACGTTGCCGCCAGTGCAGCCAGGCTGCGCCAGAAGGTTTCATTTGCGGTGACAAGTCCTGGGGCGCTAACGCCCAACCAGTAGCTGCCAACGGGAATGCTGGCCAGCAAAGTCTGCGGATCGCGGCTAAAACTAAACAGGATGGTCACCACGCCGATCGTCAGAAATCCAAACGGTAACGCCATCCAGCGACACCAGCGCCAGAAAGAAACCCGCAGCAGCCAGCAACTGAGCGCCGCTATCAGCAACATCTCGATACCCTGCCCCAGCGGGGGCAGAGTAAAGGCCAGAATCATCATCATTAGCCAGAGCAGAAATTTCCGCACCGGTGAGACATGAAACCAGCGGCTTTGATAGCTAAGCCTGTCAAGCCCGGTCATCACGACGTTGCCTGCCCTTGGTGTAACCCAATATGTAGAAAATTACGGCTGCGCCCAGCGATCCCTGGAGCGTAAACAGCAGGCTTTCAATCTCACCGCTTGCCGGTTCATATAACGGCTGGAACCACGGCTCATAATGCGGGGCAATAGCCTGAATCTGACTCTCCGCCTCACCGTCCGAGCCGCCGTATTCACCACCGTGGTTGATAAAGAACGGCAGGATCACCAGCGCCACTACCATGCCCAATATAATCAGCGTCTTTTTCATCGTTAATGTCCTTGTGCGGTTATTAACTGGCGTTTGGTTAGCTGATCGTAAATCAGCACGGTGAGTAACCCTTCCGCAATCGCGATGGGGATCTGCGTCAGACAGAAAATTCCCATGAACTTAATGATTGAACCGGTAGCGCCAGCAGACGGATCCGGGAACGCCACGCCCAGTTGCACTGAGGTGACGAAATAGGTGACAAGATCCGCCAGCATCGCGCACAAGAAGACGCAAACATCACGGCGGAACCCCGCGCGACAGGCCAACTTCCACACCATATACCCAACAACCGGGCCGATTACCGCCATCGACATACCGTTAGCGCCAAGCGTCGTCAAACCACCGTGCGCCAGCAGCAGAGCCTGGAACAGCAAAACGATTGCCCCGAGGATGGCCACTACGCCTGGTCCAAACAGGATAACCGCCAGGCCTACGCCGGTAGGGTGTGAACAACTTCCGGTAACGGAAGGAATTTTCAGCGCCGACAGCACAAAAATAAAGGCGCCGCACAGTGCCAGTAAAACTTTCTGGTGATTATCTTCCTGCACGATTTGGCGCAGGCGCACCAGCCCGTACCACAGGCAGGGTAAAAACAGCAGCCACCATGCCAGCGCCCACATTGGCGGCAGAAAACCTTCCATAATGTGCATCGCGAACGCTTGCTCAGGAACAATCATCAGTAATAGCGCCGCTGCCAACCCGCTGAAAGACAGCTGTTTTAGCTGTTGTTCAAGCTTCATTGTGCATACTCCCACTGTTTGTTGACCAGAATGGTCGAGAAATAAGGCAGCGGCTGATCGTCGCTCACCTCGTCGAGATGGCGCCAGCACTGCTCGCCCGGCAGCGTGGCTTCAGACATCATCAGTGCACAGTCCAACAAGCCTTCTTGTTGCAGCAGCGCTTTGATGCGCGCAAAACGACCGTACACTTTCATCAGCACCAGGCTGTCATGCTGCTTTAACGCCTGCTGAATTTCAGCTTCCGGCGCGGTACAGGAGACCACTGCCAGCGATTGTTGCTCCATGGCGAGCGGAGTTTTCGAACGCGCGGCAATCGCAGCGAAAGAGGTCACGCCCGGGACGATTTCTAACCAGTCAGGCGAACCAATGCGCTGCAGTAAAAAGACCCAGGTGCTGAACAGCATGGCGTCGCCGAGGGTAATAAAACCTACCTGTTTACCCGCTTCCACTTCCTGTACCAACGCAGCAGCGACCTCATCCCAGACGGCCTCTTTTTCAGCACTGTCGGCACTCATCGGGAAATGGCAGCAGCGAACCTCGGTCTGCTCACCGATATACTCCCGCACAATCGACAACGCCAGACTATCGCCACCTTTACGCCCGGCTGGCGCATAAAGAATATCCAGCGCCCCAAGCGTGCGTGCTGCGCGCACGGTTATCAGATCGGCAGCACCAGGCCCGGTGCTCAGTGCATACAATTTGCCACTCATGCTGCTTCCTCCAACGCTACGTTCAGCGCTTGCTGTAAATGGGCGACGAACATGGCACGAACCGCCGGATTCTCACCCAGACCGCTGAGCCATGGCGTAGCTGGAATGCCTGCTGCGTTAAACAACGTTTTCCACGAATCCTCTTCATCGGAGGCCATATCATTGATAGCGTGGTCGCCTGCAACCAGCATTAGCGGCATTAGATGAACCGCCGTCACGCCTTCCTGACCTAAGCTTTCGATCAGCACCTCAACTTCCGGGTAGCTTTCCACTGCACCTACGCGAGCCGGGAAGCGCTGCGCCGTCATCATGTGGTCAAGACAGGCATAGGCAGCAAAGGCGTGATGGCTGGCCCCGTGCCCCATAAAGACCACTTTTTCATTTTCGCCAAGCGCCGGCATCTGCTGTTGCAGCGCCAGCATCAGCTGTGCGTAATCTTCAACGCTGCTCAGTAGTGGTACACCCAGCGTCAGGCGAGAAAACAGCGGGCGCATACTTTGTACTTCGCGGACAATTTTTTCGTATTCGTCGCCGTTGATGATGTGCAGCGACTGAATCGCGACATCCTGATACCCCTGCTCCGCCAGCTTTTGCAGCGCCTGCAGCGGCGTGTCGATTTCAATGCCGTCACGCTGCTTGAGCTTGCGGATAATCATCCCTGAGGTAAACGCCCGGAACAGGTCGCGGTCAGGGCAACTGGCTGCAAGATCGCGCTCACAGGCCACAATATTCTTCTCGCAGGTGTCGTGATAGCTGGTGCCAAAGCTGACCACCAGAAGCGCCTTTTTCATCTCTAACTCCTTAAGCCGCGGCCAGCCAGCGCGTTAAACGCGCCGCAAAGGCAGCCTGACTTTCCAGTAATTCTTCTCCCGTCACCAACGGTGCCGGGCGTGTAATCACGATGCAGGGGATACCGGCATCCAGACAGGGTTGCACTTTTTCCTGATAACCCCCTTCCGCGCCTGATGCCTTAGTGATCACCACATCAGCCTGACACTGGCGATAAAACGCAGCGTTGAACTCGGCGCTAAACGGTCCGCACAGCGCAAAGATCTCACCGACGCCAAATCCCAGGTCCGCGCATTGCTGAATGACTTCGGGTACAGGCAGGACGCGCGCCAGCAACGTTTTTTCAGGCAACTCTTTGCGCCAGATGGCCAGATCTTTACTGCCGGTCGTCAGCAGCACGCGGTCACCGAAGCGCCGCGCAACCTCGCTGGCTTGCTGAATGCTCTGTACGGTATACAGGTGCGGGTGGGTTAAACCGCTTAACTGTTCAGGGCGCTGATAGCGACTCAGCAGTACGCCCGCCGCTTCGCAGGCATTCATGATGTTGCGGCTCACTACCTCGGCGTAAGGATGCGAGGCATCGATCACCCAGCGCGTCCGATTTTCCTGAAGCCAGGCAATCATTTGCTCACGTTCCAGACGCCCGCAGCGCACCTGACCTTTGATGTCTCCCGCAAGCTGCTTTCCCGTCGGGGTCGCAACTGACAGGGTGTAAGCCACGTTTGCCGCATCCAGTTGCTGGCACAGCATGCGCGCGTCGCTGGTGCCGCCCATGACCAGCACATCACCATAATTCACAGCACATAACCTCGTGGCGTGATCATCAGGCCGTCCTGAACATAGGTTGTTTTATTGCCCACGATCACCAGACTGGTCATATCCACCGGTTCAAAATCCATATCACCGAGCGTGGTCAGCCATTTTTCCTGCTTTTTACGTCCGGCTGACTTCACAATACCAACCGGCGTTTGTGCGCTCTTGCTGGCGGAAAGCAGTTCAAATGCACGCGCCAGATGTCCTTCGCGACCCCGGCTGCGTGGGTTGTAGAAACAGATAACGAAGTCAGCTTCACCGGCAGCAATAATGCGTTTTTCGATAACCGGCCATGGCGTTAACAGATCGCTTAAGCTGATGTGGCAGAAGTCGTGCATTAGCGGCGCACCCAGCAAAGAAGCGGCGGCAATACTTGCGGTCATGCCAGGTATCAACCGGACCTCAACGTCCAGCTTTTGCTTGCTGACCAGTTCGAGTACCAGCCCGGCCATACCATAAATCCCAGCGTCACCGCTGCTGATCAACGCCACGTTGTGACCCGCCTGCGCCAGTTCGATCGCTGCCTGACAGCGTTCAATCTCTTTGCACATCCCGGTTTTGATCACCTGCTTGTCGCCTGTGAACGCTTTTACCAGATGGGTGTAGGTTTTATAACCCACGATGATTTCCGCTGCCTGCAATGCTTCAACGGCTTCCATGGTCATCATTGCCTGCGAGCCAGGGCCAATTCCAATTACGCTTAACATCAGTGTGAAACTCCCAAAGTGATCGTGACGCCCTGTTCTCGCAGGGTCTCGCCTAACAGTTGTCCGTGGCTCAGCAGCCAGGCTGCAGGACCGGAAACGCTTCCTGTACCCACCGTTTTGCGAACAAACGATGAGGCCGGAAAACGGTGTTCATGCTCACGCAGCGCGTCAGCGGTAAAGGTTTCGAAAGGCACGCGGCAACAGGAGGCCAACTGGATAAGCCCTTGTTCGTCTTTTTTCAGCGTGATGCTGCCAATGGCTTTTAACGCCAGCGGGTCGAAGCGCTGTGCTTCGAGTTGACGTGCCAGTAGCGCTGCTAACAGTGGAAACGGCGTATCCCGACGACAGCCAATTCCGGCAACCACTCGCTGCGGTACCAGCTTCCAGTGCACAACTGGCAGCTCAGGCAGATTGTTGCGCAAGGTAATACAAATCAGCGCATCCAGTTCAGGAAGCTGATTGAGGTCGGTCACCGTGATAAATCCACGGCGGTCGCAATGGCTGACGTCCTGTGCCAGTTCGTCGTCCCACCACAGACCAACCCGTTTGTTGCTGACCAGCATCTGGTTAACAATTTTGACCGCCGAGCGGAAATCATTCATACGGGCATTTAACTGAAACGCCAGCGTGTCCAGCGCCGCCATATCGTTAACATCCGTCGCGGTGGTAATGACCGGGTCGGCCCCCAGCATCCCCGCCAGATAACGCGCCAGAGCATTAGCTCCTCCCGCATGACCGGAGAGCAGGCTAATGACATGCTGGGCACGTTCATCAATGACCACCACTGCCGGATCGCAAAATTTGTCGTTGACCAGCGGGGCCAGCACGCGCACCGCAATGCCGGTCGCCCCGATAAAAATCAGCGCCGAGTAATTCGCAAACGCTTCGCGGGCGGTATTAGCAAAGCCGTTTTCGAAGGGAATAAACCCTTCCTCCAGCAGCTTTTCACTGGTAAAACAGGTTACCGGCAGCATCGCCGCCAGACGTTTAGCAAGCACAACGCCGCCGGGGGTCAGGCAAAATAGCGCAAGTGATTCAGGCTTTACGGTATTCATGGCTAAAATCCGCCGCATAGAGTTTGGAGTAGTGATACTCCGAGCCCAGGAAATTACCGACCAGAATGAGCGCCGTTTTACGGATCCCTGCGTCGCGAACTTTGTCGCCAATATCTGCCAGGGTACCACGCACGGTCTGACTTTCCGGCCAGGTTGCCTTGTAGATCACCGCCACTGGCGTGGCCGCCGGGTAACCGCCTTCAATCAGACGCTCAGCAACCCGGTGGATACGTTGGACGGAAAGATAAATCGCCATCGATGTCTGGTGACTGGCAAACGACTCCAGTTGTTCACGTTCCGGTACCGGCGTGCGACCTTCCAGACGGGTAATGATCAAACTCTGCGAAACTTCCGGTACGGTATACTCGACGCCCAACTCCGCAGCCGCGCCCAGGAATGCGCTAACGCCAGGCACCACCTGCCAGTCGATCCCGCGTTTAGTCAACTCTTCGCCTTGCTCACGCACGGAGCCATATAAGGAAACATCACCGGTTTGCAAACGCACGACGGTTTTACCGGCTTTCACACCCGCTTCCATCAGATCAAGGATCTGCTCCAGATGCAGTTCGGCGCTGTCATGACATTCCGCTCCGGCCGGGCAATATTCCAGTAATTCAGTGTTAATCAGCGATCCGGCATAGATAACTACCTGTGCCTGCTGGAGCAACCGGTACCCTTTGAGGGTAATCAGCTCGCGATCGCCAGGACCTGCGCCAACAAACCACACACTACGGGGATCAAAAATCTCAGACATGGGTTCCTTCCTTCTGACAGGCGATAACAAATACGGGGTTATTCGGTTTGAAATAGTGACCACTACCCAGCGTGGTAAGTGAGGAAACCTGCAGTTGCAGGCAATCCACACCCTGTACGCCAGGACGGTCCAGATGAGCCAGCGCGGTGTTGAGGTTTTCCTGAAGGATAAATGTCATCACCAACCGCCCTGCGGGATGCAATTGACGCATTGACCAGTCAATCAGTTCGGTCAGATGGCCGCCGCTGCCGCCCATAAAAATGGCATCGGCTTTTTCCGCGATAGTCATCGGCGCGATACCTGGAAAAATGTCGATATTTGCGCAGGCAAAATGCTGACGGTTTTCGTCCAGCAGCCTGAGCGCATCCGGATTACGCTCAATTGCCGTCACGCGTAATCCTGGGTATTGCAGCGCGGCTTCTATCGACACGCTGCCGGTTCCGGCACCAATATCAATCAGGTGACTGGCGCGGTGTAATTCAAGTTTTGAGAGGGCAAGTGCGCGTACCGCTTCTTTGGTCATCGGCACTTTCTCTCCACGTAGAAAAAGCTCATCTTTCATCGAGTATCACCACTGCATTCATGTCATAGTCGGCTGTAATTTTGCTCACAGGCAGGCAGTGGATACGCTCATTGTCCATCGCCAGGTTTTCGCCAATCACCATCCAGCGATGTCCTTTGCCTCTGGCAACCAACTGCTGTGCAATTTCACGCGGACCACACAGCGCGTCGGTCACCATCGCAACCTTGTTATGTCGCGCCAGTTCATCAAAACAGACACTGCGACCATGGCTACTGGTGAGCCACATGTCGTTCATATCAATACCAGCTTGCGCACACAGATACTGCACCGCGCTAATGCCGGGAATAATGCGCACATTTTCAATACCAAAATGCGCCACCATCCGCGTGCCAATGCCGTAGAACAGCGGGTCGCCGGATGCCAGCACCACCACGTTTTGCGCCTGATGTTCGCCTATCCAGTTCAATAGCTCCGGAATATTGGCGCCAAGAGCAAACCGCTCACCGGCAAAATCCGGGAACTGCTGCAGATGTCGCTTGCCACCGATCAGCACATCGGCCATTGCAACCGCATCGCGCGCCACCGGCGTCATCAAATGCAACCCTGCGGGCCCCATCCCTACAACGGTTAACATTGCATCTCCTCAGCGATCTCGGCGATCGGGCGATTGCTCCCCAGCACCTGGTTATCAAAAGAGAACATGATGGCGTCGCAGGTCGGGGGATTTTTGGTAAAACGCAACGTTTGCAGGACGCGCATACAGATGCGCCTGGCCAGATGGTCATAAATGTGCTGGAAACCATACGCTTCGATGTGTTCCATCGCCGCCTCGGTGGTATCGCAGTCGCTGACCAGCGTCAGTAGTTCCAACGGCGCGCCAAGTAATGCGAGGTGAGCCACCAGCGTTTCCATGCGGGCATCAGCGATATGACTGTGGGTATGGAAGATCCCTGCCGCGATTTTGATAAGTTTGCCGGGGTGGCCGACCAGCACGATCTGGCGGAATCCCAGGCGTACCGCTTCTTCAATCATGTAACCGACAAAGTTGCTCATAGTGACCACAACCTGTGTGTCGATCCCCATTTGCTCACGCACAAAACGTTCGCCGTGATTACCCGGTACCAGTACTACGCGATCCAGCCCTGCCGCGCGTTTGATCTCCAGCTCCAGCGATAGCGAACGTTTCCAGCTCTCTTCTGACATCGGCGTAACAATGCCCGTGGTACCAATGATCGAAATACCGCCCAGAATCCCCAGCCGCGAGTTGTAGGTTTTTTGCGCCCGTTCTTCACCTTCAGGCGCAAAAATCTCAATTTTTGCCCCGCGATTTGGTCCAATCGCTTCACGTACTGCGGACTCAATGGTCTGACGAGGTGTCCGGTTAATCGCCGAACTGCCCACCGGCAAACCAATCCCTTTACGGGTCACCGTACCGACACCTTCACCGCCCTGTAAGACGATCTCTTTGCTATCGTCTAACGTCACGCGGGCAAAGATCAGCATCCCATGCGTGGCGTCCACATCATCGCCACCATCTTTGCGGATGGCGGCAATCGCCTGCTGCCCTTCGATATGCGGTGACTCCACGTTCAGGCATAACGTCACCCCGGAAGGCGTCACAATGGAAACCTGATGGATCAGATGCTGGCGCAGCACCATCAACGCAGCGACTTTTGCCGCCGCCGTCGCACACGATCCCGTGGTGTATCCTTTACGCAGCGCTTTACCGTTGTGCCACACTGGCGTGTCGAAGGACTGGTCGCTCATCGCGCCCCCTGCATGTGATAAAGCATGGCGTTGACGATAGCGGCGGCGACGTTACTGCCACCTTTGCGACCTAATGCGGCAATGGCGGGCAGATGACTTTGTGTCAGGGCATCCTTCGACTCCGCCGCGCCAACAAATCCTACCGGTACGCCAACCACACCGCTGACAGGTGCATCATGTTCCAGCAGTCGGAACAACGCGGTTGGCGCGTTGCCAAAGACAAACAGTTTTTCGCCCTCTTCCTTCACGGCAATGTCGACTGCAGCCATTGAACGAGTGATCCCCTGTTCTTTTGCTGCCCGCACCACACGTGGGTCGCTGATGTAACAGCGGCATTCGCCACCGAATTTTGCCAGCAGGTTTTTGTTGATCCCGGAAAGCGCCATCGTGGTATCGGTATAAATCACGCTCGGGCGACTCAATGCAGCGCAAAACTGTTCCAGCACATCGCTGGAAAACCACAGAATGTCCAGCCAGTCGAAATCCGCGGTGGTGTGGATCACCCGCTTGATGATGGCTTCATGCAACGGACTGGCAAACTGATAGTCCGGGCGGGTTTCACTGATAATCTCGCCAATGATGTCGAAACTTTTGGCCTCAATTGCTTGAGGCTGCTGGATATAGTGCATTTTGTTGTCCTCAGGCGACACCGAGCCACAGCCAGCGCAGCGCAATAAAAAGCGCCAGTGCCAGGGTCGATGCTACCCACATCAATCGAATCGTTTGGGAAATGTCGTCTACAGAAATGTCTCGTTGTTGATCGCCAATCCACGGTTTTTCAACGCGCTCGCCGAAGTAGTCATTGGGTCCCCCCAGGCGAATACCTAATGCGCCGGCCACAGCAGCTTCCGACCATGCGCAGTTTGGACTGCTATGGTTGTAGCGATCACGCCAGCCAAGCTGCAAAGCGCGTACGCCGTCCTGGCGGCATAAAAACGCCGCCA
>NZ_SZWR01000019.1:122542-158775 GCF_005280875.1 Citrobacter sp. wls827
GCTCAGTCTTGCCGGAATAAAGTTAGCGACATCGTCCAGACGGGCGCTGACCATGCCGATAGCACGGTACTTTTCATGTTTGTACCCCACCATTGAATCGAGGGTATTCACCGCTTTGTAGGCCATCGCCAGTGGCGCACCGCCCAGTAAGAGGAAGAACAACGGCGCGATGATGCCGTCAACGGTGTTTTCCGCCACGGTTTCCACCACGGCGCGGTTGATCTGTTTTGGTTGCAGCTGTGAGGTATCACGTCCCACAATCCAGGAGAGTTTTTCCCGACTTTCGGCAAGATTATTGGCACGCAATGGACGCTCTACATCCAGCGCAGCATTTGCCAGACAACGCCCCGCCAGCACAGTGAAAATCATCCACACCTCAACGACCCAACCAAACCAGGGATGAATTGATTGCGCCAGCGCCAGTACCCCCCAGGACACAGCCCAGGTCAGTCCAACCACCACAATCCACATCACTGCACCACCAATGCGAAGCGCGCGGTCGCTATGGCAGTAACGACGAACAACGCGTTGCACGGCAGAAATCAGATTGCCAATCCAGCGCACCGGGTGAGGCCAGTTCTGCGGATCACCAATGATAAAATCCAGCAGCCAGGCAACGCACCATGCGAGTATCGTCATAGCGCATTCCTCGCAGCGGCCAGCCAGTGATTGAGCATTTCGGGGCGCTGGGCAAAATGAACGTGCAGATAACTGGCGAAGGTATTTCCGACCTGCCATCCACCTGACCAGGCCTGCAGCGTTTTGCCATCACGCACCTTGCGGCAATTCATCACCGCCGGGGTTTCAGGGGTAAAGTCGGAATAGTGGAATTCATGCCCGCGCAGGACTTCACCGGCCGTTGCCAGCAATGTTTGCTGTGTGGCTTGTGCCTCGCAGTAGCCAAACCGGGTCAGCCGTTTGCCCATTTTGCTGTGCCCTGGAATGATATCCGCCATTAGCCAGCAATCGCCGTTGCTGTCCTCCAGCGAGCTACCGAGATACATCAACCCTCCGCACTCTGCATAAATAGCGACGCCACGCTGATGCGCCGCTCGCAGTTGCTCCAGCATGGTGACATTACGGGCCAGGGCCGCAGCATGCAGTTCCGGATATCCGCCGCCTAACCAAATCATCTGACAGTCTGGTAAACAGGTATCATGCAGCGGGCTAAAACGAACAATATTGAGGCCCGTACGCGCCAGTAATGTAATGTTATCCGGATAATAAAAGTTGAACGCCTCGTCATCAGCAATGGCCAGCGTTAACCCTGCTCCTGCGTCTGCTGCCGGTAGCGCGGGCCATTCGCCAACAGGAAGGGTGTTTAACTGGCTTAATGCCAACAACGCGTCGATATCCAGCGTCTGTTCCAGCGTCGCGGCAAAATCCTGCCACGGCTGCTGGTTGATAACTGACTCACGAGCGGTAACTAAACCCAGATGACGTTCAGGAAGAGCGACGCCCTCCATGCGGGGAACGTAGCCTAATACAGGCACGGAGCAGTAACGCTCAATGGCAACTTTGAGTAGCTGGTAATGTGTTTCGCTGTTGACCCGATTAACAATCACGCCTGCAATGTTCAGACTGGGATCAAAATGCTGGAATCCCATCACCGTGGCGGCTATCGAAGTGGAAACCGCCTTACCATCAACCAGCAAGATGACCGGGCAACCTAACTGTTTCGCCATCGCCGCAGTACTGCAGTAATCAGGGTCTGTACCATAGCCGTCATATAACCCCATAACGCCTTCGATAACGGCAATATCCGCGTGCTGCATCTGCTCGCAAAATAAGGCATTCAGTGTAGAGGTGGGTAGCATGAAGCTATCAAGATTACGGGAAGCCGTGCCGCACACCGCGGTGTGCCAGCCAGTATCAAGGTAATCAGGACCGACTTTGCATGGCTGGACGCGTAAACCGCGCTTTTTCATCAGGCTCAACAGGCCCAGCGTCACCGTGGTTTTGCCACAGCCGCTACCGGTACCTGCAAGAACAAATGCGTGAAAACTGGCCGCCATACCCTGATCCTGTTCAGGGTGGTAGGGGTGTATAGATACCCAGTCTCTCGACTGTATGCATCTGCGCAACCCACTTCCCACCGAAGTTGTTGGTAGTCACCGACAGGCAGGTCTTCTGGCTTAGCGTCGTCCTCGCCCGTCCTTCCCAATCTTGCGATCAGTGGTCTATACGGGGTCGTCAGCATCACAGCAGCGGGGGCTGCGGGGGATTCTCACCCCCTTCCCTACCACAAATGTGGCAAACCTGTCAGTTCAAGAGCCGATTTAATTTGGCTCTGTGTCTTGAGGCAAATTCACGACCTCATGACAATAATTCAATTTAATATCTTGCCGGGTACATTCAACCAATGTTATGGCCTCAACCCGTTTATTCATATGTTCATTTTTTGAATGAAAGCGTCATTAAAGAATAAAGAAAGTCTTTCACACAGACACTGTATCTCATCACAAAAATAAAAACTGGTGCAGTTTATCCCTCAAATACTATTATTTTGTTGCGCTATGACAATTTATTGACTGCTGTAGTTATTTTTCATTTTATAATGACTGACATAGCGTACGATATCAAAAATCGGCAATAGCAAATTATTGCTATTTAAGCTGTCTCTTCAGATGAGGTGACATTTATTTGCTGACGGAAAGCCTGCGGCGTAACCTGGTACGTTTGACGGAATACTTTGCAAAAATAACTGGTTTGTGAAAAGCCTAAATTTCGCGCAATACTGGCGATGCTCCAGTCGCTATGACAAAGCAACTCTTTGGCACTCGCCATTCGCTGTTGATTTACCCATGCGTTAAACCCTATCCCCTGATATTTTTTGAACAATTTGCTGAAATAGTAAGGACTGAGATAAACGTGAGAGGCAACATCTTCCAGACGCAGCTCGTCTGATAAATGCGCATCAATATAGCGCAAGGCTTTCTTCATTTTACTGTCATGCGGATTGGTACTGCGGTTAGCGCGTACCGGTTCTGACTGCTGCGGATTGTCTTTGATTACGACGAAATTCAGTTGTTTTTTAAGACAATTTTCTACAATGAGCTTTAGCAAATCCGCGGAAGCAATAACCCGCGAATAGTCCATTTCCGGTACATTACGAAATTCACTCACCAGTTCGGGATCGGCTTGCCAACGGTCGTCCACGTTCAGAATATCCACCAGCCCCACGTCATTGCTTAGGCGCACCTGGCCACATAAGACAAACCCGACCAGATGTCCCGCAATGACCAGCGGAATGGAGAAGTCGGTAAGTCCGGCATGGCAGCGATAAATGCAGGGTTGATCGGATTTTGAAGCTTCCAGTCCCCCACAGCGATCGCTCATACGACATCGTGTACTATGCTGAGGATGCTGGCGCATCAACTGGCAAAAAGGAGTGAAATTAAAAAGCTCAGAAATTTCATCACCGTGAATATTGACAACCACAACAGCCAGACTGGTGGCCTGCGCAAAATCCTGTGCGATTTTATTAATGAGTTCTGAGTTCAGGGCACTCGCAGAAATCATGATAAAACCTCTCAGTTAATTTATTGTTATAAATAAAACACATTATTTACATCTGCTTTTCATCTCGCTATCCAGAGCAATGATAAAAGGCGTATTCGAACATAACAAAAGTCTCCCATTCTTGGGAGACTTTTTAAGCGGTTCAGGAAACCTGATCACGAAAACAGTTATTACATTTCAAAAATAAACATTTTCCGTGAAGCTAACGCTCATTTTCCTCCAGCTTACAGCTATTACACGGTAAGTTTTTGCCAATAAAGTAACGATAAATTGCTGCCCCCGCACAAGCGCCAATGATAGGTGCCACGATCGGGACAATAAAGTAAGGAATATCACGCCCCCCAGTCATCGCGACATCCCCCCAACCCGCCATCCATGCGAACAATTTTGGCCCAAAATCACGAGCCGGATTCATGGCGAATCCGGTAAGCGGTCCGGTCGATGCCCCAAGAACGGCAACCAGAATACCGATCAGTAGTGGTGCCAACGGCCCCCGGGGAATCCCATTGCCATCATCGGTGAGCGCCATGATCATCCCCATCAGAATGGAGGTAATCACAACTTCCACCAGTGCAGCCTGCCAGACGCTGAGTGCAGCGGCAGGATAAGTGCTAAATATGCTGGCAAGCTGCAAACTTTCGAAGCTACCCCGCACCATGTGGTGGGCGGTTTCGTACTCGATAAACAAACTGCCATACAACAAATAGGCGAGCAGAGCGCCACCAAAGGCACCAGCCACCTGAGCAATGGAGTACGGCAACACTTTACGACCTGGAAAACAGGCAAACAACCACAGTGCGATGGTGATAGCGGGATTGAGATGTGCACCTGAGATCCCTGCTGTCAGATAAACTGCCAGAGAGATCCCCAGTCCCCATATAATGCAGATCTCCCATAACCCTAAACTGGCACCGGCTACTTTCAGGGCGCTCAGGCATCCAATGCCAAAAAACAAAAACAACCCGGTACCCAAAAACTCGGCAATGCATTGCGCTTTTAGTGAATCGTTCATTGTGACACCTTCTAAGCAGAGTTCGTGTCTTTACCAGCGGACTCCTTGCTGGCAAGTAGAATACTTCGAGGCTTACTATAAAAAGCCATGTCGGCAAATTGTTGGCAATCTGCGGGCGGTATGACTTTAAAAATCGTGTTGCGATAGCAAATTCTTGCCATCACTTTTATTAAACAAAGCCAAATGACGGGGAATTTCTCTATTATTTGTACATTTTAGAAATAATAAAATATTGCCAATAGCATAATCTTGTTTTCAGATAACCGTCACAAATTCATTTTCCCCGCATAGCAAATGATATTTCACCTGTCACGTTCAAAAGTGTAAATATGGAATTAACATAACCAAATAATCACATCAACAAATCTAAAAATGATCAATAAAAACAACACAATAAAATAATTAACAGCAATTTTATATCACCAGTTCCTCACTATTTTTTCTCTCATACATTCAAGTCAGCCATTCTTTTTCCTCGCTTCTTTTTATAGTCATGAAAATCGGGACAACCCAGGCGAGGTCTTTATGCAACAAGAAGCGTTAGGAATGGTAGAAACCAAAGGCTTAACTGCAGCCATAGAGGCCGCAGATGCAATGGTGAAGTCAGCCAATGTAATGCTGGTCGGCTACGAAAAAATTGGTTCGGGACTGGTAACAGTCATTGTCCGCGGTGATGTCGGCGCGGTTAAAGCAGCAACAGATGCCGGTGCCGCCGCGGCCCGTAACGTGGGAGAAGTGAAAGCCGTACACGTCATTCCACGTCCTCATACCGATGTCGAAAAAATCTTACCGAAGGGAATTAGCTAATGAGCAGCAATGAGCTGGTTGAACAGATCATGGCGCAGGTGATTGCTCGTGTGGCAACGCCAGAACAGCAGGCTATCCCTGAAAATAATCCTCCAACACGAGAAACGGCTATGGCAGAGAAGAGCTGCAGTTTAACGGAATTTGTCGGTACTGCGATTGGCGACACCGTCGGTCTGGTGATCGCCAACGTAGATAGCGCCTTACTGGACGCGATGAAACTTGAAAAGCGTTATCGCTCCATTGGCATCCTTGGCGCACGTACTGGTGCGGGTCCACACATCATGGCCGCTGATGAAGCGGTGAAAGCCACAAATACTGAAGTCGTCAGCATCGAGTTGCCGCGTGATACCAAAGGCGGCGCTGGTCATGGTTCGCTAATAATTCTCGGCGGTAATGACGTTTCTGACGTGAAGCGCGGGATTGAAGTTGCGCTGAAAGAGCTGGATCGCACCTTTGGCGACGTTTATGCCAACGAAGCCGGTCACATCGAGATGCAATACACCGCACGCGCCAGCTACGCGCTGGAAAAAGCCTTTGGCGCACCGATTGGTCGTGCCTGTGGCGTCATCGTCGGCGCACCCGCATCCGTAGGTGTCCTGATGGCCGATACGGCGCTGAAATCCGCCAATGTTGAAGTGGTGGCCTACAGCTCCCCCGCCCATGGCACCAGTTTCAGCAACGAAGCCATTTTGGTCATTTCCGGTGACTCAGGGGCCGTGCGTCAGGCTGTTATCTCAGCCCGTGAAATCGGTAAAACCGTGCTGGCGACCCTCGGCTCAGATCCCAAAAACGACCGTCCGTCCTATATCTGATATCAGTGAGGCTGATTCATGAGATCGAAAAGATTTGAAGCACTGGCGAAACGCCCTGTGAATCAGGACGGCTTCGTTAAGGAGTGGATCGAAGAAGGCTTCATTGCGATGGAAAGCCCGAACGACCCTAAGCCGTCGATTAAAATCGTCAACGGGATGGTCACTGAACTGGACGGCAAATCCGCCAGTGAATTTGATCTGATTGACCACTTCATCGCGCGCTACGGCATTAACCTGGCTCGCGCTGAAGAGGTGATGGCGATGGACTCGGTTAAACTCGCCAATATGCTTTGCGACCCCAACGTCAAGCGTATGGACATTGTTCCTCTGACCACGGCAATGACGCCAGCGAAAATTGTGGAAGTGGTTTCACACATGAACGTCGTTGAGATGATGATGGCCATGCAGAAAATGCGTGCCCGCCGTACCCCATCTCAACAAGCGCACGTGACTAACGTCAAAGATAACCCGGTACAGATTGCCGCCGATGCTGCAGAGGGTGCCTGGCGTGGCTTTGATGAGCAGGAAACGACCGTTGCTGTTGCACGTTACGCGCCGTTTAACGCGATTGCACTGCTGGTAGGTTCGCAGGTTGGACGCCCAGGTGTGTTAACTCAGTGTTCTCTGGAAGAAGCCACCGAGCTGAAACTCGGCATGTTGGGCCACACCTGCTACGCAGAAACCATCTCCGTCTACGGTACTGAACCCGTCTTTACAGACGGTGACGACACGCCATGGTCAAAAGGTTTTCTGGCCTCTTCTTACGCTTCACGCGGCCTGAAAATGCGCTTCACGTCTGGCTCCGGTTCAGAAGTTCAGATGGGCTATGCCGAAGGCAAATCGATGCTTTATCTGGAAGCGCGCTGCATTTACATCACCAAGGCAGCTGGCGTTCAGGGTTTGCAAAACGGTTCAGTAAGTTGTATTGGCGTACCTTCAGCCGTGCCATCGGGTATTCGCGCGGTGCTGGCAGAAAACCTGATCTGCTCGTCACTGGATCTGGAGTGCGCCTCCAGTAATGACCAGACCTTTACCCACTCCGATATGCGTCGTACTGCTCGTCTGCTTATGCAATTCTTGCCGGGTACAGATTTCATTTCATCTGGTTATTCCGCTGTTCCGAACTACGACAACATGTTCGCAGGTTCCAACGAGGATGCCGAAGATTTTGACGATTACAACGTCATCCAGCGCGATCTGAAAGTCGACGGTGGTCTGCGTCCGGTGCGTGAAGAAGACGTTATCGCCATTCGCAATAAAGCAGCTCGCGCACTGCAGGCCGTATTCGCCGGGATGGGATTACCGCCAATCACCGACGAAGAAGTCGAGGCCGCGACCTACGCCCACGGTTCAAAAGATATGCCAGAGCGTAACATCGTTGAAGACATCAAATTTGCGCAAGAGATCATCAATAAAAACCGTAACGGTCTGGAAGTGGTGAAAGCTCTTGCTCAGGGCGGGTTTACCGATGTCGCTCAGGACATGCTCAACATCCAGAAAGCCAAGTTAACCGGGGATTATCTGCATACCTCCGCCATTATCGTTGGCGACGGACAGGTGCTGTCCGCAGTAAATGACGTCAATGACTATGCCGGTCCGGCAACAGGTTATCGCCTGCAAGGCGAACGCTGGGAAGAGATCAAAAACATCCCTGGCGCACTTGATCCCAACGAACTTGGCTAAGGGGTGAAAAATGGAAATCAATGAAAAGCTGCTGCGCCAGATAATTGAAGACGTACTGTCTGAAATGCAAACCAGCGACAAACCTGTCTCATTCAGCTCAACGACAGCGGCTAGCGCACCACAGGCTGCAGCGGTACAAGGCGACAGTTTTCTGACTGAGATTGGCGAAGCCAAACAGGGCCAGCAGCAGGATGAAGTGATTATTGCCGTAGGGCCAGCGTTTGGTCTGTCGCAAACCGTCAATATCGTCGGTATACCGCACAAAAATATCTTACGCGAAGTGATTGCCGGTATTGAAGAAGAAGGCATTAAAGCGCGCGTTATCCGCTGCTTTAAATCCTCTGATGTGGCGTTTGTTGCCGTGGAAGGTAACCGCCTGAGTGGCTCCGGGATCTCTATCGGCATCCAGTCAAAAGGCACCACGGTTATTCATCAGCAGGGATTACCGCCGCTTTCTAACCTGGAGCTGTTCCCTCAGGCACCGCTTCTGACGCTGGAAACCTACCGTCAGATCGGTAAAAACGCCGCGCGTTATGCCAAGCGTGAATCTCCGCAACCGGTCCCTACGCTGAATGACCAGATGGCTCGTCCTAAGTACCAGGCGAAATCAGCCATTCTGCACATTAAAGAGACCAAATACGTCGTGACGGGCAAAAACCCGCAGGAACTGCGCGTGGCGCTTTGATAAAGGATAACTCCATGAATACCGACGCAATTGAATCGATGGTTCGGGATGTGCTGAGCCGGATGAACAGCCTGCAGGGAGAGTCCGCAACTCCGACCACGGCGAGTTCATCAGCTCATACCGCGAAAGTCTCGGACTACCCTCTCGCGAATAAACATCCTGAGTGGGTAAAAACCGCAACCAACAAAACCCTGGATGACTTCACGCTCGAAAATGTTCTGAGCAATAAAGTGACGGCGCAAGACATGCGCATCACCCCTGAAACGCTGCGCCTCCAGGCGGAAATCGCCAAGGATGCCGGACGTGACAGGCTGGCGATGAACTTCGAGCGCGCCGCTGAGCTAACCGCCGTACCTGACGACCGTATTCTTGAGATCTACAACGCGCTGCGCCCGTACCGCTCAACGAAAGACGAGCTGATGGCCATCGCCGACGATCTCGAAAATCGTTATCAGGCAAAGATCTGCGCAGCTTTCGTTCGTGAAGCGGCAGCGCTGTACGTTGAGCGTAAAAAACTCAAAGGCGACGACTAACTCAGGGACAGGATCATGCGATATATAGCTGGCATTGACATAGGCAACTCATCCACGGAAGTCGCTCTGGCTACCCTGGATGAGTCTGGCGCACTGAGCATCACCAGCAGTGCGCTGGCGGAAACCACCGGGATTAAGGGCACATTGCGTAATGTGTTTGGCATTCAGGAGGCGCTTACGCTGGCGGCTAAAAACGCCGGAATCAATGTCAGCGATATTGCGCTCATCCGTATTAACGAAGCCACTCCGGTCATTGGCGACGTGGCGATGGAAACGATCACCGAAACCATCATCACTGAGTCCACTATGATCGGTCATAACCCTAAAACGCCAGGCGGCGTCGGGTTAGGCGTCGGCATCACGATTACGCCGGAAGACCTGCTCAGTCGTCCGGCGGATACGCCCTATATTCTGGTAGTGTCATCAGCATTTGATTTCGCCGATGTCGCCACGATGATAAATGCTTCCGTCCGCGCCGGGTACCAGTTAACTGGCGTTATTTTGCAGCAGGACGATGGCGTGTTGGTCAGCAATCGTCTGACTCATCCCCTGCCCATCGTCGATGAAGTGCTTCATATCGACCGCATCCCATTGGGTATGCTGGCCGCTATTGAGGTCGCGGTTCCAGGCAAGGTTATCGAAACCCTTTCCAACCCGTACGGAATCGCGACTGTCTTTAGCCTTAGCGCAGAGGAGACCAAGAACATTGTCCCCATGGCCCGCGCACTGATTGGCAACCGTTCTGCGGTAGTGGTGAAAACGCCGTCAGGTGATGTGAAAGCTCGTGCAATACCTGCCGGAAACCTGGAACTGCAATCGCAAGGACGAACAGTACGCGTCGACGTCGCGGCAGGTGCCGACGCGATTATGAAAGCGGTTGGCGAATGCCCGAAACTGGATAACGTCACCGGAGAGGCGGGAACCAATATTGGTGGCATGCTGGAGCACGTACGCCAGACAATGGCTGAATTAACCAACAAACCCAGTCATGAAATCTTTATTCAGGATCTGTTGGCAGTTGATACTTCAGTCCCAGTCAGCGTGACCGGGGGACTTGCCGGCGAGTTTTCGTTGGAACAGGCCGTTGGTATTGCTTCTATGGTGAAATCAGATCGCCTGCAAATGGCGATGATTGCCCAGGAAATAACGCAAAAACTCAACATTGATGTGCAGGTTGGTGGTGCTGAAGCCGAAGCCGCTATTCTGGGTGCCTTAACCACACCGGGTACTACACGTCCACTGGCTATTCTGGATCTTGGGGCCGGATCTACTGACGCCTCTATCATCAACCCGAAAGGCGAAATTATTGCCACGCATCTGGCAGGGGCCGGCGATATGGTCACAATGATCATTGCCCGAGAACTGGGGCTGGATGATCGTTATCTCGCTGAAGAGATTAAAAAATACCCGCTGGCGAAAGTTGAAAGCTTGTTCCATCTTCGCCACGAAGACGGCAGCGTCCAGTTCTTCCCCACTCCGCTCCCGCCAACGGTATTTGCCCGCGTGTGCGTGGTGAAACCCGATGAACTGGTGCCACTGCCGGGCGAACTGGCGCTGGAGAAAGTTCGCGCCATTCGCCGCAGCGCCAAGGAGCGCGTTTTCGTCACCAACGCGCTCAGAGCGCTACGTCAGGTAAGTCCGACCGGGAATATTCGGGACATTCCTTTTGTCGTGCTGGTTGGCGGTTCCTCGCTGGACTTCGAAGTTCCGCAACTGGTCACCGATGCACTGGCTCATTATCGCCTCGTTGCCGGGCGCGGCAACATTCGTGGCACCGAAGGTCCGCGCAATGCGGTTGCCACAGGGTTGATTCTCTCCTGGTACAAGGCATTCGCTCATGGAAAGTAATCTCACCACGCCAGCCATTGTTATCTTCACTACTACCGGCTGCGCTGAAGTCTGGAATGACGTGCTGCTGGGTATTGAGGAAGAAGGGATCCCCTTTGTGATTCAGGAGAGCCATTCAACTGACGTTATCCACAATGCATGGCTGGCTGCCTGCCAATCACCATTGCTGGTTGGCATTGGCTGCAGTCATGAAAAACTGGTCGTGCACTACAAAAACTTACCTACATCAGCGCCACTTTTTACGCTGACGTATCAACAAAATAGCCATGATCGCCGCAGCATTGGCAATAACGCTGCGCGGCTGGTTAAAGGCATTCCGTTCCGCGAATGCCACTCATAATCCACAGGAGAAAAGCAGTATGAATAACGCACTGGGACTGGTTGAAACAAAAGGGCTTGTCGGCGCTATTGAAGCCGCTGATGCCATGGTGAAATCCGCAAACGTGCAGTTGGTTGGTTACGAAAAAATTGGTTCAGGCCTGATCACCGTGATGGTCCGCGGGGATGTCGGCGCCGTAAAAGCAGCGGTAGATGCAGGAAGCGCAGCAGCAAGCGCCGTTGGCGAGGTGAAATCCTGCCACGTTATCCCGCGTCCGCATAGCGACGTTGAAGCCATTTTACCTAAATCTGCATAAGTCGTTGCAAACAAGGAGCACAGCGTGAAGCAATCACTGGGATTACTTGAAGTTAGTGGTCTGGCATTAGCCATCAGTTGCGCGGACGTCATGGCGAAAGCCGCCTCCATCACGCTGGTGGGCCTCGAAAAAACCAACGGCTCAGGCTGGACGGTGATCAAGATAATCGGGGATGTGGCCTCCGTTCAGGCGGCTATATCCACCGGTGCTAATTTAGCAGAATTGCGAAATGGACTGGTCGCGCACAGGGTCATTTCCAGGCCCGGAGAAGGCATTCTTTCCCACAGTGTGCCCGTGCAGCCAGAGCCAGCACCAGCGCCAGAACCGATACCTTATCTATCGCAAGAGCAAGAAGAGATGGCTACAGAAATTGCATTACCTGAAGCCGCGCAACAGGCAGAGTTGATTAGCTGCAATCTGTGTCTTGACCCTGCCTGTCCCCGTCAAAAGGGCGAGCCGCGCACTCTTTGTCTGCACTCTGGTAAACGAGGTGAAGCGTAATGGATAAACAGCAACTGGAAACAACGGTCAGTAAAATACTGGATGAAATGCGTGAACGCCCTATCCCTCTCGGGATTTCGAATCGCCACATCCACCTTTGCGCCGAGGACTACACTCGCCTGTTTCCTAATCAGCCGATTAGCGAGAAAAAGGGTCTGTTGCAGCCCGGACAATATGCCGCAGATCAGACCGTCACGCTGGTCGGACCGAAAGGTCAGTTAAAGAATGTGCGTCTGCTTGGTCCACTGCGTAGTACTAGCCAGGTGGAGATATCTCGTACCGACGCCCGCACATTAGGTATCGCTGCGCCGCTGCGCATGTCCGGCAATATTCAGGGCACGCCTGGCATTCGTCTTATCAGCCCCTTTGCTGAACTGGAGTTACCCTCCGGGGTTATTGTTGCCCAGCGACATATCCATATGTCGCCGCTGGATGCGCTGATACTGCGTGTCTCTCATGGAGATAAAGTCTCCGTGGCAATCAATGGCGATGAACGCCGACTGATTTTCGATAACGTCGCCGTACGTGTTTCGCCGGATATGCGCCTTGAGATGCATATCGATACAGACGAAGCCAATGCAGCAGGCGCTGATAATCCGCAGGCATTTGCCACACTGGTGACCTCACGATGAACAACGAACTGCTGCAACGCATTATCGAGGAGGTTGTTTCCCGATTAAAAAAACGCGCGGAAAGTACCATCACGCTGAGCGTCGCACAGTTACGGGAAATCGATTCCCGGACATTATGTTGTCAGTACTCGTCACTGCACCTCCTTCAGGCAGACCTGCCTTTACTGGAAAAAATTGCAGATTGCAGTCCGTCCAGTGTCGCAGTGGTAACAATCCACGAGGCGCTGGCATGCGGGCTTCGCGTAAAAATCTCTCTACAGCATCGGCTGCTACCGGCACTCCCCGCGAAAAAGCTCGCGCGTCTGCCGCTGGAGTTCAGTGACGAGTTGGGACGAATCATCGTGCTGCATCCTGAAACGCTTCTCAGCTACGCCGACGTCGCCCAATTGAAGGGTGGTGTACTGGTACTACGCCGTCGATGTGTCGTGACGGCTCTGGCTCAGGAAGCTGTCGGTACGCGAAATGTCCAATTAATTAAGCAGGAGTGAGCTATGCATTTGGCCCGGGTTACAGGCGTTGTGGTTTCCACGCAAAAATCCCCATCACTGGTGGGAAAAAAACTCTTGCTGGTACGTCGGGTGAGTGCTGACGGAGAGCTCCCCGCCTCCCCCGCTACCGGAGATGAAGTCGCGGTTGACTCAGTCGGTGCAGGAACGGGCGAACTGGTGTTACTCAGCAGCGGATCCAGCGCCAGACACGTTTTTTCCGGCCCGAATGAGGCCATCGACCTGGCTATCGTCGGCATTGTCGACACGCTTTCTCGCTAGGAGGAACTATGGCGATTTATACCCGAACGGGCGATGCCGGTACAACAGCTCTCTTTACCGGACAACGCGTGAGTAAAACGCATCCGCGCGTCGAGGCTTACGGTACGCTGGATGAGCTTAATGCAGCGCTTAGCCTGTGCGTTTGCGCGGCGAAAAACCCGCAGCACCGCCAGTTGCTTGAAAATATTCAGCTGCAGCTTTTTTGGTTCAGCGCCGAACTGGCAAGCGAAAGCGAACAGCCAACGCCAGAACAGCGCTACATCAGCTCAGAAGAAATTGCTGCACTGGAAGCCGCCATCGATACCGCGATGGGGAGAGTACCGCCCCTACGCAGCTTTATTTTACCAGGCCGCAGCGAAGCCGCCAGCCGACTACACTTCGCCCGCACACTGGCTCGCCGCGCAGAGCGGCGACTGGTCGAACTCTCCACAGAGATCTCCGTCAGACATGTATTGATGCGTTACATCAATCGCCTGTCCGATTGCTTATATGCGCTTGCACGCGCAGAAGATCATGATGCTCATCAAAACCACATTATTCAGAAAGTGACGGAGCGCTATCTCGCAGCCATCCGCACATCAGCCACCCAGGAGCCGACTATGTCACTGTCTTTTCAGGAGCTCCACCAACTGACTCGCACGGCGGTGGCGAGAGCAGAAGAAATTCAGGTTCCGGTCGTCATTTGCATTGTTGATGCGAACGGAACTCAAACGGTGACCTGGCGCATGCCTGACGCATTGCTCGTCAGTAGCGAACTGGCACCGAAAAAAGCCTGGACCGCCGTGGCGATGAAAACCGCCACGCACGAGCTGACATCAGCGGTGCAACCAGGGGCCGCGCTTTACGGTCTGGAAAGCCATATGCAGGGAAAAGTCGTCACCTTCGGTGGCGGGTACGCATTATGGCGAGAGGGTTTACTCCTTGGGGGTCTTGGCATCAGCGGGGGAAGCGTTGAGCAGGATATGGACATTGCAGAAACGGCCATTGCGGCGATTAACGTGAGAACACATCAATGAATACTTCAGAACTTGAAACGCTTATTCGTAACATTTTGAGTGAACAACTCGCCCCGGCAAAAGCAGAAGTTAAGGGTAATGGAATTTTTCCTTCCGTTAACGAAGCAATTGATGCCGCGTATCAGGCTTTTCTGCGTTATCAGCAGTGTCCATTGAAAACCCGCAGCGCCATCATCAATGCCCTGCGAGAAGAACTGACGCCTCACCTGGCTTCACTGGCCGCCGAGAGCGCTGCCGAAACAGGAATGGGCAACAAAGAGGATAAATTTCTCAAAAACAAAGCCGCGCTGGACAACACCCCGGGAATCGAAGACCTCACTACCACGGCGCTAACCGGTGACGGTGGCATGGTGTTATTTGAGTACTCTCCATTTGGGGTGATTGGCTCCGTTGCGCCAAGTACCAACCCGACGGAAACCATCATCAATAACAGCATCAGTATGCTGGCCGCGGGAAACAGCGTTTATTTTAGCCCGCACCCTGGCGCAAAAGCAGTATCACTGAAACTGATTGCCATGATTGAAGATATTGCCTTCCGCTGCTGCGGGATCCGGAATCTTGTCGTCACGGTCACAGAACCCACTTTTGAGGCTACCCAGCAGATGATGGCACACCCTAAAATCGCAGTTCTGGCGATTACCGGCGGCCCTGGCATTGTTGCTATGGGTATGAAAAGCGGGAAAAAAGTCATTGGCGCAGGTGCAGGAAATCCGCCCTGTATTGTTGATGAAACTGCCGACCTGGTTAAAGCAGCTGAAGATATCATCAACGGTGCATCGTTTGATTACAACCTGCCCTGTATTGCTGAGAAAAGCCTGATTGTTGTCGATGCTGTTGCTGAACGACTGGTCCAACAAATGCAGTCTTTTGGCGCGTTACTTCTGCACAACGAAGACATCAACAAACTGCGCGCCGCCTGTCTACCTGAAGGCATAGCCAATAAAAAACTGGTTGGAAAGAGTCCAGCAGCCCTGCTTGAAGCTGCGGACATACCGGTTCCGGCAAAAACACCTCGCCTGTTGATTGGCATCGTCAATGCTGACGATCCATGGGTCACCAGCGAACAGTTGATGCCAATGCTGCCCATCGTGAGCGTAAAGGATTTTGACAGTGCACTGGCGTTGGCACTGAAAGTTGAAGAGGGACTGCATCACACTGCCATCATGCATTCACAAAACGTGTCACGTCTGAATCTTGCCGCCCGCACCCTTCAGACCTCAATTTTTGTGAAAAATGGCCCCTCTTACGCCGGTATTGGTGTCGGCGGTGAAGGCTTTACCACCTTTACTATCGCTACTCCAACCGGTGAAGGCACAACGTCAGCGCGAACTTTCGCACGCTCTCGTCGTTGTGTGCTCACCAACGGTTTTTCTATTCGCTAATGGGGCCGTTATGAAAAGCTTTTCACTGCAAACTCGATTGTACAGCGGCCAGGGAAGTCTGGATGTGCTCAAGCGCTTCAAAAATAAGCACATCTGGGTTATCTGCGATGGTTTTCTCGCGCGTTCTCCCTTGATTGAAAAGCTGCGAAATACGCTGCCCGCGGATAATCGCATCAGCATTTTCAGTGATATCACACCCGATCCAACCATTGGTACGGTAGTTCAAGGGATTGCACAAATGCAATCCCTGCAACCGGATGTGGTGATTGGTTTCGGCGGTGGCTCCGCACTTGACGCCGCAAAAGCCATCGTCTGGTTTAGCCGACAGTTCGGTATCGAAATTGAAACCTGTGTCGCGATCCCTACCACCAGCGGTACGGGATCGGAGGTGACCAGCGCCTGCGTGATTAGCGATCCGGACAAAGGCATTAAGTATCCATTATTCAATAATGCGCTTTACCCGGACATGGCCATCCTCGATCCGACGCTGGTCGTCAGCGTACCGCCAGCCATCACTGCGAATACCGGCATGGATGTGTTAACGCACGCGCTGGAAGCTTACGTGTCTACGAAGGCCAGCGACTTTACCGACGCACTGGCTGAGAAAGCGGCACAAATCGTCTTCCAGTACCTGCCTGTCGCCGTCAGTAAAGGCGACTGCCTGGCAACCAGAGGAAAAATGCACAACGCGTCAACGCTCGCCGGAATGGCATTTAGTCAGGCTGGACTGGGTATCAATCATGCGATTGCCCATCAGTTGGGCGGCCAGTTTCATCTGCCCCACGGACTCGCCAATGCGCTGCTGCTGACCCATGTCATTCATTTTAATGCCCGCGATCCCCGGGCCGCAAAGCGCTATGCCCGTTTCGCTAAAGCCTGCCACTTATGCCCAGATAACGCGAACGATACGGCGGCTCTGAATGCGCTGATTCATCATATCGAACTACTCAAAAAACAGTGCGCATTGCCTGCATTTATTGATGCACTGAAAGACGAGAAGCATACCTGGTCGCAACGTATACCGTCGATGGTTCAGGCCGCGCTGGCTGATGTCACGTTGCAAACCAATCCCCGCGTAGCCGATGCCAGTGCCATTCAGGAACTGCTTGAGGAATTATTATGAAGACAGCCATGACGGCAGAACATGTTCTTTATGACGCACAAATGATACGCGATCGCGTGCGTGCAGCAGGCGTGGTTGGGGCCGGTGGTGCGGGATTTCCTGCACACGTTAAACTCCAGGCGCAGGTTGATACGTTTCTGGTGAACGCCGCAGAATGCGAGCCGATGCTGAAAGTTGACCAGCAATTGATGGCCGTCCAGGCTGAGCGACTTATCCGCGGCGTTCAATACGCTATGACGGCTACCGGCGCCAGTGACGGTATTATTGCGCTCAAAGAGAAATACCAGAAGGCTATCAATGTGTTAACGCCTCTTCTGCCTGCCGGCATCAGCTTACATATTTTACCCGATGTTTATCCGGCTGGTGATGAGGTGCTGACCATCTGGATGGCAACAGGCCGGAGAGTTCCACCTGCTGCGCTGCCAGTCAGCGTCGGCGTGGTGGTCAATAACGTCCAGACCGTGCTCAACATCGCCAGAGCGGTAGAACAACAGTACCCCGTTACCCGTCGTACTCTGACCGTCAACGGTGCGGTCGCCAGACCAATCACCCTCACCGTCCCCGTCGGCATGTCTTTACGCGACGTTCTGGCGCTGGCCGGGGGGGCAACCGTTGACGATCCCGGCTTTATTAACGGTGGTCCGATGATGGGCAGCCTGATTACGTCACTGGATACCCCAGTCAGCAAGACCACCGGGGGCCTGCTGGTTTTGCCTAAGTCTCATGCGTTGATTCAGCGGCGGATGCAGGATGAACGCACTGTGCTTTCTGTTGCAAAAACCGTTTGCGAGCAGTGCCGTTTGTGTACGGATTTGTGCCCAAGGCATTTGATCGGTCATGAATTATCCCCGCATCTGCTGGTTCGTGCGGTTAATTATCAGCAAGCAGCCACGCCGCAATTGCTGCTCACGGCCCTGACCTGCTCAGAATGCAATGTGTGTGAAAGCGTTGCCTGTCCCGTTGGGATTTCACCGATGCGCATCAACCGCATGCTCAAACGCGAGCTGCGGGCGCTCAACCATCGTTATGAAGGGCCGCTAAATCCTGAGGATGAAATGGCGAAGTACCGGCTGATCCCGGTTAAGCGCCTTATTACCAAACTGGGTCTTAGCGACTGGTATCACGATGCGCCACTGGCTGAGACCGATTATTCCACAGATAAAACGACGCTGTTGTTACGCCAGCATATAGGTGCCAGCGCCATCCCATGTGTAGAACAAGGCGAACGCGTTGTTCGCGGTCAATGTGTTGCCGATGTACCGTCCGGTGCATTAGGCGCGCCTGTTCACGCCAGTATTGACGGTATTGTCAGCGAAATCACTGAGCAATCCATCACGGTAATAAGAGGTTAATCATGTCTCAGGCTATAGGGATTTTAGAACTCACCAGCATTGCCAAAGGAATGGAAGCTGGCGATGCCATGTTAAAAAGCGCGAATGTGAATTTACTGGTCAGCAAGACCATCTGCCCGGGAAAATTTCTACTCATGCTCGGTGGTGACGTAGGCGCCGTACAACAGGCGATCGCCACAGGAACATCTCTTGCTGGCGATATGCTCGTTGATAGTCTGGTACTCCCCAACATTCATGCCAGCGTACTCCCCGCAATCAGCGGACTAAACAGCGTAGATAAGCGTCAGGCAGTTGGTATTGTCGAAACATGGAGCGTTGCTGCCTGCATCTGCGCCGCCGACCGGGCGGTTAAAGCCTCCAACGTCACGCTGGTACGCGTCCATATGGCATTTGGTATTGGCGGCAAGTGCTACATGGTCGTTGCCGGCGATGTATCCGATGTGAATAACGCGGTGACGGTTGCCAGTGAAAGTGCGGGTGAAAAAGGCCTGCTGGTTTACCGCTCGGTCATACCTCGTCCGCATGAAAGCATGTGGCGACAGATGGTGGAGGGATAATGGAAAGGCAACCCACCACGGATCGAATGATTCAGGAATATGTACCAGGCAAGCAGGTCACATTAGCGCATCTTATCGCTAATCCGGGTAAGGATTTGTTCAAGAAACTGGGATTACCAGATTCGGTTTCTGCGATCGGTATTCTGACCATTACCCCCAGCGAAGCCTCAATCATCGCCTGTGATATCGCCACGAAATCCGGGGCGGTAGAGATTGGTTTTCTTGACCGGTTTACCGGCGCGGTGGTACTGACGGGCGATGTTTCAGCCGTTGAGTATGCGCTGAAACAGGTAACCCGAACGCTGGGCGAAATGATGCGTTTTACCGTGTGTCCCATCACCCGGACGTAATCTCATGAAACGTATCATGCTAATTGGCCCCAGCCAGTGCGGTAAAACGTCGCTCACGCAGTGTTTGCGTGGAGAAGCACTTCATTACCAGAAAACTCAGGCGATTGTCTGGTCGCCAACGACAATAGACACACCGGGTGAATATCTTGAGAACCGCTGCCTGTACAGTGCGTTACTGGCCAGCGCTTGTGAAGCCGACATTATCGCTCTGGTACTGAATGCCGACGCCCCATGGTCACCTTTTTCTCCAGGTTTTACGGGTCCAATGAACAGACCTGTTATCGGCCTCGTCACCAAAGCCGATTTAGCTAACCCTCAGAAGATTTCACTCATAGAAAGCTGGTTGGTGCAGGCTGGGGCGCAGAACGTGTTTGTCACCAGCGCGCTGGAGAATACCGGGGTCGATGAGATGTTCATTTTTCTGAATGCAAAGGAACCGTCATGTCTCACAAAATAATGGCCATTAACGCGGGGAGCTCCTCGCTTAAGTTTCAGTTACTGGCGATGCCGCAGGGTGAAATGATCTGCCAGGGGCTGATTGAACGTATCGGGATGTCTGACGCGCAGGTCACGCTTAAAACACCCGTACAGAAATGGCGGCAGACGTTACCCGTTGCCGATCACCGTGAAGCAGTAACTCTGTTACTGGAAAAACTGCTTAGCCTGAACATCATCAAAAGTCTGGAAGAGATCGATGGCGTCGGTCATCGCGTCGCACATGGTGGTGAGTCCTTTAAAGACTCTGCCCTCGTCAACGATGAAACACTGGCCGAAATCGAGCGTCTTGCAGAACTGGCACCACTACATAACCCGGTTAATGCGCTGGGGATCGCAGTTTTTCGTCAGTTATTACCCGAAGCACCTGCCGTCGCAGTTTTTGACACTGCTTTTCATCAGACGCTGGCTGAGCCTTCTTTTATTTATCCTCTACCCTGGCGCTATTACTCAGAGCTGGGAATTCGGCGTTACGGTTTTCATGGTACCAGCCACAAATACGTCAGTACCGCGTTGGCTGAAAAGCTGGGCGTCCCGCTCAGCGCACTGCGCGTCGTATGTTGTCATCTTGGTAATGGCAGCAGCATCTGTGCTATCAAGGGCGGAAAATCGGTGAATACCTCGATGGGCTTTACGCCACAGTCTGGCGTGATGATGGGTACGCGCAGCGGAGATATTGACCCGTCAATTTTGCCGTGGATTGCCCTGCGCGAAGGCAAAACACCGCAGCAACTTAACCAGCTCCTCAACAATGAATCGGGATTACTTGGGGTTTCCGGTATCTCATCAGACTATCGTGACGTTGAACGCGCCGCAGACGAAGGCGACTCACAGGCTGCACTCGCACTTACGCTGTTTGCAGAGCGAATTCGTGCCACAATAGGCAGTTATATTATGCAGATGGGCGGTCTGGATGCTTTGGTATTTACGGGTGGAATTGGTGAAAACTCAGCCCGAGCACGCGCTGCGATTTGCCACAATCTGAATTTCTTAGGTCTGGCTGTTGATGATGAAAAAAATCAGCGCAACGCAACCTTCATTCAAACTGAAACTGCGCTGGTCAAAGTGGCCGTTATAAATACCAATGAAGAGTTGATGATCGCGCAGGATGTTATGCGTATAGCGATATCAGAAACTGTGACATTGGGCATTCCTGCTTAATCCTGCCGCACCGCAAATTGCGGCAAATCATGGTAATAGCGCGATCGCCATGACACTATGCGCCGAGGATTGCTGATCACAAAGGTGAAGACGTGGCTGTTGCGCAATGTCCTGCATCGTGCGGGGAACTTATCCAGGGCTGGATTCTGGGCAGTGAGAAGCTGGTCTCCTGCCCGGTTGAATGGTATAGCACCGTTGAGGTCAGTTCGGGTTCACCACAAGTGGATGAACGCCCACTCTCGCGAGCGATGGTTGACCGGTTATTGCAGCACTGGCACTACCCGGCGCATATCAGTCAGGATATTCGTATAGATATCCAGTCAACGATTCCCATTGCGAAAGGAATGGCCAGTAGCACCGCAGATATTGCCGCCACCGCGCTTGCCACCGCTCATTTTCTGGGTCATCAGCTTGATGAACCTACACTGGCACAGCTTTGCGTTTCTCTTGAACCTACCGACAGCACCGTTTTCCACCAGTTAACCCTTTTCGATCATAACGACGCCTCTACGCAAATTCCCTGTGAAGCGCAGCCCCAGCTTGACCTGTTGGTTCTGGAAAGCCCGGAAACATTACGTACCGCAGATTATCACCGCATTCCGCGCCAGCCCGGGTTACAGGCCGGTGCTCCCGCGCTTAAACGCGCATGGGAAAAAGTACAGGAAGCCTGTATTAGCCAAAATCCCTATCGGATGGGGGAGGCCGCCACGCTTAGCGCAATCGCCAGCCAAATGTTGTTGCCAAAACCGGATTTCGATTCGCTATTGGCGCTGGTAGAAGAGTGCGATTTATACGGGGTGAATGTTGCGCACAGCGGCAGCGTGGTGGGTTTGATGCTGGACAGAAAACGTCATGATGTTGATTACATCAAATGGATGCTGGCACAGAAAAAACTGACAACTCACTGGCCTGAGCAGCATTTATTGCGGATGGTAACAGGCGGGGTAAAACTACAGTAGGGGTCGCCGCTTAGCAGCGCCCCCTACTGCCATAAAACGTTACTCTGCTTTCGCTTCGCCGTTTTTCACTTCACCCATGGCTTTCAGCTTTTTAGAGATATCACGACGCTCTTTAGAGATCTCTGCATTCTTGATGATGTAATCATCTACACGATCTTCATAGTCGCTTTTCATGCTGGCGATGATACCCTGGATAGCATCAACGCTCATGCCCGGCTTGATGTAGTCGCTCAGGTTGTCCAGCAACAGGACGCGTTTCTGGTTGTCACGGATCTTTTTCTCAACGTCCTGGATTTCACGTTGCAGTTTGTTTTTACGACGGAACAGACGAACAAATTCCAGCACGTCCTGGAAAGAAGGCTTGGTAGTTTCCATTTTTACACCCCTGATAATGTGAGATTCGGATTCGTTAAAACAACGGCTAAAGTGGGTCAACATTACTTTCATGCCCGCCATACTTCAAGTTGCATCTGCATTGATAATGCATGGCTGAAACCTGAATTATCGAGGGTAAAGCCATTGTAGTTACCAATGGTTTTAGCCTTTTTCAGTATCATACCCTTAATCTTTGCTGAATCGAAGCAGCAGTAGAACCAATCCCCTTATCTGCTCTTTATTTGCGCAGCGCGCGACAAATCAAATGTGAGAGCAATTCCAGTTGCCGTGCCATCTCCATATTCAACCAGACATAGCCATGAATAGGTGTTTCAGCAACATTATCGCCTTTATGCTCAGCGATGAGTTGGCGCAACTCCGCCACGGTGTCATTGAGCTTTTCCGTATTGACAAGTATCGGCTGCGGATTACCTTCATATAGCGCATGAGTGATCGTCAGTAGCGCTTGTTGCGTTCTGAGCTGAGTTTCACGCAAGGTATGCGCGTTCAGCATCACAAAGTGACTGGTACGTGTCGCCCACAGCGCGTTGATTTGCAGCTCAAGCATGCACACCAGGTTGCGGTTAACCGTCTGAATAGCTTCAAAGATGGATTTTTGGATGTGGGTCTCTTTACTGGCAGGAACGATGAGTCCACGCATTTTGACAACGTCACTCAGTAGTTGTTGTAAATGCTTCTCCAGTCGGGGCTGCTCGAGCAGATTGGGGGAGAGCGCGGCCTGATACACCCGATTGTACCCCGTTACACAATGCGCCAGTTGAATACGCCAGTGAATAAATGCCCGCTGCGGCCAGATGCCGGTAAACAGCATCGCCAGTAACGATCCCAGAATCACGTCGCCACCGCGCCACAACGCTGTATTCATGTCACCCGCAGGAGCCCCGACGACGACGGCAAGCGTTATACCAATCAGCAACGCCTGATAGGGTTTTTTACCTAAGGCCAGCCAGCCGCAGAGAAACATCGCTACTGCGCACCATATCAGCATAAGCGGAAGTGACAGGAGTTCGAGACGCAGAGCAACCAGCCCAAGTACTGAGCCCAGAATCGTCCCGCCAATGCGTTCAAGCGCTCTTGGGACGACATTACCCCAGAATGAAATAGGCCCCATAATCACCACCAGCGTGATCAGAGGCCACGTACCTTCAGGAATATCCAGCAGGCGAACCAACAGAAAAGTAAGAAGAAACGCCAGCGCAATGCGAATACCGTGCACTACACGATAATGACGATACAAACGAATTTCAAAAGGACTCAGCGACTTATCGGCACGCACTCATCCACTCCGTCAGGGAATAGCAAAGAACAGAATTGTACCTGCTTTTTTAGTGAAAACATCATCGTTATCACCAGGACTTTCATCCTGATTTACACAAAAAACAGCTACTTCGGCTGTACCGGCACATACATTTCGATGTCCCAGTAACCGTCTTCCATGCCATTATTCATATAAATCTCAAAACAGGGTTTGGCGGCTATCTGGTATGTTGCGTCCTGTAGCAGAAGATTAAAAAATTGATACCATGGCGTCGCAAAGTCATGATTTTCAACACGAGCAACAGCAATAGCATACTCACCACCGGCCAGTTCAGTCAGTATCACACCTTCGCTGTTCTCTGGGATCTCGAAATTCTCTGCGACGGAAACCACAGTATCGCAGCGCAGTTTGTCAGCAGGCACAACATCCGGGTTGTCGTAATAAACGGCGATCCATTCCAGCGGCACTATCTGCTTGTCATCCACCCACATGACTAACTGCTCAAAACCCTGCTTTACCGTTTGCTCCCACGGTCCAACCATATGAAAACCAGCAATCCTGCGTTTATCGACCTGCTTTATCTCGTACTCCATATAACCTCCGTCATTACACTGTATTTATATACAGTGTAATTATTGTATATTACGGCCACAAGGAAATAGTGATTATTATGTGAGCAGTTTCGCACTCTTGCCAGTCAGTAGCATGGGTGAAAAATTACACCTTATGGTGGAAGTAATCGCTCAGACGCGAAAATACGCCGCCTTTACTGACCGATTCCAGGGTGACCAGTGGCCAATGCGCCACCAGCTTATCCCTGTCATAGAGTTCAATTTCCCCCACGCGTTGATGCGCGGCAATAGGCGCTACCAATTCTTTCTTATCAAGAACATATTTTGCTTTGATATTCTGGACTTCAGCCTTAGGAAGCGCCATCCAGAAATCCTGCTCGGTACCGAGGCTAATTTTTTCTTTATCGCCATACCAGATTCGTTCGACGCCGACTTGCTTACCGCTACGCAAAACCTGCACCGTATCAAAATTTTGTTGCCCCCACTGCAGCAGTTTGCGTGCCTGATCCTCGCGCCCTTTCGCGCTCTCGGCTCCCATGACCACGGCAATCAAGCGACGTTGTCCATCAACTGCGGAGGCGATCAGGTTAAATCCTGCTCCGGATGTGTGCCCGGTCTTCAGGCCATCGATGTTCATCGTTTTATCCCACAGCAGCCCGTTACGGTTTTGCTGCGTGATACCATTCCAGGTAAGACTCTTCTCACTGTACATGTGGTAGAACTCAGGTTCCCCGTGAATAATCGCCCGGGACAACACGGCCAGATCGTAGGCCGAGCTATGCTGGCCTGGCGCGTCCAGCCCATGCACCGTTTCGAAATGTGTATCTTTAAGCTTCAGCTTCTCAACGTAACTGTTCATCATCGCGACAAACTGTGGCTGTCCACCCGCGATGTAATCCGCCAGCGCGACGCATGCGTCATTGCCGGAATCAACAATTAAGCCGCGACTTAAATCGCGTACTGACACGCGATCGCCTTCTTTCAGGAACATTAATGATGAGCCTACAAACACCGGATTATCTTTCGCCCATGCGTCACGTCCGACAGTGACGATATCCGTTGGGCTAATGCGATGGCTATCAATCGCGCGATCGACAACATAGCCGGTCATTAACTTGGTCAGGCTGGCGGGGTTGCGTTGCTGGTGTTCATTACCGGCGGTCAGGGTTTGGCCCGTGGTGTAATCCATAAGCACCCACGCGCCAGCATTGATGGCGGGAGGCCGGGGTGCAAAACTGGCGACATCAGTAGCATAAGCGGACGAAAAACTTATCGCGAATAGCGAAGCGGCAATAAACAAACGGCGTTTCAACAGCATGTCCTCATAACCAGGAGAAATAGCCGTTCTTTTTACGGAAGTTCTGCCGAACAAACATGGATAAATTGCAAGAAAATGTGACATAAGGCACATTTTCTTGCTGTTAAAGAAAAAAGTCAGACGGACTTCCCCTGCAAAATACGCGCAGGATTAGCCTTTATGTGATGCTGTTTCTGCATGATGGCTGCGATGACGGTGATAGCCGTCAATCATGCTGCGAAAGATTTGCCCCGGTGTGTCACCCAATGTGCACAGGTAAATATGTGCACAAATGAACAGAATGCCAACAATCGCCAACACCATATGCAGCACCAGCACCACCGGCCCGGCGCCTATAATCTGCGGGTAAAGACAGAGCAACCCGGTAATGATTAACAGCGGAACCAACGCATACATGATGGCCAGATAGGCTAACTGTTGCAGGGGGTTAAATTTATTCTCCGCTGTTGCCGCAAACGGATGTGCCTCACCTTTCATTATCCCATACAGATAAAAACGCGTTTGCAGCAGGCAACGCGTTATCAACCCGCTGAATTGCACACGATAGTGACTACCGTTGCCGCTGGTGGCATTGATCATGACGAAGCCAATCCAGAAAGCCAGTAATGCGAATCCACACCAGGTGTGCACCTGCACCATCAGCGCTACCGGTCCGATAGAAAAATGGCCGAACAAACCGCTGAGCAGAAGCAGGATAAAAAGCAGCGCATTTCCCCAGTGCCAACGGCGGACAGCCAATGAGTAGAGATAGTCACGGTGCTCTTCTCCGGCTGCCGTTTTGGGTGCCAGCATTCGACGCAGCAGTGCATGCATCACCAGACCGGCAATCATCAACAGAATGACTACGCCGGCATAAATGAGCCACAGCGGCCAGTAGTCTGGCGCATAGTTAAGCTCTGCTCCCCAGATAGAATTCATACTTTTCCCTCCTGATGAATCTCTTTACGCCGAAAAATACTCACCGCACCGCTACGCGTATCCTGCTGACGGTAAACCTCTTTTTGAAGAATCCAGTGCTGAATTTCAGGGTCATCACGACGACCAAACTTCAGCGCATCCGTAGGGCATACGGAAACACAGGCAGGCGATTGTCCAGCGTCCAGACGGGTGTCTGCGCAAAAGTTACATTTATCTGCAATTCCTGTTTGTGGGTTCAGGTAGCGCACATGGAACGGACAGGCAGCTACGCAATAATCACAGCCAATACAGCGGGACTTGTCCACCTGCACAATGCCGTTTTCGTCCCGAAACGAAGCGCCAGTCGGACAGACGCTGACACAAGGCGCATCTTCGCAGTGCTGGCAGGAGACGCGGACAAACTGAAAGTGAGACAGCACCTCAGGTTCGTTTTCCGGTGAGCGGATCTGCACCTGCAGCCGGCTAAAACCTTCTGGCACATCATTCAGAACTTTGCAGGCAACTGTGCACGCCTGACAACCAATACAGCGTTTCTCGTCATGCAGCATGACATACGGATTTGTTGACTGATTCATGATGTTCTCCTTTCTCATGCCCGACGAAGCGTAACGCCAGCGGTATGGACCACTGTGCCGGATACCGGACTGGTTACATGCGGAAGCAGGTTGCCACAGTGGATCCCATGCGTTGTCGCTGCGGTTTTCGCGCCAGCCTTGGCGCCGAATCCCATATAGACGAACAGCGTGTCGGGTCGAATACCGGCAGTGACCAGCGCTTTGCCTTTCTCCTTACCCGTCGCATTTTCAAGCCAGATGTCATCGCCGCTTTTAATCCCTTTTTCTCCAGCCGTTTTCGGGTGGATCCACACCGCGTTATCCCACATCAGTTCGCTGAGTAATGGGACATATTGCGTCGCGCCATTGGTGTGAACTGCGACTTTGCCTTGAATGAAATAGAGTTCATTGTCGGCCTTGAGCGCAAAATTGCGTGCACGCGGAATACCATAGCCCGGCAGGAGAGTTTCCAGTTCTTCGGAATAAAGTTCGATCTTTCCGGATGGGGATTTGAAGCGCAGTTGTTCGCCATACGTACCGTCATTGTCAACGGCCACTGCTCCCGGATACTGCGCAGTAAACTGGCGTACCGATTCAGGCTCACGGAGTAACAGTGGAACGCCCCACTCCCGATACCCTTTCTGGCGCAGTTCAGCAGATAACGCATGGTCACCATTGAGCTGATACAACTGGCGTACTTGCATATCTTGCCACGGATAGTACTGCCCAAGACCCAATTGCTCACCCAGCTCTTTCCAGATTTGCCAGCTTGGGCGCGCATCACCGATAGGCTCAACGACCTGCTGGCGCAGCGCATAGGCCGGATTCAGCCCCGACATATCAGAGACTTCTTCATCGCGTTCGAGATAGGTGCATTCAGGTAACAGGTAATCGGCATAGGCCGCGCTTTCGCTTAAATAGACATCGCAGCTCACCACCAGATCCAACTGCTCAACGGTTTTGACCAGATCCGGCCGACAGGTCACGGTTTGAAAAGGGTTATGCCGGGACATAATCCATCCTTTCACCGGATAAGGCGTCTGGTTTAACACAGCATCGATAATGCTCTGCACCACCCCACCGCCCGCAGCGATGTATTTGAATTGCGGCGCGACCAGGTCAATACGCTGCGCCGTTGGCTTAGGGAGTTTGGCATCCGGTTTCGCCAGCACCGGAGCCACCTTCTCTCCTGCCAGCTTATTGTAGGTTGCAGCGGCTTTTTTCTGGTACATGCCGCCTTCGCGCTCAATATTTCCCAGCAGCACGTTGAGGGTGAAAATCATGCGCCGCATGTCGATCTCTTCCTGCGAAAAAGTCGCACGGTGACCAGGGCTGACAATCGCATGGGGGGCGCAGGCCGCCATTTCTCGAGTCACCCGGGTAATGACATCCGCAGGCACGTCGGCCAACTTTTGTGCCCATTCCGGCGTGGCCTCTTGTACTGCCTCTGCCAGTTGGTCAAAACCTGTTGTGTAGCGTTCAACGAATCCCGCGTCATACAATTTCTCAGTAATCATGACGTGGCACATCGCCATCAGCACCGGTAAGTCTCCCCCCGGTTTAATCGCATGCCATTCATCCGCCTTACTGGAAAATACCGACAGCCGGGGGTCGAAGCTGACCATCTTCGCGCCCTTCTCTTGTGCGGTCATCAATTCATGAGTATCAGCAACCTCAATCCCTTCATAGAGGTTATGTCCAAAAGAGACCATATAGCGGGTATTGGCGATATCCATTGCTAAATCCCCACCCATCATCACTTTGGCGGCAATGGCTTTACCTGCTGGACAAGTTGAAGCGTGCGTAAAGGTATTTGGTGAGCCAAAAGCCGTCGCCAAATGAAATAAATGGCCGGAAAGCGAACCAGATTTAGAGGAGAATACAACGCCCTGCGGCCCATATTGATTTTTTATTGCCGCCATCTTTTCGGCAATTTCTTTATACGCCTGTTGCCAGCTAATGACCTGCCATTCGCCACTGCCACGCGGCCCGGTGCGTTTCATTGGTTTAACAATCCGGTGCGGGTCGTTTATCAGGCTAACACCGCTGCCCCCACGAGCACAAACGCGCGTGCCTTGCTGAGAGGCATTAGGGTTTCCCTGGATAAAAACTGTTTTATTATTAATCACCTGAGCCTGAATTGGACAGCGAAAGGAACACATTTCACACAGACTCGGCGTCAGGGATGTTTTCCCTTTAATACTCTCTGGTGAATTTCGCGCCAGTGCGCCAGGGGGGAAACTGCCTATTGCACAGGCCGAGCAGCCAATACCCACACCCCGCAAAAAATTACGCCGACTAATGCTCATATAACCTCCTGTTATTAGATATATCCAATGATTATATGGCCTTTAAATTATTAATTTTTAACCTTACTCACATTTCATTACAATGAAATTCCGTTAACTGGCAAGAATAAAACTCATTGTTTATAAAAGAGTTTTAAAGTTTCCAGAACACACTACCAAACGTAAAAATAACAATAATAGTTCTCAATTAGCTTATTTATGTACTCACAAAATAACGTTATCTTATTTCATGAAATATCCTTAAAACCCCAAATCTATTAATTCATTTTATTTTAATCACGTTTACCGCAATTTTATTGCGGCCACCGCCGGGCATTGATAATCCCGTTGCTGATTACCGCGCTATTTTTTGGTATTCTTAGATAAGCGCTAAATTGATCCCGGACATAACTGAACAATGAATGACGGCAAGCAGCAACCTGGTTTTCTCTTCCACGATTACGAGACCTTTGGTACCCATCCGGCACTGGACAGACCCGCACAATTTGCGGCCATCCGCACAGATAGCGATTTCAATATCATTGGCGATCCCGAAGTCTTTTACTGCAAGCCCGCCGACGACTATCTGCCACAACCCGAAGCGGTACTGATAACCGGTATTACGCCGCAAGAAGCACGTGAAAAGGGTGAGAACGAAGCCGCTTTTGCTGCCCGTATCCATGCGCTGTTTACCGTGCCGAAAACGTGTATCCTCGGCTATAACAATGTGCGCTTCGATGATGAAGTGACACGTAATATCCTGTATCGCAATTTTTATGATCCCTACGCCTGGAGCTGGCAGAACGACAATTCTCGCTGGGATTTGCTGGATGTAATGCGCGCCTGCTATGCGCTACGACCGGAAGGGATCAACTGGCCAGAAAACGACGATGGTCTACCCAGTTTCCGCCTTGAGCACCTGACCCGCGCCAACGGTATTGAGCATGCTAATGCCCACGATGCGATGGCAGACGTGTATGCCACCATTGCAATGGCGCAACTCGTAAAGTCACGTCAGCCGCGTCTGTTTGACTATCTCTACAGTCACCGCAATAAACACAAGCTGGCTGCGTTGATTGATGTCCCGCAAATGAAGCCCTTAGTGCATGTATCTGGAATGTTCGGTGCATGGCGAGGTAACACCAGTTGGGTTGCCCCGCTTGCCTGGCATCCGGATAATCGTAATGCGGTTATTATGGTCGACTTAGCGGGTGATATTTCTCCCTTGCTTGAACTGGATAGCGACACCCTGCGCGCACGTCTTTACACCGCCAAAGCCGATCTGGGGGATAACGCAGCGGTGCCGGTTAAACTGGTGCATATCAACAAATGCCCGGTTCTGGCACAGGCTAATACGTTACGTCCGGAAGATGCCGATCGTCTCGGAATTAACCGCCAGCATTGCCTGGATAATCTTAAAGTCCTGCGTGAAAACCCGCAGGTGCGCGATAAAGTGGTGGCTATTTTTGCCGAAGCAGAACCCTTTGCGCCATCGGATAACGTAGATGCGCAGTTATACAACGGTTTTTTCAGCGATGCCGACCGCGCCGCAATGAAGATCGTTCTGGAAACCGAACCTCGAAATTTACCCGCACTGGACATCACTTTTGTCGACAAGCGCATTGAAAAACTGCTGTTTAATTATCGCGCACGCAATTTCCCCGGAACACTGGATGAGGGGGAGCAGCAACGCTGGCTGGATCATCGTCGTCAGGTATTCACACCGGAGTTTTTGCAAAATTACGCGAATGAATTGCAGATGTTGAGTCAGCAATATGCTGATAATAAAGAGAAGCTGATGCTACTGAAATCACTCTGGCAGTATGCGCAAGAGATAGTCTGAAGATGAAATGCCCTCCGCCAGACGGCGGAGGGATCCTGGTTACGCTTTCTGCACCGTAATGCTCCAGGCGGCGTCACCCACCTGTTGATAATCAGTAATCACGTGCCCCTCTTCGGCGGCCCATTGCGGGATTGCCTCTGTTGCCTGGGTACAGTCAAATTCGATCACCAGTTCATCACCACTTGCCATTTCAGCCAGTGCCGCTTTTGCTTCAATCAGTGGAAACGGACAAACCTGTGTGACCACATCCAGTCTTTTAATTGCCATCATCAAATCCTTACGCTTAATTTGCCGCAGCAGCGACTAGTTTTGCCTTACGCTGCGGTCTGATATACACAATCCATGACGCGGTCCAGACACCGAAAATCATAAAGACCAGGCCAACCCATCCCTGCCAGGTCATCATCGCCGTCATAACCAGACCGTTGCCAATCGAACAGCCACCCGCGATGCTGGCACCAAAGCCCATTAACAGACCACCAAAACCGCTACGCAGCGTGGTGGGTGCGTCGGCTGCGCGAACGCGAAATTCGCGACTGGCTTTCGCTGCAATAAATGAGCCGATAAAAATGCCCAGCACCAGGAACACTCCCCAGTTAATAAACTTACTGTCGCCTGCGACAAGAAATTGCAAAATATTGGCGGTTGGTGACGTGATACCCAGGCCAAACATTCGTCCGGTTGCTTCGCTCAGCGGCCATGCCAACAGCGCAATCAGCCCAATCAGAACCGCAGTAACAAATGGATGCCAGCGCTTCTCAAACAAAATATGCGCAAGGCCGGTACGACGAGGCGGTAGCGTAGCGACTTTCAATTTTGGTTTTCTCAGCTCTTTCGCTACCACCCACACTGTAACCGCCAGCAGAATAGCGATCAGTGGCCATACGGACAGGCTCAACGTATCGGCAATGGAGTTATGCTCAGTACTGTAGGTTTTCAGCGCCTGATTCAGCCCACTCGCATGCGTAGAGCGCATCACCGCACTCATCACCATATAGGTAAACAGCGCAATCCAGCTACCGATAAGCCCTTCTCCTGCACGATACCAGGTTCCGGTAGCACACCCGCCCGCATAAACAATTCCGATACCAAAGACATAACCACCAACAACGGTTCCCAGCCATGGGAAGGGGCCGGCATCATAGCTGAGTACACCCGCCTGAATCAGCGCAAAGACACCCACGCTTTGCACAGAGATGGCTATCAGTAGCGCATAGAACATACGATTGTTTTTCGCAATATACATATCGCGAAAGCCGCCCGTCAGACAGAATCGTCCACGTTGCATGACAAAGCCAAGCAGCGCGCCACAGATGAGCCCGCTTAAGATCATTGAAAACATAAATTAATTAGCCAGAAGTATATTAGTCAGGAAATTATTAATGACTAACGGGTTCAGAACCAATAACCAAATTCTCTAATTTAGAACTAACGGTTATTAATATTGGCTGGAAATAAAGCAGAGGAATAAAAAAACCGGAGAACATGTCTCCGGTTTTTCGATGTCAGATTAGGTTATTACGCGATATCTTCATCGTACTGCGGTACCGGGTTGCGGAAACTCTTGGTCACACAAGCCAGGTAGATCAGACCAATACCAGCCCAGATCAGCCCCAGAACCATAGAGCTCTCTTCCAGGTTCACCCACAGCGCCCCCACGGTCAGCGCACCGCACATCGGCAGGAACAAATACTGGAAGTGGTCTTTCAGCGTCTTGTTACGCTTCTCACGGATCCAGAACTGGGAGATTACCGACAGGTTAACGAAGGTAAACGCCACCAGCGCACCAAAGTTAATCAGCGCCGTCGCCATCACCAGGTCGAAGTTGATTGCCAGCAGGGCAATCGCGCCAACCAGGATGATGTTCATGGACGGAGTACGCCATTTCGGGTGTACATAACCGAAGAAACTTTTCGGGAATACACCGTCACGCCCCATCACGTACATCAGACGCGCTACGCCAGCATGCGCCGCCATCCCGGATGCCAATACGGTAATGGTGGAGAAAATCAGCGCACCGACCTGGAAGAACTTACCGGCTACGTACAGCATGATTTCAGGCTGTGAAGCATCCGGGTCCTTGAAGCGAGAGATATCCGGGAAATACAACTGCAACAGATAAGTGGAGACAATAAAGATCAGGCCACCAATCAGTGCGGTCAGGAAAATTGCACGCGGGATCACGCGCTCAGCATCCTTGGTCTCTTCAGAGAGGTTGCTGATACCGTCGAAACCAGTGAACGAGAAGCACAGGATAGTAGCCCCTGTGATCATTGGAATCACGTGTGCGTCACCTGACCAGAACGGACGGCTGCTCACCAGCGTACCCGCCCCTTCCCCTTCGAACACGCCATAAACGACCATGCCGAGGATCACCGCAATCAACACGACCTGCAACAGCACGATCACGGTGTTGAAGTTCGCGACAGATTTGAGGCTGCGCAGGTTAAAAGCGGTCATAAAGGCCACCAGTGCTACCACGAAAATCCATGACGGTATCGACGGCACCAGAGCTTCAAAATAGATTTTCGCCAACAGAATGTTGATCATCGGTGCGAACAGGTAGTCCAGCAGTGATGACCAACCCACCATAAAGCCAACGGTCGGGCTAATGGATTTCTGGGCGTAAGTGTAGGCAGAGCCTGCAGACGGATAGCGACGCACCAGTTTACCGTAGCTCAGTGCGGTAAAAAGGATGGCGATCAGTGCAAAGGCGTAAGCTGTCGGGACGTGACCATCGGTCATTCCTGATACGATACCGAATGTATCGAACAGCGTCATCGGCTGCATATAGGCAAGGCCCATCATGACAACCGGAACCAGCGTAAGCGTTTTACGTAATTCCACGCGAGAGGTGTTTGGAGTAGCGTTATGCGACATGGTTATCCTCCATTACGGCGGAAACCGTCGCGTAAGCAAAAAATTGCCCCATTTTTTGTTAATCCTCAGCGACAACAACTGTCGATTTTTAAGTAAGTATCTATCCGGTACGAAGCCCGGCCTCTTTTATGAATGATTGGTTTGATGCAAAAAAATAACCGACGCGTATTAAAACGTCGGTTAATCTCATTTTTTGCAAGCGGCGCATTGTGCACTAAATTAGGGCGAAATGACAAGAGAATGAGAGCCTTGTCAAAAAATATTTTTTTCTAACCGATTGATTTATCGACAACCGTTTTTACATAGACACCCGCGATAGCACTATTTGCTAAAATTTCATCCCGCCACCATGCACTGGCTAATCCCGCGGTCTGCTCGTTCCAGCCAATCCACACGGGTTCAAACAGAATCTGCGCGACAACTTTCTTCTCAATCAGGGCCCCGCTGTCCAGAAATCGTTGTGCCAGATAGCGCGGAATATAACCACACCCCAAACCACTTATCTGCAGTTCCAGTTTGGTTTTGAAGTCAAAAACGGTGATGGCTTCCTGATCGTCAAGTAGCTGAGAAGCCGATACGTTCGCGGGATGCACATTATCGCCGACCACAATGGCGCGAAAACGTTTGATCGTTCTACGACTCAACGGTTCCGGTTCCTGCGCCAGTGGATGATGGGGGGCAACAACAAAAACCTGTTCAAGCACCCCCAGACGCGCAAAACCAAAGTCACTCGCTGTGGGTGGGTCACGCATGGCACCCACAATGATATCGGCCCGGCCCTGAATCAGGGCATCCCAGGAGCCGCCCAATACGCCATTGATAAATTTAAGACGCGTCACGCTGTGGTGTTGATAGAAAGATTCGATAAGCGGGGCAAGAAGCGAAAAGGGAAAGGTATCGTCTACGCCGATAACCAGTTCATTCTCCCATCCTTCATGCAGTTTGATGGCCTGCTTTTCGAGTTCGCGCACGGTATGTAATACCTCGCGTCCCTTTTCCAGCAGCATCTGTCCGGTACGGGTAAATTTGGCCCGGTGTCCACTGCGATCCAACAACTGAATATTGAGATCGCTTTCCAGTTTGTGGACGGTATAACTCAGCGCTGACGGCGTCTTAAACAATTTTGCGGACGCCGCCGCGAAACTCCCCTCTTTCTCTAACGCATCAAGAATGATCAGAACATCCAGCAGTGGTTTCATACTCGCCCCCTGGCGGTATACAGCGACACTCTGCTGATCTGTCACTCCATCGGCATCACCAGCGGATCGGGATACTGGTACTCAAACCCAAGCTCATTGCAAATTCGGTTGCCATCAATGACTTTACCTTTACCGTTATCCACTCCGTCCCGGAAATCCGGTGCTTCCATCCCCAACAGGCGAGCCATCTGGGGGTAGAACACATTGCGTGCCGGATGCATAGGCGCACATATATTATAGATGTGTCCCCCTTTAGGCGCTTGTAGCAGCAACGTGATAGCAGAAACCACGTCATCCAGATGCACCAGATTGACGCCATGCTGTCCATCTGGTGCTGTTTTACCCGCAAAAAAGCGACCGGGATGTCTGCCCGGTCCCACAAGGCCTGCCAGGCGCAGAATATCCACCGACGTTCCCGGCAGATTGTGCAGCCAGTCTTCAAGTTCTTTCAGGGCACGACCGCTCGCCGTGACCGGATTGCGTGGTGTGCCCTCTTTTACTGTCCCCTGCACATCACCATAAACTGAGGTAGAGCTGGTAAAAATAATCCGTGGAATACGATACGCCAGCGCACTGTCGACCAGTTCCTGCATTGCCTGCAAGTAAAACGACTCACCCGGGCCACTACGGCGTGCAGGCAGGGTGATGACCAGCGCATCCGCATCCATTAGCGCATCGAGATCGTCAGGTTCACAGACCAGTTCAGGCTCCAGGCGCAACGAGTAGCTTTCAATACCGCTCATTCGGGCCGCTTCCACCCCATCCAATGTGGTTTTGCTGCCGGTAACCTGCCAGCCCCTGGCCGCCAGAGACATGGCTAATGGCATGCCTAACCAACCTAATCCGACAATTGCGACCTTTTTCATGCCTTTTCTCCTGACTTTTGGCCTATAACCCAAGGCTACGCCAGCCCACGGTGGCTGACAATTCATAGTATCAATATGAAATGAATTAATGATCAAAAAAAGCCCTTGCTTTCCGTGGCTAAAGTGGTTTAGGTTAAAAGACATCAAATGAATAAGCATTCATCGAGAAAATTTATGACACGCGCTCAATTTAATCACCATCATCACCATCATCCTGACTAGTCTTTCAGGCGATGTGTGCTGGGAGACATTTAAATCTTCCAGTGGTGCATGAGCGTATGAGAAAGCCCCCGGAAGATTTCTTCCGGG
>NZ_SZWR01000019.1:158838-208880 GCF_005280875.1 Citrobacter sp. wls827
CCGATTCAGACAGGATAACGAGGAATAGAGAATGTTAGACAACACCCGCTTACGCATAGCTATGCAGAAATCAGGCCGTTTAAGCGATGACTCACGCGAATTGCTGGCCCGCTGTGGTATTAAAATTAATCTTCACACCCAGCGCCTGATTGCGATGGCAGAAAATATGCCAATTGATATTCTGCGCGTACGCGATGACGATATCCCGGGTCTGGTCATGGATGGCGTCGTTGATCTCGGCATCATCGGTGAAAACGTGCTGGAAGAAGAACTGCTCAACCGCCGCGCACAGGGTGAAGATCCTCGTTACTTTACGTTACGTCGTCTGGACTTCGGCGGCTGTCGTCTTTCGCTGGCGACCCCAGTAGACGAAGCCTGGGACGGTCCGTCGGCACTGAACGGCAAACGCATCGCCACCTCTTATCCGCACCTGCTCAAACGCTATCTCGACCAGAAAGGAGTGTTGTTCAAATCCTGTTTGTTAAACGGCTCTGTCGAAGTTGCTCCCCGTGCAGGACTTGCTGATGCAATCTGCGATCTGGTCTCTACCGGTGCAACGCTTGAAGCCAACGGCCTGCGTGAAGTGGAAGTCATTTACCGCTCCAAAGCCTGTCTGATTCAGCGTGACGGAGAAATGGCCGATGCTAAGCAACAACTGATCGATAAGCTGCTGACCCGTATTCAGGGGGTTATTCAGGCGCGCGAATCTAAATACATCATGATGCACGCGCCAAGTGAACGTCTGGACGACGTTATCGCCTTGCTGCCAGGCGCTGAACGCCCAACGATTTTGCCACTGGCCGGCGATCAGCAGCGCGTGGCAATGCACATGGTTAGCAGCGAAACCCTGTTCTGGGAAACGATGGAAAAACTGAAAGCGCTTGGCGCCAGCTCCATCCTGGTGCTGCCTATTGAGAAGATGATGGAGTAATTCCACTTATGCTGCCCGGTAGCGCTTCGCTAGCCGGGCCTACAAGACCCGTAGGCCGGATAAACAACGTGCCATCCGGCAAAAAAAGGAAGACGATTATGAGCTTTAATACCATCATCGACTGGAATAGCTGTACTGAAGAGCAGCAAAGTGAATTACTGATGCGCCCGGCAATCTCGGCGTCAGATAGCATCACCCGTACCGTGAGCGAAATTCTGCATAACGTAAAGTCGCGCGGTGACGCAGCGCTACGTGAATACAGCGCAAAGTTTGATAAAACTAACGTGAGTGCGCTGAAAGTCAGCGCTGAAGAGATTGCCGCCGCCGGCGCACGTCTTGGCAATGACCTGAAACAGGCCATGGCAGTCGCCGTGAAAAACATCGAAACGTTTCATAACGCGCAACAACTGCCGGTAGTCGATATTGAAACGCAGCCCGGTGTACGCTGCCAGCAGGTTACCCGCCCGGTAAATTCTGTTGGACTGTACATTCCCGGGGGCTCCGCGCCACTCTTCTCAACAGTGTTAATGCTCGCCACCCCGGCCCACATTGCAGGCTGTAAAAAAGTGGTGTTGTGCTCTCCCCCACCTATCGCCGATGAAATTCTGTATGCCGCACAACTCTGCGGCGTACAGGAGGTGTTTAACGTTGGGGGCGCACAAGCTATTGCCGCGCTGGCATTTGGCAGTGAATCCGTGCCGAAAGTGGACAAAATTTTTGGCCCCGGTAATGCCTTTGTGACCGAAGCCAAACGTCAGGTGAGTCAGCGTCTGGACGGTGCCGCCATCGATATGCCAGCAGGTCCGTCTGAAGTGCTGGTGATTGCCGACAGCGGCGCCACGCCGGATTTCGTTGCCTCTGACTTACTCTCGCAGGCCGAACACGGCCCCGATTCCCAAGTGATCCTGCTGACGCCGGATGCCGGTATGGCCAGCCGGGTTGCTGAAGCAGTAGAACGCCAGCTTGCAGCGCTGCCACGCGCTGAAACCGCGCGGCAGGCGTTAAGCGCCAGTCGTCTGATTGTCACCCGCTCCCTTGCGCAATGCGTAGCGATTTCTAATGCGTACGGCCCGGAGCACCTGATCATTCAGACCCGCAATGCTCGCGAACTTGTCGATGACATCACCAGTGCGGGCTCTGTCTTTCTCGGTGACTGGTCACCGGAATCTGCCGGTGACTATGCCTCCGGGACTAACCACGTGCTGCCTACCTACGGCTATACCGCAACCTGCTCAAGTCTTGGACTGGCCGATTTCCAGAAGCGGATGACCGTACAGGAATTATCGCCGCAAGGTTTCTCTGCCCTGGCCGCAACCATCGAAACGCTGGCCGCAGCAGAACGACTGACAGCCCACAAAAATGCCGTTACCCTGCGCGTTAACGCCCTGAAGGAGCAAGCATGAGCACTGACAACATTCTCAGCGTTACTGATTTAGCCCGTAAAAATGTCCGTGAGCTAACACCGTATCAGTCTGCCCGCCGTCTGGGCGGAAATGGCGACGTCTGGCTCAATGCCAATGAGTTTCCCACCGCCGTTGAATTCCAGCTAACTCAGCAAACACTGAACCGTTATCCGGAGTGCCAGCCGAAGGCGGTGATCGAGAACTACGCACAGTATGCGGGCGTTAAGCCAGAGCAGGTACTGGTCAGCCGCGGTGCTGATGAAGGTATCGAGTTGCTGGTACGTGCTTTTTGCGAGCCGGGTAAAGATGCGATTCTCTACTGCCCGCCGACCTATGGTATGTATAGCGTCAGTGCGGAAACCATTGGCGTTGAATGTCGCACCGTGCCGACTCTTGCCGACTGGCAACTGGATTTACAGGGCATCGCTGACAAGCTTGATGGCGTGAAAGTGGTTTACGTTTGCAGCCCCAATAACCCGACGGGCCAGTTAATTAACCCGCAGGATCTGCGTTCACTGCTCGACATGACGCAGGGCAAAGCCATCGTGGTCGCCGATGAAGCGTATATCGAGTTTTGCCCGCAGGCCACACTGGCGGGTTGGCTATCGGAATACCCAAACCTGGTGGTACTGCGCACCCTGTCTAAGGCGTTTGCCCTTGCCGGTTTGCGCTGCGGATTTACGCTAGCTAATGAAGATGTCATCAACCTGTTGTTGAAAGTGATCGCGCCTTACCCGCTCTCTACACCTGTGGCAGATATCGCCGCTCAGGCACTAACGCCGCAAGGCATTTCCGCCATGCGTGAGCGCGTGGCACAGATTCTGCAAGAGCGTCAGTACCTGGTTGATAGCCTGAAAACCATCCGCTGCGTAGAACAGGTTTTCGATTCTGAAACCAACTATGTTCTGGCGCGCTTCACAGCATCAAGCAGCGTATTTAAATCTTTGTGGGATCAGGGCATTATCTTACGAGACCAGAACAAACAACCTTCATTGAGCGGCTGCCTGCGTATTACTGTCGGAACCCGTGAAGAGAGCCAGCGCGTCATTGACGCCTTACGTGCGGAGCAAGTATGAGCAAGAAGTATCTTTTTATTGACCGTGATGGAACCCTGATTTCCGAGCCGCCCAGTGACTTTCAGGTTGATCGCTTCGACAAACTTGCCTTTGAGCCGGAGGTTGTCCCGGTCTTGCTAAAACTACAAAAAGCTGGTTTTAAGCTGGTGATGATCACCAACCAGGATGGACTGGGAACACAGAGCTTCCCGCAGGCGGATTTTGACGGTCCACACAACCTGATGATGCAAGTTTTCACCTCGCAGGGCGTCATATTTGATGAAGTACTGATCTGTCCGCACCTGCCGGCAGACGCGTGTGATTGTCGTAAACCCAAAGTGAAGCTGGTCGAGCAATACCTGATTGAACAGGCGCTGGATACCGAGAACAGCTACGTGATCGGCGATCGCGTAACCGATATTCAACTGGCGGAAAACATGGGCATCACCGGGTTACGCTATCACCGCGATACGCTGAACTGGGCAATGATCGGTGAGCAACTAACCAAACGAGATCGTTACGCCCACGTTGAGCGTAATACCAAAGAAACGCAGATTGACGTTAAAGTCTGGCTGGACCGCGAAGGCCGCAGCAAAATTAATACCGGCGTCGGCTTCTTTGACCACATGCTGGATCAAATCTCGACCCACGGTGGTTTTCGTATGGAAATAGCCGTCAAAGGCGATCTGTATATTGACGATCACCACACCGTTGAGGATACAGGGCTGGCTCTGGGCGAAGCCTTAAAACTGGCGTTGGGCGATAAACGCGGCATCAACCGTTTTGGTTTTGTGCTGCCGATGGACGAGTGCCTGGCACGCTGCGCCCTGGATATCTCCGGGCGTCCACACCTGGAGTACCGGGCTGAGTTTACCTACCAGCGCGTCGGCGATCTGAGTACGGAGATGATCGAACACTTCTTCCGTTCGCTCTCTTACACCATGGGCGTCACGTTACACCTTAAAACCAAAGGTAAAAATGACCACCACCGCGTGGAAAGTCTGTTCAAAGCCTTTGGCCGCACGCTGCGCCAGGCTATTCGCGTAGAAGGCGACACGCTTCCTTCTTCAAAAGGGGTGCTGTGATGAACGTGGTGATCCTCGACACCGGCTGTGCCAACCTGAACTCGGTGAAATCCGCCGTCGCACGCCACGGCTACGATCCGGTAGTTAGCCGCGATGCGGATGTTGTGCTGCGCGCCGATAAACTGTTTCTGCCGGGTGTCGGTACCGCCCAGGCGGCAATGGATCAGCTACACGAGCGTGAGCTGATTGAACTGATCAAAGCCTGCACACAGCCTGTACTGGGGATTTGCTTAGGTATGCAGCTGCTTGGTCGACGCAGTGAAGAAAGTAACGGTGTCTCCCTGCTGGGGATTGTTGATCAAGACGTACCCAAAATGACCGATTTTGGTCTGCCGTTGCCGCATATGGGCTGGAACCGTGTCTATCCACAGGCCGGAAACCGCCTTTTCCAGGGCATTGAGGATGGGGCGTATTTCTATTTTGTACACAGCTACGCCATGCCGGTGAACCCATGGACTATTGCGCAATGCAACTACGGTGAGCCCTTCACCGCAGCGGTACAAAAAGATAATTTCTTTGGCGTGCAGTTCCACCCGGAGCGTTCAGGTGCCGCTGGCGCGAAGTTGCTGAAAAACTTTCTGGAGATGTAATGATTATTCCGGCATTAGATTTAATCGACGGCACGGTTGTGCGTCTTCATCAGGGCGATTACGCAACGCAGCGTGATTACGGTAACGATCCCCTGACCCGTTTACAAAGCTATGCCGCACAAGGCGCAAAGGTGTTGCACCTGGTGGATCTGACCGGGGCAAAAGATCCGCAGAAACGGCAAATACCGCTGATTAAAACACTGGTGGCTGGCGTAAACGTGCCGGTGCAGGTAGGGGGTGGCGTACGTACCGAAGCAGATGTTGAAGCGCTGCTTAACGCTGGCGTCGCCCGCGTAGTGGTGGGTTCGACTGCGGTAAAATATCCCGAAGTCGTCAGGAACTGGTTTGCCCGTTTTGGTGCCGACGCGCTGGTTCTGGCTCTGGATGTGCGGATTGACGAGCACGGGAATAAACAGGTTGCAGTTAGCGGCTGGCAGGAAAATTCCGGGGTTTCACTGGAAGAACTGGTTGAGACCTATTTACCCGTCGGTCTGAAGCACGTGCTATGCACCGATATCTCCCGCGACGGCACGCTGGCGGGTTCAAACGTTGCACTGTACGAAGAAGTGTGTGCGAAATATCCGCAGGTGGCATTTCAATCATCCGGCGGGATTGGTGGGATTGAAGATGTCGCCGCCCTGCGCGGAACCGGCGTTGGCGGCGTCATTGTGGGTCGTGCTTTGCTGGAAGGTAAATTCACCGTTGAGGAGGCCATCCAATGCTGGCAAAACGCATAATCCCTTGCCTTGATGTTCGTGACGGACAGGTTGTCAAAGGTGTTCAATTCCGCAATCACGAGATTATTGGCGATATCGTTCCGCTGGCGAAACGCTATGCCGATGAAGGCGCAGATGAGCTGGTTTTTTACGATATCACCGCATCGAGCGATGGTCGCGTGGTGGACAAAAGCTGGGTATCACGCGTGGCAGAAGTGATCGACATTCCGTTCTGTGTCGCCGGTGGGATTAAATCACCAGAGGATGCCGCAAAGATACTGTCTTTCGGCGCAGATAAAATTTCTATCAACTCCCCGGCTCTGGCTGACCCAACGTTGATCACCCGCCTGGCGGATCGCTTTGGCGTGCAGTGTATCGTGGTGGGCATTGATACGTGGTATGACGCAGAAACCGGCAAATATCACGTTAACCAATATACCGGGGATGAAAGCCGTACCCGCGTCACGCAGTGGGAAACGATCGACTGGGTAACAGAGGTGCAAAAACTGGGCGCTGGTGAAATCGTTCTTAATATGATGAACCAGGACGGCGTGCGTAACGGCTACGATCTCGAGCAGTTGAAAAAAGTGCGCGAAGTTTGCCACGTTCCGCTGATCGCCTCAGGCGGTGCCGGAACGATGGAGCACTTTCTCGAAGCCTTCAGGGATGCGGATGTCGATGGCGCGCTTGCCGCCTCGGTCTTCCACAAGCAAATTATCAATATTGGCGAATTAAAAGCGTACCTGGCAACACAGGGCGTGGAGATCAGGATATGTTAACCAAGCAACAATGCCGCGAGCTGGACTGGGAAAAAACCGATGGGATGATGCCGGTCGTCGTGCAGCATGCAGTTTCCGGTGAGGTGCTGATGCTCGGGTATATGAACCCGGAAGCGCTGGATAAAACGATCGAAAGCGGGAAAGTGACCTTTTTCTCGCGTACTAAACAGCGCCTGTGGACCAAAGGTGAAACCTCTGGCAACTTTCTTAATGTCGTCAGCATTTCCGCTGATTGCGACAACGACACCCTGCTGGCGCTGGTTAACCCTATTGGGCCAACCTGTCACAAAGGCACCAGCAGTTGTTTTGGTGAGTCCAGCCACCAATGGTTGTTCCTGTATCAACTGGAGCAACTCCTGGCTGAGCGTAAAACGGCAGATCCCGCCAGCTCCTATACCGCAAAATTGTACGCCAGCGGTACGAAGCGAATTGCCCAGAAAGTTGGAGAGGAAGGTGTTGAGACAGCACTGGCCGCGACCGTGCATGACCGTTTCGAGTTGACCAATGAGGCATCGGATCTGATGTATCACCTGCTGGTTCTGCTGCAGGACCAGGATCTCGATCTGACGACAGTGATTGAGAATTTACGCAAGCGCCATCAGTAATAGACTGATACCGGCATGATGCCGGTATCAATTATTTCGCCGAGCGTTTAATCGTTACCGAATAAATCGCGGGTATACACCTTATCAGCGACATCCTGCAGTTCTTCTGCCATGCGGTTAGAGATAATCACATCGGCCTCACTTTTAAATTTAACCAGATCACGCTCAACCCGTGAATGGAAGAAACTCTCTTCTGCTATTACCGGTTCATAAATTATGACCGGGATACCTTTCGCTTTAATGCGTTTCATGATGCCCTGAATAGACGATGCCCTGAAATTATCCGAGCCGCTTTTCATAATCAGGCGATAGATACCGACAACTTTGGGTTTACGCGAAAGAATGGCATCAGCAATAAAATCTTTTCGTGTGCGGTTAGCATCAACGATGGCTGAAATAATATTATTAGGTACAGATTGATAGTTGGCAAGTAATTGCTTCGTGTCTTTTGGCAGACAATATCCACCATAACCGAATGAAGGATTGTTGTAATGGTTACCAATACGCGGGTCCAGACAAACCCCCTCGATGATCTGTCGTGCATTAAGCCCCAGGCTTTCTGCATAGCTATCAAGTTCGTTAAAATAAGCAACACGCATTGCCAGATAGGTATTTGCAAAAAGCTTAATGGCTTCAGCTTCAGTAGAATCAGTGAACAGCACCGGGATATCCTGCTTTATCGCCCCTTCCTGTAATAAGGCAGCAAAACGCTCAGCACGAGCAGATCGTTCGCCGATGACAATTCGTGAAGGGTATAAGTTATCATACAGTGCCTTCCCTTCGCGCAGGAACTCAGGAGAAAAGATAATATTATCCGAGTTAAATTTCTGTCGCATAGTCTGCGTAAAACCAACAGGTACTGTTGATTTAATCACCATGAGTGCATCAGGATTTATTGCAATCACATCTCTGATAACTGATTCAACGCTGGAGGTATCAAAATAGTTTGTTTTCGGGTCGTAATCTGTAGGCGTTGCAATAATAACAAAATCTGCATTCTGGTAGGCGTCGTACTTATCCAGCGTGGCTTTAAAATTTATATCGCTTGATTGTAGATACTGTTCAATTTCTTTATCGACTATCGGAGACATCCGATTATTTAGCATCTCGACACGTGAAGGGACAATGTCCAGAGCAATGACCTGATGATGTTGGGCGATAAGAAGACCATTTGACAGGCCAACATATCCGGTACCAGAAATGGTAATTTTCATTTCATGCTCTCAGTATTAACTTAATATTTAATCATGATGTTGGACATCCTGATAAGAGAATAATGTTTTAACGTTTTGTTGAATATTGTGTCAACGAAGGTTAAAACAATTCAGATTTTCTTTATCAGGGTACGCCAGAAATATTAAGTAAAGATTAAGCAATCAACGCAAATCAATCAGATTTAAGATAAAAAAAAGCCCGGTTAGAGAACCGGGCCAGTGACTATCAGAAGACTTATTCCATCCATTCGGTATGGAAAACACCTTCTTTATCAGTACGTTTGTAGGTATGCGCACCGAAGTAATCACGCTGAGCCTGAATCAGGTTAGCGGGCAATACTTCTGCACGATAACTGTCGTAATAAGCGACAGCAGCAGAGAATGTCGGTACCGGGATACCATTCTGCACAGCATACGCTACAACATCACGCAGTGCCTGTTGATATTCATCGGCAATGTTCTTGAAGTACGGGTCGAGCAACAGGTTCGCGATACCCGGATTTTTAGCGTAGGCATCGGTGATTTTCTGCAGGAATTGCGCGCGAATAATACAGCCCGCACGGAAGATTTTTGCAATCTCGCCGTAATTCAGATCCCAGTTATGCTCGTCGGATGCGGCACGCAGCTGTGAGAAGCCCTGAGCATAAGAAACGATCTTACCGAGGTACAGTGCACGACGTACTTTCTCAATAAATCCTGCCTTATCACCCGCAAGCTGAGCTTTAGGTCCAGACAGGACTTTAGAGGCAGCGACACGCTGATCTTTCAGCGAAGAGATGTAACGTGCAAACACAGATTCAGTGATCAGAGACAGCGGTTCACCAAGATCCAGAGAGCTTTGACTGGTCCATTTACCGGTACCTTTGTTCGCCGCTTCATCCAGAATGAAATCCACCAGATATTTACCATCTTCATCTTTTTTGGTGAAGATATCTTTGGTGATGTCGATCAGATAGCTGCTCAGCTCACCGTTATTCCACTCGGTAAAGGTGCTGGCCAGTTCTTCATTGCTCAGGTTCAGACCCCCTTTCAACAATGAATAGGCTTCGGCAATCAGCTGCATGTCACCATATTCAATGCCGTTGTGCACCATCTTCACATAGTGGCCTGCACCGTCGGCACCAATATACGTCACACACGGCTCACCATCTTCAGCAACCGCTGCGATTTTAGTCAGGATTGGCGCTACCAGTTCATAAGCTTCTTTCTGGCCACCCGGCATGATGGATGGGCCTTTCAGCGCACCTTCTTCACCACCAGAGACGCCGGTTCCGATGAAGTTAAAACCTTCAGCGGAGAGCTCACGGTTACGACGGATAGTGTCCTGGAAGAACGTATTACCGCCATCAATGATGATGTCACCTTTATCCAGATAAGGTTTCAGGGAGTCGATAGCAGCATCAGTGCCAGCACCCGCTTTCACCATTAACAGGATACGACGAGGTGTTTCAAGGGATTCAACAAACTCTTTTACCGTATAGTAAGGAACCAGTTTTTTCCCCGGATTCTCGGCGATAACCTCTTCCGTTTTTTCACGTGAGCGGTTGAAAACGGACACGGTGTAACCACGGCTTTCGATGTTGAGCGCCAGGTTGCGCCCCATCACAGCCATACCAACGACGCCGATTTGTTGCTTAGACATTATGTACTCCTGTCAGGTGATCTAACGAGCAGATGCATTACTCGCATAATTTCTAACATACTATCGCAAAACCCTGCATCGAAGCCATAACCTGATCTCAACAAGCACAGTTGGGTAAACATTAACTTATAGGCTATGTCTTTCATTAAGCAACAGAGATGGTTCAGAAACGTATTGATTAACACTCACAAATTCAGGTTATTTTTCTGAAGACCACCGGGGAATACGAAAAATCAATCCGGAACATAAAAATTAACAATATGCCCACGAAATATGCTATAGGTAATTATTTCTTTGAAACAATGCTTCGATATATATCATTATAATCAGATAACATCTTCTTCGATGTGAATAAACTTTTAAATCTGGCATATGCATTTGAGCCGTATCGTTTAGCCAATTCAGGATTCGAGTATAGTTCTTGCATTACCTGCCTTAATCTCACGGGGTCGTTAGGTGGAATAACAAAACCAGAGTAGCCATCAAGATTAATAAAGCTTGTACCTGTACCTATTTCACATGAGATTAGCGGCTTTCCATACATAGCACCTTCAAGTAAAGTAATCCCAAAGGCTTCCGATCTAAGATGTGAAGGAAAAACAATAGCAGTACATAGCTTTAGTAGTGCAGCCTTGTCTTCATCGGGTAATGAGCCAACAAAATGCACATTAGTAAGATTAAGTTCTTCTGCTTTAGCTTTTATATCACTTTCGATCCCTCCGCCACCAACAATAACTACGGGTAACGAAGTAGTGTGTGCTGCTTCCAGAAGAGTGTGTAACCCTTTATAATAACGAAATGCACCAATGAACAGGAAAAACCCCCCGTCAAATCTGTCTTGCCAAAATTTGAGTTTTTCGTTACTAATACTTGGATAAGATTTCTCATTTAAACCATAAGGTATGACTTTTACCTTGGATTCAAACTTCTGCAATACAATACTAGTTTTTACATAGTTTGGCGAAGCAGCAACAATACAATCAACTGATTTGAGAAAATGGTTCATTAGTGGCGAATATAGCCGAGAAAAAAACTTCTGTTTGACAATATCAGAATGATAACTGACAATTGTTGGTTTATTGATTCGACATAAAAAATGCAGCATATCCATAAAGGGAAATGGATAATGGTAATGGATGATGTCTGCTTGCTTTGCTAATTCTTTAAATTTTTTAATGCAAGATAGAGAGAATGGTGTTGAGGCTATTTCAAAATTAGTTTTTGCGTAGAAGACACGCTGCTTACCAATTTTTTGATTATCAATATCCCCGCGTTTACTTAGAGAAAGTACGGTTGATTCAACATCATATTCAGCCCCAGACTCACTTAGCTGGTAGATAACTTGCTCGATGCCACCAAAAGTATCTGGATAGTATGTCTTATAAAAATGCAGTACTTTCAACATTAATCTTACTTCACCTGTTTATATGCAGCAACCGTTTCAGTTGCACATCGTTTCCATGAAAATTGGTTAACATGTGATAATCCACTTTTAGTGGCATTATCCTGCCATTCCGTATCAGTAAGACTCTTCATAATTAAAGACGTAAGTGTCTCAACATCCATAGCATCACACATTAAAGCGCTGCTACCTGCAACCTCAGGAAGTGAAGAGCTGTTTGAACAAACAACCGGAGTCCCAGATGCCATTGCCTCCAATACTGGTAGCCCAAATCCCTCATAGACTGATGGAAATAAAAAACTAACAGCGCCTGCATAGAGTGCAGGTAAATCGCTTGACGGTGTAAATCCCAGGTAGCGCAGCCACCCTTCTCGTTTACCTTGTTCAAATCGACGATGTAAAGTATCACTGTTCCAGCCTTTGAATCCGCTAATAACGAGAGGAGTCTGCTTTCTCAGTGACAGTGGCAGGCGTTCGTAGGCATCAAGCAAAGTCGCAATATTCTTTCTCGGCTCAATCGAGCCAGTAAATAGGGAATATTTTTTAAAGGTAAGTTCGTATTTTCCGAGAACAGGAGTTATATCTTCTTCACGGCGGGGCTTAAATTCACCACTACATGCTAACTTTGCAGTAAACACCCTACTTTCAGAAATATTAAAATAATTAATCAGTTCCAATCTGGTAAAATCAGAGTCTGTAATAAATACTGATGCTCGCTTTACCGTTTGTAAAAGCTCTTTACGCATATACCTAACTCTCTCAGGAGGATGGCATTGCGGTAAAGTAAAAACAGAAAGATCATGAAACGTGACAACACAGCGCTCTACCTTAGGTGGCAGATAAAAATTCGGCCCATGATAAATCGCATCCTTATGATTTCTCAAAACATTAGTCTTCAACCACGGAGCTGTGAGCCTATATACTTCCGAAGCCAGTCGACTCTTTTTTATTAAACTTTTAAGCCCCTCTGTTGAAGAGCTATTTTCTTTAGCCACGGGCATTTGCTGAGTAAGTCGATGCCCATTTAAAAAAAGTAATTCGGATATTTCTGGATCATCAGATAAACATTTAGCCAACTCAAATGCATAGCGACCGATACCTGTTAATGGGTATTTTATTGCATCAGTTCCAAATATGACTTTCATTACTCGTTTTCCAACATCCAGCGCAGAGTATCTTCGAGTGGTGGGACATTCCAATCTGGAATAAATGATTGTAATTTAGATGGATCCCCACTAAGTGTCTTAACTTCATTTGCCCGGACAAATTCTGGATTAATCTGGATGGTCAGATGGTGTCCGGTTATTTTTTCACAAAGTTCAATAACTTTTCTCAGTGAATATGTGCGGCCAGAGCAGATGTTAATAACTTCACCAACTGGTTTCGCCTGTAATAACTTGACATAAGCATGGCTTAATGCACGAACATCTGTAAAATCACGCCAAACATCAATGTTTCCTAACTCGATCGTCGGTGATTTTGATTTAAAGTGTTTAACTATCTTTGGCAGAAGGAAGTTTTCCGCCTGACCAACACCTGTATAGTTAAATGGTCTCGTAATGAATACGGGTAGTTTATCCATCCACAATCGAGACATATATTCCATGGCCAACTTGCTGACGGCATAATCGTTCGCTGGATTTGCTGTCGCAGATTCATTCAGTTGCCCTGCGGTACCATTTCCATAAATGTTTGCACTACTGGCGAGAAGCACACCATCCAGGATGGTGCTGCAGGTACTCAAAGCCTGCAATAAATTGCGCGTTCCAAGTAAATTGACGTTATAGAAAGCATCTGCATCACCATGTCCAACATAAGCGATAGCGGCCAAATGTATAACAACGTTTGGTTGTATGAGCTGAATAACCTCCCGCAATCTCGCAGTATCCATTAGATCAACCTGGTAATAATCAGGCCCATCAAAAGGCATTGCGCCAATACCAAATACCCGATATCCGGCAGCGGATAATTCCGCTGCCACATAGCGGCCGGTAAAACCATTAATCCCTGTCACCAGAGCATGTTTGCCGGCGCCGAACATCAGAATGAAAACCCTTGCTGGTTACGACGTAAATCAGCCTCAACCATCAACTGGCACAACTGCTCCAGCGAGGTTTTTGGTTCCCACCCCAGAATTTCTTTGGCACGAGCTGGATTACCGATTAGTAGATCGACTTCAGCAGGACGGAAGAATTTTGGATTTACACGAACCAACGTCTTCCCAGTTGCTGTGTCAATACCCACTTCTTCCTCGTCCTTACCCTCAAAACGCAGTGTAAATCCAGCAGCTTTGAAAGCCATGCTGACGAAGTCGCGCACAGTCTCTGTACGGTTAGTTGCCAGTACGAAGGTATCGGGTTTTTCTGCCTGCAGAATACGCCACATCCCTTCTACATACTCTTTGGCATAACCCCAGTCACGCTTGGCGTCCATGTTACCGAGTTCAAGAACGTCAAGTTTTCCAAGCTTAATTTTTGCAACAGAATCAGTGATTTTACGCGTTACAAATTCCTGACCACGTAATGGTGATTCGTGGTTAAACAGAATTCCACTTGATGCAAAAATATTATAGCTCTCACGGTAGTTCACGGTCATCCAGTGAGCATACAGTTTAGCTACGCCATATGGGCTGCGCGGATAGAACGGAGTATCTTCTTTCTGCGGAACGGCCTGGACCAGACCAAACATTTCTGACGTTGATGCCTGGTAAAAGCGAATTTTAGGATTAACAATACGAATAGCTTCCAGAAGATTTACAGGGCCGAGACCGGTGATTTCTGCTGTAGTAATCGGTTGTTCGAAAGATACACCGACGAAGCTCTGCGCAGCTAAGTTATAAACCTCAGTAGCTTCAGTTTGCTGCAGCAAGCGGATACTAGCAGACAGGTCAGTCAGATCGTATTCAACCAAAGTCAAGTTTGGGTGCTGTGCAATGCCCAACTCTTCAATACGCCAGAAATTGACAGAGCTGGTACGTCGGTATGTTCCGTATACTTTATACCCTTTACCAAGCAGCAGTTCTGCCAGATAAGCACCATCTTGACCCGTAATACCAGTAACAATCGCTATATTCATAATAATCTATCAATCTCTTATTAATAATTAGTGACAATGTAACAATGTAAAGAGAAGTCTTATCGAACTACTTTACGACAAATATTCACAAAGTCGTTTTCAACCACTTTCCAGCTAAATTTTTGAGCTGTTTCAAAACCATTACTCCCCAGGCGCTCGCACAAAGCCGGGTCGTTTCTTAAGCGCACCAAAGCATCCTGTAGCTCTTCGTGACCCACCATCAGGGCATTTTCTTGATCAATAGCCATATCATGAAAAGCCACACAAGATTTATTGGCTACCACCGGCTTTCTGGCCAGCCAGGCTTCGAGCAACACTATACCAAAGCTTTCGCTTGAACTCATATTTACCAGAGCCAGGCAAGACATCAATGCACCACGCACCACTGAACGCGGCTGCCTCCCCAAATAAGAAACGTGTGGGGATGTGATCACCAATCCGTCATCATCTGGACCAATCATTACTAATCGAAGTTTTTTACCAGACTGGTTAATAGATTCAACAGCCTGGATTACTGAACGATAACCCTTAGCTCCGGATTTACGCCCCAGGACCAGAACGAATTCATCATCGCTGCCGTACACGCTTTCAAACTCATGGCGATCGCTCTCCAGGAACTCTTCATCAGTATCGGCACCAGCCGGAAGATATTCAGAGCAGCACCCTTTTTCAGCATAGAAAGCATTCGCAGCTTTAGGCACAGCGAGGACTTTTGTTGCATTTCGTGCAGCATGAATTAAATCTGGGAAATGGTAATAGTCATCATCCAGATGCGCGTGCGGTATCAATAATGAAGGCACATTATGCTGTCTCGCTAACTCAAGAGCAAATACCGCTGGTTTGAAAACAATGTTGTGCGTTACTACCAAATCGTACTTACCAATGTTAGTAGCAATATAATGTTCCATCGACGAAGAGTGCGGACCTCTGATATCTGTCAGGTTGACACCTAATGGAAAACGTGTTTTCTCTGCAGCCGCAGACAGTACATCAAAAACAGTCTCTGGTGGTATCGACTTAGCGTCGGCAAGCGTTGGCTGGGCGAGGTCGATAGATACGTTATCGATTATCAATCCATTCAGAATAAAACCTAACGGTCGAGGGTCCTGCCCCCCAATAAATCTGCTGGATGTGACAATTTCTAGTAGACCTGCGTCAGCTTCAAATTCAAGTATAAAGTTATGCTCTATTTCCTGACTAAGATAAATGCATCCACTTGTAGACTGTAAAGTAACTAATGATTTTTCCGGAGAATAGCCGGTCAATTTTACCTTACTCGTTTTTACAACATTGATTGCACAGGAAGAGTAGCTCCAGCGATAATGGTTTGGTACCTCCCCTTCCAGATCTGCCCATCCCCATGCAAGTCCATCCAACGACAATTTATTGGTATGCTGAACAATAGCCTTCTCAAATGCAGGCTGAACACGCCACGCCAAATTCAATGCCTCACTTAAGTCTGAGGCAGGAACATTATCTACAGGGAATCTAGCAAAGCGAAGGTTAGGCATTTCAATTGGTGCGCCAACCCCAGCATCAAACTCATATTGCTCAGCGAAACGTGCATGGTTATTTGTTTTGCTAACCTCGGTGGTGACGACATCAATTTCGAATTCTTGTGTATCACCAAGCGCCTTCAGGAAGCGTTTTAAATGTGCCTCTGCACCGCCCAATTCAGGATAAGTATAGCGATAAGTGACGAAAAGCACTCTACGCTTTGGCTTCTCCAGATTCACGAGCAAATCAACAAATTTCTTAGCAATACCCACCATTGAGAGCTCGTCAAGGAAAATGGCTTTGCGCTCATCTTTCATTTCATCAGTGAAAACTCCATCTGAAATAGATAAAGTATTTATCACATCTGGAAAACCTTCAGGCTCTGCAAGAGCGATATGTTTTTGAATACTGTCAGGGTAACCACGCAAACCGAATTTTGAGCTAACAACAAACAATCCATTAGCAAAGAAATCTGCCAGTTTAATATTAGAACCGCTTCCGGAAATAACAGGGTTTACCGCAAATAGACTATTTTGAAGGATAGCGCATTTCGTTTCTTCATCAACGATGCCCCACATAACTACATTCTTACCCGGCACAACACTGATAGAATTACAAACCGAACCAACAATATTAAACTGAACATCAGGACATTTAGGTGCCACTTCTTTTAATAAAAAGTTGACTGCATCCACATTAGGCATATGTGCTGAGCCAAGGAACACTGCTGACTTTTTCGAAATTTTAGACGTTACATGTTTATAGACACTATCGGTGATATCTACCGGCAGTTGAGAGCCATTGCGCACAACGATCATTGGCCCTGCTGTTTTTTTACCAACTAAAAGACTATATGCATCATCATCAGAAACGGCGATTGTTGCAGCAGAATACTCAACTGCTTTCTTTTCAACCGACGTAACGATATCAATTAAATAGTCTTTCTTAGGATGCCATTCTAATAGAGAAGTCTTTAGATTTCTTTCATCATTCTGTGAGGAATGAATAAATCTGTCATGATAAAAAATGGGCAACGGTGCCATATATGGATGTTCGACAATAATGAACCGAGCCGATTTTTTAAGAATATTATAGATAGCAACTAATAGGTTATTTTGAGCACAGTGCACACTTGCAATAATATCATCACAAGCAATATGAAATTGTGCATTTAGCTCATCAACCTCTCTACGATGATCTGGCGATTTAGGAACAGCTATTACATGGGTATGTTCGTTGTATTCACTAACAGACAACCTGTTATCGTCTGAAAAACAAAGAAAAACGACTGGAGAAATACTATTAACAGCTTGATAGAGTCCCCGTGTACGAGTTCCTCCACCACCAACAGTTGCAAACGAGTTATAATCGTTAAGGACTAAGGTGTAACTGCCTGGCTGCGATACCAACCTATCGAGTTCAGGAAGGAAGTTAGTAACAATCGCATCCCACGTATATTTTTCACTAGCAAGTGACTTTCCTGCAAGACCGATCTCGACGGTATTCTCAAAATTTTCATCGGCGAGATACTTATTCAATAACGCCGGAAAATCATTCAGTGAGCCCTCAATGACATTTTTGCCTGACTCAGTATTAAACCCTCGCATACCAAAAGGAGTCGATAAGATCGGAAGTGCATAAGAAAAATAGTCTAATGCTTTGATATTAGAACCACTACCAGACTCCATCGGGTTCAATGCAATACTTGCATTTTCAAATAGCCGATTTTTTTCAGCATCAGAAACACGGCCATGTCTTATAACATTTGGGACGTAATCGCCCGTTGGCAAACAGTTTCCGATAATATCAAATATAATATTAGGACATTTAGGTGCGATTTCATTTGCAATGTAAGTTGCAGCTCTCACATTTGGTAAATGTGCGCTGCCGACAAATACAGCCGAATGTTTGCTTCTTTTTATTCGACGGGGTATAGTTCGGTGATGGTCTACCATGCCATTGGGTGAATAAAACATTACAGATTCTTTATGTGGCGCGATTTTCTTAAATGATTCATAATCACTTTCACCGCAATACATAATCAAATCGGCATTACTTAAAAGCCTTTTTTCGGCTTTAGCGACTAGTTCAACTATAGGCTGTGATTTTTTAGATTGATGAAGTGTATGATAAAGATCCGTTTCACAATTTTGAGAATTATAAATCCTCGGTTTATTATCAATACCTATAAAAATATCGTAATCAATAGTAAATGGGCAGTCATGAATAATAATATCTGCTGAATCATATTCATTAAGATACGCAGCCAGAAAAGCCGTAGGATATTTTGCGCTAGCAGCTATAGCAGGTGCTGAAAGATCTCCGTGCCCTTCAGAAATATAATTCTTCAGCTCACTCCAGCATTGATCAAAATAATTATCTTTTGGAATTCTTTTCTCAACAAATGTCGCTGTATGATAAATTATTTCGACACTTCCGCCTGGATGAGTTGAAGTGAGTAAGGTTATATGGTGATAATTACTTAATGTTTTATAAAAATTATAAAGTTTAGACTCACCACCATTAGAGATTGGTACAAATGCCGGATAAAAATTAAGAGCAAGTATTTTTTTCATTGTCTATGCAACCATCAATTAATAGAACCATGATTCAAGTACTGATTTTTTATTTTCATGGATACCATTCTTTTTAAGAACAAAAGAGACTTCTTGCTCTGCTACTTTATCGTGTTCTTTAGGTGAAGCCTCATTCAAAAAAAATGTTAAAGAGGGAGTGTTATCATAGTTCCCTTGCACTTTCCTCTTTATTCTACTTTTTAATTTTGGATAGCGATTCAAAAAAAGCACAACACGTTGCTTCAGCAGTGGACGATTTTCGAAAAATATTCTCGCAGCAGAAATTATGTTTTTACTTATCTTTTGCAACATGATTTTCTCCTGAAATCACCCACGGAACCGTAACAATTTTCTTACTAATTTTGATAGCAACCTCACAGGATAAGTTATTTTCCAGGAGGTACTAGCATAGACTAAATTAAGCTCGTTCCGTAATTGGTTTTCAATATGATTCTTATCTATTATTCCAGCGATACTATTATTAGTATCATCAATTTTCTCACAAAGATTATCGATTTTAGCTGAAAGTTTCACATCCAGTTCATGATTATGAATAGATGAGTTAGTGTCACAAGTATCAATTCTATTCTGGATAAGCTTAATTTGCCAATTCATATGGTTTAGTGCTGATGACATATAGCTTTCCAGAATGGCAGAGACAGGGATATCTTCATTAGCCTCACTCTCATCAAGGAAGGCTGCATATATATTCTTAAAACTCCATTGATGACTCGGCAGAAGCCACACCTTTGCGATCCAGTTTTTATATTTTTCTGGGAAATCATGAGGAGATATAAACTGTGGCCGCTGACTCCCTTGTTCCCGAATGCTATGATGTGCAATTTCTTTAATAAGGGCAAAGAATGACAGTATTTGTCCATAGAGATCATCACCATCAGAAATTCGAGTAGAGATAGAACCATAATCGATTACATGAACCTTCCCATCATCCCCCAATAAAATATTCCAGGGACGAAGATCGTTATGATATAAACCATTTTCCTCAAGAAGACTTATCTGTTCAAGAATATCTGCAACAATCTTCTCATCATCGTATTCATCACCTGCCATAATAATATCTAATAACAGACGACCTGGTGTTGAAGTTCTAACTAACCATGACTCACTCTCATTGCTACCATAGCAGAGCAAATCTGAAGAACGAAACCCTTCGATTTTTCTTTCCAGGAAAACTGACTCATTCTTTAACTCATTAAAATTACAATTGGTAGAGTCTTTTAGAAAAATCTTGATAATTTTGTTATCTGAGAAATAGTAACGCCGTTTGTCCCCGTGATAATAATTATCCAACTGGTGTGATCTACGCATTGCGTGCTCAATAACGCCGTAGTTTCCACCAACGCTCCAGTATTTATTACTGGCGAAATATAAAGGACGCTCTACTACCGATAAATGTGTACCGTGCATCGATAAATTATGGTTAAAGGTGTAACTCTCAATCAGTTGACGAGGTTCTTCTGGTTGAGCGTCTGCCCAGTACAATGGTTCGGAATTTAATGCAAACTCGAAAATGCCAGTTTCAATCTTACTGGACAACTCTTCAAAAAGTCCAAAAACATAATCAGCTCCATGCTCATAGACTAAATGATGGAATACGCTTAACCCAAGAACAAGATCGTATTCTTGTTCTTTAACGCTTTCCCGGATAATTGTTTCGATGCTACCTAGCAAGAACTCAATATTAAGACCATTGTTCTCATCTGCTAATTTATTGCAGACATTAATATTTGGTTGGCTGTAATCTACAGCTGTAACACTAGCTCCTCGAGCAGCTAAGTTCAGACTAAAGAATCCTTGCGCACAGCCTAAATCGAGTACTTTTAAAGGGCGTCCTTTATCCTTGGAAATATAGTCATAAAACGATGTTATAGTTTCTAATCTATCGAAGCAGGCACGAGTTCGAGATGCTTGCGCATTAAATTCAGGATGCTTAAAAATTGGCTGATAAACCTCTGGTAATTGCTCTACCAGTTCTGAAATTGATTGTTCTTTATATGTCATTAAATAAATTCCTCGATTTGTTCAAAATCAGCCTGCATATCAACCAATCCCCACATATGGACACGGTTTGTAACTTTTAATAATATTGAATCGTATCTTCTATCGATAGGATCCGTTGTTTTTGTCGGATCCCCTGACGAAAGTCCTAATGAGAGTAGGTAGGCACCTTCATTTAAGCATAAGTTCATACTGAATTTATAAACTACAATATGACCAGACTTCCCAGTAGGTAATATTTTCCCTTTTGTGGAAAGATATGAATTACTTCCATAGATAAATACACCTTCAAGACTTTTGAGTAAAATCCCCGGAGTAACATGCTCAAAATCGTCTTCAAAAAGTACTTTCACATAAACATCTAATTTATCATTAGTATTGATTACAGTTGGATATTCTACACCACCGCTTACCGTCAGGTAATCGATGATTTTTGCACCACCTTGTCCCCAGCGATGCTCATCTTTCAGGTATCCAGGGCGTGTATGATAGAGATCTTCTGAATCTTGATTGATTTTAATTACATTGCTTACGTTATCTTTATTATTTGCAATATTCTCTTTCTTTTTACCAAACAAGTCATCCATATATAGATTAACGACTTCTCTGGAAGGACCATCAGCATAAACTTTGCCTGCTTTTAAAAAGATAGCTCTGTCACATTGCTTGGAGATGTCCATTACAGCATGGGAAACAAGTAACAGAGTCATACCCTGTTTTTTGTACTCCGCAATCCTCGAATAACATTTCGCCTGAAAATACACATCGCCCACTGATAAAGCTTCATCGACAATAAGTATATCCGGTTTTGTCGCTGTGGCTACCGAGAATGCAAGACGGGCTTGCATCCCAGAAGAATACATTCTTAGTGGTTGATCAATATATTCTCCGATCTCTGCAAATGCTTCAATCTCAGGAAATAAACTATCAATTTCTTCAGTGGAATAGCCCAGCAGTTGACCAGCCATATACACATTCTGGCGACCTGAAAAATCTGGGTGGAACCCAATACCTAGCTCTAGTAGTGCTGCTATGCGTCCATTTACTTTTATTTCACCACTGCTAGGTTGCGTAGTGCCAGTGATTAACTTTAGTAATGTACTTTTACCTGCGCCATTTACGCCAATGATTCCTACTGACTCGCCGGCTTCGATTGTAAAGTTAATATCATTAAGGACAGACTTGGTTTTGTGCCTCTTTTTCTTGGTAAACCCACACCACTCAATTAATCGCCCCCATTTATTTGGGTAACTTTTGTATTCTTTATATAATTGTTTAACAGTAATGCTACCCATTATAATTCATCCACCATTTCACCAATATGTTTTCTAAACAAATGCAAACCGATGAAACAAAGTATGATACCAAGACTAAGTGGGTAGATTAATCCAAACCAACTTGGGAAAACGCCACTCACCAAAATCTTTTGACATGCATCAATCACACTGGCCATAGGATTTATTTTCATTAGAGGATGGATACTTGCAGGCAAAATTGTTGCTGGATATATAATTGGCGTCAGCCAAAACCAGAACTGCAACACAATGCCAAAAAACTGCCCTACATCGCGAAAAAATACATTTAAAACACCAGTAATAATACCTATTCCCATAGCAAGTATTATCATAACAATTAGTACTGGGATAAGAGAGAAATAGGCAAGACTAGGAAAGTCATTAGTTACAATTAAAAATATCGTAAATAAAGAAAATATGATAAAAAAATTGACTAATGCACTACCAATTACAGTAACAGGTAAACATAATTTGGGGAAATTAATTTTCTTTATAAGATTGGCGTTATCCAAAAACATATTTTGAGATCTAAGAACAAGATCTGAGAACAATCCCCATGTCAAAATGCCTGCACATATATAAATACTATAAGCATATTGTGAATCAACGCCGGGTAATTTTGCCCGCATGACTTGAGAAAATATAACTGTATACACCACTATCATTGATAGTGGATTTAATACACTCCAGGTTACCCCAAGCAAGGAGTTTCTATACTTTGACTGGAATTCTCTTTTAATGTTACCGAGAATAAAACCCCGATATTCCCATATCAACTCTATAACCTTCACTGTTTCACCTTTACTTGATGAAGACTTCTAAATCAGAAACTTTTAGTTTAACTTTTTCAGTATTAGATTTTGTTTCAACATTCAAACGCAATAATGGTTCAGTATTTGACGTACGGATATTAAATCGCCAGTCAGAAAACTCCATACTCAACCCATCGACTTTATCGATTTGCTCCGCCATCAGCGCGTATTGCTGCTCTATTGCCTCAATCATTACACTTGCATTGTTGACCTTATAGTTAATTTCACCGCTACAAGGATATGCATTCATACGCTCGCTCACTAGCGTCTCAAGCGATAAGTTGCTTTTAGCAATCAACTCTGCCACCAGAAGCCACGGAATCATCCCACTATCGCAATATGCAAAATCACGGAAGTAGTGATGAGCACTCATCTCTCCGCCGTAGATCGCATCTTCCTTACGCATACGCTCTTTGATGAAGGCGTGCCCCGTTTTAGACATCACAGGAATGCCGCCAGCTTTAGTCACAATATCGATGGTATTCCAGGTCAGTCGCGGGTCATGGATGATCTTCGCGCCTGGTTCTTTTTGTAAGAATGCTTCGGCTAACAGACCTACAATGTAATAACCTTCGATAAACTGCCCTTCCCCATCAAACAGGAAGCAACGGTCAAAATCGCCGTCAAATGCGATCCCTAAATCTGCGCCATGTTCTTTAACAGCATCGGCAGTATCTTTGCGACATTCTGGTAACAGAGGATTAGGGATCCCATTAGGGAAAGTGCCATCCGGCTGGTGATGAACTTTAATAAATGAAACGGGGACACTAGCAGCAACGAAACGTTTTTCAATCGCATCAATGACGTGGCCAGCGGCACCATTGCCAGAGTTAACCACAAGCTTCATTGGACGAGTGAAGTTCGCGAAATCAATGTAGCCCATTAAGTGATCGACATAAGCATCAAGGATAGAAATCTTCTTGTAGCTTCCGCGCTGTTGGGCATCAACAGGCGCGAAATTATTTTCTTCGGCTAAACGCTGCACATCGCGTAGTCCTGTGTCACCACTGATAGGTTTCGCATTTTCGCGAACCAGTTTCATTCCGTTATAATCCATCGGATTATGACTGGCGGTAACTTCGATGCCGCCATCTACACCAAGATGGAAGGTTGCAAAATAGATCTCTTCTGTCCCGCTTAAACCAATATCGAGGATATCGGTACCCGCATCCATTAGGCCATTCGCTAATGCCAGTTTCAGGCTCTCGCTGGTTAAGCGTACGTCACCGCCCACCACGATTGTTTTAGGCTTGAGGAATTCACCGTATGCGCGACCAATGCGATACGCAATATCTTCATTTAATTCTTCGCCTAATTTTCCACGAATATCATAGGCTTTAAAACAAGTCAGCTTAGACATAGATCTTTATACCTTCAAAATTAGCAACGACCATACTGGTCTTTAATACGAATAATGTCATCATCCCCTAAATAGGAGCCGGATTGGATCTCAAGCAGTTCCAATGGAATCTTGCCTGGGTTTTCCAGTCGATGTTGTGCTCCGATGGGAATAAAGGTTGATTGGTTTTCAGTCAGCAGGAATTTTTGATCTTTAATCGTTACTTCACCCGTGCCTGAAAGCACAACCCAGTGTTCGGTCCGGTGATGATGCATCTGCATCGAAAATGCTGCCCCCGGTTTAACGGTGATCCGATTTACATTAAAACGCTCGGTCTGTACCACCACATCGCATCGCCCCCACGGACGGTATATTTCCCGGTGACGCTTATATTCACTGCGATGATTAGCTTTAAGATACTCAACAACTTTCTTAACATCCTGCACCTGATCTTTATCAACGACCAGTACGGCATCTTTTGTATTAATGATCACCAGATTATCGACACCGATAGCGGCAACCAATTTTTCATCAGTGTTGATATAGCAGTTATTTGCGTTGTGCATGAAGGTATCACCCGTCAGGACATTACCTTTTTTATCTTTAGGGCTCACTTCCCATAGTGCCGACCAGGAACCCACGTCACTCCAGTCTGCATCAAGCCCAACGACGACAGCGTCTGTCGTTTTTTCCATGACCGCGTAGTCAACAGACTCATCCGGACAAGCGATAAACAGATCGCGATCAATCTTGATAAACTCATCGCTATCTTTGCAACCGCGGATTGCCGCCTTGCAGGACTCAAGAATATCGGGTCTGAATTTTTCCAGTTCTTCAAGATATTTCTTGGCCCGGAACATGAACATTCCGCTGTTCCAGTAATATTCACCAGACGCTAAATAACTTTCCGCGGTTTCTTTGTTCGGTTTCTCCACGAAACGGCTAACCTGGTAAGCGATATTCTCACCAAGAACTTCTTCCTTACCGCGGTGAATATAGCCATAACCTGTTTCTGCACCGGTTGGTACAATCCCAAATGTAACAAGGCGCCCCTGCATGGCAAATTTAAATGCTGACTTTACCGCCTGGTGAAATGCCGGTTTATTGTTAATGATGTGATCTGCGGCTAATACCAGAAGAATTGGGTCATCGCCATTCTCTATTGCACTTAATGCTGCCAGCGCTATTGCTGGTGCAGTATTGCGGCCAACGGGTTCAAGAATGATATTATGCGAGAGCTTGTTAATTTGTCTTAGTTGCTCAGCAACAAGAAATCTGTGTTCCTGATTGCAAATGACTACCGGTTCCCGTGCATCGACATCATCCAGACGGAGCACTGTTTCTTGCAGCATTGAACGCTGTCCATACAAACGAAGAAACTGTTTTGGGTAGAGCTCGCGCGACATCGGCCATAAACGACTACCGGTACCACCGGCCATTATCACAGGAAGTAACATCTTGGGTCCTTAAATATCAATGCGTTATACTAAACCAACGAAAAAGTTTCATCGTCGCTCAATGACAAATGGGCACGCTACCGCACTGGCTCTACAGCTACCAGGGCACTGCTCATTTTATGTTGGGCAAACAAATTACTGATAACCCTCAACGAATAAGGGATATCTCAACCGAATATTCTCTTATTTATTCACTGTGTAGACAAGAAAAATGTCCTACGGCGGACCGGTAATTTCTTACCGATCTACCTTTTTTAGTATTTGAAATTTATAAAAAAACATTTATAGCTGCATTCTGCGGGTATCAGACAAATCATGACTCTTTACATATACTGCTACGATACTCGGTTCAAATCACAGGCAACGAGGGTAGCAATGGCACTAGCTCAGCAGTTTTAAAATTTGATCCCTGAACTTCGGCCCTTCTTTCAGGTTGCGCAGTCCGTACTTCACAAATGCCTGCATGTAGCCCATTTTCTTACCACAATCGTAGCTATCGCCGGTCATCAACATGGCATCAACAGACTGTTTTTTCGCCAGTTCAGCGATAGCATCCGTAAGCTGAATACGCCCCCACGCACCAGGCTGCGTACGCTCAATTTCTGCCCAAATATCAGCAGAAAGCACATAGCGCCCTACGGCCATCAGGTCCGAATCAAGGGTTTGCGGCTGGTCGGGTTTTTCAATGAATTCAACGATGCGGCTGACCTTACCTTCGTTGTCCAAAGGTTCTTTGGTCTGAATAACGGAATACTCGGAAAGATCGCCAGCCATACGTTTTGCCAGCACCTGACTACGCCCGGTCTCATTAAAGCGGGCCACCATTGCGGCCAGGTTGTAGCGCAGCGGATCCGCACTCGCCGTATCCAGAACGACGTCAGGTAAGACCACCACAAAAGGGTTGTCCCCTATTATCGGGCGTGCACAAAGAATAGAGTGGCCCAGGCCGAGTAATTGTGCCTGACGGACGTTCATGATAGTCACACCGGGAGGGCAGATGGACTGCACTTCGGCCAGTAACTGGCGTTTAACACGCTGTTCAAGCAGCGATTCAAGTTCATAAGAGGTGTCGAAGTGGTTCTCAACCGCGTTCTTAGACGCATGTGTTACCAGAACGATTTCTTTGATACCTGCAGCTACAATCTCGTCGACAATGTATTGAATCATCGGCTTATCAACGATCGGTAGCATTTCTTTTGGGATGGCCTTTGTGGCAGGCAACATGTGCATCCCGAGGCCCGCTACCGGAATAACTGCTTTCAAATTAATCATTAAGTCATTCACCTATTCAATAGTTGCTGAATTATAGCTTTTTAGCTTGTTTTAGCCAGTATGAATTACATTGCTCAGTTAGGACGCATGTTACGCCGCTTATCGGCAGAATGCAGTAATCATAATCTTAGCCGGGTAGGTTTTTAGCCAGGAATGGTCGTAAAATTACCGGCCCGGTAGTCGAAAATTCACTGCCGTGACATTCACAACCTGGTGGTTTACGTTGTCAATATCAACCGAGCTTTGCCCAGCTTCATTAACTGCATGAATGTTGTTCAGCGAGAGCAAGGTCTCCTGTTTGGCCATAAACTTACCGCGTACATCTTTGCGCAGATCAAAGTGCATTTTCAGCGCTGGCCCGATGGTAGATTGCTGCATCACCTTGATATTTCGCAAGAAAAGATGCTGAGGTTTGTTGTGCAGCTCCAGCGTCGCGCGCTTCATCTCCACGTTGGTAATGGCCACAAATGAAGTTGCATTACCTGAGGAAATCTGAATACCACGTAATTTATAATCGAGATGTGTGTTATCCAGTTGAATATTATTTAACTTAAAGTTTTGTGGGATGGACAAATATCGTCCTTTGATCACACCGTACCCAATCAACATCCCTGCGCTATTTTTCATATTGATATTATCGATAACGAAATTATCACATCCATAAATAGCGACTGTAGCATTGTCGATACCCGCTTTCTTGCTGAAATTCGGGGTGATATTTCGCGCGGTAATATTACGAATGATAAAATGTTTGCCGTTCTCGACATGGACTAACTGCCGACAATCCGAGCCCGTTATATTGGCTACCACAAATCTTTTCACCGCCAGTTCGTCTGGATAGGTGTTGTCGTATGTACTACCTGCCAGCCCAATACCGATACCCCAGTTAACATTTCCGTTCGTACAATTGATGCGTTCTATAACATGGTCTGAAATCACGATGTCACTGTCGTTTATCGCGACATTCCACTCGATGGCGTCACCCTGTAAATCACTAAAGCGGCTGTTGGTTATCCGTACCCCATCCATCTGGTTATGAAACCCCTGTCGCAGGATCCCGTAATTCGCATCAGTGACGGTAATGTCGTCAATGGTGAGGTTACGCATCGCTCGCGGCGTTTTCCCCCCGATATAAATTTGTGCCACAGGGGCGAAACCGCTCATGGCTATGCCTTTTATCACACAGTCGGATCCCCGAACATCAAGGGTAATATTTCGCAAGCGCCCCCCCTGCTCCCCTGTCACGCGACAGCCATCCTGCAGAATAAAGCGCCCACGACTGCTGCTACTGACCCCGCCTTGCAGATGCAACGTTTTACCAGGCGGGATCCCGATCGCGGTATTGATATTCCTGCACTCCAGACCAGCAGGCACGACAACGGTTTGCGCCTCTGAAAACGCCTGCCTGAAGGAAGCCACCCAATCCTGTGGATTGTAATCCTGAATGTTGACGCTGCCCGGTGATTCAAGCGCCCGGGCAACGGGAGAATGCAGTACGACAAGCGCAGAGCCTGCCGTCAGAAAAGTACGTCGGGAGAGTTTTTTCTCTGGCATACAACCTCGATTTACATCGTTTGCAGCAGACTGGCTAGCTGTTTGTTGATCGCAAGCTGGTTAAATTCAGCGGCTATTTTTTCGCGGGCGCACGCCACCACCGGCTTCACTTGCTCACTGTCTAGCACGCTGACCGTCGCTAATCGCTCCGCCAGGGCCTGAGCATCATTCTCTGGTGCCAGCCAACCGGACCTTCCAGATTCCACCAGCTCAGGGATCCCACTGTGCACAGTAGAGACGACCGGTATCCCTACGGCCATGGCCTCCATCAACGCCACCGGGATCCCTTCCATGTCACCATCAATTCCCGTGACGGAGGGCAACAGGAAGACATCCGCCTGCTCAAGCATCTCTTTAACCTGATGGCTGGGTTTAAATCCTGACATTTCAATCACGTCATCCAGTTGATATTGCTCGATAAGCGTACGTAATCGACGCTCCCAAGGGCCAATTCCCAGAATGCGATAACGAAATGAGATACCCCGCTCTTTCAACTGGCGGCACGCTTCGATAGCGACATGCAGCCCTTTTTTCTCAGTTAACCGTGCAACGGAGAGAATTTCTAGCGGCGTGCCTAGCGCTTTCACCTCACGGGGTGTAAAACGCGTCATATCAATCCCCATACGCGATACCGCTATTTTATGCGGTGGGCATCCCATATTCCGCAAACGTCCGGCCCAGAGATTGCTGATGGGCAACATCAAATCACCGCGCTGAAACAGCTTCTGATATTCGGGGGTATAGCGGGAAAGGATGTCCCGATGTGAAACGTCAATACCATGGAAGACAGTGGCTATTTTGCCGCGGAGCACGCCGAGTTCACGTAGTTTGGCCGCCGTTACGCCAGCGGGTCCAAAGTGCGCAATAAAGACATCGGCCTGGAATGCTCGTGGGGTTAGCGCACAGATGGACGCTAAAATCAGATTACGCGCCTCATCACCATAGCGTGGAACATTGAGCGCTTTCCAGGTCGCTGTCCGGGTGATGCCTTGTAAAACCGTCGTGGTGCGATATTTCAGCTTTGCCAACCTGTCAGCCGGTTCTTTCAATAACCATCGTGTTTTTTCGCCCAGGCGGTAGTCCATATAGGATGCATGGGTGTTATCAAGATCGCCCTGATATAACGCGATAATTTCAACATCATGCCCCATATCGATAAACGCGGTGATCTGATTCAGCACAAAGGTTTCAGAGGACAGCGGAAATTTAAGCAGGAAAAAGCTGACTTTCATTTCCCCTCCTGAATACGCGTTAATACCGATTGCACCATACGCCTACCGTGTTCACGTTCACGCTTAACCGCCTCCGCCACCCTGACGTTAAGTTCAGCGAGCCGTCCCAGGTTATCGGCAACCTTGCCTTCAAGACTACCATCCAGCAGATGGCGGATATCAACCGCCATTTCCGCTAACCCCAGTTGCTGCATAATTCCCGCCGATTTGTGCTCATAATTAATGGCTATCGCCGGCGTCATAAAGTTCATCGAGATAATGGCAGAGTGCAGGCGTGTGCCCACCGTCAGGTCACATGCGCCTAATATTTTTCCCATTTCGAGATCGTTTAGTTCATCCATGACCACGTGATAACGGGCCGGATCGTTAACGTACTGACGCAGGTTCAGTGCAACCATGCGATCATCTTTGTTGTAACTATCAATACCGGTACAGGTTGAGAGCGCCATCACCTGGTAACCTTCATCAAGGATCCGATTAACCACGCCGGCAAAGGCTTGCTCATAGGCCTGTTGTGTGGTTCCAAGACGCTTATCAAACGGCGCCAGTTCACGTAATGTAATGGCGACAGTCTTCTGCTTTGCAGCCGTTTGTAGCCAGTGCTGTACGGCATAACCCGGGTCAAAGTCATCGTGATGGTTATCTACCAGCCAGGCGGTATCCACACCCGACTCGACTTTCTCTGTCGTTATTTCACTGCGTTTCATCAGTTCCAGACTGACCGATTCGCGTAAAATTAACGCATTGCAGTGCCCAAAAACGTAGTTCGCCAACTGATTGAACTGTGCATCCTGAAATGGCCCTACGCTGTGACCAATCATGTACAGCGGTTTTTTAGCCATAAACGAACACAAGGCATGTTCAAACTGCGTCACGCCATACAGATCGACAAAAAACGATCCGCCGACCTGGATAATGGCGTCATAACGCGACAACAAGCGGACAAAGTCAGTAAACCCCTGAGCGATAGCGATATTGCGCAGATTCCCGGAATCGGTGACGCGCGAGAGCAGCACCTGATGCTGATAGCGACGACGCAGCACTTTCTTTACGCGGCCCATAACGCCTGCAGCATTGTTATGCTGCTTCATCTGTGAATACAGTGGATCGCCCATCACCGGTCGGTTTAGTAACCAGGAGGAACTCACCGGGTAGCGGCTCATCACATCCACTTCAGTCTCTGGCTGGAGCGTATGAATGGCATCCAGCAAACCGCGCAAAATGGCGCTGTCCCCGCGATTACCGCAGGTGTGGTTGCCCAGAATCAGTAATTTCATCATGACCTCTTAAAATCAGTGCGGATGACGGTTTTCCCGTCTCCGGACGACAACAAACGCAATTCACTCTGCGCGGAACAAGGCTTTCATTTTTTCACCACGGCAGAACTGGCGTTTGATTTCCACCACCAGCGGATGACGCGACAGCACAATCATCACGACAAACACCAGCGCGCCAGCGGTTATCTGTAGGCTCAGCAACGCACTTAACGGCAATTTATTTTGCAATGTCATTCCCAGCGCGTAGCTCACCACCAGCGTGGGTAAAGAGAGATAGAACGGTAGCCACAGGCTGAGCATGTACTGCCGATAGCTCGGTCCCAGTACCGGTTTGATCATCACGAAATAGCTCAGGATGGTGTTTATGACCTGTACCAGTAAAAAGCCCAGCGTGACGCCAATCACACCCGCCATATTTCCGCCAACCAGGATGGCGGGGATAAACAAAAAGGTTTTGAAAATATTGAATTTGAAGCTGATATCAACCCGTGCTTTGGCCATCAGCAGTGAGCCTATCGGATTACCGACTGAGCGCAGCAGACCCACAATGCACAGCAGTTGCAGCACAGGAACAATACTGTTCCACTTTTCGCCAAACACCAGCGGTACGACGTTATTTGATACCACCATCAGTCCCAGTAGAGCCGGGAAATTGATAATGCCGACAACAGATAGCAGCTTGTAAAAATTGACCCGTAGTTTTTCGGTATCGTCCTGAATTTTGGCAAACGCAGGAAACAGTACTCGGGTAATTATCGGATTCAGTTTGATTGGCGGTACAACTGCCACGTTCCAGGCAAGATTGAAGCCTCCCGCCACGCCAGCACCCAGGGTTCTGGCCAGCACCAGCGTCGAAAGGTTGGTGTTCACATAATTGATAATGCTGTCCGCCGTCAGCCACGCCCCAAAGCGCAGATTTTGCGACACGGATGAAAGTGAAAAACATAGCCCTGGTCGATATATTTTGCGACCAAAATAGCCAAATAGCAGTGTACGTAGCGTACTATTCACCAGATACCCAACAATGGCAGTCATAGCGATCGGCCAAAAATGCGCGCTAACCACGGTAAAAGTAAAACCGGCCAGTACTGAACTGGTTTCAATCATGCCAATTTTGTTGAAGGCCAGTTCTTTTTGCATCAGCGCACGGAACTGCTGCCCATGCGGGATCACCACAAACGCCAGCGCTAAGGTTTTAATCAGTGGCACCAGCTCAGGGTTATTAAGCGCATTGGCAATGGTTTCGCTGAGCGCAAACATAGCAATACATACGACTATCCCCAGCCCAACGTTTAACCAGTACAAGGTGGTTAGTTCAAGATAACCTATCTCTTTGCGCTGAATAATCGAGTTGGCGATGCCAAAATCAGACAGCGTATCGGCCAGCGCTATAATCACCAGCGACACGGTTAATAACCCGAACTGATGATTATCAATAATCCGTGCCATAACCGTCATCTGAATGAGCCCCAGACCGATGATGATTACCGTAGCAATGGCTGACCATTTGGCACCGTTGAGGGTTTTTTCTCGTAAACTCATATTAATATGCCGCTTTATTGACGAAGCCTTTAAACACCGTCAGAAAAACGATTTTAATATCGAACCACACGCTCCATTCGCGAATGTATTCGAGGTCAAACTCTACGCGTTTTTCCATTTTTTCCAGCGTATCGGTTTCACCACGCCAGCCGTTGATTTGCGCCCAGCCGGTAATGCCTGGCTTCACCTTATGGCGCAACATGTACCCTTCTATCAACTGGCGATACTGTTCGTTATGCGCCACCGCATGTGGACGCGGCCCGACAATAGACATCCCGCCTGTCAGCACATTTATAAACTGTGGTAATTCATCCAGAGACGTCCGCCGCAGGAAGTTACCCACGCGGGTCACTCGCGGATCGTTCTGCGTGGCCTGGGTAACCACCGTATCGTTTTCCATTACCTTCATGGAACGAAACTTCCAGACTTTGATCGGTTTCCCGTCCATCCCATAGCGGGTCTGACGAAAAATTACCGGCCCCTTTGAGGTCAGCTTCACCATCAGCGCAATGGCGCATAGCACAGGAGAAATAAGCAGCAGGATTAGCGATGCCAGCACAATATCCTCCGCGCGCTTCAGCAGACGATTAATGCCTGAAAGCGGTGTGTCATACAGCGGTACCACAGGAACACCGTTCATTTCTTCAATCCGCGAGTGCAGAATATTGAAGGTAAAGACATCAGGAATCAGGAGCACTGAACAGGTGGTATCAGCCAGTTCGCGTACCAGTTTTTTTACCCGCGCCCCATCGCTCATCGACATAGCGATATAGACGTTATGAATGCGTGAAGCTTTGGCATCATCCACAAGTTGCTGCAGATTTCCCGCCCAATCCCGGGCGTTTTTCCCCGGTATGGGGTCGTGATAAACACCCGCGACCTCAAACCCCAACCACGGCTCATGGCGAAAGCTGTCCAGCAGCACCTGTCCGGCAGGAAGGTCCCCTGCTACCGCTACCCGACGCGTGTTATAACCACGATTTCGCAACCATCCCGCCCCGTAGCGAATAAACGCACGGCACAGCACCAGGCCAATACTTGAAAGCAGATACCATGCCAGCCATAGAGCGAACCGGTTATCAAAATCGTTATTAAAGGTAATCAGACCCGCGCAAAAAATCAGACTCAGCGTCCAGTTTTGCAGCAGCAGCACCAACTCAGTTGAAATTTTTACCCCGCGCCAGGAGCGGTAAAAATCCGTTATCCCGCCCAGCATCTGAAAAACGACCAGCGTGATTAACGCGACCAGCAGGTGCATATACAGGAAAGGCAAACCGCTCAGTTCGCAGACTATCCATAATCCACCAAACATGATGGTGATATCTGAAAAGCGTTGCACCATCGATATTAACGACGCATTGGTTTTGGCTCGTTCGCGCTTTTTTAGATGTGTCATCGTGGTTCCTGTTAGTCACCACTTGCCCTTATCGGGCAAGGGAAATACCAGCATTACTGATTTAGCAATGCCAGGAGAGTGCGCGTTCGCACGTTCAGGCGTACATCACCAACTGACCCGTAACAAATATCACAAGTAGTAACGCGGATTATTTGGCTCATGTTATCTCCTTCTTCAGGCAACAGTTAGCCCGGGCCTGATTGCCTAAATAAATAAGTAACAAAGTCCAGATTCTGTTATTTTTATTTCATAAAAGTTCGCAGAGAGTCAGTTAACAAAAATGAATAATAGATTTCTATATATGCTCATGATGTGTGCCAAATCTTACAATATCATCTTCTTCAAGGTAGACTCCGGAACGAACTTCAATCATCTCCAGCGGAACCTTTCCTGGGTTTTCAAGACAATGAATAGTACCCTGAGGAATATACACTGATTGATTTTCACTTAATAATTGGACCTCATCACAGATCGTGACCTTTGCCGTTCCCGCAACAATAATCCAGTGTTCAGCGCGATGATGGTGCATACGTAATGCAAAGCCCTGCCCGGGTTTTACGGTTATCCTTTTAACCTGATAACGATCACCTTCATCAATAGAATCATATTTTCCCCAGGGTCTAAAAACCTCACGGTGAATATGATGTTCCGAGCGGCCATCCGCCTGAATTTGCGCAACGATTTTTTTTACATCTTGTACATCCGTTTTATTTGCGATTAATACTGCATCTTTAGTTTGGACGACAATCAGATCTTTTACGCCGACGGTTGCTACCAATCCCGACTCGGCGTAGACATAACTGTTCTCTGTATTATGGTCAATGACATCGCCATGATAAACATTGCCCTCGTCGTTACGATCGCTGATTTCCCAAAGTGATGACCATGACCCCACATCGCTCCAGCCAACGTTCATCGGCAGGACTACGGCATCCGTGGTTTTCTCCATCACGGCATAGTCGATCGATTCCTCTGGGCAAGCCTGGAAATCGTCCCGACTGACACGGATAAAATCATTGTCCAGTTCAGCGTTATCCATCGCTAACAAGCAGGCCTGTAGAATATCCGGGCGATATTTTTCAAGCTCTTCAAGATAGCGTCGGGCCTGGAATAAAAACATACCGCTATTCCAGTAATATTCACCAGCAGAAATATATTTTTCGGCTGTTTCAAGGTCAGGTTTTTCCACAAAAGCATCAACATTGAAAGCAACAGAATCAACTTGAATCTGGGTACTACTGACTTCACCGCGTCGAATATAACCGTACCCTGTTTCCGGTGCATCCGGGACGATACCAAATGTTACCAGCTTGCCATTTTCGGCTAACGGAATAGCTGAGGTCACTGCATCGTGGAAGAATTTATTTTCTTCGATAATATGATCAGCTGCCAGGACCAGCAACAACGGGTTATGATCGGAATTATTGTTACATGCTGCGATTGCTGCCAGCGCGATTGCTGGTGCGGTATTCCTGGCTTGTGGCTCAAGAATAATATTCCCCGTTAGTTTATCGATTTCTTGCAATTGTTCAGCAACAATAAATCGATGCTTTTCATTACATATTACCAGCGGTGGTGAACAATCCAATCCATCAAGGCGACAAATTGTCGATTGCAACATTGTATTTTGCCCATCCAGACACAAGAACTGCTTTGGATATAATGTTCTGGATAATGGCCACAAACGGCTACCGGACCCACCTGCAATAATTACCGGATGAATGTTATTCTGACTCATAAGTCAACCCTTCAAATGATTAATAAATTGATTTAAGACATTATCTTTTTCAAGTGCAGACTCTGCATAGGAACGTGCAATCATATTGTATTCAGGCATAGTGATTGCATCAGTAATTCCGGCCACAAGCATCTCAACTGATTCTGGCTCAATACAGATAGCAATACCGGGATGTTTCTGACAAAGCTGCCCCAGTTCGGTGTGGATCTCTGCTGTAATCACGGCATTTCCCCCGACCGCCAATATGTTCGTTAACTTCGAAGGAAGGACCGCATCTGCAGCGCCACGTCTTTGGATGACTAAATGGCAATCTGCCAACCTTAATAACGCTGGCAACATTTCGTATGGTTGCAAGGGATAGAACTTAACATTCGTTAGGGCTCGTTCCTTGACCATTTGTTCCATCCTAGATTTCCCCCCTCCCTGACCCACAATAACGTATATCCATGGTTTATCCTGAGTCTGGCTTGCAGCCTCAACGATATTTTCAACGCCTTGTTTCTCACCAATATTGCCGGAATACAGAATAATTTTTTTATCGGTTGGCAAATCAAACTGCTGACGAATTTGCTCTATATCAGCACTATCCACCTTGCTAAATCTTTCCACTTCGGACCAGTTCGGGAAAAAGATAAGCTTTTCTGCAGAAACGCCTTTCTCCTGCGCTTTTTGCATCATAGAGCGGGAGATCGTGGAAACATTATCCACATTCAACAAACTGCTACGCTCAAATGCTTTGGCTACTCGCGCAATCATTGTGGAATTTCCGGTTGCCGCCAATCCCAGCCCCAACATCGCATCAACTTCATAATCCTGAATATGCAGCACGGTGCGAGAGCCAGACAGTTTTGCCAGCAAACGCATCCCTGGTGTACAGAATAGCGTGGGTACCACGCCGATAATGTATTCAGGCTTCCACCGATACTGAGCCAATAGGGGAAAAAGACTGCTCAGGGCAAAACTGCCCAAATGTAACAACCGCTTTAACGTTGAAGGTTGAGTTGGTACATATAATGGACAGCGCCAGACAGTGGTGACACCAACTTCCCGACGATAGCGCCAGGAAGAATAAGGTTCGCCGACTTGCCACTGCGGATAATAAGGAGGTGCCGTGACCACCCGAACCTCATGCCCCTGGCTCGCCATCCACTCCACCATCTCTCCCGTGTATTTACCAATTCCGGTCAATTCGGGAGAGTAATTGATGCCATAAACCAGAATTCTCATATCCCGGGCACCCGATCTTTCATCGCTGGGTAGAAATATGCCTGCGTATTCTTATGCACACTCCCATCGGCAATCAGTTCATCCGTTTTAGCCCAACGCCAGGTATCATGCTGTTTTGACGGCAACATTGATGTACTGGTATTAATCTTCAGTCGAAAACCCAGCACCACATAATGCGTTGAAAATGAAGAACCAGAAAAATTATCCTCATAAAAGTGCTGCCAGACACCAAAAAACTGACCGTGTGTTATGGGAAACTGCTGACCTAATTCTTCTTCCGTCAAACGCATAAATGCTTGTTCCAGCGATTCATCTTTTAATACTCTGCCGCCGGGCACAAACCAATATCCTTGAGCAGGCCTGTTAGTTCTTTTCCCAACTAAAAACTCCCCAAACTCATTCTCAATGATAAAATCCAGAGAGATCAACGGCGTCGTGCGCACCGCATTAGCGAAGTCTTCATTATTGAGAAACATTACTCACCCCGATACCGCTGCTGATTATCAAGGAACCAGCGATAAGTATTAACCAACCCCTGTTCAAGTCCTATTTCATGATGCCAACCGAGTCTTCTCAGGCGACTGACATCAAGCAGTTTTCGTGGTGTCCCATCAGGTTTAGAAGCATCAAAAATAATATCACCGCGAAAACCAACAACTTTTGCAATGGCGTCGGATAGTTCACGAATAGTGCAATCTTCACCCGTGCCTACATTTACATGAGAAAGCATTGGCTCTGTATTTTCCTGCCAAACCTCATTGTCTAACTCCATCACATGGATGCTTGCTGCCGCCATATCATCAACATGCAAAAATTCACGCATGGGTTTTCCACTGCCCCAAACCTCAACATACTTGTCATCCCGTTGGGTGGCTTCATGAAAACGACGCAATAACGCAGGGATCACATGGGAATTATCTTTATGGAAATTGTCGTTAGGTCCATACAGGTTCGTCGGCATCACTGAACGGTAATCCCGGCGATGCTGCCGGTTATAGGACTCACACAGTTTTATTCCTGCAATTTTAGCGATGGCATAGGGCTCATTTGTCGGCTCCAGTGATCCCTGCAACAACTCGCTCTCTTTGATTGGTTGCTGCGCAAACTTAGGATAAATACATGATGAGCCTAAAAATAATAACTTCCCGACATTTGAATTATGAGCCGCATGAAGGATATTACTTTCCATCATCATGTTTTCATAAATGAAATCAGATGGATAATTATTATTAGCCATAATCCCGCCAACTTTTGCCGCGGCAAGATAAACCTGGTCAATATTCTCACTGGTAAAAAAATCATTAACCGCCGTTGTGTCTAATAAATTGAGCTGTTCACGGTTACGGATGATTAACTCGACATCTTCACGTTGTGCAAGTTGTCGGTAAATAGCAGAGCCCACCATTCCCCGATGTCCCGCAATATAAACACGTTTCTTCTTCATCATCATTAGCTCTCCAGTGCAATAACAACATCGTAACCATGGGACTTCAGCAGTGAATGTTTCTTCGCTGCTTCCAGATCGTGAGCAACCATTTCAGAAACCATCTGGCGCAATGTGATCTCCGGTTTCCAGCCCAGTTTTTCGTGTGCCTTTGTCGGATCGCCCAACAGCGTTTCAACCTCTGCAGGACGGAAATAGCGCGGGTCGACAGCGATCATCACATCCCCCGGTTTCACCCCTGGCGCATCATGCCCAGTCACCGAAACCACAATGCCTTTTTCATTCACGCCCTCACCTTCAAAGCGCAGCTTAATACCGAGTTGGGCAGCAGCCATTTCCACAAACTGACGGACGGAATACTGCACGCCAGTGGCGATCACGAAGTCTTCCGGCTGTTCCTGCTGCAGCATCATCCACTGCATCCTGACGTAGTCTTTGGCATGTCCCCAGTCACGCAACGAATCCATATTGCCGAGGTACAGACAGGACTCCAGCCCCTGAGCGATGTTGGCAATTGCACGGGTAATTTTGCGTGTGACGAAGGTTTCGCCACGACGCGGAGATTCATGGTTAAACAGAATGCCGTTACAGGCATATATGCCATAAGATTCACGGTAATTGACGGTGATCCAGTAGGCATACAGTTTGGCGACAGCATAGGGCGATCGCGGATAGAACGGCGTCGTTTCTTTCTGTGGGATCTCCTGAACCAGACCGTACAGTTCAGAGGTGGAGGCCTGATAGAAACGGGTTTTCTTTTCCAGACCCAGGAAGCGAATCGCTTCCAGCAAACGCAGCGTGCCGATCCCATCAACATCAGCAGTATATTCTGGCGAATCAAACGACACCGCCACGTGGCTCATTGCGCCCAGGTTATAGACTTCATCCGGCTGAATCTCTTGCAAAATGCGGGTCAGATTAGAGGAGTCCGTCAAATCACCATAATGCAGATGGAATTTGGGATTACCCGCATGTGGATCCTGGTAAATATGGTCTACCCGTTCGGTATTAAATGACGAGGCCCGGCGCTTAATACCATGAACTTCATAACCTTTTTCCAGCAGAAACTCTGCCAGGTAAGAACCATCCTGCCCGGTTACGCCAGTAATGAGAGCGACTTTTGACATGTTATTACCTCTTAAAATTTCCCTTCAGGGAGTAACGTTCTCGACGCGTTTACGCGTAACTACTGCGGGGTTACCCCGACATATGGCATTGGCCGGCAACGATTTAAAAACGCTGCTACGTGCACCCACGACGGTGCCGTCGCCTATCGTCACGCCAGGCGCGACAAAAACATCTGTCGCCAGCCAGCATTTCTCGCCAATCACAATTGGCGTGGCACTAATATCAAAGTGTTGGCTGGCATAATCATGACTTCCGGTGCATAAATAGCTTTTCTGCGAAATAACCGTATGAGCCCCAATCGTAATATTACCCAGCGTATATAAAACCGCGTCATCCCCTACCCAGGCGTAATCACCCAGTGTTAATTTCCACGGATAAGTAATTTTTACTGAAGGCCGAATAACTACGTTTTTTCCTATTTTTGCGCCAAATATCCTTAATAAAAAAACACGCCAGCGGTACATCACCTGTGGTGACCAGTGAAATAATGTTGCTTGTATCGCCCACCATAATTGCACTTTAATTGCACCACCGCCGCGAAAACCTTTCGGCACCGCGAAGCCGTTTAAATCCTGCATAGTGTGACCTTACGTTTTACCATATAAGTGTTTTGTCTTACCGGTTGTACGCAGACGTATGTATTCAGAAAATTCAGCCCAAAAACCGGGCATGCGCAATATTTGACGTTGGACTCTTTTGGCATCCCGACACAATTCCAGATTATTCGTAGTCGATACGCCGCCCATGGAAAACTCCGACACTAAACCAGTCAGTTTTTTAAACGCGAACCCGGACTTGTATAATTTTGCTGCCAGCGCATAATCCGATGATATTTTATATTGCAAATCATAATGCCAGGTTTGCAGCCCCGTCAGCGGAAAAAATATTGCCTGATGACTGGCTGGCAAACTGTGGTAGATATACCAACCCGGTTTAGCCCGGCGCGTCATTTTTTTACCATTACCAAAATCCAGCAAAGCATCGCCAATCACCATCGCTTTATCACTCTGCGTTTTTAACTGGCGGATAAAATGTACAGAATCGGCATGCAGAATATCTCCAGAGTTGAGAAAGAGTGCAAAGCGCCCGCGCGCCATAGCGATACCTTTGTTCATTGCATCGTAGAGACCGTTATCAGGCTCGCTGACAAAACGTAACTGGTGCTCTCCATTGAGATTTTCCAGGAACGCCGGAGTACCGTCTGTAGACCCCCCATCGATAACAATCCACTCAAAGCGGATATCGCTCGCCTGCGCAAGATGCGCCAGTGACGCATGGGTTTTGACGATCCCGTCCAGATTGCGAAAAGCGACGGTGATAATACTCAGCAGCATGTAAATTACCTCGCGATATTCAGCGCCTTGCGCAAAATAAACGGACATACAATTAAAAACGCATATTCCGGACTAAATACTGAACCGGTGAAAAACAGCGACAACGGTGTAAAAAGATAAAGCTGCACCCGATAATTCTGATTATCACCAAACGCATTCATCATCATTTTCGTTACTTTTCTCATGTACCACAGGGATAATATTACGGCGAACCACGAAAAATAGATAATTAGCAAATACAAACCATTGTCTATCGTTTTACCTACATCTGCACCGTTAAAGATTCCGAATGATGCAACATATTCATAAAGTGAGCCAAATCTCACTACACCATCGACATTCAGTAATGAATAGCCAACCATGACCAACGGTCCTACTATGCGATAATAAGATGAAGAGCCTTCAGTACCTAAATCACCAAGACGAGTCGTGATGTAGGGGAAGGCAAATATCACGCCCACCATAAACACACTCAGCGAAATAATTGCCAAGGGTAACTTCTTTTTTATCGCATCCTTATTCAGATACTGAAACGCCCACTCCAGCAGGTAAAACAAAATAAATGTCATCACCCCTGAAAACGATCCTGACAATATCACCCCTGCCAGAATCATAGCATCGGTCTTGGGCGTTTTGATACCAAACTGTTTGATGCTGAGCCAAATTGAGATTAACGCCAGAGCGAAAAATGCAGGCTCAAAATAGAGTGCGGTGGTACGCTTCCCACCAAATTTAATAAAGTTCAGCACATAGCTATTGCTGTAAATAAGATATTTCGAAATAGCTTCCATTATACTGCTGCCACCGCTGAGAATGATCTGTGCCATTTCAATGGCAGCCAGACCGACCACTAACCCCACCACCAGCCAGAATAAACGCAAAATTTTAGGATAGTTATGTGGCGAAATGGTTTTAAAGCGAATACTCCACACCATGCCAATAATGATCACGGTATAGATAAACAACATGGCAGATGTTACATACTTGCTGGCATCCAGCGATTGGCCAAACAGGTAGTTAAACACCGCCAGCCCCCCACCGACTCCCAACGCAATCAACAGCTTTTTAATATTGATACGGTCAACAAACAGCAGTAGCAACAGTGGTAAAAAAGTGACAACGGTGACAGGGAAACTTTCACCCAGTTGCGCAAGCTTGACGTTAACCAGCAGATAAAGCAGCGGCAACACCAGATAGCTACAGACCCTGATAGTACGAGACATATTCCTCCAGCATCTGTTGTCCGCTGTATGCTGTCCGGCTCTGCTGGCTAAAGGTAGCCAGCGAGGTGTCAAATACCGCCTGTGCAATTTCTGATTTTTTCAGTTGTACCAGATGCAAAACATCCGCTTCACTGAATGTTTTGCCGCCTGTTTTTGCCAGCACTTCCTGTGCCGCCTCACTGTGCGTGGCGATAACCGGTACACCGATAGAAAGCGCTTCGCACAAGATTAGCGGATAGTTATCAACCCGCGAACTGAACACCAGCCCATCCATCTGATTTAGCGCCCCCATCAAGGTTCGTTTGTCACTTTCAAACCCATGGTTGATGACGTTTGCTCCGGCAAACGGGGAAAACTTACCGAAGGTATGCAGCTCTATTTTGTCACCGAGCGCGATAAGCGCCTGGACCAGTTGCTGGCTGGTTTTGCCGTCATAGCGCAAATCATGGGCCACCACGGCAATTTTCGGTCTGCCCAGCGGCTCATGCTGAACCGGCAAGTCAGCAAGAATCGCTTCCGTCGCCACATCGATACCGTTATTGATGATGTGACAACACCCGGCACCGTACAGGCTGTTAAATGCTTCCGCCACATGTTGACTGGGCGAGATAAACTGGCAGCCAAGCGCCAGCATCGTACGAAACATTTGACGTTTCCCGGGCAGTTGCTGATGCGCTTTATCAACGTTAACCGGGGGATAGTTGCTTAACGTTGGACATTTCTGGCAGCCCGTTTTCCAGCCTTCGCAGCCATCGGTAAAGGCGCAGCGTCCGGTAACACTCCAGTGATCGTGCAGCGTCCACACAAAGGTGATATCGGGCTTATGTGCCTTCACCTTTTGGCAAAACGCCACTACCTCTTCGAGGTTCAGCCAGTAACTGTGCAGCACATGGAAATGCAGAACCAGCGGGCCCGCAGTGCGGATGATTGTGCGATACATACTGTCGAGGTTGCCAAACAGATCGCGGTTTGCGAGGCGAAACAGGGCAATATTCGCCGCCGACGTCAAACGCGGCGCATGTTTAATCACGTGCGGATAATTTCCGTGACTGGCGCTTCTCTTGCCTCCTTTGCCATAACCGTATACAAACCGCGACACCCACCCTTTTTCCAGCGCGCGCAGGTGTAAATCCAGCGCGACCCCGGCCGCCCCGCCTTCGGCAAGCCGAACATTAAATTGCAGAATATTCATTGCATTACCTTTGCTCTCACATGTTGACTCAGCATACTTAACGTCCTCGCAGACCGTCAGCCAGGCGTTTGCCGTTACGGATGGAAAGCAACGTCAGCAATGTGCGCCAGTTCATCCGCTTGTTACGGATCTGATAAAGAGTAAACAGCTGATATTTTTTACTCGCCCGGTCAAATTTACCTTTGTGTTTGCGATAGAACTGGAAGTAACCGGAGAACTTATGTGGGGATGAGGTAATACGCATCTCGCCGTGATTCACATGCAGGATCTGCGTCGCCTCTTTTACCTTCCAGGGTTTACCGTAGGCCACGACCATGCGCAGAAAAATGTCGTAATCCTGCGCGGCTTTTAACGTCGTATCAAACAGGCATGCTTTGAAACGCCAGGCCCAGCTAAAGACCTGATTACCAATGATATTGCGTTTATAAAATCGGCGACGTGAGTACATCGATTTTGGATACAGCGGCAGACTGGCTGGCTGTGAATAAACCTCACCTTCACAGACATAATCATCAGCGTATAGAAAAGCATGCGTTACCAGTTGATGACGAGACTGAAGGAATGAGCTCAGGCGATTCGGCGTCCACTCATCGTCATCATCAATCCCCGTAATGTACTGCCCACTGGCCTGCATGATGGCCTGATTGCGTACTGCGCACGCGCCGGAGTTCATCTCGTTATGCGTATAGCTCACGCGTGGATCGTTTAACGCCTCAACAAACTGTTGCAGCTGCTCATACTCGGCAGAGCAATCATCGACAATGATCATTTCCCAGTGACTATAGTCCTGGCGCAGCACCGATTTAATCGCCCGGATAGCCAACTGCTGGCGGTTCCAGGTGGGCATATAAATAGAAATTAGCGGGTTGTCTGTCGTCATTTTTTGTCCCAGATAAAGTTGCCAGATGGCGCTACGCTTATCAGGCCTACATTCGATATGCGTTGCTGTTAGTTGTCTATTTCGAATCCGACGTGTATTCGTATTCGTAGTAACCGTAATCCTGATACCCGCTGGCGCGCCGGAAAATGGAGTTGAGGATCACCCCTTTCACCTGAATTCCGTTTTGCCCGAAACGACTCAGACTGGTTTCCACCTCTTTCAGCGTATTGACCGCGTAACGCGCCACCATCAGCGTGGTTCCGACGTGGCGACCAACGATAGCCGCATCGGTCACGGCCAGTATTGGCGGCGTATCGATCAGCACCAGGTCATAGTTCGCACTGGCCCAGGTCATCAACTCGCCAAAGCGCTCGCTCATCAGCAGTTCTGAAGGATTAGGGGGAACCTGCCCGCGAGGGACCAGGTCAAAATGTGCAATTGAAGTTGGTTTTGCGCAGGAGGGAATGTCACCCTTGCCGCTAAGGATCTCAGACAGACCGTTGACGTTATTGGTCCCGAGCAGCTCATGGGTATAGCCTTTACGCATATCACAGTCGATCAGCAGTACGCGCTTGTCGGTCTGACTGATAACCGCAGCCAGGTTGGCACAGACAAATGTTTTGCCGATCGACGGGCTGACCCCGGTAAGCATCAGCACATTATTACGTGATTGCATCATGGCGAAGTGCAGGCTGGTACGCAGGCTGCGCACCGCTTCTATCGCGAGATCGGTCGGATTCCCCACAGCCAGTAACTGACTTTGCTTGTAGCGTTTCACACCTTTGATGGTCTGAACGTTATCACGCGCTTTTTGCCATTCTGACAGGGGAATGCTGGCATACACGCTGATGCCGTGCTCTTCAAGCGCCTGCGGGCTTTCAATACCGCGATTGAACAGCGACCGTAGCAGCACGCCAACCACTGAAAGCATCAAACCAAGTAGGATACTGCCGAGAATAATCAGCGCCGTTTTCGGTTTCAGGACACCAGGCTGGGCAATGGCAGGATCGACAATGCGCACATCGCCAACCGTACTGGCTTCCGTGATCTTCAGCTCCTGCTGTTTATTCAGCAGTTGCATATAGACCTGCTGGCCGGACTCCACGTCACGCGTCAGGCGGACAATTTCCTGCTGCGTTTTCGGCATCGCCGTCACGCGCCCGTTAAGCTTGTTTTTTTCATCTTCCAGCGCCTGGCGTTTTTCCAGCAACGTGCGATACGCCGGGTGCGCTTTGGTGAACAGTTTGGAGATTTCAGCTTCTTTAAAGGTCAGTTCATTTAACTGAGCATCAATATTTACCATCGAGTCCAGCACCGCTTTGGCCTCCAGCGGTAAATCGACGGAGTCTTTATCCTGACGAAATGCATTCAGTTTGTTTTCAGCAACGTCCAGACGGTTGCGCACCTCCGGTAATTGTTTTGCCAGAAACGCCAGGCTTTTAGCGGCCTCTTCAGATTTACGCTCCACGTTTTGTTGCAGATAGTTGCGGGTAATACTGTCAAGGATCTGGCGGATTTGTTCACGATCTTCCCCCGTGAAGGTCAGACTCAACACCCCGGTATCTTTACCTGTTTCCGTCACCATCAGGTTATTTTGCAGATTGTTGATCGTGCCAAGCGTGGAGAACTTACTGACGGTAAATTCGCTACCCGGACTGGCATGAATCGCCTCAACCAGCATCGTTACACCGTCATGGTTCAGTAACTGCCCAACCTGGCCACGAGCGCTAAAGCCGCCGTCACTCACCAGTTGATAACTTTTGTCGTTCAGTACGTTCAACGTGAAGGTCTGTTCATTCATTGACGTTGGAAAGGCGAAAGTCGTTACATTGACCGTTTCATTCTGGCGGCCCATCAGACGGTCCCAGCCGGCACCAAAAAGAGGAAATGAATCTTTAGTGACGGAAATATCCAGATTAAGATCGTCTACCGTTTTGCCCAATACCCGCCGTGACTGAATAAGCTGAATTTCCGCTTCAGAAGCAGGTGGCTTGTTGGATAACGCCGAGCCAATATCCTGAACTAACGAGCTGCCGGTGTTTTGCTCTATTTGTACCAGCGCATCGGCACTGTAGATCGGCGTGGCAAACAGGGTGTAGAGCGCCGCACATAGCGCAAATGCGGCGGTTATGCCCAGTACCCACCAGCGTGCTTCGACTACGGTCCCCACCAGACGTCCGATATCGATTTCATCGTTGCCTGTTGCCGACGTGGCAGACTGTTTTTCTTTTTCTGTCATTATTTTCCCTGCTCCGCATTCAGTGCCTGGGCCCATTGGTGGGCAGACCGCTCAAGTAGTGCATACACCGCATCAAACGCATCACGGCTTTTACGATACGGGTCAGGTATTTCGCGTTCGCTGTCCCAATGACCAAACAGCATTACTTTGCCGCGCATCTCCGGCACCATTTCACACAACGCCGTAATATGGCGTTTTTCCATGGTCAGGATCAGGTCATACTCCCGACACATCCGTCCCGAGATTTGTCGTGCACAATGATTTTCCAGCGACAAGTTATGTGCCTGCGCCACACTGATAGCGCACGGATCGGCGCCCTTGCCTACCAGCGCGCCGAGACCAGCGGAAGACACCGTCAACGCCGGATGAAATTGCCTTAACAAGCGCTCTGCCGTCGGAGAACGGCAAATGTTCCCCACACAGACAACTAAGATTTTGTTAAACATGGCGATTACCAGTTGTGAAGGTCGCTGGCCGTATCCGTCATATAACGAACACCGCTAATGGTCGGCAGCAACTGATTGATCAAACGGTTCCAGCGAGCAACCGGCGCGGTCGTGACATACACCACATCGTAAGGCTGGAGTCGGAAAGAGGTCGCCATCACCAACGATGTCGCGTCAGACATATCAAGCTGGTAGATATTGGCTATCTTGCCGTTATGTCCACCCTCGCCTTTTAATGGACGAATAACAAAGATGCCACTGGCATTGGAGGTGGTCAGGTCGATGCCCTCCGCATTACCCAGCGCTTCGGTGAGTGTCATACCGCTGAAGTCCATCTTGAGGGTGCTCTGTTTTTTCACCTCACCCATCACGAACACTTTCAGGTCGTCATTTCGTGGGACAAACAGAATATCGCCAGGATAGAGCAGACGGTTCTGGCTCAGATCGCCATTTTGCATTAGCGCTTGCAGTGAAATGCGTTGCTCCTGCCCTTTGTGAGTCAGCACAACGTTGCGCCAGTCGGCCGCTTCTGTGAGGCCGCCTGCGGCATTAATAGCATCAAGGATAGTAAGAGGTACGTTGGTGATGGCCTGCTGACCGGATTTATTCACCTGCCCGGAGACATATGCCTTTTGCGAGCGGAATGCGGCGATATTAACGTCCACCTGCGGGTCTGCGATGTACTTCGCTAAGCGCCCGGTAATATCACTACGAATTTCTGCCAACGTTTTTCCCACCACGCTAACTTTGCCAATGTAGGGATAAAACATGGTGCCATCAGGTTGCACCCAGTTTCCTGTATCGCTTGAGCTACGATACTGTCCCGCAGGCGTGGTGAGTTCGGGATGATCCCAGACAGTGACATTCAGGACATCGCCGGGTCCGACCCGGTACTGATACCCGGAGATCTCCTGATCCAGCGACATATTAGGTTGAGCAACATTCGGTCGCGGACGCAATTGTTCAACCAGTCGAGGGGTAAGCGGATAAACATTCACCATCCGGTTGATATCAAAATCGGCATCCTGCTGCTTAATCACATCTTTGCCCATGGTAGACATATTGCTGCCCGGAAACACGGTACAACCGTTGATCAATATTACCGACACCAATACTGGCATCAATTTAAGTTTGGATTTCATCATTGATTATTTATCACTTTGGCAGAGTCATTATCACGTGCGTTTTAAATAGCGATTACGCCTGTTTGCATTCACCTTGCCGTTAATTGAATAGAAATTTAACTGGCATCAGTCCTAAAAAAAATGAATCCATCTGCAGTCTCTTGACAGAATAATTTAGGTTTATCATCAGGCGACCAGGCACGCTACCGCCCCTGGCTTTATTGGCTACCAATGCACTGATTAATTTATATTTTTACCATCCTCGCTGTCGTCATCATATTCATAGCGCCTGCCCATCAGTAATAGCATGGTGCGATACTGGCAACATATTTCTCTTTTGATTATTACGGGAAGAATTGTTGCAGCTAACCGAATAGCAGGCAAGATAACAAGCCCTGAAACGTAGCCTTTTAAGATTAATATTAAGCATAAGGTATGTATATTTTTAGGATTTTATTGATGTTGACAATGTTAATATATAAATATCCAGCCTGCGATATTTCCTAAATATAACTGCATAAATAAAGCCATTTCTTGCAGTTACCTTCCGACTATTCTCTCGCCTCTGTCCTGATATAAAGGGCAGAGAAATCCCTTCTCGCCATTGCATTTTTCGTCGGTTTTACCCATGATCGAATTGTGACAATTGTCATATAACTATGGGTATAGCATTTACTATGGAATGGATTGCCGATCCGTCAATCTGGGCCGGACTCGTCACGCTAATCGTGATAGAACTCGTTCTTGGCATTGATAATCTTGTTTTTATTGCCATCCTCGCGGAGAAACTCCCGCCATCCCAGCGGGATAAGGCGCGTATTACCGGGCTACTGCTGGCGATGGTTATGCGCCTGCTGCTGCTGGCATCAATATCATGGCTGGTGACGCTGACCACACCTCTGTTCAGCATTCGGGACTTCAGCTTCAGCGCCCGCGACCTGATCATGCTGTTCGGCGGTTTCTTCCTGCTGTTTAAAGCCACTATGGAGCTCAACGAACGGCTGGAAGGGAAAGACAGCGACAATCCCACCCAACGTCGGGGTGCGAAATTTTGGGGCGTGGTCGCGCAAATTGTGGTACTTGATGCCATTTTCTCACTGGACTCGGTGATCACCGCTGTTGGTATGGTTGATCATCTGGCGGTCATGATGGCGGCGGTGATCATTGCCATCAGCCTGATGATGCTGGCCAGTAAATCGTTGACCCGCTTTGTTAACAGCCACCCAACTATTGTTATTCTGTGCCTGAGCTTCCTGTTGATGATTGGTTTCAGCCTGGTCGCGGAAGGCTTTGGTTTTCGCATACCGAAAGGCTATCTGTACGCGGCTATCGGCTTCTCGGTCATGATAGAAGCCCTGAACCAGTTGGCTATTTTTAACCGTCGTCGCTTCCTGTCGGCTAACCACACGTTACGCCAGCGTACCGCCGAGGCGGTGATGCGTCTGATAAGCGGTCAAAAAGAAGATGCCGAGCTGGATGCCGAAACTGCCGCTATGTTGGCGGATCATCATGAAGGCCAGATTTTTGCACCTCAAGAACGGCGGATGATTGAGCGCGTACTGAACCTTAATCAGCGAACCGTCAGCAGCATCATGACGTCACGCCATGATATCGAGCATATTGATCTCAATGCTCCGGAAGCAGAAATTCGCACACTACTGGAGAAAAACCAGCATACGCGCCTGGTCGTAACCGGAGAAGATGAACAGGAAGAACTGCTCGGTGTGGTGCATGTGATTGACCTTCTGCAACAGTCGCTGCGTGGCGAACCGCTCGATTTGCGCGTCTTACTTCGCCAGCCGTTGGTATTCCCGGAAACCCTGCCGCTTCTTCCTGCGCTGGAGCAGTTCCGAAACGCCCGGACGCACTTCGCTTTTGTGGCCGATGAGTTTGGTTCGGTGGAAGGAATTGTGACGCTCAGCGACGTGATGGAAACCATCGCGGGTAACTTGCCAAATGAAGTCGAAGAGATCGATGCTCGTCATGATATTCAGAAAAATGCCGATGGGTCGTGGACGGCAAACGGCCATATGCCGCTGGAAGACCTGGTGCAGTATGTCCCGATCCCATTAGATGAGAAACGTGAGTACCACACCATTGCCGGGCTGTTAATGGAGTATCTGCAGCGCATCCCGAAAACCGGAGAGGAAGTACAGGTTGGCGACTATTTGCTGAAAACCTTGCAAGTAGAAAACCATCGAGTGCAGAAAGTCCAGTTGATACCACTGCGCAGTGAAGAAGAGATGGATTACGAGGTATAAGCGACATGCCGGATGGGGCTGAAGCCGCCATCCGGCACCAG
>NZ_SZWR01000019.1:208919-238777 GCF_005280875.1 Citrobacter sp. wls827
GGGTTCAAAGTTTATCCAGCAGCTTTTTAACGTCTTTGCCGTTGCGAGAGTCTTTGTTGCGATCGGCCCAGTCGTTCAATCGGCGTTTCGCTTCATCCTGCATATGCTTACGCAAGAGTTGGTCCACCTGCAGGTTATAGTTCAACGACTGCCACTTGCCATAGACCCTGAGCGGAACTGGGGTCGCTTTGAGGAAATCGATCAATTTACTTTCCCCATTCCATCCGCCCAGCACGCGCACGTTAAACTGAGTATCACAATTTTGCTCAACCAGATCTAACGTGCCCTTACCCGAAAGCGCCAACATGGCAGACTGCCCTTCCATGTTATCCAGCGTAACCTTGCCGTTATCCAGCGTCAGATCGGTCACAAAGCGATCCAGCCGCGTCGCATTATCCAAATCCTGTTGTGAGCCTGCATTACCGCCGCTACGTTCAACCGCCTGTTGCACCAGTTGCTGGAAGTTCATGCCTTCCATACGCGTGCCGCTCATCTCAACATTGGCCTGTCCTTGCCAGCTGTGGCGAAATGCCTGCGCATCAATGTCAGAGCCCGAAAAATCGCCAGCCAGTGACAGCTTGCCAGTAAGGGCTATCGGATAGTCAAAAGCTTTCAGGATAGTGCCGATTTCTACGCCTTCCAGCCGTGGGTGAAAGACTGCCCGTGGTGAGCCTTTTCTGGCATCCAGCGAACCTGGAAGTGAGATCAATCCACCGTCACTTTTCCCCTGCAACTCATTGATATTCAACAAGCCAGCCTGGTTGACGATTTTTGCAGAAACATGATCAAATGCCATTTTCCGCCAGAGAACTTTATCCGCCTGTAGTGCAATGTTGGCGGAAAATCCTTGCAGCCCCTGATAAGAGACGGCATCAACCTGCGAGGAAATGACTGGTCGCGCCAGCGTCGACTGGCTCTGACTCTGCTGTGCCCCGGTATCTGTCGCCGCCAGAGCATCATGCTGTACAATCAGGTTATCCAGATTGAGCTGGCCGAATTTCAGATTGACGTCCCATGCGGGTTTCTCCGCCAGCGTCACCTGAGCTTGCCCGGCGAGTGAACTGTCATTAGCAGTTAAGTTAATCTGCGTAAAGTTGAGCTGTTTTTTCTCTTCCTGCCACCGAGCCTGAAGCTGACCCTGGCCGCGGATCCCCTGCGGCGGCAAGTCAGCGCCCTGTAACTGCCAGCTCAACTGCTCAATATTGGCGACTAAATCATGCGGATAGTCAGACGCATCGACAGCGCCACTGATGGACAACGTCAGGTCGCGCTGGTCACGGTTAACGCGGCCGGTGAAATCGAACGTTCCACGATGCTGGGCATCCTGTTCCATATTCAGGTGAATATCACGAACCGTTATCTGTTCATCGTCTTCATGCTGGAATACCAGAACGCTGTCAGCCACGCGCAGGCGAGCGATATCAAACGACCATCCACGATCCTCTGCCAGATCCGGCAGCGTATTATCTTTTGGCGCAACAGGGGCATCGACTCCGCGCACAGCCTCGGTTTCAGGTATGAGTTGAATCACCGCGCCTTTGAGCATGACTTGCTTTACGCTGAGTTGGTGACTCAACAACGGCCACAAGGCGACGTCCAGACGCATATTGTCGGCACGAACCAGCGGTTCGCTGGCACCTTCGGCCGTTAGCACCATGCGCCCGGAGAGAATGCTCAACTGGGGCCATACGTGCCAGCGCAGAGGACCATCCAACTGCAGTTGATATCCGCTACGCGCCGCAACTTGCTTCACCATGTATGCGCGGAAATCATTCGGATTAACCAACAATACTAACGCAGAGAAACCGGCCACCAGCACGACCAGAATAATCATCAGCGTCGTCAGAAATCGTCTCATGCTATCCCCAATGGACTGAAAACACTCAGTCTTTATCGATCCGGCTGGCTACCGCGCCCTGCTGATCGCGATACTTCGCATCCTGGCGACGGTTGTAAGGTCGCGCTGCCGGGCCGGAAAGCGGTTCGAAGCTCAGTGCCCCTATCGGCATACCGGGGCGCAGAGCCAACGGTAATTTTCCTGAGTTGTAAAATTCCAGGACGATGCACCCCGACCAGCCCGGATCAATACGGTGTGCCGTAACGTGTACCATCAGGCCCAGACGTGCCAGCGAAGAACGGCCGTCTAACCAGCCAACAAGGTCGGAAGGCAGCGTAACGGATTCGAAAGTTACCGCCAGCGCTAATTCACCCGGATGCAGGAAAAACGCCTCACCGTCTTTGAGGACAATTTCATCACTCATTACGCGGTCAAGCGCAGCACTGACCTCATCCTTCGGTCCGCTCAAATCGATATACGCCGCCGTATGACCGCGGAACGTACGAAATTTGTTACCAAGGCGCACATCTACCGTTGCGCCATTGATACGCTCGACAGGAGGACGTGGATTGATCGACAGACGACCTTCATCCAACCAGGCTTCAATATCTCGGTCACATAAACGCATGGCACTTTCTCCTTTCGTGCTTCAAACCCTTAATGCCAGGCGCGTTAAGGGTGAACCAGGTTATCACTGAACGGTACACAATTCGCTGAACTTATTCAAAGAACTGACTGATTTTCGCCTTCAGAATATCGATAGCAATGCGGTTTTTACCCCCGCGAGGCACGATGATATCGGCGTATTGTTTTGAAGGCTCAATAAATTGCAGGAACATCGGACGTACGGTTTTTTGGTATTGCGCCATCACCGAATCCATTGAACGACCACGTTCATTCACATCCCGCTTGATACGGCGCATCAGGCAAATATCCAACGGCGTATCAACAAAAATAGAGAAGTTCATTTCATCACGCAAACGCGCATCCGTCAGCAACAAAATGCCTTCCAGAATAATGACTTTCTTGGGTTCAATATGAATAGTTTCTTGTGTGCGCGTGTGTTCAACATAACTATAAACGGGCAATTCAATGGCGGAACCACGTTTAAGTGTTTGCAGATGCTGAAACAGCAAACTGTGATCCATCGCGTTCGGATGGTCGTAGTTCGTTTTTACGCGTTCTTCCATCGACAGATGGCTTTGATCCTTGTAATAGCTGTCTTCGGGAATAACGCCAATATGTTCGTCACCGACTTGTTCACGCAATTCGCGATAAAGGGTACTGGCAATAAGACTCTTGCCGGAAGCCGATGCGCCGGCAATGCCGATAATGACGCACTGATGGGACTGATCAGTCATAAATTTAGCGACCTGATTAACCTGGATGTAAGGAAGGGCGGCGTCGAAACGCCAAACGCGGCAATTATAGGGATTTCAGCAGCGCGATGCCAGCCCAGGCTGCACCAATGCTTTCCCTGTCGCAAATTAAAACGGTTAATTTTAAAGCAGGCTCAAATTTTATTCACCCGCCTTAGGAATTAATGGCTTGGACGTGTTAATTTATGAGCAACTGGCGTATAAATTGTAAATTATTTGTACTAGCATAAACGAAGATTAAACGTGATGCGGCCGGTAACTCTGCTGGCCGACATCGGCTATTTGGGTAAAGTGGTAATGAGTAAGCAATTCCAACATGTTTTAGTTACCCTACCCCATCCTCTGCTGCGCCTGGCCAGTTTAGGTCTGGTAGCATTTATCTTTACGCTATTTTCGCTGGAGCTGTCGCGCTTCGGTACCCAACTGGCACCGCTTTGGTTTCCAACCTCAATCATGATGGTGGCGTTTTACCGCCATGCAGGAAAAATGTGGCCCGGGATAGCGCTGGCTTGCTCATTCGGCAGCATCGGCGCGTCTTTGCTGTTTTTTCCTGGAGGCTCGCTTAACTATACTTATACGACCATCAATATTATTGAAGCGGTCGCCGGCGCGATATTATTGCGCAAACTGCTCCCCTGGTATAACCCCTTACAGAATCTGAATGACTGGGCGCGTTTGGCCTTGGGTAGCGCCGTCATCCCTCCGCTGTTAGGTGGTGTGCTGATGTGGCTACTGCTCCCGGAGGGAACCTCGTTAAATACGTTTCTCATTTGGGTGCTTTCCGAATCCATCGGCGCGCTGGCGCTGGTGCCATTAGGTCTGTTATTCAAGCCTCATTATCTGCTGCGTCACCGCGATCCACGTTTACTGCTTGAGACCCTCATCACGCTGCTCGTCACCTTAACGTTCAGCTGGCTTTCCATGATGTACGTGCCGTGGCCGTTTACCTGCGTCATTGTGTTGCTGATGTGGAGCGCCGTCCGTTTGCCGCGTATGGAAGCATTTTTAATTTTCCTCAGCACCGTCCTGATGGTCTCTCTGATGCTGGCGGCCAACCCATCGCTGCTCTACACCCCGAAAGCGAATGTGATGACAAGTATTCCGTGGCTGCCGTTTTTGATGATTCTGTTGCCAGCCAACATGATGACTATGGTGATGTACGCATTTCGGGCCGAGCGAAAACACATCTCGGAAAGCGAATCGCGTTTTCGTAATGCTATGGAATATTCCGCGATTGGCATGGCGCTGGTCGGTACCGAAGGGCAGTGGTTACAGGCAAACAAGGCGTTGTGCCAGTTTCTTGGCTACAGCCAGGAAGAGCTGAGAGCGCTGACCTTCCAGCAGCTCACCTGGCCGGAAGATCTGAATAACGACCTCGAACAACTCGGCATGTTGGTCCGTGGTGAAATCAACAGTTACTCCATGGAAAAGCGCTATTACACGCGCGCGGGCGACGTTGTCTGGGCATTGCTGGCCGTTTCGCTGGTACGCCACAGCGACGACACCCCGCTCTACTTTATTGCACAGGTTGAAGACATAAACGACCTGAAGCACACCGAGTGGATGAATAAGCGGCTGATGGAACGCATTACCCTAGCCAACGAAGCGGGCGGTATCGGTATCTGGGAGTGGGAACTGCAACCCGACGTGATCAGTTGGGATAAGCGCATGTTCGATCTCTATGAAGTCCCGCTACATATCAAACCCAGTTGGCAAGTCTGGTACGAGTGCGTCGTACCGGAAGATCGCGAGCATGCTGAAAATGTGATTCGCGACTCTCTGGCCGCACGAATTCCCTTTAAGCTCGAATTTCGTATTGCAGTACGTGACGGCGTACGCCATATCCGCTCGTTGGCTAACCGGGTACTGAATAAAGACGGAGAAGTTGAACGCTTACTCGGTATCAATTTGGATATGACCGAAGTGAAGCAGCTTAACGAAGCGCTGTACCAGGAAAAAGAGCGCCTGCACATCACGCTGGACTCAATCGGCGAAGCGGTGATTTGCATTGATGTCGACATGAACGTGACCTTCATGAACCCGGTTGCCGAGAAGATGAGCGGCTGGCAGCAGGACGACGCGATAGGTATTCCGTTACTGACAGTGCTGCGAATTACCTTTGGCGATAACGGCCCATTGATGGAAAACATCTACAGTGCCGATATGTCGCGTACTGCCATAGAGCAGGAGGTGGTTCTGCATTGCCGTAACGGCAGCAGTTACGACATTCAGTACAGCATTACGCCACTCAGTACCCTTGACGGTGGTAGCATTGGCTCCGTACTGGTCATTCAGGATGTCACCGAGTCGCGTAAGATGTTACGCCAACTGAGCTACAGCGCGTCCCATGATGACCTCACCCATCTTGCTAACCGGGTCAGCTTCGAGAACCATCTGAAACAATTGCTACAAGCCGTACACAATACGCATCAGCGCCATGTTCTGGTCTTTATCGATCTGGATAGGTTTAAAGCCGTGAACGATAGCGCGGGCCATGCTGCAGGCGATGCCCTGCTGCGCGAACTTGCTTCTCTGATGCTCAGCATGCTGCGTACCAGCGATGTACTGGCTCGTCTCGGTGGCGATGAATTCGGCCTGTTGCTGCCGGATTGCAACATCGAAAGCGCTCGCTTTATCTCAGGCCGTATTATCAGCGCCATCAACGAGTATCAGTTCAGGTGGGAAGGCCGTCTGCACCGCATAGGCGCCAGTGCGGGTATTACGCTGATCGATGAGAAAAATCATGTCGCGACTGAGGTCATGTCTCAGGCAGATATCGCCTGTTATGCCGCCAAAAATAGTGGGCGTGGCCGGGTCTGCGTGTATGAACCCCAGCAAAGTCAGACGCACGCCTCACGGGAACTGCTGTCGTTTGATGAACAGAAGCACATTATTGCGCACAACCCGATGCTCATGATCGCCCGGGGAGTGGCCTCTCCACGCATTCCTGAGACATTCAGCTTCTGGCTACTCTCACTGCGCCTGGGAACAGAGGACGGTGATGTTATCGAAGAGCATATTTTCCGTACCGGACTCGTTGACCCCACGCTTAATCATGCGCTTGACCGCCGGGTTTTTAACGAATTTTTCCAGCATGCAGCGACGGCGATTGCCAGTAAGGGGCTCAGTATTGCCCTGCCCCTTTCTGCCGCCGGACTGTTGAGTACCGAACTTGTGGATGAACTGCTGGCGCAGTTGCAGCATAGTCCGCTACCACCACGCTTATTACACCTGACCGTTCCAGCCGGAGTGATGAAATCGCATCCAGCTCAGAGCCTATCGGCCATTCAGCGACTTCGTCACGCGGGTTGTCGGATTATTTTAAGCCAGGTAGGACGCGACTTAGAGATTGTTGAAAACCTGAAGTTTCACACCGTCGATTACCTGTTACTCGACAGTGAGATCAGCGCCAGTGTTCACGGCAACCTGATGGATGAAATGTGGGTTTCTATTATCCAGGGTCATGCACAGCGACTGGATATCAAAACGATCGCCGGCCCCGTGCAAATGCCGCTTATTATGGACGCACTTTCTGGTATCGGTATTGATATGATCTACGGCGACATCATTGCTGATGCTCAGCCGTTGGATCTGCTACTCAATACCAGCAACTTCGCTATCAACTGACGGCTGCCACCCTTCTGTATACCAGATATGTAATAACGCATAGGAGCGCCACGGCTTCCAGCGCTCGGCATAGCGCCGGATCTGGGCTGGTGTCATGCCCGGAAAGCGTTGTTTGATCAAATAATCGTCAGGAAGAAAAACATCTTTCGCCTGCCAACCGCGTAGCGCGAAATAATTGGCAGTCCAGCGCCCTATACCGGGAAACGTTTGTAAGTGCTTTACGCCTTGCTCAATATCAACTGGTGCAACCGATGCAAGCCTTCCGGTGAGCATTGCTCGTGCCAGATGAATGAGCGCTTCAGCGCGTTTGAGCGGCATCCCTAAGGCTTTCAGATGCAAAGGCTCAGCTGCAGCCAGCGCTTGTGGTGTGGGAAAACAAACATACTCAGGCGCGTCATCAAGCCTGTCACCGTAGGCGCGTACAACTTTCGCGGTCAGTTTTGCCGCCATTGCAACGCTAACTAACTGGCCTAATATCGCCCTCACACCTTGTTCAAAGGCATCGACAGAGCCAGGCAGCCGCAGTCCAGGACGCGCTGCGCCCAGGCTGCCCAGCGCGTTAGCAATATGCTGTGGGCAACAGCGAAGATCGAACAACCGCTCAATTTTGGCGAGGCATTCTGGCGCAACGGGCTGTAACCCCGGACTTAGCCTGACCTGCAACTGGTGTGTCTTCAGGTCAGGCACTACGCTCACCAGTCCACGATATTCACCGATAACCAGGCTTCTGGTGTAATACAGCTCCCCGACGGTTTCGACGCCATCCACCGCACGGGCGGCAAGAAACCCTAGCATCCAGGGCCAGTCATAGGGCGGCTGCCAGCTCAGTGTTAACATTCAGGTGTCCTTTTTAGTTAAACCTACAGCATAAACAGTATTCAATCGATACGCCTTGCTTTCATATTCCAGTTGTCGGGGCGGCGACATTTCGCTAAAGTCACGCCCCTTCTTCACTGGCATGGGGATTTCTACGGTGTTTATTGGTTTTGACTACGGTACGGCAAACTGTTCAGTAGCCGTAATGCGTGACGGGCAGCCACACTTGCTCAAAATGGAAAACAACAGCACGTTACTGCCCTCAATGCTTTGTGCGCCTACGCGCGAAGCGGTGAGCGAATGGTTGTATCGCCATCATGATGTCCCCACGACGGATGCCGAAACACAGGCGCTACTGAGTCGTGCAATGCGTTATAACCGCGATGAAGACATCGATGTTAGCGCCAATAGCGTGCAGTTTGGTCTGGCGTCACTGGCGCAGTACATTGACGACCCGGAAGAGGTGTACTTTGTTAAATCGCCAAAATCATTCCTGGGCGCCAGCGGTCTGAAGCCGCAGCAGGTTGCGCTATTTGAGGATTTGGTTTGCGCGATGATGCTGCATATTCGCAATCAGGCGCAAAACCAGCTGCCGGAAGCGATCACCCAGGCCGTTATCGGTCGCCCGATCAACTTCCAGGGGTTAGGCGGTGATGACGCCAACGCCCAGGCGCAGGGTATTCTGGAACGTGCGGCCAAACGCGCCGGTTTTCAGGATGTCGTCTTCCAGTACGAGCCGGTAGCCGCGGGTCTGGATTTTGAAGCAACCTTGCAGGAAGAAAAACGCGTACTGGTGGTGGACATCGGCGGTGGCACCACTGACTGTTCGCTACTGCTGATGGGGCCGCAATGGCATCAGCGCGCCGATCGCGAAAACAGCCTGCTGGGACACAGTGGCTGCCGCGTGGGCGGTAACGATCTGGATATTGCGTTAGCCTTTAAACATCTGATGCCACTGCTGGGCATGGGCGGCGAAACGGAAAAAGGCATCGCATTGCCGATTTTACCCTGGTGGAACGCGGTCGCGATCAACGATGTTCCCGCGCAAAGTGATTTCTACAGTACCGCCAATGGACGTTTACTCAACGATCTTGTCCGCGACGCGCGTGAAGCAGACAAAGTGGCGCTGCTGCTTAAAGTCTGGCGTGAACGCCTGAGTTATCGCCTGGTACGCAGCGCAGAAGAGAGCAAAATTGCGCTTTCTGACCAGACAAATGTTACCGCGGCACTGCCGTTTATCAGCGATGCGCTGGCCACCGCTATCAGCCAGCAAGGACTGGAAATGGCGTTAAATCAACCGCTGGCACGTATTCTTGAGCAGGTTCACTTAGCGCTGGATAACGCGCAGGAAAAACCGGATGTCATTTATCTGACCGGCGGTAGCGCCCGTTCACCGCTGATCAAAAAAGCCCTTGCTGAACAGCTCCCGGGGATCCCTATCGCCGGTGGCGATGATTTCGGCTCTGTCACCGCCGGACTGGCCCGCTGGGCTGACGTTGTTTTCCGCTAAGCGGCTCGCAGGCTCAAAGGTGCGCGTATTGACATCATCGTTACTGTGGCTTATTTTCAGGAGTGAGGGTTAGGGAAGGTTTCCCCTCCCCCTGGTGTCTTAGTAAGCCGGTAAGCTAATGACTAAGAGTACCACCAGTATGATGACGTACTTCATCATAACCCTTTCCTTATTTTGGCCCCTTCCTCGGGAGGGGCTTTCCCGTTCCAGCATCCCGCTGAAATCTTTGGCTTACCTCCTTTTGCCTTGACCGCACTCTAACGCACAATGACGCATTCGCTATTTTCGCCGCAAATTGTTGCGTAATGCCTCGCAAAGCCGCGCCGTCATTCAGACGAATCCCGACAGTGTTTCATAATTCCTCCATTTTTCTCCCTTGTTCACTGGCTAAACTAGTATCATTCCGCGAAACGTTTCAGGATGAGAAACTCATAACAATGAAAGGCCGTAACAAATCCCGCTGGGTGATAGTAATCGTGATCGTCGTGGCCGCCATCGCCGCCTTCTGGTTCTGGCAAAGTCGCAGCGAGCCCCAGGGAACAGCCCCCGGCGCAACCCGTCAGACGCAACCCGCTCCGACAGCGGGACGGCGAGGAATGCGTTCCGGTCCGTTGGCTCCGGTTCAGGCGGCCACGGCAGTCGAACAAGCGGTTCCACGCTATCTGACCGGGCTGGGTACCATTACTGCCGCGAACACCGCGACGGTACGCAGTCGCGTGGACGGCCAACTCATCGCCATACACTTTCAGGAAGGGCAACAGGTGAAAGCCGGCGATCTGCTGGCTGAGATAGACCCCAGTCAGTTCAAAGTCGCACTGGCGCAGGCGCAGGGGCAACTGGCAAAAGATAAAGCCACGCTGGCCAATGCTCGTCGCGACCTCGCACGCTATCAGCAGTTGGTTAAAACCAATCTGGTCTCTCGTCAGGAACTGGATGCGCAACAGGCGCTGGTCAACGAAACACAAGGGACGATAAAAGCCGATGAAGCCAGCGTCGCCAGCGCGCAATTGCAGCTCGACTGGAGCCGGGTAACGGCACCTGTTGATGGTCGGGTGGGCCTGAAGCTTGTGGATGTGGGTAACCAGATATCCAGCAGCGATACCACCGGGATTGTCGTCATTACACAAACCCATCCTATTGATCTGGTTTTCACTTTGCCAGAGAACGATATCGCGACCGTAGTACAGGCACAGAAATCGGGGACGCCACTGAAAGTTGAGGCCTGGGACCGTACCAACTCACAAAAACTGAGCGAAGGCGTGCTGCTGAGCCTCGACAACCAGATTGACGCCACCACCGGCACCATCAAAGCAAAGGCCCGCTTTAACAACCAGGACGATGCCTTGTTCCCGAATCAGTTTGTTAACGCTCGCATGCTGGTCGACACGCAGCAAAATGCCGTTGTGATCCCAACAGCCGCCCTGCAGATGGGCAACGAAGGCCACTTTGTCTGGGTGCTGAACAGCGACAACAAAGTCAGCAAACATCTGGTTAAACCGGGTATTCAGGACAGCCAAAAAGTGGTGATCGCCGCAGGGTTGTCCGCGGGCGATCGCGTCGTCACCGACGGGATTGATCGTCTGACGGAAGGAGCTAAAGTCGAGGTCGTGGAGGCTCACGCCGCCACCACTAGCGACGACAAAGCCACACCGCGCGGCTATGGCAAAAAAGGAGCGAGCTCCTGATGCAGGTGTTACCTCCCGGCAATACAGGCGGCCCGTCCCGCCTGTTTATTCTGCGCCCCGTCGCCACCACGTTGCTGATGGTCGCGATTCTGCTTGCGGGTATCATCGGCTATCGTTTCCTGCCCATTGCGGCATTGCCGGAAGTGGATTACCCCACCATTCAGGTCATAACGCTCTATCCCGGAGCCAGCCCGGATGTCATGACGTCTGCGGTTACCGCGCCGCTTGAACGTCAGTTCGGTCAGATGTCTGGCTTAAAACAGATGTCCTCGCAAAGCTCCGGTGGCGCATCGGTCGTCACGTTGCAGTTTCAACTGACCCTGCCACTGGATGTTGCCGAGCAGGAAGTTCAGGCCGCCATCAATGCTGCTACCAATTTATTGCCGAGTGACCTACCTAACCCACCGGTCTACAGCAAAGTTAATCCAGCCGATCCGCCAATCATGACGCTGGCCGTCACCTCGACCGCCATGCCGATGACGCAGGTGGAAGATATGGTCGAAACCCGCGTCGCGCAGAAAATATCTCAGGTTTCCGGCGTCGGTCTGGTAACCCTTTCCGGTGGACAACGTCCGGCGGTCCGCGTGAAGCTTAACGCACAGGCCATTGCCGCCCTCGGTTTAACCAGCGAAACCATCCGTACGGCCATCACCGGTGCCAACGTTAATTCAGCGAAAGGGAGTCTTGATGGGCCTACGCGCGCCGTTACGCTTTCCGCTAATGACCAGATGCAGTCCGCAGATGAATATCGTCAGCTCATTATTGCCTATAAAAACGGTGCGCCGGTTCGTCTGGGCGATGTCGCTACCGTCGAACAAGGAGCAGAAAACAGCTGGCTGGGTGCATGGGCAAATAAGCAACAAGCTATAGTGATGAATGTGCAGCGCCAGCCTGGGGCAAACATCATCTCCACAGCTGACAGTATCCGTCAGATGCTGCCGCAGCTCACCGAAAGCCTGCCCAAATCGGTTAAGGTCAGCGTACTTTCCGATCGTACAACCAATATTCGTGCCTCTGTTGCAGACACCCAGTTCGAGCTGATGCTGGCGATAGCGCTGGTGGTGATGATTATCTACCTGTTTCTGCGCAATGTTCCGGCGACAATTATTCCCACCGTCGCCGTACCGCTATCGCTAGTCGGCACTTTCGCGGTGATGGTATTTCTTGATTTCTCCATCAACAACCTGACCTTAATGGCGCTCACCATCGCAACGGGCTTTGTGGTGGATGACGCTATCGTGGTTATCGAGAATATTTCGCGCTATATCGAAAAAGGGGAAAAACCGCTGACTGCCGCCCTGAAAGGCGCAGGCGAGATTGGTTTTACCATCATCTCCCTGACGTTTTCATTGATTGCGGTATTGATCCCACTGCTATTCATGGGCGATATCGTCGGGCGCTTGTTCCGTGAATTCGCCGTTACGCTGGCCGTGGCGATTCTGATTTCCGCCGTCGTTTCACTTACCCTCACGCCGATGATGTGCGCGCGTATGCTTAGTCAGGCCTCATTGCGTAAGCAAAACCGCTTCTCCCGCGCCTCGGAGCGCATGTTCGATCGTGTGATTGCCGGGTACGGTCACTGGCTGGCAAAAGTGCTTAACCATCCGTGGCTGACGCTGAGCGTGGCGCTCGGCACGCTGGCATTGAGCGTCATGCTGTGGGTTTTCATCCCCAAAGGTTTCTTCCCAATTCAGGACAACGGCATTATTCAGGGCACGCTGCAGGCTCCACAATCCAGTTCATTTGCCAGCATGTCCGAGCGCCAGCGTCAGGTTTCAGATGTCATCCTTAAAGATCCGGCGGTAGAGAGCCTGACCGCGTTTGTTGGCGTAGATGGTACGAATCCGGCATTAAACAGCGCGCGTTTGCAAATCAACCTTAAACCGCTGGATGAACGTGACGATCGCGTGCAGAAAGTGATCTCCCGGTTACAGGACGCGGTTGACAGAGTCCCCGGCGTTGACCTCTACCTTCAGCCGACCCAGGACCTGACAATTGATACCCAGGTCAGCCGGACGCAATATCAGTTCACGCTGCAAGCAACTTCCCTGGATGCCCTCAGCACTTGGGTTCCGCAGCTGTTAGCAAAACTACAGCAGCTACCGCAACTATCCGATGTCAGCAGCGACTGGCAGGATCAAGGTCTGGTGGCGTATGTGAACGTCAATCGCGACAGCGCCAGCCGTTTAGGCATCAGCATGGCGGATGTCGATAACGCCCTGTACAACGCCTTCGGTCAGCGGCTGATTTCAACCATTTACACCCAGGCCAACCAGTATCGCGTGGTGTTAGAACATGACATCAACAATACCCCTGGGATTGCTGCGCTGGATACCATTCGTCTGACCAGTAGCGATGGCGGGATCGTACCGCTCAGCGCGATCGCCAGCATTGAGCAGCGCTTTGCACCGCTATCAATTAACCATCTTGATCAGTTCCCGGTGACGACTATCTCGTTCAATGTGCCAGATAATCAGTCATTGGGCGATGCAGTACAGGCGATTCTGGATACTGAAAAAACGCTTAACCTGCCTGCTAACATTACCACTCAGTTCCAGGGCAGTACGCTGGCCTTCCAGGCTGCCCTGGGCAATACCATCTGGCTGATTGTGGCGGCAGTGGTCGCGATGTATATCGTGCTCGGCGTATTGTACGAAAGCTTTATTCATCCGATTACGATTCTCTCTACACTTCCCACCGCGGGTGTCGGAGCGCTGCTGGCGCTCATGATTGCCGGCAGCGAACTGGACGTCATCGCGATTATCGGCATTATTTTGCTCATCGGTATCGTCAAGAAAAACGCCATCATGATGATCGACTTTGCCCTTGCCGCTGAACGCGAACAGGGTATGGCGCCACGTGACGCCATTTTCCAGGCGTGTTTACTGCGTTTTCGCCCGATCCTGATGACTACGCTGGCAGCGCTGCTCGGCGCGTTGCCGCTGATGTTAAGTACCGGTGTGGGCGCGGAGTTACGCCGTCCGTTAGGGATTGGCATGGTTGGCGGTCTGTTGGTAAGTCAGGTATTAACTCTGTTTACCACGCCGGTGATTTATCTGCTGTTTGATCGACTGTCGCTGTACGTGAAAAGCCGCTTCCCACGTCAGGAAGAGGAAGCGTAAATGAACTTTTTTGCGCTTTTCATTCATCGTCCGGTAGCGACCATTCTCATCTCGGTGGCGATTACGCTGTGCGGCATTCTGGGCTTTCGTCTGCTGCCGGTCGCTCCACTGCCGCAGGTTGATTTCCCCGTGATTATGGTCAGCGCATCATTACCCGGTGCCTCCCCTGAAACGATGGCATCTTCGGTCGCAACTCCGCTGGAGCGCTCACTTGGGCGGATTGCGGGCGTAAATGAGATGACATCAAGCAGTTCGCTTGGCAGTACGCGCATTATTCTCGAATTTAAATTTGACCGCGACATCAACGGTGCAGCACGGGACGTACAGGCCGCCATTAACGCCGCGCAAAGCCTGCTGCCCAGCGGGATGCCCAGCCGCCCGACATATCGGAAAGCCAACCCTTCTGATGCGCCAATCATGATCCTGACGCTCACGTCTGACACATACTCACAGGGTGAACTGTACGATTTCGCATCGACGCAACTGGCGCAGACCATCGCACAAATCAATGGCGTCGGTGATGTGGATGTCGGAGGAAGCTCTCTTCCCGCCGTGCGTGTGGGGCTTAATCCGCAGGCACTGTTTAACCAGGGTGTATCACTGGACGCAGTGCGTAGCGCGATCGACAACGCTAACGTGCGTAAGCCACAGGGCGCTATCGAAGATGAAACCCATCGCTGGCAGGTACAAACTAACGATGAGCTGAAAACCGCCGCCGAATATCAACCTATTATCATCCACTATAACAACGGCGCAGCGGTGCGGCTGGGTGACGTTGCGTCTGTAACCGACTCAGTACAGGATGTTCGTAACGCGGGGATGACCAACGCCAAACCGGCCATTCTGCTGATGATCCGCAAACTGCCGGAAGCCAATATTATTCAGACAGTAGACAGCATTCGCGCCAAATTGCCGGAATTACAAACGCTGGTCCCGGCCGCCATCGATCTGCAAATCGCCCAGGACCGTTCGCCGACTATTCGCGCCTCGCTGGAGGAAGTCGAACAGACGCTGATTATCTCCGTCGCGTTGGTTATCCTGGTGGTGTTTGTTTTCCTGCGCTCCGGGCGCGCGACCTTAATCCCCGCAGTAGCGGTTCCGGTCTCGCTGATTGGTACCTTTGCCGCCATGTATCTGTGCGGATTCAGCCTGAACAACCTGTCGTTGATGGCGTTAACCATTGCGACGGGATTTGTCGTCGATGATGCCATTGTGGTACTGGAAAATATTGCCCGCCACCTGGAAGCGGGAATGAAGCCACTCCAGGCGGCATTACAGGGTACGCGCGAAGTGGGATTCACGGTGCTCTCCATGAGCCTGTCGCTGGTGGCGGTTTTCCTGCCTCTGCTGTTAATGGGCGGGTTGCCTGGACGCCTGCTGCGCGAATTTGCCGTCACGCTGTCGGTTGCCATCGGCATTTCACTGCTGGTATCGCTGACGTTGACGCCGATGATGTGCGGCTGGATGCTCAAATCCAGCACGCCACGCGAACAATCGCGTAAGCGGGGATTTGGCCGTGTATTGGTGGCATTACAACAAAGCTACGCCACCTCGCTGAAGTGGGTGCTACGCCACACGCGCATGGTGGGCGTGGTGCTACTCGCAACCATTGCCCTGAACGTCTGGCTCTATATTTCAATCCCCAAAACCTTCTTCCCGGAGCAGGATACTGGCGTACTCATGGGCGGGATCCAGGCCGACCAGAGCATCTCTTTCCAGGCGATGCGCGGCAAACTGCAGGACTTTATGAAGATCATCCGCGACGATCCTGCGGTAAATAACGTTACCGGGTTTACCGGCGGATCACGCGTCAACAGCGGAATGATGTTTATCACCCTGAAGCCACGTGGCGAACGTCACGAAACGGCGCAACAGGTGATCGACCGCCTGCGTGTCGCGCTTGCCAAAGAACCCGGCGCAAACCTGTTTCTGATGGCGGTGCAGGATATTCGCGTCGGTGGTCGCCAGGCTAATGCCAGCTACCAATACACTCTGTTATCAGATGACCTCGCAGCACTACGCGAGTGGGAACCGAAAATCCGTAAGGCGCTTGCCGCCCTGCCCCAACTGGCTGACGTCAACTCCGATCAGCAGGACAATGGCGCGGAGATGAATCTTATCTACGATCGCGACACCATGTCTCGTCTGGGGATCGACGTCGCAGCCGCCAACAGCCTGCTGAATAACGCCTTTGGTCAGCGACAAATTTCAACCATCTATCAGCCGATGAACCAGTACAAAGTGGTGATGGAGGTCGACAGGCGTTACACCCAGGACATTAGCGCGCTGGACAAAATGTTCGTCATCAACAATGACGGTAAGGCGATCCCGTTATCGTACTTTGCCAAATGGCAACCGGCGAATGCGCCGCTATCGGTAAACCATCAGGGATTATCTGCCGCCTCAACCGTGTCGTTTAACCTGCCAACAGGTTCTTCTTTATCTGAGGCGACAGAGGCCATCAACCGAACCATGACCCAGCTCGGCGTTCCCTCCACGGTTCGCGGCAGCTTTGCCGGTACGGCGCAGGTATTTCAGGACACCATGAACTCACAGGTGATCCTGATCATCGCCGCTATTGCCACGGTCTACATCGTGCTGGGCATGCTGTATGAAAGCTATGTTCACCCGCTGACCATTCTCTCCACGCTACCTTCAGCGGGCGTTGGGGCTTTGCTGGCGCTGGAGCTGTTCAATGCCCCGTTCAGCCTAATCGCCCTGATAGGGATCATGCTATTAATTGGCATTGTGAAGAAAAACGCCATCATGATGGTCGATTTTGCGCTGGAAGCGCAGAGAAATGGCAATTTGCAGCCGGAAGAAGCGATTTTCCAGGCCTGCCTGCTGCGCTTTCGCCCAATAATGATGACCACGCTGGCGGCCCTGTTTGGTGCGCTGCCGCTGGTATTATCCGCAGGTGACGGCTCTGAACTGCGTCAACCACTGGGGATAACCATTGTTGGCGGGCTGGTTGTCAGTCAGCTACTGACACTGTACACCACGCCTGTGGTCTATCTCTTTTTCGACCGTCTGCGTTTTTCGCGTAAAAACAGCAAACCGGTAGCAGAGTTATGACAGAACTTCCCGACAGCACCCGCTGGCAACTTTGGATTGTGGCATTTGGCTTTTTTATGCAGTCGCTGGATACCACCATCGTCAACACCGCGCTTCCCTCGATGGCCAAAAGCCTCGGGGAAAGCCCACTGCATATGCACATGGTCATTGTGTCGTATGTGCTTACCGTTGCCGTAATGCTCCCCGCCAGCGGCTGGCTGGCTGATAAAATCGGTGTGCGCAATATATTCTTCACCGCTATCATTCTGTTTACGCTGGGATCGCTTTTTTGCGCCTGGTCCGGAACGCTGAATGAACTGGTGATGGCTCGCGTGTTACAAGGTGTAGGCGGCGCGATGATGGTGCCGGTCGGCAGATTGACGGTGATGAAAATCGTCCCACGCGAGCAATACATGGCGGCAATGACATTCGTCACCTTGCCCGGTCAGATTGGTCCACTTCTGGGCCCGGCATTAGGCGGTATTCTGGTTGAGTACGCCTCCTGGCACTGGATCTTTTTGATTAACATTCCGGTAGGCATTGTCGGGGCAATAGCGACGTTAATGCTGATGCCCAACTACACCATGCAAACTCGCCGTTTCGACCTTTCTGGATTCATGATGCTGGCTGTCGGCATGGCGGTACTCACCTTAGCGCTTGATGGTAGTAAGGGAACCGGCATTTCCCACATCACGCTGACAGCACTGGTTATCTGTGGCGTACTGGCGATCCTGCTGTATCTGAAACACGCCCACAACAACCCTCGTGCACTGTTTAGCCTGCACCTGTTTCGTACACACACCTTCTCGTTAGGCCTGTTTGGCAGCTTTGCCGGGCGGATTGGTAGCGGGATGTTACCGTTCATGACCCCGGTATTCCTGCAGATTGGATTGGGCTTTTCGCCATTTCATGCCGGTTTGATGATGATCCCGATGGTGCTGGGCAGTATGGGAATGAAACGCATCGTGGTGCAGGTCGTCAACCGGTTTGGTTACCGTCGCGTACTGGTCACCACCACGCTTGGCCTGTCGATGGTCAGCTTGTTGCTGATGAGCACCGCGTTACTCGGTTGGTATTACGCCCTGCCGTTCATACTGTTCTTACAGGGAATGGTCAATTCTACCCGCTTCTCCTCAATGAACACGCTGACGCTAAAAGACCTGCCGGATGACCTCGCGAGCAGCGGCAACAGCCTGCTGTCGATGATCATGCAACTGTCGATGAGTATCGGGGTAACCATCGCCGGTCTGTTGTTAGGCATGTTCGGGCAGCAACATATCGCCATCGACAGCGCGTCTACGCATACCGTCTTTATGTATACCTGGCTGTGCATTGCGTTCCTTATCGCACTGCCCGCCATCATTTTTGCCCGCGTGCCGGACGACACGCAGACCAACGCGGTGATTTCACGGCGCAAAAGGAGTACCTGATGAAGTTCTGGCGGCCCGGTATCACCGGCAAACTGTTTCTGGCGATTTTCGCCACCTGCATTGTGTTGCTGATCAGCATGCACTGGGCCGTACGCATAAGCTTCGAACGCGGTTTTATCGACTATATTAAGCACGGTAACGAACAGCGGCTGCAAATGTTGAGTGATGCGCTCGGCGAACAGTATGAACAACATGGCAACTGGCGATTTTTGCGCAATAACGATCGGTTTGTTTTTCAGATCCTACGTTCTTTTGAACACGACAACGACGATGATAAACCGGGTCCAGGTATGCCGCCGCACGGCTGGCGTACACAGTTTTGGGTTGTCGATCAAAATGCCCACGTACTGGTCGGCCCGCGGGCTCCGGTCCCCCGCGACGGTATGCGCCATCCCATCCGCGTCAACGGTAGCGAAGTGGGTGCTGTGATTGCCTCTCCGGTGGAGCGCTTAACGCGCAATACCGATATCAATTTCGACATGCAGCAAAGACGTTCCAGCTGGCTTATCGTTGCGCTCTCCACGATCCTGGCGGCGCTGGCAACGTTTACGCTGGCGCGTAGCCTGCTGGCCCCGGTCAAACGGCTGGTGGAAGGCACGCACAAACTTGCGGCTGGTGATTTCACCACTCGCGTTGCGCCGACCAGTACGGATGAGCTGGGTAAACTGGCGCTGGACTTTAACCAGCTCGCCAGTACGCTGGAAAAAAACCAGCAGATGCGCCGTGACTTTATGGCCGATATTTCTCATGAACTGCGCACGCCGCTGGCAGTTTTGCGCGGCGAACTCGAAGCCATCCAGGATGGTGTACGTCAGTTCACGCCGGATTCGGTAGCCTCACTGCAGGCCGAAGTCGGTACGCTCACCAAACTGGTAGACGATCTCCATCAGCTTTCTATGTCTGATGAAGGTGCGCTGGCCTATCAGAAAACCTCGCTGGACCTGATCCCTCTGCTGGAAGTGGCCAGCGGCGCGTTTCGTGAACGTTTTGCCAGCCGTGGACTGACGATCCAACTTTCACTCCCGGACAGCATGACAGTCTTTGGCGACAGGGATCGCCTGATGCAACTGTTTAACAACCTACTGGAAAACAGCCTGCGCTACACCGACAGCGGTGGCGGTCTGCATATCAGCGCCGAACAGCGCGAGCGGATGGTGTTATTAACCTTCGCCGATTCCGCCCCCGGCGTTAGCGACGAACAGCTACAGAAACTGTTTGAACGTTTTTACCGCACCGAAGGGTCCCGTAACCGGGCCAGCGGAGGGTCCGGGCTGGGGCTGGCAATTTGCGTCAACATCGTCCAGGCGCATAATGGTCTGATCCGCGCCGCCCATTCGCCTTTTGGCGGGGTTAGCATTACAGTAGAATTACCGCTGGAACGCGATTTACAGAGAGATGTATGACTGAGTTACCCATTGATGAAAACACGCCGCGTATTCTGATCGTGGAAGACGAACCCAAGCTGGGGCAACTGCTAATCGACTACCTGCGTGCGGCAAGCTATGCCCCTACGCTCATCAATCACGGTGATCTGGTGTTGCCTTACGTACGCCAGACGCCGCCCGATCTGATCTTGTTAGATCTGATGTTGCCAGGTACCGACGGTCTGACTCTGTGTCGGGAGATTCGTCGTTTCTCGGAAGTCCCCATCATGATGGTGACCGCCAAAATCGAAGAAATTGACCGCCTGCTGGGGCTGGAGATCGGCGCCGATGACTACATTTGTAAACCGTACAGCCCGCGGGAAGTCGTCGCGCGAGTGAAAACGATCCTGCGCCGTTGCAAGCCACAGCGCGAACTGCAACAAATGGATGCAGACAGCCCGCTGATTGTCGATGAAGGTCGTTTTCAGGCATCGTGGCGTGGAAAAATGCTCGACCTGACGCCCGCTGAGTTTCGCTTACTCAAAACGCTGTCTCATGAACCGGGAAAAGTGTTCTCCCGCGAACAGTTGCTTAATCATCTCTACGACGATTACCGCGTGGTTACCGACCGCACTATCGACAGCCATATCAAGAACCTGCGCCGTAAACTGGAATCGCTGGATACAGAGCAGTCGTTTATCCGCGCGGTCTATGGCGTAGGATATCGCTGGGAAGCCGATGCCTGCCGGATTGCTTAATCTGCCAGAAGTCAAAAAGGCCGGGTAAGGCGAAACGCCCACCCGGCACAATAACTTTACCTACCCGTCACGCAGCGATACAATGCCCGCCCTTAATATGGGGGCACTCCCCCAACCGCTTCATTCAGTGAAGCGAGTCTGACCTGTCATCAGAACGAGAAAACTATGTTTAAACCGGAACTCCTTTCCCCGGCGGGAACGCTGAAAAATATGCGTTACGCTTTCGCCTATGGCGCAGATGCTGTGTATGCGGGCCAACCGCGTTACTCTCTGCGTGTACGCAACAACGAATTCAACCACGAAAACCTGCAGCTCGGCATTAATGAAGCCCATGAACTGGGTAAAAAATTCTATGTGGTGGTGAACATTGCCCCGCACAACGCCAAGCTGAAAACCTTCATTCGTGACCTGAAACCCGTTGTGGAAATGGGGCCGGATGCGCTGATCATGTCCGATCCAGGGCTTATCATGCTGGTGCGCGAAAACTTCCCGGAGATGGACATTCACCTTTCGGTACAGGCTAACGCCGTAAACTGGGCGACGGTGAAATTCTGGAAGCAGATGGGGCTGACCCGCGTGATCCTCTCCCGTGAGCTGTCGCTGGAAGAAATTGAAGAGATCCGCACCCAGGTGCCGGATATGGAGCTTGAAATCTTCGTGCACGGTGCGCTGTGCATGGCCTACTCCGGCCGTTGCCTGCTCTCCGGCTACATCAACAAACGCGACCCTAACCAGGGTACCTGTACCAATGCCTGCCGCTGGGAATACAACGTGCAGGAAGGGAAAGAAGATGTAGTGGGTAATATCGTACACAAATATGAACCCATACCGGTACAAAACGTGGAACCGACGCTTGGGATCGGCGCGCCTACGGACAAAGTGTTTATGATTGAAGAAGCCCAGCGTCCGGGTGAATACATGACCGCGTTCGAAGACGAACACGGTACTTACATCATGAACTCAAAAGATTTACGCGCAATTGCCCACGTTGAACGCCTGACCCAGATGGGCGTGCATTCGCTGAAAATCGAAGGCCGTACCAAGTCTTACTATTACTGCGCCCGTACCGCACAGGTCTATCGTAAAGCCATTGACGATGCTGCAGCCGGTAAACCGTTCGATCCGCAACTGCTGGAAACACTGGAAGGCCTGGCGCACCGTGGTTATACCGAAGGATTCCTGCGCCGCCATACGCATGACGACTATCAGAACTACGAATACGGTTTTTCTGTTTCCGAACGTCAGCAGTTTGTCGGCGAATTCACCGGCGAACGCAAAGGCGATCTGGCCGCTGTACTGGTGAAAAACAAATTCACCGTCGGTGACAGTCTGGAGCTGATGACCCCACAGGGTAACGTCAATTTCACCCTTGAGCAGATGGAAAACGCGAAAGGCGAAGCTATGCCAGTTGCGCCTGGTGATGGTTATACCGTATGGATGCCCGTACCGCAGGATATCGATCTGAATTATGCATTGTTGATGCGTAATTTTGCCGGTGAGTCCACGCGCAACCCGCATGCTAAGTAGTTAATTACGGTTATTTTTCAGCGTTCGGAAGATTCTTAGAAATCGATCACATACCGTTTCGTTCATTAAGGGTATTATCCCCTCCGCTGAAAAACATAACCCATAAATGCTAGCTGTACCAGGAACCACCTCCTTAGCCTGCGTAATCTCCCTTACGCAGGCTTATTTTTTGCCTGCCGTTTAAACTCTCCGAGTCCCCCCAATTCAAATCACTACTTTCAGGCGAAAAAAAACCGGGCATTACACCCGGTTTATCATGTAATTAGAAATTAATGGGCAGCTTCTGGCTTGTGCTTTTGCGCACTCTGGAAACCATAGGTCAGCTCATTTTTTTCTTTGTCCAGTGCGACGGTAACCTGACCGCCATCCACCAGCGAACCAAACAGCAATTCGTTGGCCAATGGTTTTTTCAGGTTGTCCTGAACCACTCGCGTCATCGGACGTGCGCCCATTGCGCGGTCGTAGCCTTTTTCCGCCAGCCAGTTACGTGCTTCCTGACTCACTTCCAGAGAGACACCTTTCTGATCCAGTTGAACCTGCAGCTCGACAATAAATTTATCCACCACCTGATGAATCACCTCAGTAGAGAGATGATCGAACCAGATAATGTTGTCGAGGCGGTTACGGAATTCCGGCGTAAACACTTTTTTGATTTCGCCCATCGCATCAGTACTGTTGTCCTGATGAATAAGCCCAATCGATTTACGCTCAGTTTCACGTACCCCGGCGTTGGTCGTCATCACCAGCACCACGTTGCGGAAATCCGCTTTACGCCCGTTATTGTCGGTCAGCGTACCGTTATCCATCACCTGCAGCAGCAGGTTGAAGACGTCCGGGTGCGCTTTTTCGATTTCATCCAGCAACAGTACCGCATGAGGATGTTTAATCACCGCATCGGTCAGTAAACCACCCTGGTCAAAACCGACATAACCCGGAGGCGCACCAATCAGGCGGCTGACGGTGTGGCGCTCCATATATTCGGACATATCAAAACGCAGCAGCTCAATGCCGAGCGCTTTGGACAGTTGTACCGTGACCTCGGTCTTACCAACGCCAGTCGGCCCGGCAAACAGGAACGACCCGACCGGTTTATGCTCGTGTCCCAGACCAGCACGGCTCATTTTGATCGCTTCGGTCAGTGCTTCAATGGCTTTATCCTGCCCGAATACCAGCATTTTCAGACGGTTGCCCAGATTTTTCAGCGTATCACGATCGCTCTGCGAAACGCTCTTCTCCGGGATCCGCGCAATGCGGGCCACGACGGACTCGATATCTGCCACGTTGACGGTTTTCTTGCGCTTGCTGACCGGCATCAGACGCGCACGTGCGCCCGCTTCATCAATCACGTCAATCGCTTTATCCGGCAGATGACGATCGTTAATGTATTTCACCGCCAGTTCGACCGCTGCACGTACCGCTTTGGCGGTGTAGCGAACATCATGGTGCGCTTCGTACTTCGGTTTCAGACCGTTGATGATCTGCACGGTCTCTTCCACTGACGGCTCAGTGATATCGATTTTCTGGAAGCGACGTGCTAACGCACGGTCTTTCTCAAAGATATTGCTGAACTCCTGATAAGTGGTTGAACCTATCACACGGATTTTCCCGCTGGAGAGCAGCGGCTTGATCAGATTAGCCGCATCCACCTGGCCGCCCGATGCCGCACCCGCACCGATAATGGTGTGGATCTCATCGATAAACAGAATGCTGTTGGTATCCTGTTCCAGTTGTTTCAGCAGCGCCTTAAAGCGTTTTTCAAAATCGCCGCGGTACTTGGTACCAGCCAGCAGCGAACCGATATCCAGAGAGTAAAGGGTGCAATCAGCCATCACTTCCGGCACGTCGCCCTGGACGATACGCCAGGCGAGACCTTCGGCAATGGCGGTTTTACCGACACCAGACTCTCCCACCAGCAGCGGGTTGTTTTTTCTGCGACGGCACAGGACCTGAATGGCGCGCTCCAGCTCTTTGTCCCGGCCAATGAGCGGATCAATTCCGCCCACACGGGCAAGCTGGTTAAGGTTAGTCGTGAAGTTCTCCATACGGTCCTCCCCGCCAGCTTGCTCTTCGTTATTTGGCTGATTCCCAGAGTCAGAAGATTGACTCGGTTCGTCTTTACGCGTGCCATGAGAAATGAAATTCACCACGTCCAGGCGACTGACTTCATGCTTACGCAGCAGATAGGCCGCCTGTGACTCCTGCTCGCTGAAAATAGCGACCAGCACATTCGCGCCAGTCACTTCATTGCGCCCGGAGGACTGAACATGAAAGACAGCGCGTTGCAAAACACGCTGAAAACTCAACGTCGGCTGCGTGTCGCGCTCTTCTTCGCTGGCAGGCAATACGGGTGTGGTTTGTTCAATGAAGGCTTCGAGTTCCTGACGGAGCGCCACCAGATCCACAGAACACGCTTCCAGCGCTTCACGGGCCGATGGGTTACTGAGCAACGCCAGTAACAAGTGCTCGACGGTCATAAACTCATGTCGGTGCTCGCGCGCTCTGGCGAAAGCCATGTTTAAACTGAGTTCCAGTTCTTGATTGAGCATAGGCACCTCCCCCAATATTTATGCCTGCATTCAGGCTTTTTCCAGCGTACACAGCAACGGATGCTCGTTTTCCCTCGCATATTTGTTCACCATCGCCACTTTGGTTTCAGCAACCTCGGCGGTAAATACGCCACAGATGGCTTTACCTTGATAGTGAACAGCAAGCATCAGTTGCGTTGCACGTTCTACATCATAAGAAAAGAATTTTTGTAACACGTCAATAACAAACTCCATCGGAGTGTAATCATCATTGACTAATATCACTTTATACATAGATGGCGGTTTTAGCGCGTCGCGCAATTTGTCTTCCGCCAGCTGTTCGAAATCCAGCCAGTCGTTCGTCTTACCCATTGTCAGTCGTCATCTTCAGTTACGGTTACCGGCAGAATAACTTGCCGCTGACAAGAGCCTATGCGCACAATCAATCTACCTCAAGTATTAGATAACTATCATCTATCAGTGCCATCCGCGACATCTGTCACATATCCGACAATAGCGTTAACTGCTTCAAATTTTGATGCATTTTTACCCTATTCCACCTGCCTGGCGCTTGACGCCTCGCCTGATTTCTCTAAATTGTAGTTTCGAGAGTTGGCGAGGTTTTGAACAGCCCCCACTCCGCCACCGGTTCATTCCATCTTACTTATATAAGATTTACGAAGGATGTCGAAGTATGGAAACGGGTACTGTTAAGTGGTTCAACAATGCCAAAGGGTTTGGTTTCATCTGCCCCGAAGGCGGTGGTGAAGATATCTTCGCCCATTACTCCACCATTCAGATGGATGGTTACAGAACGCTAAAAGCCGGACAGTCTGTCCAGTTTGATGTCCACCAGGGGCCAAAAGGCAATCATGCCAGTCTTATCGTGCCCGTCATTGAAGCAGAAGCTGTCGCATAGCTCTTCTGTCTCATTGTGTACATCCCGCAGACAAAATGCCAGCCCCTAAGGCTGGCATTTTTATTTCTTATGCAATACAACGCGTTATTCTCGTGCCAGAGCATCAACGGGATCCAGACGCGCTGCATTACGGGCCGGAAGCCAGCCAAACAAAATTCCGGTGGCGGTTGAACACAGGAAAGCCGTTAGCAGCGCGACAGGAGAGAAACCAATTTCCCACCCGGGCAGGAACAGCTGTAACGTAAAGGCAATTAACATCGACAAACTGATGCCGAGCGCGCCGCCCACCAGACACACCAGCACAGCCTCAATTAAGAACTGTTGTAACACATCGCTGGCCCGCGCACCCACGGCCATCCGAATACCGATTTCACGCGTACGCTCTGTCACCGATACGAGCATAATGTTCATCACACCGATCCCGCCCACCACCAGCGAAATCACCGCCACCAGCGTCAGAAAGAGCTGTAATGTACGTGTGGTTTTTTCGGCGGTTTTCAAGATGCCATCCATGTTCCAGGTGAAGAAATCTTTTTTGCCATGACGCAGCGATAACAGACGGGTGAGTTGCTGCTCGGCCTGGGCGCTATCAAAACCCTCTTTTACCCGCACGGTAATAGAGTTTAACCACGATTGCCCCATGATCCGCCCTGACATGGTGCTGTATGGCAGCCAGACGCGCAGGATCTTGCTGCTGCCAAACATCGATTGTTTTTCTTCCGCGACGCCAATAACGGTGGCTGGCATATTTCCCACCAGAATAACCTCACCCACCACTTTTGCTTTGCTGGGGAACAACTGACGTCGGGTATTGCTGTCAAGCACCACCACCTGCGCCCTACCCGCCAGCTGTTCTGCATTAAAGGTGGCGCCTTCACTGAACGTCATGCCATAGACGTTGAAGTAATCACCGCTAACGCCGTTTGCGCTGGCGGCGACATCAATATTGCCATAGCGCAGGCGTAGGTTCTTCGATACCGCAGGCGTAACGGAACTGACCCAGGGTTGCTTCTGAATCGCGACTAAATCGTCATACTTCAGCGCCTGCTGATATTGTGGGTCGTCATCACCGAAATCTTTGCCCGGATAGATATCGATAGTATTCGTACCAATCGCCCGGATGTCTGCCAGCACCAGCTGTTTTGCCGCATCGCCCACCACCACAATCGACACCACCGAAGCGATACCGATGATAATACCCAGCATTGTGAGCAGTGTACGCATCTTGTTGGCGGCCATGGCCAGCCATGCCATGGTCAATGCTTCACGAAAACCGCTGACAAACTGGCTCCAGCCAGAAGCCGTCGTCACCGTTGGTTCATCAATATCACGTCCGGCAGTGGGCTTTTGTGGTGGTGGATTACGCACAATCTCGCCATCACGAATTTCAATGACACGTTCTGCCTGGGCGGCAACCTGGCTGTCGTGCGTGACGATAATTACCGTATGCCCGCGATCGCGTAGCTGATGCAGAATAGCCATCACCTCCTCGCCGGAGTGGCTGTCCAACGCGCCAGTGGGTTCATCGGCCAGAATAACCTGACCACCGTTCATCAACGCACGCGCAATACTGACACGTTGCTGCTGACCACCGGAAAGCTGGGAAGGCTGATAATCAACCCGGTCGCCCAATCCCAGGCGCTGAAGTAATTCCTGAGCACGCGCCAGACGCTGCTTACGTTCAGTCCCGGCATACACCGCCGGGACCTCTACGTTTTGTGCCGCCGTTAAATGTGACAGCAAATGATAACGCTGGAAGATAAAGCCGAAATGCTCACGCCGCAGTTGCGCTAACGCATCGCTATCCAGTGTAGAAACATCCCGCCCCGCAACCCGATAGGTTCCACTGGTCGGCTTGTCCAGGCATCCCAGAATGTTCATCAGCGTCGATTTACCCGAGCCTGACGCCCCGACAATCGCCACCATTTCACCGGCCTGAATGCGTAAGGAAACGTCCTTTAATACCTCAACCTGTCCCTCGCCTGACGGGTAACTACGGCGGATATTGCTCAACTCAAGCAATGCCGTCATTGTGCTACTCCCGCTTTACCCTCACCGGTGATAACTTCATCACCCTCTTCCAACCCTTTCACAATCTCTACGTCGGTATCATTACGGGCACCGATGACCACCTCGCGCTCGCGGGTTTCACCATTGCGCAGCAGCCTGACGTTATAGCGGTTGTTGCCAATAGGATCGCCCAACGCCGACAGCGGGATCGTCAGTACATTTTTAACGTCTGTAAGCTGGATGTGCACCTGCGCGGTCATATCAAGGCGCAGGATCCCTTTCGGGTTAGGCACTTCGAAGCGGGCGTAGTAGAAAATGGCGTCATTCACCTTCTCAGGCGTCGGAAGGACATCTTTGAGCACGCCTTCATACCGTGTCTGCGGATCGCCCAGCACAGTGAACCAGGCTTTTTGGCCTGGCTGCAGGTGAATAACATCTGCCTCGGAGACCTGCGCTTTTACCAGCATGGTGCCCATATCTGCCAACGTCAAAATGTTGGGTGCCTGCTGGGCGGCAATCACGGTTTGCCCCTGGAGGGTGGTGATTTGCGTCACTTCACCCGCCATTGGCGCGACGATTCGCGTGTAATCGAGGTTCGTTTTTGCCGTATCAAGGGAAGCCTGATTACGCTTAATTTGTGCATCAATAGTGCCAATCTGTGCCTGCTTGACCGCCATTTCGGTCGCTGCCGTGTCGAGATCCTGCTGCGAAACCGCCTGCGTTTTCGCCAGTTGTTGCTGACGAGAAAGCGTTACGCGCGCCAGTTTCCACTCAGCTTCGGCCTGTAAACGCTGAGCCCGCAGCTCCATGAGCGTCGCTTCTACTTCTTTGATTTGGTTTTGCGCCTGCTCAGGATCGATAACGCCGAGCAACTGATCTTTTTTAACTTTATCGCCGATGGCTACTGACAGCGTTTTTAACTGCCCACTCACTTGTGCACCAACATCAACTTTGCGTAACGCATCCAGTTTCCCGGTAGCCAGCACACTTTGCTGGAGATCGCCTGGACGTACAATTAACGTTTGATACTGTGGTAGTGGCGCATTAAGCGTTCGCCAAAGTGAAATCATCGCCACAATAATGATGATGGCGAGCAGAAAATAACGTTTTTTAATTTTTCCCTTGAGCTTCATAAATGTCCCAGTGTCCCCCAATACGCCTACCAGAGTGGAGTGATAACCATCAACGATAAATTAACAGACGTTGAAAAGTGCAAAGAATAACAGAGTTATTGATGAACCGTTAAGGTCCACTGTGCTGAAATTGGTATCAGAGTATCTATTGGATTGTTATTATGAGCCAGCTAACAGAAAGCACTTTTCATTCTTCCAGACCCGCCACAAGTTTTAGTCTTTTTTGTCGTCTGACAACCGGACAATGGCGGCCAGGTAAATTTTGGCATCAACGAAGCTTTCGCCGTAAGTTTGTATGGCGCTCATTGCTGATGCCACGATTAACACGTGAATGGATGGCTGAGCTGGCGCAATGGCCGGATCTCGAAAAAATTCTCGCGATCCAACCCCGTATACCGGTTCGCCTGCATCGCGCGTATCTCGCAGTAAACCTTGACCGTAAAACAAAACTCGATGCTGTGCGTTTTCATTACAATGTTATTCGCAACGCTTTTTCATCGACAGAATTTAATGATTATTTAAGTGCCGATGGGTTACAACTGGCACAAATTGAAGGCAAAGACAGCGCAATATACACCATTATAATGTCATCATTTATTGCCCTGGATAAAGAAGGTGAAAGTACCATTCTTGTCCGTAATAGTGAGGGCGAGACATTAGCAGAAATGACCTTCACCCTGTGCAACTATGAAGGGCGCAGCGCGCTTTTTATTGGTGGCTTGCAGGGGGGTAACCGATTAATGCCGCACGAAGAAATTCAAAAAGCGACAAAATCATGCCATGGTTTGTTTCCTAAACGTATTGTAATGGAAGCTATTTGTCGTTTTGCAGAACAATTGAATATTGAACAAGTACTGGCCGTCAGCAATGACCAGCATATTTTTCGCAGCCAGCGTTACCATGATAAAAACAAGGTTATTCTTTCTGACTACAATTCATTTTGGGAGTCAGTTGGCGGCGAATGTGACAGCAATGGCTACTATCATATTCCGCGTACGCTGGCGCGTAAAAGCGAAACAGATATTGCCAGTAAGAAGCGCGCGGAATATCGCCGCCGCTATCAGTTACTCGACAGTATCCACTCGCAGTTATCAGTCATGTTCCGCCGCTAATCCGCTCGCCCGCGTGCTAACCACAGCACGCGGGAGAACATTTTCCGCAG
>NZ_SZWR01000019.1:238819-259892 GCF_005280875.1 Citrobacter sp. wls827
CAACGTTGGCACCGCTTCAACACCGCGTCGCCCCGCTTCCATCGCCACTTCAATCGCCAGATCCGGTTTTGACGAGCGATGGATCGCCTTCGCTATAATTTTCCGCATATTCATCGGCACATTTTCCGGTATTTGCGCCACCCGATGAAAAACGTCCGAGAACCCCTGGCGGTACATAAAGTGTTCCATATCCAGCGCAGGTAACATGGTCAAATGCTCGCGCTCTTCCTCTTTGTCATCGTTCAGCAGGCTGCGTACCGTGGCCGCATACTTTTTCCCCGCCTCATCGCCATCGACCAACACATGCCACTCAATTCCCATCCGGCGGGCAAACTTCACCAGGGGTTTAAGCCCTGACTGGGCAAATTCAATGACTTTAATCCCTTCGGCATCAAAGTGATGCCCACACTGACGAGCCAGTTCGTTAATGACCCATGTTTCTGTTTCTCCCTCCACCAACAGCCAGCAACGGGCAAACAGTGAAGACGCCCGATTAAAACGGATATGGAAGGCAATGCGCCGCCCATCTTCCGCATTGAGTCCTCCCGGTCCCAGTCGCCAGGCCGCGACGCGGGAAGATTCTCGAACCAAACGGACCACATGTTCAACGGGCGTAAGCGATAACAGTTCACCAGAGTTGGTCGTCGTCACCCGCTGTAGGGGAAGCAGATTCAACAGTTGCCAGGCAACAGACAACATAATGGGGTGTAAGCGCGTTTCAGGATCTTCTACCAGTAGCAACGGACGAGCATCTTTATCCAGTCTTAGCGACCCTTTGGCCTGTAACAGCGTAGAAAACAGTCCCAGCAGAATCACACGGTGCGTGCGCCCTCCGGGTTTATCGATCATACGGTTGATAATATCCAGATAACGCCAGCTGCGTTGCTCGTTGTTGGAGCGTCGGCGCATCAGACGATAGCGGGATTGACCGGAACCTTGTTCTGAAAAGTAGTGCTCCAGCAGTTGAACCATAGCCGAAAGCCCCTGGCGAATCTGCCCATCTGTCAGATTCTGCGGTCGGGTGGCCAACTCACGTGCCATAAAATCCAGTTGACGCGCAGTCACTTCAACATCCGCGGAATCCGGCACCGTTCCATTACGGATGCGCCGCATAAAACGCGCATCACGTAAACGTAATACTGGCATCAAACGCACCAGATGACGCGCCTGATCGTTAATATTGTCGATGGGTAATGGGTGGCCTTCGCCATCAAGAAAACTGCGTAATGTCAGGACGCTGCCGTCATCAGCGCACTCGCCTTCCAGCCGATAAAATATACGGTGATAGTTATCATGGCACGGCGACCAGCACGCTTCTAACGGGCGATATCGGCGCACACGATGGCGACCCGGTTGAGATTCACGAAATGTCAGGACAATATGCAGATGATGTTCCCGGCCCTGGATGTCACCCGGCGGGAACCAGAAATCTTCGCGGTTAAAGTGGTACAAATCCGACTCTGGCGACAACAGCAGGGTTAACGCATCCAGCAGGCTGGACTTACCCCACGCGTTTTCCCCAATCAGCACGTTGTTTTGCTCCAGCATCAACGACAGCCGATTAATACCACGAAACCCAACAATCTCAACGCGTTCGAGAATCATATAGCCTCCGGAAATGCTCACTTTTTCCTTCAAGTTATCAGGAGTATAACGGTAAGCGGGCGCTCAGAACACCCGATATCATCCGCAGATAAATCGAAAGAGTTAAGAATATTCTCTTTAAAAATTACTTTTGAATATAATTTCAGACGTCAATCATCAGACTTCTGATAACTGAACTATGCTTTATTCACCTGAACTCCAAAAAGGATTCGCATCACATTGCCTTAAATCAAATTTTTTTATTAATTTAAGTGGCGAAGGGATGAGATTTTTTTCTAGAATAAGCGCGTTTTAATCATCGTCCCTTTTAGCGATGAAATACCGGGATAGAAAAACTAACCCGGAACTTTTAATTGAGGTGGTTATGTTCAGGAAATTAGCAGCCGAATTCTTCGGCACGTTTTGGCTTGTTTTTGGCGGGTGTGGTAGTGCCGTTCTGGCCGCGGCTTTCCCGGAGTTAGGTATTGGGTTTGCCGGTGTCGCCCTGGCCTTTGGTCTGACAGTATTAACCATGGCATTCGCTGTGGGTCATATTTCAGGTGGCCATTTTAACCCTGCAGTGACATTCGGTTTATGGGCTGGTGGTCGCTTCCCGGCGAAAGACGTTATTGGTTATGTTATTGCTCAGGTTGTGGGCGGCATTGTAGCAGCAGCAGTACTTTATCTTATTGCCAGCGGCAAAGCCGGTTTTGATGCAGCAGCCAGTGGCTTCGCCTCAAACGGTTACGGTGAGCATTCACCTGGCGGGTATTCCATGCTTTCTGCCATCGTAATTGAAATCGTCCTGACCGCAGGTTTCTTATTAGTGATCCACGGTGCGACCGATAAACATGCTCCGGCAGGTTTTGCGCCAATTGCCATCGGTCTTGCATTAACGTTGATTCACCTGATCAGTATCCCGGTCACCAATACATCCGTAAACCCGGCTCGTAGTACTGCGGTTGCTATCTTCCAGGGTGGCTGGGCATTACAACAGCTTTGGTTATTCTGGGTTATGCCGATTATCGGCGGGATCGTCGGCGGTCTTATTTACCGCACCCTGCTGGAAAAACGCGATTAATCGCTAACAACAAGGCCTGATGAATTGTCAGGCCTTTTTTTCCTCGCTATATTTCCTTTTATTTGCAACTTTACTCCCCTCTTTGCTTTCAGTAGTGTGTATATCCGTCATACTTCAAGTTGCAGATGTGTTGACTGCGCTCGCTCCCCCCAGCTACGTACTTATGTACGCTCCCGGGGATTCACTCCCTTGCCGCCTTCCTGCAACTTGAATTATTTAGGTTATAGTTGTGCATTTCGTCTTACTTCTCAGCAAGGATCGGGGTTTCATGTTCTCAGGGCTGTTAATCATTCTGGTACCCCTTATTGTGGGTTACCTCATTCCGCTTCGACACAGAGCCGCATTAAAACTTATCAATCGGCTGTTGAGTTGGATCGTCTACCTTATTCTCTTTTTTATGGGGATCAGTCTGGCGTTTCTGGATAATCTCGCCAGTAATCTGTTATCCATTCTTTATTATTCTGCCGTTAGTGTGACGGTCATTCTGCTGTGTAATATCGCAGCGCTGCTGTGGCTGGAGCGCTCACTCCCCTGGCGACACAGCCACCAGCAAGAGAAGCTCCCCTCCCGAATCGCGATGGCGCTTGAGTCGCTACAGCTTTGCGGCGTCGTGGTGCTGGGTTTTCTGTTGGGTCTTAGCGGATTGTCGATGTTGCAGCACGCGACCGAAGCCAGCGAATATACGCTGATCTTTTTATTATTCCTGGTCGGGATCCAACTGCGAAACAGCGGTATGACATTAAAGCAGATTGTACTGAACCGTCGGGGCATGATTGTTGCCGTGGTCGTGGTGGCCAGTTCTCTGCTGGGCGGCGTCATCAATGCGCTGATCCTCGGCCTGCCGTTGAAAACAGCACTGGCGATGGCATCGGGTTTTGGCTGGTATTCCCTGTCAGGCATTCTGTTGACCGAATCATTCGGTCCAGTCATTGGCAGCGCCGCCTTCTTTAACGACCTGGCGCGTGAGTTGATTGCCATTATGCTGATCCCTGGACTGGTGGTCCGCAGCCGTTCAACCGCATTGGGTCTTTGCGGGGCGACGTCAATGGATTTCACGCTGCCCGTGTTACAACGCAGTGGCGGTCTGGAGATGGTTCCCGCAGCCATTGTGCACGGCTTTATTCTGAGTCTGTTAGTGCCACTGTTAATGGCCTTTTTCTCCGCCTGATACACAGACAAATACCTCTCTGGCGGTAGTCAGCTACCGCCAAAATTGCGCTAAATCAATCTCCCTGCAAGTTGTAGCAGAAATCCCTTTAATCCCTTCGCGCGCAGGCATAACCTTAAACATGTATATCAAATATAACTTTAAAAGGTGTGACCATGTTTTGTGTGCAATGTGAACAAACCATCCGTACTCCGGCAGGAAACGGCTGCTCTTACGCGCAGGGTATGTGCGGTAAAACGGCTGAAACCTCCGATCTGCAGGATCTGCTGATTGCTGCCCTACAAGGTCTGTCTGCATGGGCTGTTAAAGCACGTGAATACGGCATCATCGACCATGAGGTTGATAACTTTGCGCCGCGTGCATTCTTCTCCACGCTGACTAACGTGAACTTCGATTCCCCGCGTATTGTTGGCTATGCTCGTGAAGCTATCGCCATGCGCGATGCACTGAAAGCGCAATGCCTGAACATTGATGCTAACGCAACTGTTGAAAACCCGATGGCCGACCTGCAACTGGTCAGCGACGATCTGGGCGACCTGCAACGTCAGGCCGCTGAATTCACCCCGAACAAAGACAAAGCGACCATCGGCGAGAATATCCTCGGCCTGCGTCTGCTGTGTCTGTACGGTCTGAAAGGTGCGGCAGCTTACATGGAGCACGCACACGTTCTCGGCCAGTACGACAACGATATCTACGCTCAGTACCACAAAATCATGGCGTGGCTGGGTACCTGGCCTTCCGATATGAATGCTCTGCTGGAGTGTTCAATGGAAATCGGCCAGATGAACTTTAAAGTGATGAGCATTCTGGATGCCGGTGAAACCACGAAATACGGTCACCCGACCCCAACCCAGGTCAACGTGAAAGCAACCGAAGGTAAGTGCATTCTGATCTCCGGTCACGACCTGAAAGATTTGTACAACCTGCTTGAGCAGACTGAAGGCACCGGTGTTAACGTTTATACCCACGGTGAAATGCTGCCGGCGCACGGCTACCCGGAGCTGCGTAAGTTCAAACACCTGATCGGTAACTACGGCAGCGGCTGGCAGAACCAGCAGGTTGAATTTGCTCGCTTCCCTGGCCCAATCGTCATGACCTCTAACTGCATCATCGACCCAACCGTTGGCGCATATGATGACCGCATCTGGACCCGTAGCATCGTCGGTTGGCCGGGTGTGAGCCACCTCGAAGGTGATGACTTCGGTCCGGTTATTGCTCAGGCGCAGCAGATGGCTGGCTTCCCGTACAGCGAAATTCCTCATCTGATCACCGTCGGTTTCGGTCGTCAGACGCTGCTGGGTGCAGCTGATACCCTGATTGACCTGGTGAGCCGTGAAAAACTGCGTCACATCTTCCTGGTTGGCGGCTGCGACGGCGCACGTGGTGAACGTAACTACTTCACCGATTTCGCCACCAGCGTACCGGATGACTGCCTGATCCTGACTCTGGCCTGTGGTAAATACCGTTTCAACAAACTGGAATTCGGCGATATCGAAGGTCTGCCGCGTCTGGTCGATGCCGGTCAGTGTAACGATGCCTACTCTGCCATTATCCTGGCGGTCACGCTGGCGGAGAAACTGGGTTGTGGCGTGAACGATCTGCCGCTGTCTCTGGTGCTCTCCTGGTTCGAACAGAAAGCGATTGTTATTCTGCTGACCCTGCTGTCGCTGGGCGTGAAAAACATCGTGACTGGCCCGACTGCGCCTGGCTTCTTCACGCCAGATCTGCTGGCAGTTCTCAACGAGAAATTTGGTCTGCGTTCCGTGACCACCGTTGAAGAAGACATGAAGCAACTGCTGAGCGCGTAAGGAGTAAAGAATGACAATGCCAACTCATCAGTGCCCATGGCGGATGCAGGTTCATCACATCCATCAGGAAACGCCGGATGTATGGACAATTTCGTTGCTGTGCCACGACTATTATCCGTACCGCGCCGGGCAGTATGCACTGGTCAGCGTACGTAATTCAGCGGACACGCTGCGTGCTTACACCATTTCTTCAACGCCGGGCGTTAGCGAATACATTACGCTGACCATCCGCCGCATTGACGAGGGTGCAGGTTCGCAGTGGCTGACCCGTGACGTGAAGCGCGGCGACTACATCTGGCTGTCCGATGCCATGGGTGAATTTACCTGTGAAGATAAAGCAGAAGACAAGTTCCTGATGCTGGCTGCCGGCTGTGGCGTAACGCCAATCATGTCGATGCGTCGCTGGTTGGCGAAGTACCGTCCACAAGCCGACGTGAAGGTGATTTTCAACGTTCGCTCGCCAGAAGATGTCATCTTTGCCGATGAATGGCGTGAATATCCGGTGACATTAGTCGCTGAAAACAATGCCACTCAGGGTTTTGTTTCCGGCCGACTGACCACCGAACTGCTGAAGAACGTCCCGGATCTGACCTCGCGTACCGTGATGACCTGTGGCCCGGCACCGTATATGGATCTGGTCGAAAAAGAAGTGAAAGCGCTTGGCGTAACACGCTTCTTTAAAGAGCAGTTCTTCACACCTGTTGCCGAAGCCGCCACCAGTGGTCTGAAATTCACCAAGCTGCAACCCGCACAAGAGTTCTATGCGCCGGTGGGCACGACGCTACTGGAAGCACTGGAAAGCAACAAGGTTCCGGTCGTTGCCGCATGCCGTGCAGGCGTTTGCGGCTGCTGCAAAACCAAAGTGGTTGACGGTAACTACACGGTCAGCAGCACCATGACGCTGACCGATGCGGAAATTGCGGAAGGTTACGTTCTGGCTTGTTCCTGTCATCCGCAGGGTGATCTGGTACTTGCGTAAAGAGTCATTGCCGGATGGCATACTTATCCGGCCTACAAGAACCGTTGTAGGCCGGACGGAGTATTAATACCGTCATCCGGTCATTTATCACCGCCAGGCTGAATTGCCGCCCAGGGCATATTTTCCCGCGCCCAGGAACGCCACCGCCATCGCGCCAACAAAAAAGTACACCAGACTTTCAATCGCCCATGCACCGGTTTTATCCAGTGTCCAGGTTTCGCCCATCCCGACCATCAGCCATGCCACAACCATCGTAAACGCCAGCCCTAATGCCGCCGGGCGTGTCAGGATCCCAAGAATAATCAGACACGGCGCTACAACCTCTCCCAGCAGAACGCCGTACGCAATAAAGCCCGGGAAACCTTTCGCTATCAGCATGCCGCTGATGCCATCAATACCCGCGAACAGTTTATGCAGCCCATGAAACAGCATCAGTCCACCGACAGCAAGGCGTAACAAAAACTTGCCAAAATCTTCGTGAGCCAGTACCCGGTTAACTGTATTTAATAGTTTTATAACCATTTGAATTTATTCCTTGTTTCACCATGTGCAATTAACAAACTACGCTTAATACAGATTAAATGAAACCTGCCGGAAATAAGGGGTAATGAGAAGCATAACGATTATCTTCATCTAAACTTGTAACCGGTATCACATTAGAGGAGAAGGAAAACCATGAAACAAACGGTTGCCGCTTTTATTGCTAAAACACTCGAACAAGCTGGCGTTAAACGTATTTGGGGTGTGACGGGAGACTCGCTCAATGGCCTTAGTGACAGTCTGAATCGTATGGGCACGATTGACTGGATGCCAACCCGCCATGAAGAGGTTGCCGCTTTTGCCGCAGGCGCAGAAGCCCAACTGACCGGTGAGCTGGCCGTCTGTGCCGGCTCATGCGGACCGGGAAACCTGCACCTGATTAACGGCCTGTTTGATTGCCACCGCAACCATGTCCCGGTGCTGGCGATTGCCGCGCATATCCCATCCAGTGAAATAGGCAGCGGTTATTTTCAGGAGACCCACCCGCAGGAGTTGTTCCGCGAATGTAGCCACTATTGCGAGCTGGTTTCCAGCCCTGAGCAGATCCCCCAGGTGCTGGCTATAGCTATGCGTAAAGCGGTGCTCAACCGTGGCGTCTCCGTGGTGGTATTACCCGGCGACGTGGCGCTGAAGCCCGCCCCTGAAAGCGCCACCACGCACTGGTATCATGCGCCGCTCCCGATAGTGACCCCGGAAGAGGAAGAACTGAGAAAACTGGCGCAACTGCTGCGCTACTCCAGCAACATCGCCCTGATGTGCGGCAGCGGCTGCGCCGGTGCGCATAAAGAGCTGGTTGAGTTTGCGGCTAAAATCAAAGCCCCGATCGTGCACGCTCTGCGCGGGAAAGAGCATGTTGAGTACGATAACCCGTACGACGTGGGTATGACCGGGTTAATTGGCTTTTCATCCGGCTTCCATACCATGATGAATGCCGACACGCTGGTTTTGCTCGGCACCCAGTTCCCCTATCGCCCGTTCTACCCCTCTGATGCCAAAATTATTCAGATTGATATCAATCCCGCAAGCATTGGCGCACACAGCAAAGTGGATATGGCGCTGGTAGGCGATATTAAATCCACCCTCCGCGCCCTGCTGCCGTTGGTGGAAGAAAAAACCGAGCGACAGTTCCTGGATAAAGCGCTGGAACACTATCGCGAGGCGCGCAAAGGGCTGGATGATTTAGCCAAACCCAGCGATAAAGCCATTCACCCGCAATATCTGGCGCAACAGATCAGCCACTTTGCCGCTGACGATGCCATCTTTACCTGCGACGTTGGCACGCCAACGGTGTGGGCAGCACGCTATCTGAAAATGAACGGCAAACGTCGCCTGATTGGATCCTTTAACCATGGGTCGATGGCCAATGCCATGCCGCAGGCACTCGGCGCACAAGCAACCGAACCAGGACGCCAGGTTGTGGCAATGTGCGGTGACGGCGGCTTTAGCATGCTGATGGGCGATTTTCTGTCGGTGGTACAAATGAAGTTACCGGTGAAGATTATTGTCTTCAACAACAGCGTGCTGGGATTTGTGGCGATGGAGATGAAGGCTGGTGGTTATCTGACTGACGGCACCGAACTGCACGACACGAATTTCGCACGGATTGCCGAGGCCTGTGGCATCACGGGCATTCGCGTGGAGAAATCTTCAGAGGTTGATGAGGCGCTGCAAAGGGCGATGTCAATTGACGGTCCGGTGCTGGTCGATGTGGTGGTGGCGAAAGAAGAGCTGGCAATCCCACCGCAGATCAAGCTCGAACAAGCCAAAGGTTTTAGCCTGTATATGCTGCGCGCAATCATCAGCGGACGCGGTGATGAAGTGATCGAACTGGCGAAAACTAACTGGCTCAGGTAAAACATCCTTATTAAACCACACACAAAATCATTCATGATGCATCAAGGCGGCAAGCCCGAAAATCCCCAGGAGCATAGGAATACTATGTGACTGGGGTTTGAGGGTGAGGCCAACGCCGAGGCAGCTTGAAGGATGAAGTGTAATAAGGAGATACCATGATTGATTTACGCAGTGATACCGTCACACGACCCAGTCGCGCCATGCTCGAAGAGATGATGGCCGCCCCGGTCGGGGACGACGTCTACGGTGATGACCCTACCGTTAATGCCCTCCAGCAATACGCAGCCGAGCTTTCTGGCAAAGAAGCCGCAATTTTCTTACCTACCGGCACTCAGGCGAACCTGGTGGCCCTGCTCAGCCATTGTCAGCGCGGCGAAGAGTATATCGCCGGTCAGGGCGCGCATAACTATCTCTACGAAGCGGGTGGCGCAGCGGTGCTTGGTAGCATTCAACCGCAACCCATTGATGCCGCGCCGGATGGCTCCCTGCCGCTGGACAAAGTTGCAGCAAAAATCAAAGCAGACGATATCCATTTTGCCCGCACCCGTCTGCTCAGCCTGGAAAACACGCATAACGGCAAAGTGCTGCCGCGCGAGTATCTGAAAGAGGCCTGGGAATTCACCCGGGAGCGCAATCTTGCCCTGCACGTCGACGGCGCGCGTATTTTTAACGCCATCGTCGCCTATGGCTGTGAGCTTAAAGATGTCACGCAATACTGCGACTCGTTCACCATTTGTCTTTCCAAAGGTCTGGGAACGCCGGTAGGCTCGCTGCTGGTCGGCAGCCACGAGTACATCAAGCGTGCCATTCGCTGGCGCAAAATGACCGGCGGCGGAATGCGCCAGGCGGGTATTTTGGCGGCGGCCGGACTGTATGCGCTGAAAAATAACGTGGCGCGTTTGCAGGAAGACCATGACAACGCCGCCTGGATGGCGGAGCAACTGCGCGAAGCAGGGGCGGACGTCATGCGCCACGACACCAACATGCTGTTTGTTCGTGTTGGCGAAGAGCACGCTACCGCGCTGGGCGAATACATGAAAGCACAAGGCGTGCTGATTAACGCCTCGCCGATTGTGCGCCTGGTGATGCATCTGGACGTATCGCGTGAACAACTTACCGAAGTCGTCGCCCACTGGCGCGCTTTTTTAACCCGCTAAGGAGATGGGCGTGCCGCAACGGATTTTGGTTCTTGGCGCCAGTGGTTACATTGGTCAGCATCTGGTACAGGCGCTCAGCCAGCAAGGGCATCAGGTGTTGGCTGCGGCACGTCGCATTGAACGACTGGAAAAGCAGCAACTGGCCAACGTCAGTTGCCATAAGGTCGATTTGAATTGGCCAGATAACCTTACGCCGTTGCTGACCGGCGTTGATACGGTTTATTACCTGGTCCATGGCATGGGTGAAGGCGGTGATTTTATCGCCCACGAACGTCAGGTGGCGATGAACGTGCGCGATGCGCTGCGTAATACACCGGTCAATCAGCTTATTTTCCTGAGCTCATTACAGGCTCCCCGGCATGAACAATCCGATCATCTGCGTGCGCGACAGATAACCGCAGATACTCTGCGTGAATCGGGCGTGCCAATGACGGAATTGCGTGCGGGCATTATCGTGGGGGCAGGTTCTGCTGCCTTTGAAGTAATGCGCGATATGGTTTACAACCTGCCGGTTCTCACCCCTCCACGCTGGGTACGCTCGCGTACCACACCTATCGCGCTGGAGAATTTAATGTACTACCTGGTGGCGCTATTGGACCATCCCACACAACATCACCGCGTACTCGAAGCCGCCGGGCCGCAGGTGTTGAGCTATCAGGAACAGTTCGAGCATTTTATGGCGGTCAGCGGTAAACATCGCCTGCTCATCCCCATCCCCTTTCCTACCCGCTGGATTTCGGTCTGGTTTTTAAACGTCATTACGTCAGTGCCGCCAACCACGGCCAAAGCGCTGATCCAGGGCTTAAAACACGACCTGCTGGCCGATGACACCGAACTACGTGCGCTGATCCCGCAAAAGCTGATTGCCTTTGATGACGCGGTGCGCAGCACGTTGAAGGAAGAAGAGAAGCTGGTCAACTCCAGCGACTGGGGTTACGACGCACAGGCGTTTGCCCGCTGGCGTCCTGAATATGGCTATTTTGCCAAACAGGCTGGCTTTAGCGTCGAAACCTCCGCCAGCAAAAAAGCGTTGTGGCAGGTCGTGAACCGGCTCGGCGGCAAAGAAGGCTACTTCTTTGGCAACATTTTGTGGAAAACGCGTGCGGCGTTAGATCTGCTGGTCGGCCATAAGCTGGCAAAAGGCCGACCACAACACCCGCTATTACAGGTTGGCGATACTGTCGATAGCTGGAAAGTTATCATTGTTGAACCCGAGAAACAGCTGACGCTGCTGTTTGGAATGAAAGCGCCTGGTTTGGGTCGCCTGAGCTTCACACTGGAAGATAAAGGCGATCACCGACGCATTGATGTACGCGCCTGGTGGCATCCGCACGGCATGCCTGGCCTCTTCTACTGGCTGTTGATGATTCCCGCCCACCTGTTCATTTTCAGGGGGATGGCGAAGCGTATAGCCAAACTTGCAGAACAAATCACAGACTAATGCGAAAAAGAGACTGTATTCTTTCATGTTTCCCATTGCATACAGACGTAATTCACGGAAGAATGCGCACGACGTTTTTTAAACACAGTGGATTGATATGAAGGTACTGGTTACCGGAGCCACCAGCGGCTTAGGCCGAAACGCGGTTGAGTTTTTATGCAGCAGAGGCGTCAGCGTCAGAGCGACCGGTCGCAACGAAGCGATGGGCAAACTGCTGGAAAAAATGGGCGCAGAATTTGTGCATGCCGATTTGACCGAGCTGGTTTCTTCGCAGGCAAAAGTGATGCTTGCCGGCATCGACACGCTGTGGCACTGCTCCAGTTTTACCTCACCGTGGGGAACTCAGGAAGCCTTCGATCTGGCCAACGTTCGCGCAACTCGCCGCCTGGGCGAGTGGGCCGTGGCCTGGGGCGTGCGTAACTTCATTCATATCTCCTCGCCGTCGCTCTATTTTGATTATCACCACCATCGCGATATCAAAGAGGACTTTCGTCCGCACCGCTTCGCCAATGAATTTGCCCGCAGCAAAGCGGCTGGCGAAGACGTGATCGCGTTGCTGGCACAGGCCAACCCGCAGACCCGTTTTACGGTATTGCGTCCACAAAGCCTGTTCGGACCACACGATAAGGTCTTTATCCCGCGCCTGGCCCATATGATGTACCACTATGGCAGCATCCTGTTGCCGCACGGCGGAAGTGCGCTGGTAGATATGACCTACTACGAAAATGCGGTGCACGCGATGTGGCTGGCAAGTCAGCAAGCCTGCGATAAGCTGCCTTCAGGTCGCGCGTACAACATTACCAACGGCGAGCATCGCACTCTGCGCAGCATTGTGCAGAAGCTCATCGACGAGCTGAATATTGATTGTCGGATCCGCTCAGTTCCCTACCCGATGTTGGACATGATTGCCCGCAGCATGGAACGTTTAGGCAATAAATCGGCAAAAGAGCCAAAGCTGACGCATTACGGCGTCTCGAAGCTAAATTTTGATTTTACGCTGGATACTACCCGCGCTCAGGAAGAGTTGGGTTATCAGCCCATTGTGACGCTGGATGCAGGGATTGAACGTACCGCGGCCTGGCTGCGCGACCACGGTAAGCTGCCGCGTTAACCATTGCCGGATGGCGGCGCAAGCGCCTTATCCGGCCTACAAAAAACCAGCCCAAATTAGCCGTAGGCCTGATAAGCGAAGCGCCATCAGGCATTGGTGTTCTGCGTTAACCCTGCCCGTATTTCTCCAGTAACGCTTCGGCAATCGCCTGAGTTTCTGCATCCGCCACGCCGTTCCACAGCGTCGGGCGGAAATGCATCTGGAAGGCCATAATCACCCGCTGCTGTTCGCGCGGCGTCATATCAGATTTTACCTCATAGCCGTAGCGCGACAGCAGATCGAGTAAAGATGCGGTTGCTACCGGCGTATGAGGCGCTCGCCCGGCAAGATAAAACGCCACACGCTGAGCATCCGGCCACGCGCCAATGCCCTGTTCGGCCAACACTTTCCATGGGAAAAGCGGTCCGGGATCGTCCTTTCGTTGCGGGGCGATGTCCGCATGGGCTACCACGTTCTGCGGTTTGATGTCGTAGCGGGCGATAATATCTTTCGCCAATGGGATCAACGCCTGAATCTGCGCGGGCTCAAACGGCGCAAAATATTTTATCCCTGCCGATTTTTGCCAGCCGCGGTTTTCCAGCTCAATGCCAATTGAGGTATCGTTAATACGCGTAGCGCCACGCCAGAAGCTAATCCCCGCATGCCAGGCCAGATCTTTTTCCGGCACCAGTTGCCAGATACGCGGTTTGCCGTGGTAGAGCGGCGGCACAGCCGGGATCAGATAGTGCGAGCTGACGTTTTTATCGGTCAGCGTAGCCAGAGAAGAGTCAAAATCATCGGCCGTGTAATGGATAACCAGTACTTTAATGCGCGGATAAGCAGCCTGTGCCTGACGGCGGGTATCTAACTGATACCCGTCTTTGTCGACAATCCCTTTTTCGCCAGCACATCCCACCAGCAACAGCGTAAATGCCAGCAGACACAACAGACGCTTCATCGGCGAGTTTTCACCGCCGTGCCGCTGACGCTCACCATCAGCATACTGCCGTCTTTGCCCACGGTTTCGTAATCAATATCAATACCGACCACCGCATCAGCACCCAGCGCTTTCGCCTGTTCGCCCAACTCCTGGAAAGCAATTTCACGCGCTTTACGCAGCTCTTTTTCATACGCGCCGGAGCGACCGCCGACAATATCGCGAATGCCGGCGAAAAAATCGCGGAAGATATTCGCGCCTAAAATGGCTTCGCCAGTAACAACACCGCAGTATTCCACGATGCTCTGCCCTTCCAGCGTAGGGGTAGTCGAAAACTGCATGGTTAATCTCCTTTTTGCGCTAAGAGCACGATCTCAAAAGCATTATCGAACCGATCCACTATCATTGAAAGGATATATTCTATCAACGTAGAACACTAATAGTAGAAAGCTAATAAGGAAATCATTATGCGCTACTCGAAACTCTCTCTGCTGGTTCCCTGTGCACTCCTTCTCAGCGCCTGTACTACCGTGACGCCGGTTTATAAAGATAACGGCGCGCGTAGCGGTTCATGCGTAGAAGGTGGGCCAGACAGCGTGGCTCAACAATTCTATGATTACCGTATTCAGCATCGAAACAACGATCTTACCGCCCTGCGCCCATACCTCAGCGACAACCTGGCAAAACTGCTGAACGATGCCAGCCGTGATAACGCGCATCGCGCTCTGTTTAACAGCGATCCGTTCTCCAGTCGTGCCACATTACCAGATAGCGCCAGCGTCGCCAGCGCATCAACCATTCCGAATAGCGATGCACGCAATATTCCGCTGCGCGTCGAACTCAAACAAGGCGATCAGAGCTGGCGCGATGAAGTGCTGATGATCCGCGAAGGCCAGTGCTGGGTGATCGATGATGTGCGTTATCTGGGCGGCAGCGTACACGCGCCAGCCGGGACGTTGCGCCAGTCTGTCGAAAACCGCTAACTGCCCCATTCACCGTCAAAATCATAAACCCCTTAAATTGTCTGGCATTCTGCATAGAATGCCGACAATTATTCTTGCCCACTGGTAGCCCCGCTATTTTGTGCTATTTTTAGATAAGAATGCGGTTTGCATTTAACTTTTAACGCATAAATATTGCATAACTATTCTGTCAAAGGTAGTATCTGCGGCTTCAATAGCTATCAGACTGCCAGTATCGAGTGTCAATGAGTATTCAATTAAACGGCATTAACTGCTTCTACGGCGCACATCAGGCGCTGTTCGATATCACGCTGGATTGCCCTCAGGGTGAAACACTGGTGTTACTTGGCCCAAGTGGAGCCGGGAAAAGCTCGCTACTGCGCGTACTCAACCTGCTTGAGATGCCGCGCTCGGGCACGCTCTCTATTGCGGGTAACCGTTTCGACTTCACGAAAACCCCGTCAGATAAAGCCATTCGGGATCTGCGTCAAAACGTGGGCATGGTCTTTCAGCAATATAATCTTTGGCCGCATCTCACGGTGGTGCAGAACCTGATTGAAGCGCCCTGCCGCGTACTCGGTCTGACAAAAGAGCAAGCGATGGCGCGCGCCGAGAAACTGCTGGAACGTCTGCGCCTGAAGCCATACAGCGATCGCTATCCGCTGCATCTCTCCGGCGGCCAGCAGCAGCGTGTGGCTATTGCCCGCGCGTTGATGATGGAGCCACAGGTATTGCTGTTTGATGAGCCTACCGCAGCGCTTGATCCGGAAATTACCGCCCAAATCGTCAGCATCATTCGTGAGCTGGCAGAAACCAATATTACTCAGGTGATCGTCACCCACGAAGTGGAAGTTGCTCGTAAAACGGCCAGTCGCGTGGTGTACATGGAAAACGGTCATATCGTCGAGTTTGGGGATGCGAGCTGCTTTGCCAACCCGCAAACCGAAGCGTTTAAAAACTATCTTTCTCACTAAGATTCGGGACAATACAATGAAAAAAGTTCTGATTGCCGCGCTAATCGCAGGTTTTAGCCTTTCCGCTACCGCAGCCCAAACCATTCGTTTCGCCACCGAAGCGTCTTATCCTCCATTTGAATCGATCGATGCTAACAACAAGATCGTAGGCTTTGACGTTGATCTGGCGAATGCGCTATGTAAAGAGATTGACGCCACATGTACCTTCACCAATCAGGCCTTCGACAGCCTGATCCCGAGCCTGAAATTCCGTCGTTTTGACGCGGTGATGGCCGGTATGGACATCACGCCTGAACGTGAAAAACAGGTTCTGTTCACCACCCCGTATTACGACAACTCTGCGCTGTTTGTTGGCCAACAGGGTAAATACACCAGCATTGAGCAGCTGAAAGGCAAAAAAGTCGGTGTTCAAAACGGTACTACGCACCAGAAATTCATCATGGATAAACATCCGGAAGTGACTACCGTGCCGTATGACAGTTATCAGAATGCCAAACTCGATCTGCAAAACGGTCGTATTGACGGCGTCTTTGGTGATACCGCAGTAGTAACGGAATGGCTGAAAGACAATCCGAAACTGGCCGCGGTTGGCGACAAAGTCACGGATAAAGATTACTTCGGTACCGGTCTGGGCATTGCTGTGCGCCAGGGCAATACCGAGCTGCAGCAGAAATTTAACGCTGCGTTGGAAAAAGTGAAGAAAGATGGGACTTACGAGACCATCTACAACAAATGGTTCCAGAAGTAATATTTGATGAATGAATTTTTTCCTTTAGCAAGCGCCGCCGGGATGACCGTCGGCCTTGCCGTTTGTGCGCTGATCATTGGCCTTGCGCTCGCCATGTTTTTTGCCGTCTGGGAGTCAGTAAAATGGCGCCCGGTGGCATGGGCAGGTTCAGCGCTGGTCACCATTCTGCGCGGGTTACCAGAAATTCTGGTGGTTCTGTTTATCTATTTCGGCTCCTCACAACTGCTGCTGACGCTGGCCGATGGCTTTACGATCAATCTCGGGTTTGTACAAATCCCAGTGCAGATGCAGATCGAAAACTTCGACGTCAGCCCGTTCCTGTGCGGTGTGATTGCGCTGTCATTGCTGTATGCCGCTTACGCGTCGCAAACGCTGCGTGGCGCGCTGAAGGCCGTACCACTCGGGCAATGGGAGTCAGGTCAGGCATTGGGTTTATCTAAAACCGCGATCTTCTTTCGCCTGGTGATGCCGCAGATGTGGCGTCACGCGCTGCCGGGGCTCGGTAACCAGTGGCTGGTATTGCTGAAAGATACCGCGCTGGTCAGCCTTATCAGCGTGAACGATCTGATGCTGCAAACCAAGAGCATCGCTACCCGTACCCAGGAACCCTTTACCTGGTACATTGTGGCGGCCGCTATTTACCTGGTGATTACACTGGTGAGTCAGTACATTCTCAAACGCATTGACCTGCGCGCGACACGTTTTGAGCGGAGACCGGGCTGATGCTTGAGTATTTACCTGAATTGTTGAAAGGGCTGCATACCAGCCTGACGCTGACGGTCGCCTCCATCGTAGTTGCTCTGGTGTTGGCGCTGATTTTCACTGTCATCCTGACGCTTAAGACGCCGATTGTGGTCTGGCTGGTTCGCGCCTATATCACGTTGTTTACCGGTACACCGCTGCTGGTGCAAATTTTCCTGATCTACTACGGACCAGGGCAGTTCCCTGCGCTGCAGGAATATCCGGTGCTCTGGCATTTGCTGTCAGAACCGTGGCTGTGCGCGTTAATCGCGCTGTCCTTAAACAGTGCGGCCTATACCACGCAACTGTTTTACGGTGCGATTCGAGCAATCCCGGAAGGCCAGTGGCAGTCCTGTGGTGCGCTGGGGATGAGCAAGAAGGATACGCTGGCCATTCTGCTGCCGTACGCCTTTAAACGCGCCCTCTCCTCGTATTCCAACGAAGTGGTGCTGGTCTTTAAAAGTACCTCATTGGCATACACCATCACGCTCATGGAAGTAATGGGCTATAGCCAGTTGCTGTACGGTCGCACTTATGACGTGATGGTTTTCGGCGCAGCCGGCGTGATTTACCTGATCGTCAACGGCTTGCTGACGCTGATGATGCGCTTAATCGAACGTAAAGCGCTGGCGTTTGAACAGCGTAATTAAGCCAAATAACTGCATAAACCTAAAAACACAAGACGGGCAAGTCTCACAATAGCCCGTCTTTTTTTACATCAATAAAAATACTTAATCATTTTTATTGCATATAAATTCATTAAATGGCATTGTTAATCCACGCCGCAGACACGGTAAATAATCATAAGATTGACAGACGGGAGTTCCACCATGAAAAAGTTAGTACTGGCCGCATTACTTGCTACTTTCGCCGCTGGCGCCTCAGCTGCAGATAAAATTAATTTCGGTGTATCAGCGACTTACCCGCCATTTGAGTCGCTGGACGCCAGCAATAAAATTGTCGGTTTTGACATCGACCTGGCAACGGCACTGTGCAAACAAATGCAGGCAGACTGTACTTTCACCAATCACGCTTTCGATAGCCTGATCCCCGCGCTGAAATTCAAGAAATATGATGCGGTGATTTCCGGCATGGACATCACGCCTGAACGTAGCAAGCAGGTTTCCTTCACCCAGCCGTACTATGCCAACTCAGCGCTGGTAATTGCGAAGAAAGACACCTATAAAAGCTTTGATGATCTGAAAGGCAAACGTATTGGGATGGAAAACGGCACCACGCACCAGAAATACCTGCAGGACAAACATCCTGAAGTAAAAACCGTGGCCTACGACAGCTATCAGAATGCGATTATCGACCTGAAAAATGGCCGTATTGATGGCGTATTTGGCGACACTGCCGTCGTCAATGAGTGGCTGAAAACTAATCCACAGTTAGGTACTGCAACGGCAAAAGTCACCGATCCGCAATACTTTGGTACGGGTCTTGGCATTGCTGTTCGCCCGGATAACAAAGCACTGCTGGAAAAACTGAACAGTGCGCTGGCCGCCATCAAAGCGGACGGCACGTACCAGAAAATCAGTGACCAGTGGTTCCCACAGTAACCTCAGTTTTATTTAAAAAGCCGCGACCAGCGGCTTTTTTATAGCTATTTTCCCATGCGGGATACAACGTGAACACCTGACCTCACCAACAATGTTGGCCACGCCATCAGTCCGTTGTGCTCATAGGGGTACAAAAAACAAAGCCCGGTTTCCCGGGCCTTGAAGACGCAAAACAGATCAATTGTAAGCATTGAGCGTCCGCTGACACAGTGCCGAGCGAACGCAATCATCTTTGTTGAATCGAACGATCCCAATCATGTCATCTTCTTCGAAACGGGCCAGCGCATCGCTTAGCCCTGAACGAACATGAGCGGGGAGATCGCACTGGGTAATATCCCCATTCACAATCACCGTCACATTCTCTCCGAGGCGAGTCAAAAACATCTTCATTTGCGCAGCAGTCACATTCTGAGCCTCATCCAGAATAACAACAGCATTTTCAAATGTACGTCCCCGCATATACGCGAACGGCGCGATTTCTACCTTACCAATCTCAGGTCGCAGGCAATATTGCATAAAGGAGGCTCCCAGACGTTTTACCAGCACGTCATAAACCGGACGAAAATAGGGAGCGAACTTCTCGGAGACATCCCCAGGTAAGAAGCCGAGGTCTTCATCAGCTTGCAGAACTGGACGGGTTACAATGATCCTGTCCACATCTTTGTGGATCAGGGCTTCTGCTGCTTTCGCCGCGCTGATCCAGGTTTTACCACACCCGGCTTCACCGGTGGCGAAGATCAGCTGCTTGCTCTCGATAGCATTCAGGTAGTGCGCCTGAGCTTCATTTCGCGCCGTGATCGGTGTGGCGTCGCGGCTATCACGCGCCATACCAATCGCTTCTACGCCGCCCATCTGCACAAGCGAGGTGACCGATTCATCTTCGCGCTGTTTATGGCTACGCGAATCCCGCCTCAGCACACGTTTTGCTTCGCGACGAGCTTTGATCACTGCTTTTTGTCTTCCCATGGATAGCACCTTGAGTTGTAGGTATACATCACACGCGCCGTTGGCGGCACGATTATGCGCACGAACATCTGAGGGTTGGCTTCCTTGTAAGCCATTGCCTGCCTTCGGATAAGACGCCATACACGGCTACGCGCACCGTACAGGGTGTCAGTTACAAGGATAAGAAGTGAAAGGGAGAGAGATTTAACGGTGACGAGATGGCTACCGGAAGAGAAACGTCCGCGTAAGGGACTGCAATAACGTTGAAAAACATGTCCAGTACAGGACTTTTCCATTCGCGATCTCCATAGTGAACGACTATCACCGCCGGGAACTACCGCTATTACTTATAATTACATCATAACCCTTCGTTAATGCAACAATATTTTTACTTATTGTTAACTTAATTTCATCTTATCGCCAGCAACAGTCTCTTGCAGAGAGATGACAGAATTATTTCAGTCGCCGCCGATCATGAAAAATAATTTTTTCATTCATCAGAGTGTCAGGAAATGCCCCGCCGCACTGCGGGGCACAATCATCATGCTTCGAGCAGGGCCTGTCCCAGATAATGGTCTGCAGTTTTGACGCCCGGCAAGGCAAAGAAGTATCCCCCACCAATAGGTTTGACATACTCCTCAAGCGCTTCACCGTTCAGGCGTTTCTGCACCGTCAAAAACCCTTTTTCCAGGTCGTGCTGATAGCAAACAAACAACAGTCCCATATCCAGTTGACCAGAATTGGTCACGCCGAGCGAATAGCTGTAGCCACGGCGCATCATCAAACTGGAGTCAGTCTCTTTGGTGCGCGGATTTGCCAGACGGATATGGCTGTCGAGTGCAATTACCTCGCCTTCGGGATCGTTGGCGTAATCCGGCACATCATGCTCGTGCTGCATACCCAGCGGTGCGCCGGTATGTTTATCGCGGCCGAAAATCGTTTGCTGCTCTTTAAGCGGCGTACGGTCCCAGAATTCCACGCGGAACTGGATGAGCCTGACGGCCTGATAGCTACCATCTTGTGCCCATGCCGGTTCCCCCTGCTCCGCAGTGACCCACACCACGTTTTGCATCAGCGTTGCATTGGCTGCGTCGGGATTCGCGGTTCCATCCTTAAATCCCAGCAAATTGACAGGTGTCTCTTTACCTTTACTGCGTGCGGCGTGGTCGGAAATAAACCCTTCCCGCTTCCAGCGCACGCTGAGCAGATCAGGCGTGTGCTTAATGATATCGCGCAGCGCATGGATAACGGTGTCCTGCGTGTTGGCGCAAATCTGCAACAGCAAATCGCCATGACATAACGCAGCATCCAGTGAGTCATTCGGAAAACGCGTCATTTTTTGCAGTTTTTTCGGCATCTGTGCTTTCAGATCATAGCGATCATCAAACAGTGAAGAGCCAACCGACAGCGTCATCGTCAGATTATCCGGCGCTATGTATGCCCCAAGAATACCGGAATCCATTGGCGGTAAACGTGGATTCGGCGTTTCTGGCGCCGGCCCA
>NZ_SZWR01000019.1:259938-270530 GCF_005280875.1 Citrobacter sp. wls827
GTTAGAAACGCAAACCGGCTGGTTAGTAAACGAAACAGACGCTCAAGATCAGCCTTATCACTGGCGAGCACATCAAACGCCACCAGCATCATTGAGGCTTGCTGCGGCGTCAGGATCCCGGCCTGGTGCTGGCCATAAAACGGTTGTTGTTCACTGCGTGCATCAGGTGACAGTGTTCCCGGCGCGCTTTGCGTTTTTTGCGCGTGAGCGACCGGGCATCCACCCGCCAGCGCCAGCGCCCCACCCAGGGCGCCCATCCCTTTCAGTAAACGTCGGCGTGACGGTTCGCTCACGCCGTTTTCATTTTCTTGCTGCATAGTGCTTAATCCAGACCCAGAACACCGCGTAATTGCGACAAGTCTTCCGCCAGCGTCGTGATTGGCCCTTTCAGCGCATTGCGATCGGCATCGGTCAGTTTGTCATAGGTTTCAAAACCGTCTTTGGTACGGTACTTGCTCAGAATGGTATCGACTTTTTTGAAGTTCGCATCCACCTTCGCCAGCAGTTCAGCATTGGATTTTTGTAATTGAGGACGCAGGAGATCGACAATTTTCTGCGCACCATCGACGTTGGCCTGGAAATCCCACAGATCGGTATGGCTGTAGCGATCTTCTTCCCCACTGATTTTGCTGGCAGCAACTTCTTCAATCAGCCCTGCTGCTCCGCCAACCACTTTAGACGGTGGGAAAGCCAGCTCGCTAATACGCGTTTGCAGGTCAAGAACATCACTGTTTAATTGGTCGGCGTACTTGTCCATACCTTTAGTGGTATTGTCGCCAAACAGCGCTTTCTCCAGGCGGTGGAAGCCGGTGAATTTCGGATCGGCGGCTTTTTGCTCATAATCATCTTCACGCGCATCAATGCTGCCGTCGAGATCGGAGAACAATTCGGCAATTGGTTCAATACGCTCATAATGCTGGCGGGTTGGCGCATACAGCGATTTGGCTTTCTCCAGATCGCCTGCTTTAATGGCATCCGTGAAGGCTTTCGTGCCTGTCACCAGTTGCGCGGTTTCTGCCGTTACATAGGCTTTGTATTCAGTAATTGCACCACTCAGGCTCAGCAGAGCGTCGCTGTGCGCGGCATCTGCCGTTGCAGTCCCCTTCACGATCAGCTTGCCTTTCGGGTTGGTCAGCAGACCGCAGGTCATATCATATTCGCCTGGCTGCAGGTTAGCGGTCATTTTCTGGCTAAAGCCTGGTGCAATGTTTTCGCGCTCTTCAACCACCATAACGCCTTTAAGAATTTCCCACTCCAGCGCTTTCTGGCTGTGGTTCTGGATGATGAACTGCGTTTTCCCGGCGTTAACCGTGATCGTCATCGGTTCACACTGTTTGTCGTTAACCGTGACTTTCACCTGCGGAATATCGGCGGCTTGTGCAGAAAAAGCGGATGCAAACAGCGCGGCAATACCCAACTGCAGCGCACTACGGCGAAAATTAAACGTCATAACCTATCCCTATAAATAAGTATGTTGTAACTAAAAAGTATTCTGCATCGCGTTTTTATCAAGGTGCGGTACGCGATGCCGTAGTGCCTGAACGCGGCGGTAGTGCAAACATAATCAACGCCGGTATCAGGTAGATAAACCAGACAGCGACTTCACTAACGCTTGGCGCTTCCTGATAACCGAAGATCCCTTCCATTAATGTGCCAAACAGCGAATGCGTCGACAGCACACTGCTCAGGTCAAACGCCACGTCCTGGAAATGATTCCATAACCCGGCTTCGTGGAATGCACGAATGGCCCCCGCAGCAAGGCCTGCGGCAACCAACAAAATGAACAGGCTGGTCCATTTAAAGAAAGCCCCGAGATTGAGGCGAATCCCACCGAGATAAATCAGATAACCCAGTACCACTGCGGTAGCCAGTCCCAGCATCGCACCTAGCGGTGGCCAGATACCCACATCCTGCTGAAATGCCGCCAGCAGGAAGAAGACAGACTCCAGCCCTTCACGGGCAACGGCAAAAAAGACCATCATCACCAGCGCCCAGCCATGATGATTGCCTTTCTGTAACGCGTTATCGACAGCCTGTTCCAGTTGTACTTTGACGTTGCGCGATACTTTACGCATCCAGAAGACCATCCAGGTCAGGATCACCACGGCAATGAGCGCCACGATGCCTTCAAACAGCTCCTGTTCTTTTTGCGGAAATTCACCGGTGGTTTCGTTGATGAAAATGCCTAACGCCAGGCACAACGCCGCCGCCAGCAACACACCAATCCACATCACACCAATCCATCGACCACGCTGAGTCCGTTTCAGGTAGCTGGCAATCAGGCTGACAATCAGCGCGGCCTCTAACCCTTCGCGCAACATAATTAGAAATGGAACAAACATGCGAAGTACCCTTTAACGTTATTCTCAGTCAACTGATGCAAAGAAAAGTAAATTACAGTGATAGTGATTATCATTACAGCAAAGAAAAACTCAAGCAGAATGTTTTGAGAATGATGACTGAATGTAAAAGGTTAGGTAGGTAACGGTTATGACGGTTTTACGACCGGGTCAATAAAAAAGCCCGCACACGGCGGGCTTGAGGACAGAGGCTGATTATTCTTCCTGCAAACGCGACGGCGGTGCTGAATGATAATGCGCATCAGCCTCGGCAAAACGTTTCTGCATTGCTGCTGATGGCGCTTTCCCCCACAGACTGAAGACCACAATCCCGATGCTGCCGAACACGAAGCCCGGGATGATTTCATACAGGCCCAACCAGGCAAACTGCTTCCAGACGATAACCGTCACTGCACCAATGACCATCCCTGCCAGTGCGCCGTTACGGGTCATACGCGACCACATTACGGAGAACAGAACAACCGGACCAAAGGCAGCACCAAAGCCAGCCCAGGCGTAGCTCACCAGACCCAGCACGCGGTTCTCTGGATTTGCCGCCAGCGCGATGGACACCAGCGCCACGACCAGCACCATGATACGCCCAATCCATACCAGCTCTTTCTGGCTGGCATTTTTACGCAGGAACGCTTTGTACAAATCTTCGGTAATCGCACTGGAGCATACCAGCAGCTGGCAGCTCAGCGTCGACATAACCGCAGCGAGGATCGCAGACAGCAGAATACCGGCAATCCATGGATTGAACAGGATCTGCGCCAGTTCAATAAACACACGCTCAGCATTCTGGTTCACGGCACCCGCCAACGACGGGTTGTTATTGAAGTAAGCAATGCCGAAGAACCCAACGGCAACCGCGCCAGCCAGACACAGAATCATCCAGGTCATACTAATGCGACGTGCGTGGACAATGCTATGGTGAGAATCTGCCGCCATAAAGCGCGCCAGAATATGCGGCTGACCAAAGTAGCCCAGACCCCAGCCCATCAGGGAAATGATGGCAACAAAATTCAGCCCTTTGAACATGTCCACGTTCTCAATGCTCTTTTGTTTAATCACTTCCAGCGAATCGTCGAATCCACCCACGCCAATGACTACCATCACCGGTGTCAGGATCAGAGCAAAGATCATCAGGCTGGCCTGGACGGTATCGGTCCAGCTAACAGCCAGGAAACCACCAATAAAGGTATAAATGATCGTCGCGGCCGCGCCCGCCCACAGCGCGGTTTCGTAGCTCATGCCAAAGGTGCTTTCAAACAGACGCGCCCCTGCCACAATCCCTGAAGCACAATAGATGGTGAAAAACAGCAGAATAACCAGCGCGGAGATAATTCGCAGGATACGACTTTTATCTTCAAAACGGCCGGTAAAATAATCCGGCAACGTCAGCGCATTGTTATTGTATTCGGTGTGTACACGTAAACGCCCGGCCACCAGTTTCCAGTTGATCCATGCCCCTAATACCAGACCGATAGCGATCCAACTTTCTGAAATCCCCGACAGGAAAATCGCGCCAGGCAGCCCCATCAGCAGCCAGCCGCTCATGTCAGATGCCCCGGCGGACAACGCCGTTACGAACGGACCCAGACTGCGTCCACCCAGAATATAATCGTCAAAGTTTTTGGTCGAACGCCAAGCAATAAACCCTATCAATATCATGCCGAAAATATAGACACAGAATGTCACTAACATCGGTGTGCTAATAGCCATCAAAACTCTCCAAAATTATGTATCAGCAATGCCGTGGCTTGCCGTTTTATTACCCTGCCGGAACGTGGCAAAGATATCTATGTTGACCAGGGCGACCGTATCCTGCCGGAAGCGATGGTTATTCACAATCGATTTAACACACCATTTACATCAAATTTGATCCAGAGTAGATAGCATTTTTCTGTAGGTTGCACTCTCTCACATTTTTTTCGGTTGCACCTTTTAAAAGTGTTAACTACCGCAGAGAAAAAGATTCTGTAATTTTTACAGCCCACATCATAAGACTCATTTTTATTAACATTTCATTCATTTCCAAGCTTGCAAACCAAGTCACATTTAACACGGTTGCACAAAGTTGCAACATAGTGGATATTTCTCGGTAACTATCAGACCCGTATTTCAGTACAACAGGAGTAAATGGCATGGGAACCACCACGATGGGGGTTAAACTGGACGACGCTACGCGCGAGCGGATTAAAACAGCAGCATCACGAATCGATCGCACGCCGCATTGGCTTATCAAACAGGCCATCTTTAATTATCTCGAAAGACTGGAAAATGATGATGCGCTTCCGGAGCTGCCTGCTCTGCTGGCGGGTGCGGCAAATGAGAGCGAGGAATCCACTGCGCAACAAAATGAAGCGCACCAGCCTTTCCTTGAATTTGCCGAGCAGATCCTGCCGCAGTCTGTTTCCCGCGCAGCAATCACCGCCGCGTACCGCCGCGCCGAAACCGACGCAGTGCCGATGCTGATGGAGCAGGCTCGTCTGCCGCAACCCATCGCAGAGCAGGCCCATAAACTGGCCTATCAGTTGGCAGACAAACTGCGCAACCAGAAGACCGCCAGCGGGCGCGCAGGGATGGTTCAGGGTTTATTGCAGGAGTTCTCCCTTTCTTCACAGGAAGGCGTCGCGCTGATGTGTCTGGCGGAAGCCTTGCTGCGTATTCCTGATAAGGCAACCCGCGATGCGTTAATCCGCGACAAAATCAGCAACGGCAACTGGCAGTCGCACATTGGACGCAGTCCGTCACTTTTCGTCAACGCGGCGACCTGGGGGCTGTTGTTTACCGGTCGTCTGGTTTCTACGCATAATGAAGCCAGCCTTTCACGCTCACTCAACCGTATTATCGGCAAGAGCGGTGAACCACTGGTGCGTAAAGGCGTCGACATGGCGATGCGTTTGATGGGGGAGCAGTTTGTCACCGGAGAGACTATCGCCGAAGCGCTGGCTAACGCGCGTAAACTGGAAGAAAAAGGTTTCCGCTACTCTTATGACATGCTGGGTGAAGCGGCTCTAACCGCCGCTGATGCCCAGGCTTATATGGTTTCGTACCAACAGGCAATCCACGCCATTGGTAAAGCCTCAAATGGTCGCGGCATCTATGAAGGGCCGGGCATTTCTATCAAGCTGTCGGCGTTGCATCCGCGTTATAGCCGCGCGCAGTATGACCGCGTGATGGATGAGCTTTATCCGCGCCTGAAGTCGCTGACCCTGCTGGCACGCCAGTATGACATCGGTATCAATATCGATGCTGAAGAGGCAGACCGACTGGAAATCTCCCTCGATCTGCTGGAAAAACTGTGCTTTGAACCTGAGCTGGCGGGCTGGAACGGTATCGGTTTTGTTATCCAGGCCTACCAGAAGCGCTGCCCGTATGTTATCGACTACCTGATTGACCTCGCCACGCGCAGCCGCCGTCGCCTGATGATCCGCCTGGTTAAGGGCGCCTACTGGGATAGCGAAATCAAACGTGCGCAAATGGACGGTCTGGAAGGTTATCCGGTCTATACCCGTAAGGTGTACACCGACGTTTCCTATCTGGCCTGTGCGAAAAAACTGCTTGCTGTACCGAATCTGATCTACCCACAGTTCGCCACCCACAACGCCCATACGCTGGCGGCCATTTATCAGTTAGCGGGTCAAAACTACTATCCAGGTCAGTATGAGTTCCAGTGTCTGCATGGTATGGGTGAACCGCTGTATGAACAGGTCACCGGCAAAGTCGCTGATGGCAAACTGAACCGTCCATGCCGCATTTATGCGCCGGTCGGCACGCACGAAACGCTGCTGGCGTACCTGGTGCGTCGTCTGCTGGAAAACGGCGCCAACACCTCATTCGTCAACCGTATTGCAGACACCACCCTTCCGCTGGATGAACTGGTTGCCGACCCTGTCGAAGCCGTTGAAAAACTGGCACAGCAGGAAGGTCAGGCCGGGCTGCCGCATCCGAAGATTGCCCTGCCGCGTGACCTGTACGGTAAAGGCCGGGAAAACTCAGGCGGACTGGATTTAGCTAACGAACATCGTCTGGCCTCGCTGTCCTCTGCCCTGCTCAATAGCGCGCTGCAAAAATGGCACGCCAAACCAATGCTTGAACAACCGGTCGCTGACGGTGAAATGACGCCCGTCGTCAACCCGGCCGAACCGAAAGACATTGTCGGTTACGTGCGTGAAGCGACTCACAGCGAAGTGGAGCAGGCGTTGCAGAACGCCGTCAATAATGCCCCAATCTGGTTTGCTACACCGCCCCAAGAGCGCGCCGCTATTTTGCATCGTGCCGCCGTGCTGATGGAAGGTCAGATGCAGCAGTTGATTGGCATCCTGGTGCGAGAAGCGGGTAAAACCTTCAGCAACGCCATTGCGGAAGTGCGCGAAGCGGTAGACTTCCTGCACTATTATGCCGGTCAGGTCCGCGATGACTTCGATAATGAAACCCATCGTCCGTTAGGCCCGGTGGTCTGTATCAGCCCCTGGAACTTCCCGCTGGCTATTTTCACCGGACAGATTGCTGCCGCACTGGCGGCGGGCAATAGCGTGCTGGCGAAACCTGCGGAGCAAACCCCACTGATTGCCGCCCAGGGCATCGCAATCTTGCTTGAAGCGGGAGTCCCGCCGGGCGTGGTGCAACTGTTGCCTGGTCAGGGTGAAACGGTCGGGGCGCAGCTCACTTCCGATGAGCGCGTTCGCGGCGTGATGTTTACCGGCTCCACGGAAGTCGCCACGCTGTTACAACGCAATATCGCGACTCGTCTCGATGCGCAGGGGCGTCCAATCCCGCTTATCGCCGAAACCGGTGGGATGAACGCAATGATTGTCGACTCCTCCGCATTGACGGAACAAGTCGTGGTCGACGTTCTGGCCTCTGCCTTTGACAGCGCCGGGCAGCGCTGCTCCGCGCTTCGCGTCCTGTGTCTGCAGGACGATGTAGCCGACCATACGCTGAAAATGCTGCGCGGCGCGATGGCGGAATGCCGCATGGGTAACCCGGGCCGCCTGACCACCGATATTGGACCGGTTATCGATGAAGAAGCCAAAGCCAATATTGAGCGCCATATTCAGGCCATGCGCGCCAAAGGGCGTCCGGTGTTCCAGGCCGTGCGCGAAAATAGCGACGATGCGCGGGAATGGCAAACCGGTACCTTTATCGCCCCGACGCTTATTGAGCTGGAAAGCTTCGATGAATTACAAAAAGAGGTGTTTGGTCCGGTACTGCACGTCGTGCGTTACACCCGTAATAATCTGGGCAGCCTGATTGAGCAAATTAATGCCTCCGGCTACGGTCTGACGCTGGGCGTGCACACGCGTATCGATGAAACCATCGCCCAGGTCACGGGATCGGCGCATGTGGGTAACCTGTACGTTAACCGCAATATGGTCGGTGCCGTTGTCGGCGTACAGCCATTCGGTGGCGAAGGCTTGTCAGGCACCGGACCAAAAGCGGGTGGACCGCTGTATCTGTACCGCCTGCTGGCTAACCGTCCGGAAAATGCGTTAGGCATTACGCTTGCGCGTCAGGATGCAGACTATCCTGTCGATGCACAGCTTAAATCAGCGCTGATTCAACCGCTGGAAGCACTCACCGCATGGGCAATCGATCGCCCGTCGCTGCATGCGCTCTGTCAGCAGTTTGGCGAACTGGCACAGGCCGGTACCCAGCGTTTGCTGCCAGGACCAACCGGCGAGCGCAATACCTGGACGCTGTTGCCGCGCGAAAGCGTGCTGTGTATCGCCGATGATGAGCAGGATGCACTGGTACAGGTTGCCGCGGTGGCTTCCGTTGGTAGCTTAATCTTGTGGCCTGATGATGCATTCCATCGCGACCTGGCAAAACGTCTGCCAACTGCGGTTTCCGGGCGTATTCAGTTTGCCAAAGCGGACAACATCACCTCGCAGCCGTTTGATGCCGTTATTTTCCACGGCGATTCCGATCAGCTTCGCGCATTGTGCGAATCTGTGGCAGCCCGCGAAGGGGCGATTGTTTCGGTCCAGGGCTTTGCCCGTGGCGAAAGCAATATTCTGCTGGAGAGGCTGTACATTGAACGTTCCCTGAGCGTCAATACTGCCGCTGCCGGGGGGAACGCCAGCCTGATGACAATCGGCTAAGGTTGTGGTTAATTAAGGCTCCGGCAACGGAGCCTTTTTTATGAAGCCAGAGGGAAGCATGAAACGAATTGTACTGACCTGTGCCGCACTGCTGCTAAGCAGTCACGCACTGGCGGATGACTGCGCCAACGCAAACAACCAAATTGAAATGAATACCTGCGCCGCTGAGCAGTATAAGACGGCCGACGCAAAGCTAAATGATACTTATCAGAATGCACTGAAGCGCGCCGCCCCCACCCAACGTGATTTACTGAAAAAAGCACAGGTCGCATGGATTACCCTGCGCGATGCGGACTGCGCATTGATCAGTTCAGGCACGGAAGGCGGCAGCATACAGTCGATGATCACCAGCCAGTGTTTAACGGACAAAACCAACGAGCGCGAAGCGTTTCTCGCCTCGCTCTTACAGTGCGAAGAAGGTGATTTAAGCTGTCCGTTACCGCCGGCAGGTTAACGCACGCGGATCCCTTCAATAATCATCCGCTGCACGCTCTCAACGGTTTGGTTAAAAAAGGCTTCATCACGCAGCGTTGCGCCCGTCACCGCCTCCACCTGTGGGGCAAAATCGGCGTAATGCTGGGTTGAAGCCCAAATCATAAAAATCAGATGATGCGGATCGACCGGCGCCAGCTTCCCGCTTTTAATCCACCCAGCAATCAGCGCAGATTTCTCATCAATCAGCGTTTTGAGATCGCCAGTTAACTCAGCCATCAACAACGGCGCGCCTGCCAGCATTTCCATACAAAATAGTCGCGATGCCTGGGGATAATCACGGGACACTTCCAGTTTGAGTCGGATGTACTCTTTAATCGCCGACAGTGGCGCAAAGTCCTCGCGAAAGGCCTTCAGCGGTGCCAGCCAGATATCGAGGATCTGGCGTAATACGGCAATATAGAGCACTTCTTTAGAAGGGTAGTAATAAAGCAGATTCGTTTTAGACACCCCCGCCAGTTCCGCAATCTGCTCCAGACGCGTGCCATGAATGCCATACTGGGAAAAGACATTTAATGCCGCGGTTAAGATAGCCTGGCGTTTTGCACTCACGGCCTGCGAGCGTTTACCTGTTTTTTTCTCTGCGCCTTGAGCCATGCACCCTCTCCTTGTTCTGAGGGCGCCAGCATAACAAATCGCACACTGAAACGTTAAATTAAAGCGACTCGGGCGGAGCCTCCTGCTGGACGGCTTTCTTCTTTTTGAACTTGAGTTCGCTGACCAGTACGCCAATGATAATGAATGCCGCCCCCAACAGAGCAAGCAGCGGCAGACGTTCCCCTGCGAGTCGACCAAAAATCCCCGCCCATACAGGCTCACCGGTATAGATTACCGTTGCGCGTGTCGGCGAAACGCTGCGCTGCGCCCAGTTCATGGTGACCTGGATAATCGCACTGAAAATCCCCAGCCCCAGCGCCACAACCAGCAATCCGGTTGACATCGGCGGTACGGACTCTCCGGCTGGGGCCATTGCAATAAACGCTACGATTGAAGCAGTTGCCAGTTGCACTACCGTTACCCGCCGTACATCCACTTTTCCCGCCCACGCGCTAATCAGGATAATTTCTGCCGCAATCGCCACCGCACCGGCGAGCGTGATCCACTCGCCTTCGCCTAAAGCCAGTAAATTGCCTCCCGGTCCGGCAAGAAAAATCAACCCGATAAAAGCCAGCACAATGCCGACACACGGCATCAGTCCGGGCATACGTCCCAGACACAGCCATTGTAAAAGCGGTACCAGTGGCACGTACATCGCAGTAATAAACGCCGATTTACTGCTGGGAATAAACTGTAGTCCCCAGGTTTGCAGGCTATAGCCCAGCGCAATGGCGATACCGATTGCCACCCCTGCTTTGACTTCCAGCCATGTCAGCTTATGCAGTGTGTGTAACGACAAAATCGCGACCGCCAGCGCGGCGGTGGCAAAACGCACGCCGACAAAGAAAAAGGGACCGCTCAGCGTGACAGCATATTGCACAGCCAAAAACGTTCCGCCCCAGAACATGGTGATCACAATGAGGATCGCCTCCTGGGGTTTAACAGAGAAGGAATAACGAGAAAGTAATGACATGAGACACCCGATTATCTGAATGTCATTAGTCTGCGTTGCGTTTTGTTACAGTTCAACCTTGCAGACAAAAAAAACCGCCGG
>NZ_SZWR01000019.1:270601-291318 GCF_005280875.1 Citrobacter sp. wls827
CAGTCTCTGAACACTCAGCCGTCACGATATCTCTAACAGACAGCCCGACAATTACGATTTGTTATTGCCGTGACTATTCTTGCCCCCTTTTTTTCCTGCTTCTGAAGCGCGTTGCGGGTCATTCTTGAAGTTGCCCCCGCTGTGCTGGCCACCTTTTCGACCTGCTTCTGATGCTCTTTCGCGGTCTTCCGCAAAGTTGCCGGAACCGCCCCGATGGTTTGCCATTACTGACCTCCGTCATTGATTAGCCATCATATTGCATAGGTACTGAGGAGTGATACCTCACGCAGCGCAAGGGCCGTGCCCTGATTTTTACTGCGTGGGATTAAGCATAGTGAAGAGTAACCGGATAACCGGCGAACTGTAATATTCTGCAACAGGAATGGCCGCCAGATGTTAATAATCGCGGCATGAAATCAATAAGTCTTTCTTATGGCTACCAAATTCCGCTCGGTTAAAAATGTATCATTTTGCAACAAAAACAGTTGTTATAAAAATTGTTATAAATCAAAGAAGTGATTGTGAAATTTGCACTCCTGGCCGTACGTCATATCTTTAAAGGGAGGTAGCGAATCGCTACGGACACAGTTAACTCGAGGAGTAGTGTAAAATGGCAAAAGTTCTGGTGCTTTATTATTCCATGTACGGACACATTGAAACTATGGCCCATGCAGTCGCAGAAGGCGCAAATAAGGTAGATGGCGCGGAAGTGATTATTAAGCGCGTACCAGAGACCATGCAGCCTGAGATTTTCCTCAAGGCTGGCGGCAAAACCCAAAACGCACCAGTCGCCACCCCGCAAGAACTGGCTGATTACGACGCCATTATTTTTGGTACCCCGACACGCTTTGGCAATATGTCCGGCCAGATGCGCACCTTCCTCGACCAGACTGGCGGACTGTGGGCTTCTGGCGGCCTTTACGGCAAACTCGCCAGCGTATTCAGCTCAACAGGCACTGGCGGCGGTCAGGAACAAACCATTACATCAACCTGGACAACACTTGCCCACCATGGGATGGTGATTGTACCCATCGGTTATGCGGCGCAAGAACTGTTTGATGTCTCACAAGTTCGTGGAGGCACACCTTACGGCGCAACGACCATCGCCGGAGGCGACGGCTCTCGTCAGCCAAGTCAGGAAGAGTTATCTATCGCCCGCTATCAGGGTGAATATGTCGCGGGTCTGGCAGTAAAACTCAACGGCTAATCTTCAACAGGAGGATTCGAATGCCAACTCAAGAAGCGAAAGCTCATCACGTTGGTGAATGGGCAAGTCTGCGCAATACATCGCCGGAAATAGCCGAAGCCATTTTTGAAGTCGCGAATTATGACGAAAAACTGGCGGAAAAAATTTGGGAAGAAGGTAGCGACGAGGTACTCATCAAAGCCTTTGAAAAAACAGACAAAGATTCGCTCTTTTGGGGTGAACAGACTATCGAACGTAAAAACGTCTAGCGCTCAGACTCCCCCGCGAACACGGGGGAGTTTTTCTTTTACTTCGCCGCCTCATTCAGCACGCTGTCGAACTTATCTATCGGGCAAAAACCATCCGCATCTATCGGGCAACCTTTCAGCTCCAGCGTTACGCGCTGCGCCGGGGATTTCAGCGTCAGAACGTCTGCATTACGCAACTGCTGCGAGCTCTGATACACATACTCGATTTTCATCAGATCACGATTTGCGTTGCTGTCATGCCAGCGCTGGAAGACAATCTTCCCGCCAATCGGCGTACGCTCGTTCTGATCGTGAAGCTGGTATGGTTTGAAATCCAGCGCGGTGAGCAGCGATGCGATGTTTGAGTCATGTCCCACCAGCACAGTTATTTTCGGTGCTTTCGCGCGTTCAGTAACCAGCGCATTATCAATATATTTCACCAGCGGTTTGGCGACGTTCTGCGCCACTTCCGGGGAGGTGAACAGACTGTCCTGATAGCCGTTTTTCAGCTTCGACAGCACCTTCCATTGTTGATCGGATTTAATCTCGCCCCAGGCAACCTTGTCCATCGGGAAGCCTTCGTAATATTGCAAGGTGAAGGCATCAACCAGCGAATTCCCCACCTTCAGCGGCCCCGACACACCTGGCTCCTGCTGATACTTAGCACTGAATGTGTCTTTCGCATCAGTCAGAGAACATTGCTGTTTTTCTTTACAGGACGGCGAGTCTTTGTAGTTTGTCATTTGCTCAAGCAACTGATAGCTGTCTTTGAGCTGCATTTTGCTACGCTCTTTCTCCATCGCCTGAACGGCCTGCTGACTAAATGCCGCAGAATCATCGGTGATCACCGGGTTAAAGGTGGGATCCATGGTACCCATTTTTTCCTGATGGTGGACCGGAACGTCACACCCCGGGAAAGCCCCCGTGACAAAAAACTGCGCCGTAGCAACAGTGCGCTGCAGGCTGTTAGCATAGGTATAAACCGTATCCGGTGCCGGACATTCGCCCGATTTCACCATCCCCTGCTCTGCCAGCCACTCTCGCATATAGTGACCCATATAGATTTCCAGCACACCGCCTTTGGTGGTGAGTTGTCCGCCGGGGACATCCCATTCTGGCCATTGTTTGGGGGTGGACTGTTCAAGAACGCTGCCATTATTGGCTAAAGGTGCACGTAAGTTATGCCGACTCATCATCAATACTTGTTGAAGCTGATAGCCTTCCGGCGCGGTCTGCGCCTGCGCGGCGGTGGACAGTAATACAGCCCCTGCCACAGCGGCGGCGATTAACGATTTATTCATCCCTACGACCTCTTGTTGTTATCAATCACCACAGAGTGTGACAGATATATGACATTTTTCCGGGAACGCTTTCGCAAAAATGGGGCATCTACCGTGTCGTTTGGATGCCAAACTCCGTCTGAAGTTTGCGCACACCAAGTGGGGTAAAGGTAACGTGGCGGCTGCCTGTCTGCGTTTTTATCCATTGCTTTTCAATCAACCAGCGCAGCAGCGATGCGCCAAGCACGCCGCCGGGATGATAACGTCGTTCGCTCCAGTCCAGACAACCACAGGTTAATTTCCGCCGGGATGAGCCAGCAGTGAGGACAATCCCCATCAGCGCCAGCTTTTCCTGTCCAAGTAACGTCAGCGTTTCGCCATCCGGCGTTAACCACTGGCGGGAAACCAGCGTATCGAACAGCCTTACCGCCACCTCTCCAGCCAGATGATCGTAGCAAGTTCGGGCATGCCGCAAGCTTAGCGGCGTAGTAATTTTTCGTGGTACGGATGTGCTCCACGCCACGCCCATCAGGCGCTCCAGCAGTTCGGCGATATCGTGACTCGCAAGGCGAAAATAACGATGCCTGCCCTGCGCAAGCGCCACAACAAAGCGTTGTTCGCACAGACGCGCCAGATGCGCGCTGGCGGTCGACGCAGACACATCCGCCACAGCGCTAAGTTCGGTTGCAGTCCAGGCGCGCCCATCCATCAGGGCGCACAGCATACGCGAGCGCGACTTATCGGCCATTGCCGCCGCAGTAAGCGCCATTCTCGACTCCAGATCGTCCTCTTCTTCATTTAACACCACTGATGCCATAACGCCCCCTTTGACCCTAAATAGCTGAATGAACGATGCCATGAGAGCGCCCTAAAGTCACTGCACAGGTCACGCCGCTCGCAGCATCATCTCTACGCCAAGCCCGATCAGACAAAACAGAAAACAGCGTTTAAACACGAGCGGAGAAATAACTCTTCGCACACGGGTTCCTATCCACTGGCCAATAAGTGCAGGAACAATGGCCAAAGCCGACAAACTTAGGGATTGTACGGGCAGCGCGTTGTGCCACCACAAGCCCAGTGCTAACGCCAGTGTCGAAAACGTAAAAGAGATCCCAAGCGCCTGTACCAGTTCATCCTTTTCAAAGCCCAAAGACTGGATCCATGGCACGGCGGGCATGACAAATACCCCCGTTCCCCCCGTCAATAAACCGGTCACGAATCCAATGACAAGGGAAAAGGGTTTTTCACGCTGCGGATCCACGGTAATTTTCTTTCCCGCCAGCGTCCAGATAGCATAAGCAACCAGTGCCATACCCAGCGCAAACTGGGTCCGGGTTGTGTCGCCCCCGGTGATCCAGACACTGGCAAGCAAAGTGGCAATCACCACCGCCAGCAGCATAGGCCACAATCGTTGCAGCAATCGGCCAGTGTTACCACCACCGCCAAACTGAAACAGATTGCTAATTAGAGAGGGTAACAGCAACATCGCCGCCGCCGCGACCGGAGAAATAAGCGATCCGAGGATCCCCATCGCCACCGTGGGCAAACCCATACCGGTGACACCTTTCACCATCCCGGCGAGGACAAACGTGACGGTAATCATCATCACCAGGGAGGGTTCAAATGCGTATACATTGGCCATTCTTTATTTTCCCACAAAAAAAGATAAGCCAGGTTAAACGCAACTATGAATACTTGCTTCGTCGGGTGACGAAATATGCCATCCAATTATTCGCAGATAATCACTTCGCTGCGGATATTACGTGCACAATATAAGGTTCCGTCTGTCAGATACAATTGATGAAAGCATGTGTTATCTGGGATGTTGTGTAAAAGGGAACGCTCAGTATCAATGAACTCTCGTTGTATCCGATAATGAACCGCATCATCAGTTTCAAAGGAAACATATTCCCGTTTGGTATATGGTTTACTTTTTAATTTCACATATACAATGTATTGCACCGTACTGAATGTCAGTCCAGTTTTTGCAGCAATCTCTTTCAGATTTAGTGGTTCAGAAGACGTATAGAGAGTTTGTACCTGCTCAATACGTTTTTGATTGTAGGCTGATACCCGCAGGCTCAGTTTCAGTCGATACGCCATATTGCGCACAACCGTAATATTAGTGCGAAGCATCCCCGCAATCTGCTCCGTCGTGAGAACGCCTGCGTTTTCACGCAGGACGGCCAGACTCTCTTTATTCCACCTGAATGCCATATAGTGTTTCTCTTTGTATCGCGTTCATCGGGCGGCCAGTCGCGCAAACGTTGCATCTAACTCAGGCGGTTTCCGCATCCCCTGGTGTAATTCCAGTACACGACCGTCCCTGTCAATTAACACAGAGGTTGGCGTACCGATGACCTGATAGCGCTCCTGGGAAATCTTAAGCTGATCGCGGAGTACCGGGTAAGAAACCTGATGTTTCGCCAGTAAGTTATCTATGTTAACCGTCGCCGGATCGGTATTCACGGCCACGACCACAACGTTATCGCCCCACTTTTTACTTAGCGCTTCCAGCGCGTCCATTTCGGCAAGACAGCCACCGCATCCCGCCGACCAAAAGTTTAGATAAACAGCCTTTCCACGCCAGCGTTCAAGCCCTGCTTCTCCCCCCTGCAGGTCGAATGTTGCCAGCGCCGGGGCTTGCTGCCCAACCACCAACTTCTCTTCTTTACACCCACTAATCAGAACCAAAATGGCGAAAGTTAATATGTTAATCCAGCGCATGTTGATTCGCCTCCTCACCCTGATATTTGCCATGCTGCAAACGGATAATACGATCGGCAAATAACCCAAGCGCCGGATTATGCGTCACCATCACAATCGTGCGCCCCTGCCGATGCAGGTCAGTGAGTAGATCCAACACCCGCTGTTCATTCTCTTCATCAAGGTTACCCGTAGGTTCATCGGCAAAAATCACCGGCGGCTCATTGACCAGCGCCCGGGCAATGCACACCCGTTGCTGCTCTCCCCCAGAAAGTTGACTCGGCAGGTGCGTCACTCGATGCCCAAGACCGACTTGTTCCAGAACCTTCCTGGCCGCCGCTTCATCTACCACGCTATGGTAGTGTTGCGCCAGCATGATATTCTCCAGCGCGGTTAAAAACGGGATCAGATGAAACTGCTGGAATACCAACCCTATTTTCTCAGCGCGAAAACGGCGACGCCCCTCTTCATCCAGTGCGGCAGCATCAATCCCATCTAAAAACACCTGACCTTCTGTCGCGGTGTCCAGGCAGGTCAGAATATTCATCAGTGTCGTTTTACCCGAACCAGAAGCGCCCATAATCGAGACAAACTCCCCCTGCACTATTTGCAGGTTAATGTCATCTAAGGCGGTAACATCGCCGAACCGTTTATATAAATGGCGGGTTTCAATCGCCATTGACGGGGTCTGCACAACGGACATTGCGTTACTCTCCTTTCAACACTTTTGCGGGTTCGACGCTAACCGCGCGACGGACCGGAACAATCGCCGCCAGAATGGCGACCAGTAAAGATAATGTCAGGGTGATGGGCAGCACTGGCCAGCGTAGCGCTATTGCGGCATTGAATACGGTCAGTCCCAGTAGTTGGGCCAACATGTACCCTAAGATCCACCCACAAACCACTGCAGCCAGCGCGATAATGCAGGTTTCAAGGAGAATTTGCCGGACAATATCACCGTTGCTGGCCCCCAACGCTTTTTGCAGCGCAAATTCCCTGGCCCGCTCACCCACAATGGCCATCAACGTGGTATTCACGCACAAAGATGACAGCGCAAGGATCACAACCGATACCAGCCCCATTAACCCTTTTATTTTATCCAGTACCTGTCCTTCTGATGCGGAGACTTTCCGTATAGGACGGATCTCCAGATCCGGGTATTGAGCCTGCAATCGGCTGGCATAGTTTTCCACCTGACCGACATCGTTACTGACACTCAGCAGCCCATGGCTGATTTTATCGGGCTGATGCAACCACGCCTGCGCCACATCAAGACTCACAATTAGCATGTTATCTGTCGCATCACCGGCTTCAACAATGCCTTTTATCTGTAAGTTTTTGCGCTGATTGTGATCCACCAGGATGATGTTATCGCCCGGTTGGACGTTAAGACGCTCAGCCAATTTGACGCCAATCATCGCATTGCGATCGTCAAAGCTAACACCAATCCAACTCCCCTGAACCTGCCAGTACGGCACCAGCTTTTGCAAGGATTCAAACCACACGCCGACAATCACCACCTTCTCCAGCTCGGTACGCGCCATACCGTAAAGCCAAGGACTGGCTCCGTGAACCAGGCCTTGCGGTGCCTGATCTAAAATAGTCTGCAACGCTTGCTGCGGCATGCTGGAGCCATGGCCTGGCCCGATGTAGAAATTTGCGCCAAAGGTCCGCAATTCTTCACTCATTTTGGTATTGATGTCGAACCACACCGCAGATAGCGCGGTCACAATGGTCGCCCCGACCATCAATGCGGCAAATACTACGCTAACTCGCTGAAAACGCAGACGCAGCGCCCGCCATACCAGCAACCAGAGCATGGTACGTTTAGCGGCCATACAGCACCTCCACAGGATACAAGCGGGCAATACGGCGGGCCGGGAACCAGGTGCCAATCAGGGCAATCAGGACAGCAATAACCAATACACATGGCACCACAATCCAGGCAAAATTTAATGGCGCATCAAATAGCATCAGGCCAATCGCTTTCGCCATTCCCCATCCAGCAACACATCCCAATGCCCCACCGGCCAGTCCACTGGACGCGGCTTCAAGATAGAACAACAGCATGATTTGCCACTGATGCGCGCCAAGCGCCTTCATCAGGCCGATCTCTTTAGCGCGCTCCATAATGGTGCTGGTCATCAGTGACGCGATTCCCATAGCCGAAGCTGCCAGTGCTGCGACGGTCACGACGGCCATCAGCAACTGAATTTTATCGATTACAACCCCCTCAGATGCAGCAACCTGCCACACAGGGCGAACTTCTGCACCGGAAATAGCCTCCTCCAGTTGATGAGCAATGGACGAGACATAGGCCGTGCAGTACCAAAGGTCGTACTCTTCAGCATTCAGTGCATCGAGATTTTCACGCGCCCGACGCGACAACTCATTTTCCGGCACCGTCAGCGCTGAGACACGAATGGCCTGCACTTTGCCGGGTAAATCCAGCAACGTTTGCGCCGTGCTCAACGGCATAACCAGTTGGTTATCCTCATCCCCGCCGCTGGAGAGGATGCCGCTGACGGTCACATTCAACGTTGTATTGCTGGTACGGATCACCAGTTGATCGCCTGGCTTCCAGCCCGTTTGTCGCGCCAACGCATGCCCTACCAGTGTTTGAGGAGCATCACCAGCAGGCTCTTGCGGCCAATGGCCTGTCACTTGCCAGAACGGGCTTACCGTTTTTTGCCCCGTCTCAAACCCTTCTTCATCTGGAATATCTACCGGTTGGCTGAAGAAGGTGCCGAGAATACGTACTTCTTTGCCGTTAACGTCGACATCACCGCCAAGCATAGGGGCAAAGCCGACAATGTTGTTGCGCCAGAAAATATCCTTAATGTTGGGGAGTTCCGCTTCATCAAGGAAATCCTGTCCTGATAGTGGATTACTGTTTTCACTGAAAAGTGCAGGCAGCGCCGCCTGTCCGGCAGGTTCAATCAAAATATTGGCACCATAGGACTTCAATTCTCTGGACATTTTATCGCCAATATCAATCGACACCGCCAGCAGGGCGGAGATCAGGCTGGACGCAAGAAAGACGGTCATAATAGCCAGCCCCTTGCGTCGGAGATTACGCCCCCAGGATTGTCGTAACATTCTCCACAGCATTTTGTTACTCCTCCCTCAATTCAGCAGGGACGAACTGTTCCGGAGTTTTACGGAAGCGATCGTAATTGGCCTCGGACGAGAAAAACCAGGTTTTGCCACCATAGCTGTATTTGTAGTCAGCAGAAGTATTGGTCAATGTGGAACCATCAACCGGGTCGGTCACCTTGATGGTCATGACCGTCGAGAAGTAATTCACGCCAGCAGCCAGCTCTTTACCTGGGATCACCAGCTCTTTCTCATCATTACGCCAGTTTTCAATTGGCACCGGATTGCAACCACCAGGTTTACCAATCGAAGGAATGAAAATGTGTACCCCGCATGCCACGCAGATAACCTGATTACCTTCCATCACGTAACCCTGATCGCCACACAGTAGACAGGCATCAAAAACCACCCCCAAACGCAACTTGTCGGGATAGCGGTTAATCACGAAAAAACGTACCGCTTTACCATCATCGGCCACCCAAACAAAGCGGTGCAGCTTGCCATCACGGAGTCGTTCTATTGGCAGATGAACCATGCCATCACTGGCAAGTTGTACCGGAATGGCTTCTGACAACTGCGGCGGTTGAGAGGCGACTTTTTCCCACCACAGTTGCCCGGCGATCACCACCACCGCACAACCTAGCGTGACCAGCCAAAGACGAAACGCATTTCGACGATGCGCCAGCGCCAGTCGATAAGCAATCGGCTCATCGGCTTTACGCGTCTGGCGCATCGCGCGTAACAACGCCGGTACCCAGCACAGTGCCAGAGCAAGTAATAGGGCGGCCCCCAACCAGTTATACATCGCCGCGTTGTTTGTCACTTTGGCCACAAAACTCAATAGCGATTTCGCCAGCGGTAGCACCTGCAGTTTCATTAACAGCAGCAACAAATTACCGCTTAATGGCAGCCAAATCATGACCATCAGAATCAGCGTCAACGGCCAGTAGAGTCCACGAATACGACGCAACAGCATAGCGCTCAGTACCCCAACCAGGCAGAGGATCGCAAATGCCAATAGCATTGCCGTCAGATTCAACAGCAGATCGGTATTTAGCACATGGGTGCTGGTTAATCCGCCGAGATTGGGATCCAAAGCCCAATGTCGGGCTGCGCCAAACACCAAAATCCCTTGCCACAGGTAGCGAATGCGCTTTGATACCCACCAGAAGCTCAACACAAACAGCAGCGTAATCATCACTTCTGTGCCAACCAGCAACAATTGCACTGGCTGCGAGCCGCGGAGGGTAAGTCCCACCAGCACGCCAAGGATTAAGCCTGTGAGTAAGGTCCAGACGAGTGGGCGCAATGAAGGGGGATCGATGCGACTCCAGAGAACCCCGGAGAGCAGCGCAATGCAGAAAAAAACCTGTAGCGTCGTGACAAAAAAATAACTCATAACATCGACTCTGTACGGCGGATTGAATGATGTAACTATCCAGGTACATCGATAATTTAGAGCCTGCCCATCAGGGGGATAAGTTCGCGGTCAGTTAAGACATGAGCAGCGCAAAACAAATCGTGGGTACACTTCGTACGTAAGATTGTGAGCACTGCCCGGTCCAAAATGGCAAATCAAGCAGCCTGATGGAAAAGCGCTTAGTTCAGGCCGACGTATTTAAATTCATAACTCACATCAAATGGTTTCCACCAGCGACCAACGCCGGTCTCACTGTCTGTATGACGGTGCATACCTGCTTTTGACGGCGGTTCGATGTGATAGGTCACTTTATAGTTACCCACCCCCATCATTTTGATGTTCGCACCGTAATGAGGGCCATCGCTGGCAACCATCGGCATGAACGTACCTTCTTGTTTTTCACCCGTATCACTGTTAATCAAGGTGTAACTGATAGTCAGATAAGGGATCCATTCGCCTGCGCCAAAACCATTTTTACTGCCTTCCACGGCATGAATATCCGCCTCAAGGTGAATATCGGCTTTTGCTGCCGGTAATCCCATGCCACGCGGTTCCATATCGATTGGCTGCAGGTACACAGCGGCCAGTTCCATCTCATTCATGGTGACAGGCTCGCCTGCCGGATACTCCTTAAAGGCAAACGCTGCCGGAGCAGTGAAAATACCGGCCATCACTGCACTGGCAATCAGGGTTTTCTTCATGGTCATCAGACATATCCTCTCGTCTCAAATAACAGCTATAGATTAGTTTTTATCGTTTCCCCAGGAACAGTGCTTTTCCGCCGCATCACCCACAGCGCCACCAGCGCCGCAAGTAGCAATATGGCCTGCGGTAATAACGTTTCCACGTAGGGATAAATTCCCAACCAACTGATTTCAGGGAAGCCGTTAATCAACGTTGGCTGGAACAGCTTACCTTCCACCAGTTCCAGAACCCCTTTGCCCGCAAATACAAAGGCCATCAGGTACATAAAACTGCCGGTAAACATAAAGAACGGCTTCAAAGGCAGGCGTACAACCGAGTAGCGCATGATGAGCCAGGCGACCAGCAGAACAACACAGCCGATAACAAAACCTGCCGCAATCGCCATATGCCCAGAAATATCATTCGCATCCCCGATCAGGGCGTAGTAAAACAGCACGGTCTCCGCCCCTTCGCGGTAAACCGCCAGGAAGCTGGTAAGCCACAGTCCAACCAGTGAACCACGGGAAAGTGAGTGGGACAGTTTCCCTTCCAGCCATGCTTTCCAGTGGCGAGCCTCGACTTTAGACAGTAACCAGTAGCTCATGAAGAACAGCATGACGACGGCAATCAGCATCGTTACGCCTTCCAGCAGTTCTCGGCTGGCGCCGGAATTCGTGAACAGGAGTTGGAATATCACAGCGGTAATAACGCTTGCGATTAACGCGACAATCACCGACTGGCGAATTAACGGAAGCTTATCCTGGTGATTGTTTTTCACCATATAAGCCACGATGGCCGCCACAATAAGCAGGGCCTCCAGTCCTTCGCGCACGATAATCATCAGGCTGTAGAGCAGCAGGCTCCACTGGGTTTCTTCTCCTTCCCCCAACATCACCACTGCTTTTTGTAAATCCTGCTCCAGTGCGCTGGCTTCAGCGTTGAGTCTTTCCACTGGCTGACCCGCTTTCATCAGACTAACCAGACGCGTGAAGTAAGCCTCCAGCGAGGTTTTAAATGCCGAATCGCGAGAACCGATTTTGTTTTCCATACCGCTAGCTTCAAAGCGGTCAAAATAACTGTCTTGCACATCCAGAATGGCATTCTTCGCATCGCCCTCCTGGTAACGGGCAATCGCTTTCTGAATACTTTGATGGATACCCAACGAGACGGCAGCCCAGTCTGCGCGGACTATATCATCCTGTGCCGTGGGCGTATTCCCCGTGTTTTGCACCGCCGTGACCTGCTGTTCGTCACGGGTAGTAGGCAGACCAGGCAGAAGATCCTCAATATCCTGTAACAACGTCGTGACCTGATAAGAGACATCATTAAGGCGATCCGGCTCTGCGGTGAGCGCAATCAACGCAGAAAATTGCTGGTTAATCGCAGCAGCGTCTTTTGCCGATCGATTCTGTCTGACCGACATTTCCATCTCTGAGTTTTTAAAACCCTGATAGTGCGCTTGTTGAACGTTCTGGCTGGCTACGCTTAAATTCCCGGCCTGATAGTTATTTACTGCCTGAGCCAACAAATCGTCGATAACGCGAAAACTTTCTTGCCAGTGTACGGCGATATCTGTCCTGGAAAACGCATTGTGCTGCTCTTCGGCAACCAGGCGATGTCCGCCATCTAACACAGGTTCAACTTCGCGCAGCGAGGCTTTGAGCCAGTCGATTTTAGACTGCACGTCAGAGAGCGATTTTTTTTCGCCAATCATGCGACGAATCTCACCAAAAGCGCTTTCCATCTCATAACTTTTGCTGGCGGAAATGTTGATTCGAATAGGACCTTCAAGGTTTTCAAATACCTCAAAGTACGCCATTTGCACCGTTCGCCGCGCTTCATCAGTTTGTTGCTGAGAGTAAAGTTCTGCTGTTTTATCAAGACGTTGTTCAATATCCTCAATTAACGGAGCATAGTTTGTTGCGGCCCATACATGAAGGCTTACAAGCAAGCTACACACAGTGGTCAGCAGGAAAACACAGAACTTACGCACGGTACGCATCCTGTAAAATACAAATGATAATTATTATCATTATCGATTTTAGCTTGCGTTGTACATGACCTGGATCATAAAAATGTCAATAGGTAACAAGTTATGTAAATTTATCTCATGAAAATGTGATGAATACGAAATTGAGACATTCGGGATTTATTAATGATGCCGTCAATACAGGAGAATTTATCGGTGATATGGAATTGAGTTGCCCCATACTCACTGACGCAAATGAGGCCGGCAATGAGTATGAAGATAAACGTTATTTAAAACAAAAGCGATCAGGGAACTATTATATCAGGGCCACGAGTAATTCGTTGCAAAAAACGGCCATAACCCTGTTCGCCTGTCCAGTAGTTGATGCTTCTCTCAACCCCATTCGATGTCAGGGTCGCACCAGAAATACCATCTACTGTATATTCATCGATATTCTGTGGTTTCTCCTGAGTTATTCTTAGTGCTGGCATCCTGTTATTATCAACTACTTTTTTACCCGGCCATTGCTTACGCCAACTCTCATCTTCCACTCTGGCTCCCAAAAAAGGAGTTTCCCGCTGCTGATAGTAATACAGGTTTTTAACCGTACGTCCGTCTGGGTCAAGAGCCAGAAAGGCATACATCATTGACTTCGCGCCCTTACCGAAAACAGGGAGTATAATTTGTTGAATTTTATTGCTTTTATCTTTTACAAGATATACATCTGCAATCGTACAGCGCTGATGGATCTTCGCGGGATCATGTTCCGGAGCGAGTTTTTTACATCCCTGCGTCTGGACGTCATCAGCGACCCATTCACCGGAATCCAGATTAACCTTACGCGCTAAAATATAACGTTGATACAAATTGTTAATTGTTTTTTTATCCTGCGCATCTGATTTCAACAGGCCTGAAGCATGCAGAATAGCGGCATGTTTCTCTTCACCGGTAGGTTCAGCGAGTTCCCCCTGATACATCATAAACCAGACAATAGCAGCAATAAAAATAAGGATACAAAAAAACATCATTGATATAACAATAACTTTACCCTTGCGCATTATTCTTTAATCCCTGCGAGAAATAAGATATTTAAAACACCATCAGATATGCCATTACCTTTGTGGATTTGCAACTACAGAAAAAATCAAAAATATATAACTATTAGTATATAATTTCAGGATCCAATATCAGAACAACATGTTTTTCTTACCTTTTTATCGTAAAAAAAATGCCGGGTTTCCCCGGCATCAGAATCAGACGTTTTTTGCCCACCAGAGGCGTAGCTTCATTCCCCAGTAACTGGTCCAGCCGCTGGTTGTCGACACCACGCGACCGTGCGACATCACGACCAGCGTTGGCGTGACGCTGATGTCCCAGCTGCGGGAGATGGTCCCGTCGGCATCGTTGATGACGGGAAAGTCTACGCCTTTACGCGCCAGCCAGCGCGTCACCTCCGCCTCATTACCAGAACGCAGCGCAATGGTTATCACGTTCTCGCCTTCTGAGTACAGTCTGGCGACTTCCGGTGTCGTGAACCGACACACGCCGCACCAGCTCGCCCAGAAATAGATCAGCACTGGCTCCTCTTTGCTGAGCGAGGCCAGCGTAACGTTTTCACCATCCAGCGTCTGCAAAGGCGTACTGTCAAACGCTACGGGAAGCTGGGGCGCTCGCCAGGCATCCATCAACAACATCGCCCCGGCGAATAACACCAGTAAGATCAGTCCTTCGCGCAGCCAGCGGCGCAGTTTACTGACCATTTGCGGCCGCCAGCTTTTCTTTGACCACCTCTTCCAGTGTTTCCCACGGTACTGCACCCGGGATCAGCTCATCGCCAATAATCGTTGCAGGCGTGCCTCGCACACCGACCAGACGTGCCAGTTGCAGGTTGGTGCTCAGCGTCTCCTCACTTTGTGCATCCAGCGTCACAGGGCTGGCAGCGGCTTTCTCCTGTGCCTGTTTAATACTCACTGCCGTGTGGTAGCCCTTCTTCTGCATCAGTTTCTCATGTAACGCCAGAAACTGCTGCGGATGCTCACGCCAGGTCGTCAGCGCAGTTCGCGCCGACAGAACCGAACTCTCCCCTTTAAACGGCAGCGGTTTAATCACCACCGCCACATCAGGATATTTCTGTACAATCTTTTCCAGCATCGGATCCAATTGCTTGCAGTATGGGCAGTTGTAATCGGTGAAGTTTATCAGGGTCAGTTTTGCCTGCTTTGCGCCAATCCGCGGGCTGTTGGGATCGTTAAACAGGGCTTCCTGAATTAATGCTTCAATTTGCTTTTCCTGTTCCGGGGTAAACGGTGCAGGTTCTTTCGCCACGCTGACGGCAGAAAACAGGGTTAGCAGCAGGACAATCATCATTTTCATGGGTTCACTCCTTTGGCATCGGCCAGTGTCTTCAGCAGCACATCGCGGGTTAACAACGTCGGCAATGCCTGACCTTGCGGCAAACCGGGACCATAAATTTGGTTGAACGGCACAGCAACCTGGCCGCGTTTTTTCAGGAATTCGGTGATCGCTTCAGAGGGCAGCGTCCAGTCACCCCGCAGAGCCACCACATCGGGTTGTTGCAGTGCAGTCTGGACATCTTCTTTTTGTAGAACATTGAATTTATTGACTTTACAGGTAATGCACCAGTCAGCCGTCACATCTACAACTACGCGCTTATGCTGAGCCAGTGCATCTTCAATGGCCTGCTCGCTCAGCGGTTGCCAGTTCACACTCTCTTTGGCTGTACTTTGGCTTGCGAACCCCAGGTGCGGGAGCAGCAATGTTGCCAGCCAAATAGCCGAGCCAAGCATCATCACGCCAAGAAGACGCCGCAAGATATTCATCCAACGCCCCGGACGCGGCAGACGCAGCGCCAGACCCGGACGCAGTGCCACCAGCAACCATGGCAAACTCATCCCCAGCCCGAGCGCGAGGAACAGCCCCCATAGCGTCGGCAGCGAGGCGGTCAACGCCACCGCCACTGCCGTCCCCAGGAACGGCGCACTGCACGGCGTGGCAAGCAACGTCGCAAACGCGCCCTGCCAGAAATGCCCTGACAAGCCGTTACCGCCGCGAGTTGCCAGTATGGTGGTCATTGCTGAAGGAAGGCGAAATTCAAACAGCCCAAACAGGCTGGCGCTGAACGTCAGCATCACCAGCATCATAAAGCCGATAAACCACGGACTCTGGAACTGGATCCCCCAACCAAGCGCCTGATTGGTCAGGCGCAGCACCGTCATCAGCAGCGCGAGAGCCATAAAAGAGACCAGGATCCCAGCCACCGATGCCAGAAACTGGCGGCGAACCTGAAGACGGCTTTTCTCCTCAACCAGTAAAATCGAGCCCAGCTTCATGCCCAGAACCGGTAAAACGCAGGGCATCAGGTTGAGAATCAAACCGCCCAATAACGCCATAAGCGCCACTTGCCACAGCGGGAGTGAAGCGTTTTCAATAACCGGGGCTTCGCCAATCGTAAGACGACTTTCCTGTGCAACGCCGTTATCAGCCAGAACCAGTGTAAGTTGTTTACCACGAAGATTCGGCGCCCCTTCCCCCCAGCTGTCATGAACCGGAACCGTTGCCCGTAGTATTTCGCCCTCTACGCGGATTTGCGGCATACCAAAATCCGCATCATCAACGGTGTCCAGGTACAGGCCTGGCGCAGACCAGCCCCCCGCACGACGAGCCTCAACCACCAGCTCTCCGGCTCGCGCCCCGGCACTAAGCGCATCGGTCAGCCCGCTGGCCAGCGGTATCTGCCCCATCGCTTGCGCATAGTCATGAGCAAAAGACGGGTCCTGGACGCTCGGCGTCACGGAAAAGGGAAAATCCGTTAACAGGCAGACATTGCTGCAGGTTGATAGGGTCAATACACCGTTAAGAGCGGCTGGCGTGGTGCCACGTACTACCATCGGGAAGGTGACATTATCGTGATATCCCTGGGTGGTGATATTGGCGACCTCAAAACGAGCAGGGGTTGGCCAGAACCAGTCGACCGCAGGCATTTCCTCTTTCCAGGCGATAGCAGGCGCAACGCCTCCCTCACCCGGCGATCGCCAGTAGGTTTTCCAGCCATCCTCCAGTTTAACATCGAGCAGCAGACGGGTTTCACCGTCAGCTGCTGTATCGGCACGTAACCGCACACTGGCGTGATTGTTATCGGGTGAACGCAGCCAGCCGGGTTCAGCTGCCCAGGATACGGGCAGCCATAGCAATAACAGACAGAGCAGTGCCTGCCTGAAAACAGTCATCATAGTTTTTCTCCGTGAATAATTATCTAACAGTCAGCAACGGCTGCGCTGTCATTCACGGAAGACGCAAAATCGGAGATGCACCCGGAGAGTGGGCGGCGAGATAGCGCGCGGAGGGAAAAAAGGTAGGCGAAATGCCCGCACGGGTGCCAACAGCGACAGCAGCAAACATAGCACCAGAATCGCGCCTTCAAACAATACTGGCGGTGCAGCCAGCAATGATTTTGCGCTAAGCTCACAAGGCGTAACGGGCGAAGCTTCATCGGTATCGGCCTGGGCGCTCGCGACAACAGCAGTGGTCGTGGTGTTCATCTGCAACGCGTGCAGACCCGCCATGCGCTGCGCGGTGCATACCATCACCACAACACATGCCAGGCAGAGGAACCACCATCCCATCCGTTGACGTTTCGCCATTATACCCTCACTGATTGACGCGAGTTATCTTAGTCACTGGCGAGGTTTTGGCAACCTTTACCCTGTAAAGTTATGTCGGCAGAGGCCGGTCAATTCTCATTCCGCCCCAGCGCGCTGCCCAGAAATGATAATTAATATTGTTAATTAATTTCATTATTGCAAAATAATGACGCTAATAAAACAAAGCTAAGAATATCACGGGGTTTATTATTTACTATTCACAAAGCGTCCCTACAAGTATTTCACCACTGCCATGAAATTGAATGACAAGTATGCCAGTAGATATGCCTGCGTAAATGAAAGTAAGGGCCAGCACATTTTCGGATAAATATTGTATTATAACTTACCGCCATGAACATTATGTTCATCATCAAAACAATTGTTTGTTAAATGTTATTTAGAGTATATGAAAATGAAAAAAATCTTACTTCCTCTTCTAGGCCTGATTTTTACTGTGAGCGTTCAGGCAGCAACATTTACCGATGGCAAGGAATATATTTCACTTGAAAAGCCACTTGCGTCAGCGCCCGCTGCGCTTAAGTTCTTTTCATTTTATTGCCCTTCATGCTACCAATACGATGAAGTTCTGGAAGTCACTGATAATGTGAAAAAAGCATTACCTACTGATGTCAAACTTACTGACTATCACGTTGATTTCTTAGGTCCGTTGGGGCCGGAGATGACGCACGCGTGGTCTGTCGCTATGCTGTTAAACGTGGAAGATAAAGTAAAACCTTTACTGTTTGATGCCGTGCAGAAAAAACAAACTGTTAAAACAGCAGATGATATTCGCAATGTATTTATCCGCGCTGGTGTCAGTGCAAATGACTATGATGCTGCCTGGAATAGCTTTGCCGTAAAATCATTAACGGCGAAGCAACAGGAGTTGGCTAAAGCGGTAGACCTGAAAGGTGTACCGGCTATCTTTATCAAGGGTAAATATATGATTAACCCGAAAGGATTAAAATCAGATAACGTTAACGCTTTTGTCCAGAACTACGCTGATACCGTTCGTTTTCTTTTTTCCAGACCTTGATAAGCCGTTAATATTACTGACGCACCACCAACAGGAGCCAGAGCCTGTTCTGGCTCCTGTTGCTACAGGCAGACATTATTGACTGTCAGCTGTCATATACGCTGGCAGAACCTTATTCAGAGGCGTAATCCTTCAAAACAGAGGCAACACGTATTCTGTAGTATGAAAAAATCAACTGCTTACCCTCCTGTTGTGCGGCCTTATGCCTGACGTTGCATTTCCACCTGCGCACTGCATCCTCATCCTCCCACCATGAAAGTGACAGCATTTTCCCGGGCGTATTAATGCTCTGAAATCGTTCGATAGAAATAAACCCAGGGATCTCTGCCAACAACAGCTTCAGCTCTGAGGCCAGTTGAAGATATCGCTCTCCAGCCTGAGGATGCACATCTGCTTCAAAAATAACGGCGATCATTCAGTATCTCTCCCTTGTTAATTTCAGCCACTCTATTACTGGATAAAATGCGATGCTTCGCTCAACAACGAACAGTCTGGTGAAAAGGGAAAATGTGAGTATGACAGGTAGATAAACAAGCAGGCTCACCGCATTAGCTGGTGACCCTTTTACGACCTGCGCCCCCCTTTTTCATGGTTGGCATTCGCGCCTATCGGGATTACCCTAAACTTAACGGTGATACCTTTTGAGAGGGATTGCCTTCTTCATGTGTTGATTTACACGAGAGAACGCTATGGAATTAAAGGATTATTACGCCATTATGGGCGTGAAGCCGACAGACGATCTCAAGACAATCAAGACCGCCTACCGTCGTCTCGCGCGAAAATACCATCCCGATGTCAGCAAAGAACCCGACGCTGAAGCTCGTTTTAAAGAAGTTGCCGAAGCCTGGGAAGTACTGAGCGATGAACAGCGCCGCGCCGAATACGACCAGCTGTGGCAGCATCGCAACGACCCGCAGTTTAATCGTCAGTTCCAGCAAGGAGAAGGTCAAAGCTACAGCGCTGAAGATTTCGACGATATCTTCTCTTCAATTTTTGGCCAGCACGCACATCAGTCACGGCAGCGCCACGCCAGTCGCGGGCATGATATTGAAATCGAGGTCGCCGTTTTCCTCGAAGAAACCCTTGCTGAGCATAGCCGCACCATCAGTTACAACCTGCCGGTATACAATGCGTTTGGCATGATCGAGCGGGAAATCCCCAAAACCCTCAACGTTAAGATCCCGGCCGGTGTCGGCAATGGGCAGCGCATTCGCCTGAAAGGTCAGGGAACCCCTGGTGAAAACGGTGGCCCGAACGGTGATTTGTGGCTGGTGATTCATATCGCGCCGCATCCGCTGTTTGATATTGTTAATCAGGATCTGGAAGTTGTCGTTCCGCTTGCCCCATGGGAAGCCGCATTGGGCGCAAAAGTAACTGTACCAACACTCAAAGAGAGTATTTTGCTGACCATCCCCGCAGGAAGCCAGGCTGGACAGCGATTACGTATCAAAGGCAAAGGTCTGGTCGGTAAAAAACAGACTGGCGACCTGTACGCGGTCATCAAAATCGTGATGCCGCCGAAACCTGACGACAACAGCGCCGCCTTGTGGCAACAGCTGGCGGATGCGCAGAAGTCCTTTGATCCGCGCAAAGAGTGGGGGAAAGCATAATGGCTAACGTGACCGTTACCTTTACCATTACCGAGTTTTGTCTGCATACCGGTGTTTCTGCAGAAGAACTGAATGAAATTGTCGGTTTAGGGGTAATCGAACCCCGTGAAGATGAGACCTTTGATGACCATGCACTGACCGTGGTGCAACGCGCACTGCGTCTGCGCCATGAACTGGCGCTTGACTGGCCAGGAATTGCCGTCGCACTGACGTTGCTCGAGGAGAACGCGCAACTGCGGCAGGAAAACCGCTTTTTGCGCCAACGCCTGTCCCGATTTATTAGCCATCCGTGAATATGTTAAGAGTGCGGCGATGAGCCGCACCTACAGGTAAGCAGGGCGTATTTTTTATAAAAAACCAAACTCATCAGATTCGATTTCTCGGCTACGGATTATCCAGCTCGGTACCTGCCCGGCAGATATTCAGAAAAACTGTGGATGAATGACTCTATCCGCGTCAGCTTTTTAGCCAGAAATAACGTTTATGGGTAACCGTCTCACTAGTACCGACAATGTCCTTCTGCGCAACGCATCAATTTGCTGATGATCTGAACTTGCCCCCAGGCAAACACTACTGGACTGGCCTGGGTTCAGTTAAGGCTTTTACAGGTCATGAATACATCATGGCCATGCCTTCAGCCACGCCAATATGGAAAGACTTTCAATGTGCAGTTAAATTGCAGCGTATAGCACTAAAAAGAAAAGCCTGGGATTGGGGTAGGCAAGTGTTTGAATGTTACATAAGGGGATTGGTCAAGATTGCAAGTCTATTCTAATGCTTCAAAAGCAAAAAGGGGTTACCTTTCGGTAACCCCTTTTCAT
>NZ_SZWR01000019.1:291380-309532 GCF_005280875.1 Citrobacter sp. wls827
CGAACTCTAGAACCCTTTCGGGTCGCCGGTTTTCAAGACCGGTGCCTTCAACCGCTCGGCCACGCTTCCAATGAGGCGCACTATAAACATCCCGAACGGACCTGTAAAGCACCAATGTGTTCGTTTGCCTGAAAAACAGCCAAAATGTTGTTAATCGACTTAAATAACAACAAATTGACCGTTTATTCAGCACAAATCCGGGCTGCTGCTGTTTACTGTTTTTTGATGTACATATCTTTGGTGTAGTAGTTTCCCCGGTTATCCGGTGCAAATCCCCCCACCCATGGCTTCACCAGATGGGTACGAACATAGTGGTAAACCGGAATCGCTGGCACATCTTCCCCTAAAAGGTCTTCAGCCTGCTGGTAATATTTGCCTCGCTCCTGGAGCGAAGTTGCTTTCGCCGCATTGTGCATCGCTTCGTCAAAGGCTGGATTACTGTATCGGGTGGTGTTTTCACTATCACCTGTGCGGAAAATATTGAGGAAACTCGACGCATCGTCGTAATCCGCTATCCATGCATAGCGTACGACGTCAAAATTGCCGGTGTGCATGGTATCCAGCATCGTTTTCCATTCCTGGTTCTGCAGTTTTGCCTCAACGCCAAGATTTTTCTTCCACATTGACGAGGCGGCAATCGCGATTCGCTGATGCGTTTCGAAAGTGTTGTAGAGCAGATTTAAGTTAAGCGGATGCTCAGGACCGTAGCCCGCTTCCGCCAGCAGTTTTTTTGCCTCGGCAATGCGTTTGTCGAGTGGCCATGATGCGTAGTCCGGCGCGTGTAATTTTACCCCGCCAATTTCAGGCTGGCTGATAACCCACGCCGCACGCTGTCCCTGTCCCATCACCTTTTGTGCGATGATGTCCTTATCCAGCGCCATATTCAACGCCCGACGCACGCGTGGGTCGTTAAACGGCGCACGCGTGGTATTAAACTGATAATAATAAGTTGAAAGCTGAGGTGAGACATGGAGTTCATCACCCATCGTCTTTTTCAATTGAGCGAACTGATTGACCGGAACACTAAAAACAATATCGATTTCCCCGGCTTTGTAACGGTTAACGTCTGCAGCCTCTGAACTGATGGGCAAATACGTCACTTTATTAATGACCGTGTGCTGATCGTCCCAGTAATGCGGGTTGCGCACGGCAACAATCCGCTCGTTGACGACCCACTGCGACAACTTATACGCACCACTGCTGACAAAGTGCTCCGGACGAGTCCACTTATCGCCAAAGCGGCCAATCAGCACTTTATCCAGCGGCACCAGCGATGGATGCGCCAGCATCGCTAAAAATGCCGCAGTCGGCTGCGTCAGGGTAATTTCCAGCGTGGTGTCATTCAGCGCCTTGACTCCAAGCGTCGCGGGATCTTTTTTCCCCTGAGCAATATCAACCGCATTTGCGACATGCATATTGCCCAGATAAGAGGCATAGGGTGAGGTAGTTTGCGGTGAAACCAGGCGCTGCCAGCTCCAGACGACATCCTGTGCAGTAATAGCCGATCCATCTGACCAGGTTATGCCTGGGCGTAAATGGAAGGTCCAGACAGTGTTATCTTTATTCTCCCAGGAGGCAGCAAGACGGGGCGCAATAGTGCCATCCAGGTTTACGGCCACCAGCCCATCGAACATATCGCTGATTAAATTAAACTCAACGTTGCTTTCGACTTTATGCGGATCCAGTGAGGCTGGCTCACTGCCGTTGTTTCTGACCAGCTCCTGTTTTTCTGCAAGTAGTGTACCTGCAGGCACATTTGCCGCCCTTGCCGCGCCGTTAATAGACATCAAACAGACAGCCAACAGCGTAAACGTCAATATCTTCGATTTATGTTGAGTCATTCCCTTTACCTTATTGCTCTGTTTTATGTAAACACCGCTGTCACTGTCAGAGAGATTCGGGAATAACGCAATATTTTTCAGTTACCTGGGAGAGGTGGATCTGACATTTTTGCACTTATAGTGCTAACATCTGATTCGGGAGCTTTTGTTGAAATAATATGCTTAAGCCTGGCGGGTTAAAATGCGTAAAGATGGGTAAAACCGCTGTGTCATTCCCCTTGATTTCATTATCCTCCATCATTAATTACATCTGTCATAAGAGAGTGACTCATGGATCGTATTATTAGTTCTTCGCGCGATCGTACATCGCTACTCAGCACACATAAGGTGCTGCGTAATACCTATTTCCTGCTCAGCCTGACGCTGGCGTTTTCAGCGATCACCGCAACTGCCAGTACAGTACTGATGCTGCCATCTCCGGGTCTGATTCTGACGCTGGTTGGTATGTATGGTCTGATGTTCCTGACCTACAAAACGGCAGATAAACCAGTAGGTATTCTGTCTGCTTTCGCTTTCACCGGTTTCCTGGGTTACATCCTGGGACCGATTCTGAACACTTACCTGTCGGCAGGTATGGGTGACGTGATCGGTATGGCACTGGGTGGTACGGCGCTGGTCTTCTTCAGCTGCTCTGCGTATGTTCTGACCACGCGTAAAGACATGTCCTTCCTCGGCGGTATGCTGATGGCAGGTATCGTGGTGGTGCTGATTGGTATGGTTGCGAATATCTTCCTGCAACTGCCAGCGCTGCATCTGGCGATTAGCGCGGTGTTTATCCTGATTTCTTCAGGTGCCATCCTGTTTGAAACCAGCAACATCATCCGTGGTGGTGAAACCAACTACATCCGTGCAACCGTCAGCCTGTATGTATCGCTGTACAACATCTTCGTCAGCCTGCTTAGCATTCTGGGCTTCGCCAGCCGCGATTAAAATGACCACGTACATTATCCAGCCCCGCTTATGCGGGGCTTTCTTTTTTGGTAAACTGCCGCCAGTTTGACTAACGCAGTGAAGAATTATGTTGATCTTTGAAGGTAAAGAAATCAGTACTGATAGCGAAGGCTATTTAAAAGACACAACCGAATGGAGCGAACCGCTGGCAGTTGCCATTGCTGAAAACGAAGGAATTACGCTGTCAGTTGAACACTGGGAAGTAGTGCGCTTTGTGCGCGAGTTTTATCTGGAGTTTAATACCTCCCCCGCTATTCGTATGCTGGTCAAAGCGATGGCCAATAAGTTTGGCGAAGAGAAAGGCAACAGCCGTTATCTCTACAGCCTGTTCCCGAAAGGTCCGGCCAAGCAGGCAACCAAAATTGCCGGTCTGCCAAAACCGGTCAAATGTATTTAATAGCGGATACTAAATCCCGTTAACTCTTCGCCAGGCCGATGCGGTTCGCTGAGGACTCTGTCTACCCTGGCGCTACGCGGGCCCCCGGCTTTTAACCACTTCATCAGTTGTTCCACCCGGTCGCTTTCACCGCAGGCGACAACCTCTACGCTGCCGTCATCCATATTCTTCGAGTAGCCAGTCAATCCCAGCCGTTGCGCTTCATGCTGAGTGGTATAGCGAAACCCCACCCCCTGTACCCGGCCATAGACCCAGGCAATTATGCAGACTTTCGACATTATGGTTCTCCTTATCATCGCGGTGCGCGTTGCAAATACACGTAAAACTCAGGACAATGGCGCCCATTTCTTTGAATTGACAGAATAGTAAATTATGAGTGTACGTTTAGTGTTAGCCAAAGGGCGCGAAAAATCATTACTTCGTCGCCATCCGTGGGTATTTTCCGGTGCCGTCGCACGTATGGAAGGTAAAGCCAACCTCGGTGAAACCATCGATATTGTTGACCATCAGGGTAAATGGTTAGCACGCGGCGCGTACTCACCCGCGTCGCAGATCCGTGCACGCGTCTGGACATTCGACAAGTCTGAATCCATCGATATTGATTTCTTTACCCGCCGTCTGCAACAGGCACAGAAATGGCGAGACTGGCTGGCGAACAAAGATGGTTTGGATAGCTACCGTCTGATCGCCGGCGAATCCGATGGTCTGCCGGGCGTCACCATTGACCGCTTCGGCAACTTCCTGGTATTGCAGTTGCTCAGCGCCGGTGCTGAATATCAACGCGCCGCATTGATTAGCGCCCTGCAGGTTGTCTTCCCGGAGTGCGCAATTTATGACCGTAGCGATGTTGCCGTGCGTAAAAAAGAAGGCATGGAACTGACTCAGGGCCCCGTCACGGGTGAACTGCCGCCAGCTCTACTGCCGATTGAAGAGCACGGGATGAAACTGCTGGTTGATATTCAGCACGGACATAAAACCGGTTATTACCTCGATCAGCGTGACAGCCGCCTGGCCACGCGTCGTTACGTGGAAAACAAACGTGTCCTGAACTGTTTCTCTTATACCGGCGGCTTTGCGGTTTCAGCATTAATGGGCGGATGCCGTCAGGTGGTCAGCGTCGACACCTCCCAGGAAGCGCTCGATATTGCCCGCCAGAACGTAGAGCTGAACAAGCTGGATCTGAGCAAAGCTGAGTTTGTGCGTGATGACGTGTTCAAGTTGCTGCGCGCATATCGCGATCGTGGTGAGAAATTTGATGTTATCGTGATGGACCCGCCGAAGTTTGTCGAAAACAAGAGCCAGTTGATGGGCGCCTGCCGTGGCTATAAAGACATCAATATGCTGGCAATTCAGTTGCTGAATCCGGGTGGCGTACTGCTGACATTCTCCTGCTCCGGATTGATGACCACCGATTTATTTCAGAAAATCATCGCCGATGCCGCAATAGATGCCGGGCGTGATGTACAATTTATAGAGCAGTTCCGTCAGGCCGCCGATCATCCTGTGATCGCTACCTACCCGGAAGGGCTGTATCTGAAAGGGTTTGCCTGTCGCATCATGTAACTTGAAAAGTGGAATATTACCCTTACATAGAGGGTATCTATTTCCCGGGAGGTGACTATGATTGCCAGCAAATTCGGTATCGGCCAGCAGGTCCGCCATTCCCTGTTAGGTTACCTCGGAGTGGTCGTGGATATCGACCCGGAATATTCGCTTGATGACCCGTCACCTGATGAGTTGGCGGTTAACGACGAACTTCGCGCCGCTCCCTGGTATCACGTGGTGATGGAAGACGATAATGGCCTGCCAGTACATACGTATCTGGCTGAAGCACAGTTGAGTAGCGAGCTACAGGAAGAACATCCAGAGCAACCATCGATGGATGAACTGGCACGGACAATCCGTAAACAGCTTCAGGCTCCACGCCTGCGCAACTGACAACATTTATCCGGCCTACGACAAACACCGTTGCAGGCCGGATATACAATGCGCCATCCGGCAACAGTACAACCTTACTTCGCCAGTCCCAGTCTGGGGATTTCAATCGCCGGGCAACGATCCATCACTACCGCCAGGCCCGCATCGCGCGCCAGCACGGCGGCCTGCTCATTAATAACGCCAAGCTGCATCCACAAAGTCTTCGCACCAATAGCAATAGCCTCCTGTGCGACTCCCCATGCTGCTTCTGAGTTTCTAAAGACATCCACCATATCCACTTTCTCTGGTACGTCTGCCAGTGTCGCATAGCCCTGCTGCCCCAGCAGTGTTTTTCCGGCAACTTTAGGAGACACGGGGATAACGTGATAACCCTGATCGAGTAAATACTTCATCACCCGATAGCTCGGGCGATCGGGTTTATCGCTTGCTCCTACCAGCGCAATCGTACGGGTAGATGTCAAAATGCCAGCAATATCGGTCTCTTTCATCGTCTTCCTCCAGGCTGTTTTGCAAAGTGTACGACAAAGCTGACGTCGCAACCATTCATCCCATACTGGCGCATGAGAGCTAAACTGGAAAATATGTCTATATGTTAGTAAACATGATTGTCGAAAAATTTAGATACATCTTATACAGAAATCTTCTGGACAGGAGAACCTTATGAAAACCGGCATTGTGACAGCCCTGATTGCTCTGTTTTTGCCGGTAACCGTTTGTGCGACCTCTTTGCGCCTGTCTAATGATATTGACCTGCTGGTGCTGGACGGAAAAAAGGTGTCCAGCTCTTTACTGCGCGGTGCCGACAGTATTGAGCTGGAGAATGGTCGGCATCAGCTTGTCTTTCGCGTTGAGAAAACGATTCGTCTCTCCAGCCATGAAGAACGTCTGTATATTTCTCCTCCGCTGGTCATCAGTTTTGATACTCAGTTGGTTAGTCAGGTCAATTTTCATCTCCCCCGTCTGAACAACGAACGTGACGCAACGCATTTCGATGAAGCTCCCCGAGTGGAACTATTAGATGGCGATTCCATGCCCATTCCAGTCAAGCTGGATATTTTGTCGATTACCTCATCGGCAAAAATCGTGGATTATGAACTCGAGACTGAACGCTATAACAAATCGTCTAAGCATGCTTCACTCCCACAATTTGCCACTATGATGGCAGATGACAGCGCATTGCTCTCAGGGGTCTCTGAACTGGATCGGGTGCCGCCGCAGTCACAAACACTCACCGAACAGCGTTTGAAATATTGGTTTGGCCAGGCCGATGCGCAAACACGAAGTAATTTTCTGCAATGGGCAGAGAAACAGCCACCCTCATGACGTTTATGTTCACCTACGCATTTTTTTTGTCTTTCTCTTGCAGCGTCAAACGCTTCCAGTACTCTGTAATAAGGTTAACTTGGGAGCTGTACTATGGAACTGACGACTCGCACTTTACCGGCGCGTAAGCATATTGCGCTGGTTGCACATGATCACTGTAAACAGATGCTGATGAGCTGGGTGGAGCGCCACCAGCCATTGTTAGAAAAGCATGTCCTCTATGCGACAGGCACGACAGGAAATCTCATTCAACGCGCGACCGGCATGGATGTCAACGCCATGCTTAGCGGTCCAATGGGCGGCGATCAGCAGGTCGGCGCACTGATCTCTGAAGGGAAAATTGATGTGCTGATCTTCTTCTGGGATCCACTCAACGCCGTGCCTCATGATCCGGATGTTAAAGCCCTTCTGCGCCTGGCCACAGTTTGGAATATTCCGGTTGCCACCAACGTATCTACCGCCGATTTTATTATCCAGTCGCCAAACTTCAACGATGCAACGGACATCCTGATCCCGGATTACGCCCGTTATCTGGCAGAGCGCCTCAAATAATCGCCAGACAGGCGGCCGCCGTCGCCGCCTGTTCTTCAGGGTTTTCTCGCTACCGGGACATCCAGTTGTTTTAGTTCATCAACAAAACAGGATGGCGCGTCTTTATTAAACAGCAACCACACCCGATGCCGGGCACGGGTAAGTGCCACGTAGAGCAACCTTCTCTCTTCTGCATCCGGAAAATTTTCGACCATTGGCAGTAATGCTTCTTCCATAATCGACTCACGGGCCGGGGCCGGAAAACCATCGTTGCCATCATGAAGCCCAACGACAATGACATAATCCGCCTGCTGTCCTTTACTGGCATGAATAGTCATAAAGTCCAGCTGTAGTTTGGGCCAGCGGGTCGCTGCTTTCTCAAGACTGGCAGGTTTGAGGTGGTGATATCGCGCCAGCACCAGTATGCGTTCTTCTGCTTTCGCAAAGCCGGATAGCTTATCCAACAGCGCATCCAGCTGACTTTCATCGAGCAGAGTGACGGCTTTCCTGTCGCCTGCTGTCAGGCTATTGAGCGGTTTTTTAAGCTGATGCGGGTTTTGCTGGATAAACCGATTGGCTATTTCGCCAATACGACTATTAAAACGGTATGTCGTATCCAGATCGCAGCGATCGCCCTCACCAAAGTGTTGCCGGAAGGCGGTAGTTAACGAAAGTTGTGCACCACTGAAACGGTAAATGGCCTGCCAGTCATCCCCTACGGCAAATAGCATGGTCTGTGAGTTTTGCTTGCGCAATGCGGCTAACAGGGCGGCGCGCTGTGGGGAGATATCCTGAAATTCATCAACCAGGATATGCTTCCAGGGGCTGATAAAGCGTCCCTTCTCCAGAATGACAATCGCCTGATGGATCAATCCAGAAAAATCGACGGCATTCTCTTCTTTCAGAGCACTCTTCCAGGCCTTGAGTAACGGCGCCATCAGCTTTATACGTTTGCTGAACAGGTCGCGGACCGCCTCCGGCGCATTGGCGATCATCTCCGCCTGTGCTCCACCATGCATACGCATCAGGCTAACCCAGCGATCCAGACGTGAGGCCAGACGACGTTGTAATTTTTCATCGTCCCAAAAATTGCCTTCTGGCACGGACCACTGCATCTCTTCTTCCAGCCACTGTCGCCAGCCTTTAGCCTGGGCTTTTTTCTCGCTGCACTGCTGACGCCATGTGGCGATAAACAGCTTATTTCTGGCGGCAGTATCATTTTCGAGTTTGCTGACTGTCGGAACTTTTTTGCTACCCTGTTGAATAATATGCAACGCCAGTGAATGAAACGTCCGCGCGGTGACGTCTTGCGTATTCAGTCGTTCGCGAATGCGCTCATCCATTTCCTGAGCGGCTTTGCGACCAAACGCCAGCAGCAAGATTTGTTCAGCGGCCGCTTCTCCCCGCGCCAGCAACCAGCCCGCACGCGCAACCAGAACGGATGTTTTGCCACTTCCTGCCCCCGCAAGCACCAATAGCGACTGCTCGCCATTCACCACCGCACGAGCCTGGGCTGGATTCAGCGGTGAAGACTCAATCTTCTGGAAAAACTCGGTATGCTCCGCCAGCATCGCATCGGTGTATGCCTGATTGTGCTGTAAGCGACAGGCTTCAATGTCCTTCAACCATGCCTGGCATTGGTGCAACGCCTCACGGCAATTATCAAATTCTTCCAGTCGGTTGATCGGGAGCGGGAGCGCGGCAAAGGCACGTCGGATCTGCTGCTGCAGCCCTGACGTTTGTTCGCGCGTCAGCCATTTGTTATCACTGGTACGCGCCGCAATCGCATCCAGCTGTTGCTGTAAAACTCCCGCAGCGACGTCGCTCATCTCCTGGCTCCACTGCTGCCAGAGGATGTTCAGATGATGGTGGAAACGTTGGGTTTCCGCCCATTCAGTGCCGTGAAGGCGTACAACTTTATCATCAGAAAGCACAAATTCCAGCTCACCCCATACCAGGCCCCTTTTACAATGGATAGCCAGTAACTGATTGAATGGAATAAGATACTCATGACGGTCGCCAGAGACTTTAATGCCGGCATTGAGAATAACGGCCCGATCGTAAGGGTGTTGCGCCAGACGTTTTCCCAGAGAAGTTGCTTTCAGTTCCATAAGACTTACGCGGATCCACACGAAGAGGTTTGCTTATCAGTGTAACCGCCAGAGAAAACGTGCTCCAGCCCAAAAAAACGTTACAATTGCCAAACTCACAGAAAACCAGAGTTAACCGAGGGTTTATGCGTACTGTTCTGAATATTTTAAATTTTGTGCTTGGGGGATTCGCCACCACCTTAGCCTGGTTACTGGCGACGTTAGTCAGTATCGTGCTTATCTTCACACTACCCTTGACCCGCTCCTGCTGGGAAATCACACGCTTGTCGCTGTTCCCCTACGGTAATGAGGCGATTCACGTTGATGAACTCAACCCGGCGGGTAAAAACGTGCTTCTGAATACCGGCGGTACGCTGCTCAACATTTTCTGGCTGATTTTCTTCGGCTGGTGGCTGTGCCTGATGCATATTGTTTCCGGTATTGCCCAGTGCATTACGATTATTGGTATTCCGGTTGGTATTGCGAACTTTAAAATCGCCGCAATTGCACTCTGGCCCGTTGGTCGTCGCGTGGTTTCAGTCGAAGTTGCCCGTGCCGCACGCGAAGCCAACGCGCGTCGTCGCTTTGAATAATCGGAACTGATGGCCTTTATGTTAAGTCCACTGCTTAAACGCTATACCTGGAACAGCACCTGGCTGTACTACGTGCGGATTTTTATCGCGCTCTGCGGCACTACGGCGCTGCCGTGGTGGCTGGGTGACGTCAAACTGACCATCCCGCTCACGCTGGGCATGGTTGCTGCCGCGCTGACCGATCTGGACGATCGGCTCGCGGGTCGTCTGCGTAATTTGATTATTACGCTGATCTGCTTTTTCATTGCTTCGGCCTCCGTCGAATTGCTCTTCCCATGGCCATGGCTGTTTGCTATTGGATTAACGCTTTCCACCAGCGGCTTTATACTGCTGGGAGGCTTAGGCCAGCGTTATGCGACCATCGCCTTTGGTGCATTACTGATCGCCATTTACACCATGCTGGGAACATCACTGTACGACCAGTGGTATCAGCAACCGATCCTGCTGCTTGCAGGCGCCATCTGGTATAACCTTCTGACGCTCATCGGTCACCTTCTGTTCCCGATTCGTCCACTGCAGGACAATCTGGCACGCAGCTACGAACAGTTGGCACACTACCTGGAGCTGAAATCCCGCCTTTTTGATCCCGACATTGAAGATGAAAGTCAGGCCCCCTTGTATGAGTTAGCGCTGGCCAATGGGCAACTGATGGCGACGCTGAACCAAACAAAAGTATCATTACTGACCCGTCTGCGCGGTGACCGCGGACAGCGAGGAACCCGCCGCACACTGCATTACTATTTTGTCGCGCAGGATATTCACGAACGCGCAAGTTCCTCACATATTCAGTACCAGACGCTACGCGACCATTTCCGTCACAGCGATGTGATGTTTCGTTTCCAGCGACTAATGTCGATGCAGGGACAAGCCTGTACGCAACTGTCTCGCTGCATTTTGCTACGCACCCCTTACCAGCACGATCCACACTTTGAGCGAGTCTTTACACATATAGATGCTGCCCTTGAGCGCATGCGTGCAAGCGGTGCCCCTGCAGATCTGCTCAATACGCTGGGATTCTTACTATCGAACCTGCGGGCTATCGATGCGCAACTGGCCACCATTGAGTCTGAACAGGCTCAGGTACTCTCGCGCAATGAGTCAGAAAATCAGCTTGCCGATGACAGTCCGCACGGATTCAGTGATATCTGGCTGCGTCTGAGTCGCAATTTTACGCCAGAGTCGGCGCTGTTTCGCCACGCGGTTCGCATGTCTCTGGTGCTCTGCGTCGGGTACGCCATTATCCAGATAACGGGCATGAACCATGGCTACTGGATCCTGCTGACCAGCCTGTTTGTCTGCCAGCCCAACTACAACGCCACACGACATCGTCTGGCGTTAAGGATTATCGGCACATTAGTCGGGATAGCGATTGGACTGCCCATCCTGTGGTTCGTCCCATCGCTGGAAGGGCAATTAATACTGCTGGTGATCACCGGCGTGCTCTTTTTTGCTTTCCGCAATGTTCAGTACGCACATGCCACAATGTTTATCACGCTGCTGGTATTGCTGTGCTTTAACCTGCTTGGTGAAGGGTTTGAAGTCGCACTGCCGCGCGTCATCGATACGCTGATTGGTTGTGCCATCGCATGGGCAGCCGTCAGTTTCATCTGGCCAGACTGGCGCTTTCGCAACCTGCCACGGGTGATTGAACGGGCGACCGATGCAAACTGTCGTTACCTTGATGCCATTCTCGAACAGTATCATCAGGGGCGAGACAATCGTCTGGCATACCGTATTGCGCGCCGCGATGCGCATAATCGTGATGCGGAGCTGGCATCCGTGGTGTCGAATATGTCGAGTGAACCGGATGTCACTGCCCAAACGCGCGAAACGGCATTCCGCTTGCTGTGCCTCAACCATACCTTTACCAGTTATATCTCGGCACTGGGCGCACACCGTGAACAGTTAACCAACCCGGACGTTCTGGCATTACTGGACGATGCCATTTGCTATGTTGATGATGCACTTCATCATCAACCCGCTGACGAGCAGCGCGTATACCAGGCGCTTGAAGGACTGAAGCAACGGATTCAGCATCTTGAACCACGCCCGGACAGTAAAGAACCACTGGTCGTACAGCAAGTTGGCCTATTGATAGCGCTACTACCAGAAATCAGACGATTACAGCAGCAAATTGCCGCATTGCCGTCTAGTACACCGGTTCAGGCGTAAGAGAACTCACCCACTCCACAAGCTCCTGGCGACGAATCGCCGGGAGTGCCGCCTCATGAATTCCCCCAATTGCGCCTTCAAGGGCATAGAGTATTTTCACCGTCAGGGCGGGATTAACCTGTCGCAGTTTCAACCAGCACATTTTTGCCCCCAACATGCGTAATGTGCTTTCATCTTTTATACCTGCTTCATTCAGCAGGGTTTCCAGATGGAATGTCATGTTCGGCAGTCCACGCAGGCGATGCTGTGCAAAACGACTTTGCTTTTCTTTTAACGCCGCATCCAGTGAATACCGTGATAGCGACACCAGTTGTTGCTGGTTTTGCCACAGCGTATCGTTCACCTGATAATAATTGAGCACCACCGGACGTCCACGTTTTATAAATGTCAGCCAGACAGGGGAATGTTTTACACAGTACTGCGCACTCTGTTCACAGGCCCGAAGATATAACTCGCCACTGGCGACCATGGCGAATACCGTGTCCTCAACCGTCAGGCTATAACCCCCAAACAGCGATCGATAACGAATCGTCCCCAATGACGCCAGATATTCTTGTGATTTATAGATCCTTGCATAAGAAAGTTTTTTCATAAAAATCCTTTTAAATCATAACGTAATAAAATGATTTGCAGTAGCGGATCCGTTAATGACGAAAATAGGCAACTTATTCGCGAGGGGCAAGATGAATTTTGTTTTTCCCGTAACAACAACCAAAAACTGCGAACCTGTTTCAGAAAATAAGGTTGATCTTTGGTGATAGCAGGGTTACTGTATATCCATACAGTAACTCACAGGGCTGGATTGATTATGTACACTTCAGGCTATGCAAATCGTTCTTCGTCGTTCTCTTCCACAGCAAGCAAAATTGCGCGCGTGTCGTCAGAGCACACTACCGCTGGGCTTATCAGTGAAGTGGTCTATCGCGAGGACCAGCCCATGATGACGCAGCTCCTGCTGCTTCCCCTGCTTCAGCAATTAGGTCAGCAGTCGCGCTGGCAGCTGTGGCTGACGCCTCAGCAAAAACTAAGCCGGGAGTGGGTGCAGTCGGCCGGGCTTCCATTGACGAAAGTCATGCAAATTAGCCAACTCTCTCCCTGCAATACGCTGGAATCTATGGTTCGTGCGCTACGCACGGGTAACTACAGCGTCGTAATTGGCTGGCTGACGGAAGAATTAACCGAAGATGAACATGCCGAGCTGGTAAAAGCAGCAGATGAAGGCAATGCGATGGGATTTATCATGCGTCCTGTACGCGCTCAGACACTTGCGGGGAGACAGCATTCCGGGCTAAAAATTCACTCGAATTTGTATCATTAAGTAAAATTAGGATTTATCCTGGAATTTTTTTTTCACCCTCAAATTCGGCTTTGAGCTTTAACACCTTTTTTGTGAGAACGCCTGTGTGAAGCGGTTTCCGCGATAGTAGCTGTACAATTAATCATCCACAAATGTTAAATATTGTGTATACAAGCCTTTTTTTTTCATATGCCTGACGGACTTCACACTTGTAAGTTTTCAACTACGTTGTAGACTTTACATCGCCAGGGGTGCTCGGCGTAAGCCGCAGATATCGGTAGAGTAACTATTGAACTGGTCCCCGGGTGAAGGATTTAACCGTGTTATCTCTCTGGAGATATTCATGGCGAATTTTGGATGATAACGAGGCGCATAAAATGAAAAAGACAGCTATCGCAATTGCAGTGGCACTGGCTGGTTTCGCTACCGTGGCGCAGGCCGCTCCGAAAGATAACACCTGGTATACTGGTGCTAAACTGGGTTGGTCCCAGTTCCATGACATCGGCAACAATCAGATCAACAACAACGGACCGACCCACGAAAGCCAACTGGGTGCTGGTGCGTTCGGTGGTTACCAGGTTAACCCGTACGTTGGTTTTGAAATGGGTTACGACTGGTTAGGTCGTATGCCGTACAAAGGCAACACTGAAAATGGCGCATTCAAAGCTCAGGGCGTTCAGCTGACCGCTAAACTGGGTTACCCAATCACTGACGATCTGGACGTTTATACCCGTCTGGGTGGTATGGTTTGGCGTGCAGATGCTAAAAACAACGACGGCTTCAAAGACCACGACACTGGTGTATCCCCAGTATTCGCTGGCGGCGTAGAGTATGCAATTACTCCTGAAATCGCTACCCGTCTGGAATACCAGTGGACCAACAACATCGGTGACGCGAACACCGTTGGTGGTCGTCCAGACAACGGTCTGTTGAGCGTTGGTGTTTCTTACCGTTTCGGCCAGCAGGAAGAAGCAGCTCCGGTAGTTGCTCCGGCTCCGGCTCCGGCTCCAGAAGTACAGACCAAACACTTCACTCTGAAGTCTGACGTTCTGTTCAACTTCAACAAAGCGACTCTGAAACCAGAAGGCCAGCAGGCTCTGGATCAGATGTACAGCCAGCTGAGCAACCTGGATCCGAAAGACGGTTCCGTCGTTGTTCTGGGCTTCACTGACCGCATCGGTTCTGACGCTTACAACCAGGGTCTGTCTGAGAAACGTGCTCAGTCTGTTGTTGATTACCTGATCTCTAAAGGTATTCCTTCTGACAAAATCTCCGCACGTGGTATGGGCGAATCCAACCCGGTTACCGGCAACACCTGTGACAACGTGAAAGCTCGCGCTGCGCTGATCGACTGCCTGGCTCCGGATCGTCGTGTTGAGATCGAAGTTAAAGGCATCAAAGACGTTGTAACTCAGCCTCAGGCTTAAGTTATCGTCTTATAAAAAAACCCCGCCAGGCGGGGTTTTTTTTCACCTACATATCATGCAAAAGCACAGACACGCTCCATATTGACGTTACCCGTACCCTACTCTTTACCCAGTAACGCCTGTAGATCCTGTTTCAATGTCGACATCTTGTTCGCATACTTTTCTTTATGTTCCGCATCTTCAATCAACTGCACAATCGTTTCTGAGAGCGTTTTACCACGTCGCTGCGCAAGCCCGGCTAAACGCTGCCAGACCATAAACTCCAGATCGATCGATTTCTTACGCGTATGCTGATGTTCTGCATTAAAGTGCCGCTTACGCCTCGCCCGGATCGTTTGCTTCATACGATTGAGCAGTGCTGGGTTCATGTATTCTTCAATCCAGGCGTTGACCCGAACCGGTTCATTTTCGAGGGTTAGCAACAAATCAACGGCTTCTTTGGCAGCGCTGGCTTCCACATAGCGGGTAATCAACTCCCCCTCGCGATGCTTCTTCACCAGGTACTTCCATTTCCATCCGCTTTCAAGATTTTCAAGTTGTTGATATTTCATTGCGATCTCAATGTTACCGTGTAACTCTTATCAGAATATCAGCTTTTTCGGCATCTGAAGAAAAGAATATCCAGCCTGTGAACTGTCGCGCGTCATCACATTCGTTTAGCGGCGCTTTCCACGTGTGCAGTGCTGATGGTTACGGTATAATCTCGTTTTTTACAACAGACTAAAAAACATCAACTTTGACCATTACGAAACTTGCATGGCGTGATCTGGTTCCTGATACCGATAGCTATCAGGAAATATTTGCACAGCCGCACGTCACTGACGACACCGACACCTTACTCAGTGATACTCAGCCACGTTTACAATTCGCGCTAGAGCAACTTCTTCAGCACTGGGCTACGTCCTCGTTTATGCTGGTGAAAGCGCCCGAAGAGCTTGAGTATCTCAATCTTATTGCAACGGCTGCACGTACCTTGCATGCGGATGCCGATAAGTTAACCGGGGGGCATTACGATGTATCCGGCCACACTATTCGTTACCGCGCAGCAGAGAAAGCAGACGACAACTTTGCGACGTTAACTCAGGTGGTTAATGCTGACTGGGTTGAGGCCGAACAACTGTTTGGCTGTCTGCGCCAGTTCAATGGCGAAATTACGCTGCAACCGGGACTGGTCCATCAGGCCAACGGCGGTGTGCTGGTTATCTCATTGCGCACACTTCTGGCTCAGCCGTTGTTGTGGATGCGCCTGAAAGCCATTGTCAGCCACGAACGTTTTGACTGGGTGGCTTTTGATGAGTCTCGCCCCCTGCCAGTCTCCGTCCCTTCTATGCCGCTTAAACTGAAAGTGGTGTTGGTCGGCGAACGTGAATCGCTGGCAGACTTCCAGGAAATGGAACCAGAACTGGCAGAACAGGCTATCTACAGCGAATTTGAAGATAACTTGCAGATAGTGGATGCCGAAACCATGACACAGTGGTGTCAGTGGGTAACGCATACTGCCCGCCGCAACAATCTGCCCTATCCCGCTGCCGATGCCTGGCAGGTTCTCATCCGCGAAGCCGTTCGCTATACCGGCGAACAGGATACGCTGCCGCTTAATCCGCTATGGATCACCCGCCAGCTCAAAGAAGTGGCCCCTCTTTGCGACAGTGATACCTGCACTGCGGAGCAATTGAGCCTGATGCTTGCTCAGCGTGAATGGCGAGAAGGATTCCTCTCTGAACGGATGCAGGATGAGATCCTGCAAGAGCAGATCCTCATTGAAACGGAAGGCGAGCGTATTGGACAAATAAACGCCCTGTCGGTGATTGAATTTCCAGGTCATCCCCGCGCATTTGGTGAACCTTCACGTATCAGTTGCGTCGTGCATATTGGCGATGGCGAATTTACCGATATTGAACGTAAAGCCGAGCTGGGCGGAAATATTCATGCCAAGGGTATGATGATTATGCAGGCGTTCCTGATGTCGGAACTCCAGCTTGAACAGCAAATACCGTTCTCTGCCTCTCTGACATTTGAGCAATCATACAGTGAAGTAGACGGTGACAGCGCCTCTATGGCAGAACTGTGTGCGCTAATAAGCGCTCTCGCTGACGTTCCCGTCAATCAAAGCATCGCGATAACCGGTTCTGTCGATCAGTTTGGTCGTGCTCAACCTGTCGGCGGTCTGAATGAGAAAATTGAAGGCTTCTTTGCCATCTGCCAGCAGCGTGAATTAACGGGGACTCAGGGTGTGATTATCCCTGCAGCCAACGTCAGACATCTGAGCCTGCCACCCGCACTGTTGCAGGCTGTTGAAGAAGAAAAATTCACTATCTGGGCAGTAGACGACGTGACCGATGCGCTGCCACTGCTATTAAATTTGGTGTGGGATGGAGAAGGTCAGACGACGCTGATGCAAACTATCCAGGAGCGTATTGCTGCGGCAACGCAACAGGAAGGCCGTCACCGTTTTCCATGGCCGCTACGTTGGCTGAATTGGATTATTCCAAACTGATCGGACTTGTTCAGCGTACACGTGTTAGCTATCCTGCGTGCTTCAATAAAATAAGGCTTACAGAGAACATGGTAGATAAACGCGAATCCTATACAAAAGAAGACCTTCTTGCCTCTGGTCGCGGTGAGCTGTTTGGTGCTAAAGGCCCACAACTGCCTGCACCAAGCATGCTGATGATGGATCGTGTCATCAAGATGACCGAAACCGGCGGCAACTTTGACAAAGGTTATGTGGAAGCTGAACTGGACATCAACCCGGACCTGTGGTTCTTCGGATGCCATTTTATCGGCGATCCGGTAATGCCAGGTTGCCTGGGTCTGGATGCCATGTGGCAGTTGGTTGGATTCTATCTCGGCTGGTTGGGCGGCGAAGGTAAAGGCCGTGCACTGGGCGTGGGCGAAGTGAAATTCACAGGTCAGGTTCTGCCGACCGCGAAGAAAGTCACTTACCGCATTCACTTCAAACGCATCGTTAACCGCCGCCTGATCATGGGTCTGGCTGATGGTGAAGTGCTGGTTGATGGTCGCCTGATCTACACCGCAAATGATCTGAAAGTGGGTCTGTTCCAGGACACCTCGGCGTTCTAATCGCAGACATCTGTAGGTCTGGCAGTGCGACATGGCCGAATGGCAGCGCTCGTTATTTTGCCGGTCTACAAAAGGCGAAACCTCCGCTTAGCGGAGGTTTCTTTTATCTAAAGAGACAGAATCAGGCCATTAAAACCCTATCCCCCATGGCTTCTCGCCAGCCTCCCAGCCAGTATGACCTCTGATTCAGCGTCTGATAGGGACACATTTCTTTTGAGCGTCCGGCAATGCCGGCCTGATATCCACGTTGATGTGCCCGTTCCAGGCGATCTCGTTTTTGTCTCTTCATGCCTCGTTTCCCTCATTTTTAGGTCTGGTGGAAAAGAAAACAGTGATTACTAAGTGTGCAATCACACTAAACGAATACCCCTAAACATTAAGCTCGTCAATGCGCAAAATTCACGCCAGTGTCATATTTGTGAGCTAGCCTCTAAATCATTTGTACAAAAATAGTCAGTCAGAACAGCTATCTCCACGGCTAAAAAAATAAAAAAACCGCCCCGGGCGG
>NZ_SZWR01000019.1:309606-328709 GCF_005280875.1 Citrobacter sp. wls827
AGCTTATGGGATGCGTTTCAGCTCTTGAGCAATGGCCGTCGCTTCCTGACTCCAGGCGTTGGCAAGAACCTTCACCATCTCATCGTAGCCGTCTTTAGTCTGTACAGCTTCGATGTGGAATGGACGTTTGATCAGTTGTCCCTGATGATTCAGCAACCATTCACCGCTCACGATAACCTTACCATCGTACCGACCGTGGAAGCCGGTTACGGTGACGTTCAGCGTGTCCTGAGTGCTTCCCAGCGGCTGCGAAGCAACAACCCAGCCAGGCAACTGCATACTGAGGTTAGCAACCAGCGTATTGCGCAATTGCTGATCTAATGGGCTGGCCCAGAGATTATTATTGGCTATCACATATTGCACATCGCTGGTCTGGTAAACCACCCCATTACCGGCCAGATAATCAGGTACCGCAATCTGTTCAACCCACAGCAGACGGTTTCCCTGATTGGCGGAGCTCTGCACACCGCCTTGTGCGATAGGGAGCTGGTAATAGCTTTTATTCTCTCCGCTGGAGCTGCATGACGTCAGCCAGACCGCCATCATCACCACTAGCCACTTTTTCATTGTTTCGCCCTCTTCGGCTCTGGATCTTTTTTGTCCTTCGCTTCAAATACCAGCGCGTTGCTCTTGTCGTTCAGCGTTTTCAGTACCGGTTGCAGTTCACGTAGCACCTGATCAAGACGCTGCATATCCGCCACCATCTTGTTATAGGCCGCGGAACCAGGCTGGAAGCCCTGCATGCTGCGATTCAGTTCACGTAACGTATTCTGCATATCCGCAGGAAGTTGCTGCATCGACTGGCTGGACGTGATCTTATTCATGTTATCCAGCGTAGTTTGCAGATGCTTCATCGTGCGCTGGCTTTCCGACAGCGTATTGGTTGCCTGCTCAATCATCGGGTTCAGCGGCAGGCCATTAATCTTATCCAACGCTTCCATCAGACGTTGCTGAATCTGCGCCAGACCGCCACTCACTGTTGGGATAATTTGATAACCATTAAACTCGCGTACCCCTGTAATTGGCGGCTCTTTCGGGTAAAAGTCGAGATCGACATACAGCGCGCCGGTCACCAGGTTCCCCGTCTTCAATGAGCCTCTCAGCCCACGTTTGAGCAACTCAGCAAGATGAGCCCCCACATCGGTGTCTTCACCCAACTGCGCTTTCAGCCGTTCAGGTTCAATACGCACCAGAACAGGAATGCGGTAATCATTGTTAAATACCTGGCGCATATTTGGCGCGAAGAAAGGCACTTTACTTACTGTACCCAGGCGTATACCACGGAATTCCAACGGCGCACCCGGCTGCAGACCACGAATTGAATCCTTGAAGAACATCAGGTAATCAATGTGATCGGTATACAAGGAATCCTGAATACTTTTTTGATCGTCATACAGATTAAAAGAGGAATGCTGTTCAACCGGTTGGCCTTGCTCCAGCCCTTCCGGTACGTCAAAGCTTACCCCACCGCCAAACAGCGTCGTGAGCGAGCCCATTTCTACTCGCATACCTGCCGAAGTGAGATCGACGGCAATACCGCTGTCTTTCCAGAAACGGACATTACTGGTTACCAGTCGATCGTTTGGCGCATTGATGAAAAGCTGGTAGCTGATCGTGCGTTTTTGAGCATCAAACGTGCTGGTCTCAACCGAGCCCACGCGATATCCACGGAACAGCACCGGGTCACCCGGACTCAATTGACCGGCTTTTTTACTGTCCAGGATCACGCGGATCCCTTTCGCATCAGGCGGCGCCAGCGGTGGAGAATCGAGCAATTGGTAATTTTCCAGCTTGCTGCCTTTATTACCGGGTTGCAGCTCAATATATGCCCCGGACAACAGCGTTCCCAGGCCACTGATACCTTCACGCCCCACCTGCGGCTTCACAACCCAAAAAACAGAATCTTTATGCAGCAGCTTTTCCATACCGGAATTAAGACGCGCTTTAATCTCCACATGGGTCAGATCATCCGTCAGGGTTGCGCTCTCAACGATGCCGACGTCCACACTGCGGCTCTTAATCGTCGTTTTGCCCCCTTCAATACCTTCGGCATTGGTCGTAATCAACGTGACTTCCGGCCCCTGATGGCTGTAGTGGTAAAACAGAACCCATGCGCCAATGAGTGCAGTGACGATCGGGAATATCCACACGGGCGACCAGTTTTTTACCTTCTGCACTTTGGCTTCCCCACTTTTAGATTCCATGCTGTCAGGACTCCTCATGGCCTGGTTCTGGTTCACGGTCCCACGACAGACGCGGATCAAATGTCATCGCAGAAAACATTGTCATAATGACGACTAAAGCAAACATCAAAGCACCCATTGCAGGATAAATGTTCATTAACCCTCCCATGCGCACCAGCGCAGAGAGTACCGCAATAACAAAAACGTCGATCATTGACCAGCGACCGACAAATTCCACCACCTCATAAATCAGGTGCATACGTTCGCTGTCGCGTTTGCCATGCCCTTTGGCATCCCAACATAGCCAGGCAATGGCGATCATTTTTAAGGTCGGCACCATAATACTGGCGATAAAGATAACTGCAGCCACGGGATAAGAACCTTCGCTCCAGATTAAAACCACGCCCTCAAGAATGGTTGATGGCAGTTTTGACCCCAGCAGATCGGTGATCATAATCGGCAGAATATTGGCAGGAAGATAAAGCATGATCGACGTGAACAGTAGTGCCAGTGTCCATTGCAAACTGTTTTTACGACGCACATAGCCTTTCGTTTGACAACGCGGACACACCAGCTCATCAGCCGGAAGAATAGCCGTGCAACAGGAGCAGGAACGCAACCCTTGTCGGATACCGGGAACACCTGGCTTTAAGACCTGTTTGATAGCCGGCATCGGCGCAATATCATCCCACAGCCAGCGACGATCGACACACTGGAATGCTCGTAACTGGAGAAGACAAAAGAAGCACCACGGGATGAAACTACTGCCCACACCGATATCGCCATAGGCCATTAGTTTAACAAAGCTCACCAGCACGCCCGCAAGGAAGATTTCTGCCATTCCCCAGCTTTTTAACTGAAACAAAATGCGCGCCAGCCATGCTTTAAGCCGCTCGGGCATCTGAACCCGGTTTACCAGTAGCAGGATCGTCAGCAGACAAAAGGCCGGAACCAACTGAACGAATAAGATAAAGAAGGTGCCGAGACTGGCGTAATCTTCAGAAAAGAGCACGCTGGGAATTTGCAGCAACGTCACTTCACTACTCACCCCTGCGACGTTCATATTCACAAAGGGAAACAGGTTTGATAAAAGCAGCATGAACAATGCTGCTAACACATAGGCGGTAGGACGCTGCCGTGGCGCGTCCCACTCAACCGTTAACGTAGTGCCACATCGTGGACATGCCGCTTTCTGACCATGCTCAAGGCGAGGAAGCGCCACCAGCATGTCACACTGCGAGCACAAAATATGCTTCGCGGCATGGTGATGTTCGCACATATGTGCTCCTTTAATTATGCGCCATTCTTCAAAGACTCAAGATACTCCCAGCGCTCAAAGGCTTGCTCAAGTTCTTGTTCTGCTTCGTTCAGATTAGCTAACACCTGTTGCGTTTGCTCGTGCGGCTGACTAAAAAACGCGGCGTCAGCAACCTGAGTCTGTAAGGCTTCCAGCTTAGCTTCCAGTTCTTCAAGCAGCGCAGGAAGTTGCTCCAGTTCGCGCTGTAGTTTATAGCTTAGTTTGCTGGTGCCGCGTTTTACAATTTCTGCTTTAGGCGCAACAGTTTCCTCCGTTTTTTTCTCAACGGGTTGTTTAAACGCCACATACTGTGTTTGTTGGCCACGCGCGTCATGATAGCCGCCCACATAACGACCAATTTTGCCGCCACCTTCAAAAATCCAGCACTCGGTAACAGTATTGTCAACAAACTGACGGTCGTGGCTTACCAGCAATACGGTCCCCTGATAACCGTCAATCAACTCTTCGAGCAGTTCCAGCGTTTCGACGTCGAGATCGTTGGTGGGTTCATCGAGAATTAACAGATTGCTGGGTTTCAGGAACAAACGCGCCAACAGCAGGCGATTGCGTTCCCCGCCAGAGAGCGCACGTACTGGCGTCATCGCACGTTTCGGATGGAACAGGAAGTCCTGAAGATAGCCCAGCACATGGCGCGGCTTACCGTTCACCATCACCTCTTGCTTACCTTCAGCAAGGTTATCCATCACGGTTTTATCCGGATCCAGTTCAGCACGGTGCTGGTCGAAATAGGCAACTTCCAGTTTCGTCCCGACGTGGATGCGACCACTGTCGGCCTGTAATTGTCCCAGCATCAGCTTCAGCAGCGTTGTTTTGCCGCAGCCGTTAGGCCCAATTAAGGCAATTTTGTCGCTGCGCTGCACCTGCGCGGAGAAATCTTTCACCAGCTGCTTCCCGTCAACCTGGTAATCAACATTCTCCATTTCGAAAACAATCTTGCCTGAGCGGCTCGCTTCTTCGACCTGCATCTTCGCTGTGCCCATCACTTCACGCCGCTCGCCACGCTCGCGACGCATGGCTTTCAGCGCACGCACGCGACCTTCATTGCGGGTTCGACGCGCCTTAATACCTTGACGGATCCAGACTTCTTCCTGCGCCAGTTTGCGGTCAAATTCCGCGTTTTGTAACTCTTCTACGCGCAATGCTTCTTCTTTATCCAGCAGATACTGATCGTAGTTCCCGGGATAGGTCACCAGCTTGCCGCGGTCGAGATCGACAATGCGCGTCGCCATATTGCGAATAAATGAACGGTCGTGGGAGATGAAAATGATTGTCCCATTGAAGGTTTTCAGGAACCCTTCCAGCCAGTCGATGGTTTCAATATCCAGGTGGTTCGTCGGTTCATCCAGCAGCAGTACGCGCGGGTTACTTACTAACGCACGACCCAGCGCCGCCTTACGTAACCAGCCGCCGGAAAGCGATGCCAGCTCCATGTCTGCTTCCAGGCCAAGCTGTTCCAGTACTTCATTAATACGGTTTTCCAGCTGCCACAGATTATGGTGATCCAGCTGTTCCTGAACCTTCGCCAGTTCCTGGAGGTTTTTATCACTCGGGTCGGTGATCACCAGATGCGAGATATCATGATAACGCTTGAGGTAAACCGCCTGTTCTGCAATCCCTTCGGCGACGAAATCGTAGACGCTACCCTGCACGTTGCGCGGCGGATCCTGCTGCAGACGCGCCACAACCAGATCCTGCTCATAAATAATACGCCCATCGTCAAGACCCTGCTCACGGTTCAGGATCTTCATCAGCGTCGATTTGCCCGCGCCGTTACGGCCTACCAGACAGACGCGTTCGTTATCCTCGATATGCAATTCTGCATTATCAAGAAGTGGCGAATCGCTGAACGACAGCCATGCGCCATGCATACTGATCAATGACATTTTTTTTTCCTTTCAGGCTGCGGTAATCAGCCAGCAGTTGTGGATCTGGCGGTTACGGGCAAAGTCCTGGGAAAGCGTTTTTTGGGTAATTTCTTGTGCTTTCAATCCCAGTTCAGCCAGACCGTCGAGGTCCATACGGAATCCACGTTTGTTGTTGGAGAACATAATCGTGCCGTCTTTACGCAGCAGGCGTTTCAGATCTTTCATCAGCGCCAGATGATCGCGCTGCACATCGAACGAGTCTTCCATACGCTTAGAGTTAGAGAACGTCGGCGGATCAATGAAGATCAGATCAAACTGTTCATTGGCATCACGCAGCCAGCCCAGGCAGTCGGCCTGAATCAAGCGGTGCGCACGTCCGCTTAACCCGTTCAGTCGCAGGTTACGCTCTGCCCATTCCAGATAGGTACGCGACATATCTACCGTTGTGGTGCTGCGCGCACCGCCCAATCCCGCATGTACGCTGGCGCTGCCGGTATAGGAGAACAGGTTAAGGAAGTCTTTCCCTTTGCTCATCTGCCCCAACATGCGGCGTGCAATTCGGTGATCGAGGAACAGGCCGGTATCCAGATAATCGGTCAGGTTTACCCACAGGCGCGCGTTATACTCGCTCACCTCAATGAACTCGCCCTTCTCGTTCATTTTCTGGTATTGGTTCTTCCCTTTCTGGCGCTCACGGGTTTTCAGCACCAGTTTATTGGGCGCGATTTCCAGTACCGACAGCGTTGCGGCGATAATGTCGAACAGGCGTTGACGTGCTTTCTGCGCATCAACCGTCTTCGGCGGCGCATATTCCTGAACCACGACCCAGTCACCATAGCGGTCCACTGCAACGTTGTATTCCGGCAGGTCAGCGTCATACAGGCGATAGCATTCAATCCCTTCCTGACGTGCCCATTTTTCCAATTTCTTAATATTCTTGCGCAGGCGGTTGGCATAATCTTCCGCCACCGTTGCAGGTTTGCTGTCAGCGGTCGTTTCTGCAACGTGATAGTTCTTCTGTACGCAATCCAGCGGACCATTTTTCGCTTTAAACTGTTTATCCGCACGCAATTGCAGGCTGCTGAGCAGATCCGGCGAGGCGCTGAACAGCGACAAATTCCAGCCGCCAAACTGGTTTTTCATCGTGCGTCCCAGCAGGCTGTGCAGAGCTATCAACGCCGGTTCGCTATCCAGACGTTCGCCGTATGGCGGGTTGCTGATAACCGTCCCATACGGTCCTTTCGGCAGCGGGTTGCTCAGTTTAGCGACATCTTTAACTTCAAACGTCATCAGATCGGCAATACCGGCGCGGCGGGCATTACTGCGCGCTTTTTCAATTACCCGCGCATCGCTGTCAGATCCATAGAAGTGCGAGGTATAGTCCGCCAATCCTTTGCGTGCACGAACCTGTGCTTCGGCTTTGACTTCTTGCCAGACGACTTCATCGTGCTGCGCCCAACCGTTGAAGCCCCAGTAGCCACGGTGCAGGCCCGGCGCGCGATCGGTTGCCCACATCGCCGCTTCAATCAGCAGTGTGCCGGAACCACACATCGGATCGAGTAACGGGGTTCCCGGCTGCCAGCCAGAACGCATAACAATAGCGGCGGCCAGCGTTTCTTTAATCGGCGCCTGACCCGCGCGATCGCGATAACCACGCTGATGCAGGCCGTCACCGCTCAGATCGAGGGCGATGCTGGCGGTATCTTTGTTCAACCAGACGTTAATGCGCAGATCGGGTGATTCACGATCTACGTTCGGACGCGGCAGGTTTTTACGGGTAAAGGCATCGACAATCGCATCCTTTACTTTCAGTGCACCGTACTGACTATTACGAATCGTCTCGTTCAGGCCGCTAAAATGCACGGCAAAGGTGGCACCAGGATTAAATATCTCTGTCCAGTCGATTGCCTGAACGCCGAGGTACAGATCAAGATCGCTGTAGACCTTGCATTCTCCCATCGGCAGGATAATGCGCGAGGCCAGGCGGCTCCACATCAGGCTCTGGTAAACAAGCCGCGTGTCGCCCTTAAAATGGACCCCACCCTGAACGACCTGGCACTCCAGCGCGCCGAGGTTTTCCAGTTCAGTTTTTAACAGCTCTTCCAGCCCGCGGGCCGTACTGGCAAACAGAGAATTCATAATGTCACTTTTACTCCAAGAAAATTGCTGCGCATTATAGCTAATATGGGCTGTATGTCATAAAGTTGAAGGCTTATTTTCATTCGAGGGGCTGTACAGTGGTCACGTTAACCCGACTTTTTATCCATCCGGTTAAATCAATGCGCGGCATTGGGCTAACGCACGCCCTGGCAGATATCAGCGGCCTTGCCTTTGATCGCATATTTATGATCACTGAACCTGACGGAACGTTCATCACTGCCCGACAGTTCCCGCAAATGGTCCGCTTTACCCCTTCTCCTTTCCACGATGGACTGCATCTTACGGCGCCAGACGGCAGCAGCGCGTTAGTGCGCTTTGCCGACTTTGCCACCCAGGATGCACCAACAGAAGTGTGGGGAAACCATTTTACCGCGCGAGTAGCACCAGCGGATATCAATCGCTGGATCAGCGGTTTCTTTTCCCGTGATGTGCAGTTGCGTTGGGTTGGCCCGCAACTGACGCGCCGGGTAAAGCGCCACGATGACGTTCCCTTATCCTTCGCCGACGGTTATCCCTACCTGCTGACCAATGAAGCGTCGCTACGCGATCTGCAACAGCGCTGTCCGGCAAGCGTCAAAATGGAACAGTTTCGCCCTAATCTGGTGATTTCAGGCGCTGGCGCCTGGGAAGAAGATACCTGGAAAGTGATTCGCATCGGCGACGTCATTTTTGATGTGGCAAAACCCTGTAGCCGCTGTATTTTCACTACCGTTAGCCCGGAAAAAGGCCAGAAACATCCGTCTGGCGAGCCACTGGCAACGCTGCAAACCTTCCGCACGGCGGCGGACAACGGTGATGTCGATTTCGGCCAGAATCTCATCGCCCGTAATAGCGGCGTAATTCGTGTAGGTGATGAAGTCGAAATACTGGCGACCCGACCCGCCCGGCTGTACAGCGCGACGGAATCTGATGATACGGCTTTGCAACAACAACCCGATGCAACAGTGATGATTGACTGGCAGGGTCAAACGTTTCGCGGAAATAATCAGCAGGTATTGTTGGAACAGCTGGAAAACCAGGGGATCCGTGTTCCCTACTCGTGTCGTGCGGGAATTTGCGGATGCTGCCGGATTCGGCTGGTAGAAGGCGAAGTCAACCCACTGAAAAAATCAGCGATTGGCGATGACGGAACGATTCTTTGCTGCAGTTGTGTACCCAAGACAGCAATCAGGCTGGAAAGTTAGACCGCCTGCTCAAGGTTGAAACTGTCGACAATTGCCTGTGGTTTCAGTCTGTCATTCATGATTTTAATCGCATCGCCAAGTTGCATGGTGCGACCAGCGATGACCACTCCGGGCTGCGCAAGCAAACACAGTGCGGCATTTTCACCCGGCTCTACCACTAACAGATTTACCTGTTCTTCGGTATCGCTTAAATCCACACAGGCGGCGTCACCCACGGTTGGCGACCAGTTAATACCGTGCGCAACAAAGTGCCAGCTTTTTGGCATTTGCGGTTTAAGATACCGAATAGCCACCAGCGCATTTAGCACCAGTTCCGCTTTTTGTTCTTTAGCTAAATCCAGATAACGGCATTTTTCTTCGAAGGAGAAATAAAGCGCGGCGTCATCAACACAAAAACCAGATGGAGAAAAAGCATCAGGCGTGAGCATTTTACGCGCAAAACGCGAGCGGAATAACATGCCATTGGCTAAATCGAGCATCATACGATCGTGCTCTTCATCATAATACCAGCGCCAGTTATCGTCGGGTTTAATTCGCATCAGTTTCTCTCCTTTCCTTAATCATCGCCATTACGACAGTATCCTTTTGCCGCTTCGTTTATTGCCTTAATAATAAAAGCTCAGAATGTTTAAATAAGCAACAGTAAAGGAATATAAAACAACCAGGGCCAGAAATAAAGCCCTGGTTGTCGGATTAAGGCATAGATCAGATATTGCTGACGATTTCTTTAATCAACGGCGGACCTTTAAAAATAAAGCCCGAATAAATCTGTACGAGGCTTGCGCCGGCAGCCATTTTTTCCCGCGCGGCAATCACCGAGTCGATCCCGCCAACACCAATAATTGGCAACTGCCCTTTTAATTCCTGAGACAACTGGCGAATAATTTCTGTACTTTTTAATTGCAATGGTCGCCCGCTCAGACCACCCATTTGATCGCAATTTTTCATTCCCTGAACGAGCGAACGATCGAGCGTGGTGTTAGTCGCAATTACGCCATCAATATTATGCCGAACTAAACTGTCAGCAACCTGGATCAGTTCTTCCACAGAAAGATCCGGCGCGATCTTTACCGCCACCGGCACATATTTATGGTGGATCGCTTGCAGATCGTTTTGCTTATTTTTAATAGCCGTCAGCAGATCGTCCAGAGCCTCGCCGTATTGCAGCGTACGTAATCCCGGCGTATTCGGTGAAGAGATATTAATCGCAATATAACCCGCATAAGCATAGACTTTTTCCATACAAATCAGATAGTCATCTTTGCCATTCTCTACTGGGGTATCTTTATTCTTGCCAATATTAATCCCCAGAATACCGTCAAAATGCGATTTTTTAACGTTCTCAACCAGGTTATCAACTCCGTGGTTATTAAACCCCATACGGTTGATCAAACCTTCTGCATCGACCAGACGGAACAGACGCGGTTTATCGTTACCCGGCTGAGGACGCGGCGTCACGGTACCTATTTCAATTGAGCCAAATCCCATCGCGCCGAGCGCATCAATGCACTCCCCGTCTTTATCCAGTCCGGCAGCAAGCCCGAGCGGATTTTTAAACGTCAGCCCCATACAGGTAACCGGTTTTGCCGGTACTTTCTGGCGCACAAGCGCTTCAAGCGGTGTGCCGGTAATGCGACGTAATTGCTGGAATGTCAATTCATGAGCGCGCTCTGGATCGAGCTGAAAAAGGGCTTTACGAACGAAGGGGTAGTACATGAACTCTCCTGGATTCCCGGTGTGCAAACCGGGGGCGTATTATGTGCGATCGCGAGCAAAAAGGGAATTGACCTGCGGCAATAAATAGCAATCGTTTTCCTCGCCCCTGCCTTTTTATTCAATTTCCAACTTTTCTATCCCGTATAAATCATTTCGATAAACAAAATCTCTCTGCCAGACTGCATAAATTGTTATCAATGTTAAGTAAAAGCAAACAATTAGTTATAAGTGGAGATTAAAATTATGCGCGTCATTACTCTGGCGGGAAGCCCTCGCTTTCCTTCTCGCTCCAGTGCGTTACTGGAATATGCCCGAGAAAAACTACACGGTCAGGATATCGAAATCTTTCACTGGAACCTGCATAACTTTGCCCCGGAAGACCTAATCTATGCCCGTTTTGACAGTCCGGCGCTGAAGACATTTATTGAACAACTGCAAGATGCTGACGGGCTGATTGTCGCCACGCCGGTCTACAAAGCCGCTTACTCTGGCGCACTGAAAACGCTGCTCGATCTGCTCCCCGAGCGGGCGCTGGAAGGAAAAGTGGTGTTGCCGCTGGCGACCGGCGGCAGCGTGGCGCATTTACTGGCCGTCGATTACGCGCTGAAACCGGTACTGAGTGCGTTAAAAGCCCAGGAGATCCTGCACGGCGTATTTGCCGATGATTCGCAGGTCATCGATTATCAGCATAAACCGCAGTTTACGCCCAACCTGCAGCAGCGCCTGGATAGTGCGCTCGACACCTTCTGGCTGGCATTGCATCGTCGCGATATCCAACTCCCTCAACTGAATGCCCTGCGAGGTGCCGCCCATGCTTAATCTGCTCAAACGTCACACGTCGTGGTTCACACTGGCTGGGCTGCTGTCACTGTCAACGCTGGCGCACGCCGCAGAACCTGCGCCCGATGCTCTACGCATTGGTTATCAGAAAGGGAGCGTCAGCATGGTGTTGGCCAAAAGCCATCAATTGTTGGAGAAACGCTACCCGCAAACCAAAATCTCGTGGGTTGAGTTCCCTGCCGGGCCACAAATGCTGGAAGCGCTCAATATCGGCAGTATCGATCTCGGCAGTACGGGTGACATTCCACCCATTTTCGCCCAGGCCGCGGGGGCAGATCTCGTTTACGTGGGCGTAGAGCCCCCCAAACCGAAAGCTGAAGTGATTCTGGTGCCGAAAAATAGCCCGATCCAGAACGTCGCGCAGCTTAAAGGACATAAAGTCGCTTTCCAGAAAGGTTCCAGCGCCCACAATTTACTGCTCCGTGCACTGCAACAGGCTGGGCTGAAATTTACCGATATTCAACCGACCTATCTGACGCCAGCCGATGCGCGAGCGGCCTTCCAGCAAGGAAACGTTGATGCGTGGGCTATCTGGGATCCCTACTATTCCGCCGCGTTATTGCAAGGTGATGTACGCGTGCTGAAAGACGGCTCAGACCTCAAGCAAACCGGTTCGTTTTATCTCGCCGCACGTCCTTATGCCGAAAAAAATGGCGCTTTTATTCTTGGCGTACTGAATACCTTTAGCCAGGCCGATGCGTTAACCCTCAGCCAGCGGCAGCAAAGCATTGCCCTGCTGGCTAAAACCATGGGCCTGCCTGAGCCGGTAATTGCCTCTTATCTGGATCACCGCCCGCCAACCACCATTACGCCCGTCAGCGACTCTGTTGCTGCGCTACAGCAACAAACCGCGGATCTGTTTTATGACAACCGTCTGGTGCCGAAAAAAATCGATATTCGCCAGCGTATCTGGCAACCCACTCAGCAGGCAGGAGAAAAATTATGAGTCTGAACATGTTCTGGTTTTTACCCACCCACGGTGACGGTCATTATCTTGGAACGGAAGAAGGTTCGCGCCCGGTCGATCACGGATATCTGCAACAAATTGCGCAAACGGCCGACCGTCTGGGGTTTACCGGCGTGCTGATCCCCACCGGTCGCTCCTGCGAAGATGCCTGGCTGGTCGCCGCCTCGATGATCCCGGTCACCCAGCGGTTAAAATTTTTGGTCGCGCTACGCCCAAGCGTCACCTCGCCGACGGTTGCCGCGCGTCAGGCAGCAACGCTCGACAGGCTTTCTAATGGTCGGGCGCTATTTAACCTGGTGACCGGCAGCGATCCGCAGGAGTTGGCTGGTGACGGCGTGTTCCTCGATCACACCGCGCGCTATGAAGCCTCTGGCGAATTTACTCAGGTCTGGCGACGCTTACTGCAAGGTGAAACCGTTGATTTCAACGGCAAACATATTCATGTTCGCGGGGCAAAACTGTTCTTCCCGCCGATCCAGCGGCCACATCCTCCACTCTATTTCGGCGGCTCGTCTGACGTCGCACAAGATCTGGCCGCCGAACAGGTTGATCTCTACCTGACCTGGGGCGAACCGCCTGAACAGGTGAAAGCGAAGATTGAACAGGTGCGGGCTAAAGCGGCGGCGCGCGGGCGTAAGATCCGCTTCGGTATTCGTCTGCATGTGATCGTACGGGAGACAATGCGCGAGGCATGGCAGGCAGCGGATCGTCTGATAGCCCATCTGGATGACGACACCATCGCCAAAGCCCAGGCCGCCTTCTCAAAAACGGATTCGGTTGGTCAGCAGCGAATGGCTGCACTGCACAACGGTAAACGCGACAAACTGGAAATTAGCCCGAACCTGTGGGCAGGGGTAGGACTGGTGCGCGGTGGCGCAGGGACCGCACTGGTTGGGGATGGTCCTACGGTCGCAGCGCGTATTAACGAGTATGCCGCGCTGGGAATCGACAGCTTTGTGCTGTCCGGGTATCCGCATCTGGAAGAGGCATACAGAGTTGGTGAGCTGCTGTTCCCGCATCTGGATGTCGCGATACCAGAAATTCCGCAACCGCTGCGCCTGCAACAGCAAGGCGAAGCGGTTGCGAACGAATTCATCCCGCGTAAAGTCGCACAAAGCTAAGGAGCGGCTAATGGCAACGACGAAAAACAGATGGTTATTGCGCCTCGCGCCCTGGTTTTTACCGGTCGGTCTGGTGGCGTTCTGGCAGCTCGCATCATCAATGGGCTGGCTGTCCAATCGCATACTGCCCTCTCCGGAGGGTGTTATCGAAGCCTTCTGGACGCTTTCCGCCAGCGGCGAACTTTGGCAGCATCTGGCGATCAGCGCCTGGCGCGCGCTGATCGGATTCTCTATCGGTGGATCGATTGGCCTGACGCTGGGACTGATCAGCGGTCTTTCGCGTTGGGGAGAACGCCTGCTGGATACCTCGGTGCAGATGCTGCGTAACGTACCGCATCTGGCGCTGATCCCGCTGGTGATTTTGTGGTTCGGTATTGATGAATCCGCCAGGATCTTTCTCGTCGCCCTGGGCACGCTGTTCCCGATTTACATCAACACCTGGCACGGGATACGCAATATCGACCGCGGGCTGGTTGAAATGGCGCGCAGCTATGGGTTGTCTGGTTTTTCACTGTTTATTCATGTGATCCTCCCCGGCGCCCTGCCCTCGATTATGGTTGGGGTGCGTTTTGCTCTCGGACTGATGTGGCTGACGCTCATTGTAGCGGAAACCATTTCAGCCAATGCCGGTATTGGCTACCTGGCGATGAATGCTCGCGAATTTCTGCAAACCGATGTGGTCGTGGTGGCCATTATTCTCTACGCCCTGCTCGGCAAGCTAGCCGATGTCAGTGCCCAACTGCTGGAGCGAATCTGGCTGCGCTGGAACCCGGCTTACCATGTGAAGGAGGCTACCGTATGAACACCGCTCGCCTGAACCAGGGCACGCCGCTTTTGCTGAGCGCCGTGACAAAACAATACGCCGCCAATACGGTGCTCAATCAGTTAGATTTGCATATTCCGGCCGGACAGTTCGTTGCCGTGGTAGGCCGCAGTGGCGGAGGTAAAAGTACGTTGCTGCGCCTGCTGGCTGGGCTGGAGTCGCCCACCTCTGGCGCATTACTCGCCGGAACCACCCCGCTGGCAGAGATTCAGGATGATACGCGAATGATGTTTCAGGATGCGCGTCTGCTGCCATGGAAGACGGTTATCGATAACGTGGGTCTGGGTCTGAAAGGTCAGTGGCGCAATGCAGCCCGAGATGCGCTGGCCGCAGTTGGGCTGGAGAATCGTGCTCAGGAGTGGCCCGCAGCGCTTTCTGGCGGACAAAAACAGCGCGTGGCTCTGGCGCGGGCATTAATTCATCGCCCCGGTCTGCTTCTGCTGGATGAACCCCTCGGCGCGCTGGATGCCTTAACCCGCCTTGAAATGCAGGAGCTGATTGTCTCTTTGTGGCAAGAGCACGGCTTTACCGTACTGCTGGTCACCCATGACGTGAGTGAAGCTGTGGCAATGGCCGATCGCGTTTTGCTGATTGAGGATGGAAAAATCGGACTGGATTTAACGGTGGATATTGCGCGACCACGCCGGATTGGATCGGTGCGTCTGGCAGAACTGGAAGCCGAGGTGTTGAATCGGGTGATGCAGCGTGGCGACAATGAAGTTCAGCTACGCAAGCAAGGTTAAAAATGCCGGATGGCGCTACCGCTTATCCGGCCTACGCGTGAATGGTAGGCCGGACCCATCCGGCAATATTATCAGGCTAACGCTTTAGAGATCTTTTCGAACAGATCGCCCGACAGATTCTCCAGACCTTTCAGCTGTTCCAGCGCCGCACGCATCTTCGCCTGACGTTTTGCATCATAGCGTTTTAAACGAATCAGCGGCTCAATCAATCGAGATGCCACCTGCGGGTTACGGCTGTTGAGCTCAGTCAGCATGTCCACCAGGAACTGATAACCGCTACCATCTTCCGCATGGAATGCCGCCGGGTTGCTGCCCGCGAAGGCACCAATCAGCGAACGGATGCGGTTCGGGTTACTCATACTAAAGGAACGATGCTTCAGCAGGCCGCGTACCGTTTCCAGCACGTTTCTAGCCGGGCTGGTGGATTGCAGGATAAACCATTTATCCATCACCAGACCGTCATGGTGCCATTTGTCGTCGTATTCCTGCATCAGCGCGTCACGACACGGCAACTGTGCTGCGACCGCCGCAGACAGCGCCGCCAGCGCATCAGTCATGTTATTCGCTTCACGGTACTGCTTGCTTACCAGCGTGTCTGCCAGTTGGTTTTCCCCAAAAGCCAGGAAGCGCAGGCAGGCATTGCGCAGCGTACGTTTGCCAATATCAGCATGCTCAACGCGATACTCATCAAGATGATTAGCGTTATAGATGGCGAGGAATTCATCCGCCAGCTCGGCCGCCAGCGTGCGGGTTAACGCTTCGCGTACCTCGGCGATCGCCACCGGATCAATGATGTCGAACAGTTCGGCAATTTCATTTACTGAAGGCAGCGTCAGGATCTCTGCCGCCAGTGCCGGATCGATTTTCTCATCGAGCAGAATTGCGCGGAATGCATCGGCCACGTGGACCGGCAGCGACAGCGGTTGTCCCTGCTGATGACGGGCAACGTTGAGCTTAATATAGGTTGCCAGCAGGCTTTGCGCCGCATCCCAACGAGAGAAATCGTTACGCGCATGGCGCATCAGGAAGGTCAGTTGCTGATCGCTCCATTTATATTCCAGTTTCACCGGCGCGGAGAATTCGCACAGCAGCGCCGGAACCGGCTGGAAGTAGACGTTATCAAAGACAAACGTCTGCTCTGCCTGGGTCACGTTGAGTACGGAATTCACCGGGTGCCCGCCTTTTTGTAGCGGGATCACTTTCCCTTCGTTGTCATACAACTCAAGGGCAAAAGGAATATGCAAGGGCTGCTTTTCAGCCTGATCCGGCGTGGCTGGCGTACGCTGGCTGATAGTCAGCGTGTACTGTTCCGTTGCTGGATTGTAGTCATCTCGCACGGTCAAAATCGGCGTACCGGACTGGCTGTACCAGCGGCGGAAATGGGAGAGATCGACGTTGGAGGCATCTTCCATCGCCTGCACGAAATCATCACAGGTTGCAGCGCTACCATCGTGACGCTCAAAGTACAGCTGCATCCCTTTCTGGAAGTTAGCCTCACCCAGCAGGGTGTGGATCATACGAATCACTTCCGCACCCTTCTCATACACGGTCAGGGTATAGAAGTTGTTCATTTCAATGACCATATCCGGACGGATAGGATGCGCCATCGGGCTGGCGTCCTCAGCAAACTGCAGGCCGCGCATGGTACGCACATTGCTGATACGGTTTACCGCACGTGAGCCAAGATCGGAACTGAATTCCTGATCGCGGAACACGGTTAACCCCTCTTTCAGGCTCAACTGGAACCAGTCGCGACAGGTTACGCGGTTGCCGGTCCAGTTATGGAAATATTCGTGACCGATGACGCGCTCAATATCGAGGTAATCTTTGTCGGTGGCGGTATCGGTACGCGCCAGCACGTATTTGGAGTTAAAGATGTTCAGACCTTTATTCTCCATCGCGCCCATGTTGAAGAAATCCACAGCGACAATCATATAGATGTCGAGGTCATACTCGAGGCCAAAGCGCTCTTCATCCCATTTCATGGAGTTTTTCAGCGAGGTCATCGCCCACGGCGCGCGGTCCAGGTTACCGCGATCGACGTACAGTTCCAGTGCCACTTCACGCCCTGAGCGGGTAGTAAAAGTGTCGCGCAGGACGTCAAAATCACCGGCCACCAGCGCAAATAAATAGCACGGTTTCGGGAATGGATCCTGCCACTGCACCCAGTGGCGACCGTTTTCCAGTTCGCCCTGCGCAACACGGTTACCGTTGGAAAGCAGGAATGGATATCTGGTTTTATCGGCAATAATTTTGGTCGTAAAACGCGCCAGCACGTCCGGCCTGTCGAGATACCAGGTAATATGGCGAAAGCCTTCCGCTTCGCACTGGGTACACAGCGCGTCACCTGACTTGTAAAGCCCTTCCAGCGCGGTATTCGCCGCTGGGCTAATTTCATTCACGATACGCAGCGTAAAACGTTCCGGCAGTTGATTGATGACCAGAGCGCCCTCTTCTTCTTTATATGCTGTCCACGGTTCATCATTCACGTGGATTGACACCAGGGTCAGATCTTCACCATTCAGGCGCAGGGGCGCATCGGACGTGCCATGACGGACAGCCTGGCTCACTGCGGTGACCACGGTTTTTTCAGCATCCAGGTCAAAGGTCAAGTCAATATCAGTAATCTGGTAATCCGGCGCACGGTAGTCGTGGCGGTATTTGGCTTGTGGCTGTTGTGTCATAAAAAAACCTTTAGCATCTTTGGTAGAGTCTCGGCTTCAGTCTATTCCTGTTGCGTAAATCACGCTACGCAGAATGTTCATCTTTTCAGGCACAAACGCCCTTTTTGCTACATTTTTATAACACGCGGCACGAATTGCCCTCGACCAGAAAGACAGCTTATGGTGTGATCGGGGTTCAATAAATCGCTAAACAGGGTATACTCCAGCGGTTTTCTTAGTTGTTTATTGTACTAAACGCTCCCGTGAGAGGATGCTACTGCGCACCTATGACACAATTCGCTTCTCCTGTTCTGCACTCGCTGCTGGATACAGACGCTTATAAGTTGCATATGCAGCAAGCCGTTTTTCACCACTACTATGATGTACAAGTAGCGGCTGAATTTCGTTGCCGTGGCGATGACCTGCTCGGTATTTATGCCGATTCTATTCGCGAACAGGTGAATGCTATGCAGCACCTGCGACTGCAGGAGGACGAGTACCAGTGGCTCTCCGGCCTGCCTTTCTTCAAAGCTGATTACCTCACCTGGTTACGTGATTTCCGCTATAACCCGGAACAGGTTTGCGTCACCAATGACAACGGTAAGTTGAACATTCGCTTAACCGGGCCATGGCGCGAAGTGATCATGTGGGAAGTTCCGCTGTTAGCGGTGATAAGCGAGCTGGTACACCGTTATCGCTCGCCCGAATCAGGCGTCCCACAGGCGCTGGCTGAGCTGGAAAACAAATTAGCAGAATTCTCTGCTTTAACGAAAGATGTCGATATGTCCCGCTTCCATCTGATGGATTTCGGTACGCGTCGTCGTTTTTCACGTGAAGTCCAGCAGGCTATCGTTAAACGCCTGCAGCAAGAGCCGTGGTTTGTTGGCACCAGCAACTACGATCTTGCCCGTCGTTTGTCATTAACGCCGATGGGAACCCAGGCGCATGAATGGTTCCAGGCACACCAGCAAATCAGCCCTGAGCTTGCCACCAGCCAGCGCGTTGCCCTGGCCGCCTGGCTGAACGAATATCCCGACCAGCTCGGCATCGCCCTGACCGATTGCATCACCATGGACGCGTTTTTGCGCGACTTTGGCGTTGAGTTTGCGACCCGCTACCAGGGTTTGCGCCACGACTCTGGCGATCCGGTGGAATGGGGTGAGAAAGCCATCGCCCATTATGAAAAACTGGGCATTGACCCGCAAAGCAAAACGCTGGTGTTCTCCGATAACCTCGATCTGAATAAAGCGATTGAACTCTACCGCCACTTCTCTTCTCGCGTGCAGTTGAGCTTTGGTATCGGGACACGCCTGACGTGTAACATCCCCCAGGTTAAGCCGCTGAATATCGTTATCAAGCTGGTCGAATGTAACGGCAAACCGGTGGCGAAGTTATCTGACAGCCCGGGTAAAACCATCTGCCATGATAAAGCGTTTGTGCGCGCGCTGCGCAAAGCCTTCGATCTCCCGCATATTAAAAAAGCCAGCTAGTCCTTCCAGGGAGCCACTTTGGCTCCCTTT
>NZ_SZWR01000019.1:328768-349190 GCF_005280875.1 Citrobacter sp. wls827
CTTTCACTCTAGCTACGAATTCTGCTTGTCTGATTGCAGATGCCAGGTAACATAGGTATCCCCCCCCATTATGGGTGGACATGTGTTTATATATCCGACTATTAACAGAGAGAATATTATGAGCGTTGTGCCTGTAGCCGACGTACTCCAGGGCCGCGTAGCCGTTGACAGCGAAGTCACCGTGCGCGGATGGGTGCGTACCCGCCGAGATTCAAAAGCTGGCATCTCCTTCCTCGCCGTTTATGACGGTTCCTGCTTTGATCCTGTACAGGCCGTCATCAATAATTCTCTGCCCAATTACAATCAGGACGTACTGCGCCTGACGACGGGTTGTTCAGTTATCGTAACGGGTAAAGTCGTTGCATCACCTGGACAAGGACAGAGCTTTGAAATTCAGGCCACTGAAGTTGAAGTCGCGGGCTGGGTTGAAGATCCTGATACCTACCCAATGGCGGCTAAGCGTCACAGCATTGAGTATCTGCGTGAAGTGGCGCATATGCGTCCGCGCACCAATATGATTGGTGCGGTAGCGCGCGTACGTCATACGCTGGCGCAAGCGCTGCATCGCTTCTTCCACGAGCAGGGTTTCTTTTGGGTATCTACTCCGCTGATCACCGCTTCCGATACGGAAGGTGCGGGTGAAATGTTCCGTGTTTCTACGCTGGATCTGGAAAACCTGCCGCGTAACGATCAGGGTAAAGTCGATTTCGATAAAGACTTCTTTGGTAAGGAAGCGTTCCTGACCGTTTCCGGTCAGTTGAACGGTGAAACTTACGCCTGCGCCCTGTCCAAAATTTATACCTTTGGACCGACTTTCCGTGCGGAAAACTCCAACACCAGCCGTCACCTCGCAGAGTTTTGGATGCTTGAGCCGGAAGTCGCTTTTGCCGATCTGAACGATGTTGCAGGTCTGGCTGAAGCAATGCTGAAATACGCGTTCAAAGCCGTACTGGAAGAACGTGCGGATGATATGAAGTTCTTCGCCGAACGTGTCGACAAAGACGCGGTATCACGCCTGGAACGTTTTATTGATGCTGACTTCGCGCAGGTGGATTACACCGATGCGGTAAGCATCCTGGAAAAATGCGGCAAACAGTTTGAAAACCCGGTTTACTGGGGTGTTGATCTGTCTTCTGAGCATGAACGCTATCTTGCCGAAGAACACTTTAAAGCGCCGGTGGTTGTTAAAAACTATCCGAAAGATATTAAGGCGTTTTATATGCGCCTTAACGACGACGGTAAAACCGTTGCGGCAATGGACGTGCTGGCACCGGGAATCGGTGAAATCATCGGTGGTTCTCAGCGTGAAGAGCGTCTGGACGTGCTGGATGCCCGTATGCTGGAGATGGGTCTGAACAAAGAAGATTACTGGTGGTATCGCGATCTGCGTCGCTACGGTACCGTTCCGCATTCCGGTTTTGGTTTGGGCTTTGAGCGTCTGATCGCTTATGTCACCGGCGTACAGAACGTCCGCGATGTTATTCCGTTCCCGCGTACACCGCGTAACGCCAGCTTCTAACGTTGTCGCTTTAATCATAAAGGCCAGCACTGCTGGCCTTTTTTCGTTCAGCGCATTGCTGTATTTGTCGCCTTAGATGGACTCTCATCCCGCACTAAACTCAACCCGTAAATTCCCCCTTCCTGTTACGCAATGTTTCACTGCAACATTTGAGAACAAAAAATAATCACTATTTTTATTGTGGATTAGCACTTCATGATCAAATAGAGCATTTATTACCCATTCTCACGGCATTCTGGACGGCCAAAATATGCATTTGTAAAAATGGTTCTTTTTTGCGGGGCTAGATAAAAATGTCGTTAGCAAAATTAAGTATAAGAAAATCATATAAATAGATAAAACTGAGCAAAATTCAATCGCAGGGACACCTGAAATTTGAAGTCGTTCACAAAGTTGCATAAAAATAACACTTTGTTACACATTTTTTCTTTTTGAAACCAAATCTTTATATTTGTAGCACTTTGAGAGTAGCGAAACGGTAGTTTGAATGGAAAGATGCCTGCAGACACATAAAGACACCAAACTCTCATCAATAGTTCCGTAAATTTTTATTGACGGAATTTATTGGCGGCAGTGGCAGGTGTCATATAAAAACCGATGAGGGTAATAAATAATGATGAAGCGCAATATTCTTGCAGTGGTTATCCCTGCTCTGCTGGTAGCCGGGGCAGCTAACGCTGCAGAAGTTTATAACAAAGATGGCAATAAAGTAGACATCTACGGTAAAGCTGTAGGTCTGCACTATTTTTCCAAGCACAACGGTGACAACGCCTACGCACCTAATGGCGATCAGACTTACGCCCGTCTTGGTTTCAAAGGGGAAACTCAGATTAACGACCAGCTGACCGGTTACGGCCAGTGGGAATACCAGTTCAGCGGCAATAACTCCGAAGGCGGTGACGACTCTCAGAATGGGAACAAAACCCGTCTGGCGTTTGCTGGTCTGAAATTCGGTGACGCAGGTTCCTTCGATTACGGTCGTAACTACGGCGTCGTATACGATGCACTGGGTTACACCGATATGCTGCCAGAATTCGGTGGCGATACTGCGGCTTCCGACCAGTTCTTCTCTCAGCGTAACGGTGGCCTCGCGACTTACCGTAACTCCAACTTCTTCGGTCTGGTTGAAGGCCTGAACTTCGCTGTTCAGTACCTGGGTAAAAACGAGCGTGATGACGTTCGTCGCTCTAATGGTGACGGCGTTGGCGGTTCTGTAAGCTACGAATTCGAAGGCTTCGGTATCGTCGGTGCATACGGCGCGGCTGACCGTACCGATGCCCAGCAAAACCCGCTTCTGCGCGGCCATGGCGACAAAGCTGAGCAGTGGGCTACCGGCGTGAAATACGATGCTAACAACATCTACCTGGCAGCGAACTACAGCGAAACCCGCAACGCAACCCGCATTTCTAACGGTTACGCGAACAAAACTGAAGACGTACTGTTAGTTGCTCAGTACCAGTTCGACTTCGGCCTGCGTCCGTCCCTCGCCTATACCAAATCTAAAGGTAAGGATATCGAAGGTATCGGTGACGTAGATCTGGTGAACTACTTCGAAGTGGGCGCGACTTACTACTTCAACAAAAACATGTCCACCTATGTTGATTACATCATCAACCAGATCGATTCTGACAACAAACTGGGCGTAGGCTCTGACGACACCGTTGCAGTGGGTATCGTTTACCAGTTCTAATAGCAGACCTCTTTGCTAAATGCCTAAAAAACAGGACTTCGGTCCTGTTTTTTTATATCCGCCAGCGGATTCTTGCGTCTTCAAAAAACACCCCTGCTTTTCGTCACTAACGGTTGGCATTTTGTAAATCTACCGTTAACCTGATAGCGGACTTCCCTTCTGTAACCACAATGGAACCTCGTCATGTTTGAGAACATTACCGCCGCTCCTGCCGACCCCATTTTGGGCCTGGCTGATTTGTTTCGTGCCGATGACCGCCCGGGGAAAATCAACCTCGGAATCGGTGTATATAAAGATGAGACAGGCAAAACGCCGGTACTGACCAGCGTTAAAAAAGCCGAGCAATATATCCTGGAAAATGAAACCACCAAAAACTATCTTGGCATTGACGGTATTCCAGAGTTTGGTCGCTGCACTCAGGAATTACTGTTTGGTAAAGAAAGTGCTCTGATTAATGAAAAACGCGCGCGTACCGCACAGACCCCTGGTGGTACGGGTGCCCTGCGTGTGGCCGCTGATTTCCTGGCAAAAAACACCAGCGCAAAACGCGTGTGGGTCAGCAACCCAAGCTGGCCGAACCATAAGAGCGTATTTAATTCTGCTGGTCTGGAAGTGCGTGAATATAACTATTACGATGCTGCAAACCATTCACTGGACTTTGATGCATTGCTGGCAAGCCTGGCTGAAGCACAAGCTGGCGACGTCGTATTATTCCACGGATGCTGCCACAATCCGACCGGTATCGATCCGACGCTGGAGCAGTGGCAAACGCTGGCTCAGCTGTCAGTCGAAAAAGGTTGGTTACCACTGTTCGACTTCGCCTACCAGGGCTTTGCGCGTGGTCTGGAAGAAGATGCAGAGGGTCTGCGTGCATTCGCCGCGCTGCATAAAGAGCTGATTGTCGCCAGCTCCTATTCCAAAAACTTTGGTCTGTACAATGAGCGCGTAGGTGCCTGTACACTGGTTGCAGCTGATGCTGAAACCGTTGACCGTGCCTTTAGCCAGATGAAATCGGTAATTCGTGCGAACTACTCAAACCCGCCAGCCCACGGTGCATCCGTAGTCGCCACAATTCTGAGCAACGATGCGCTGCGTGCCATCTGGGAACAGGAACTGACTGACATGCGCCAACGTATTCAGCGCATGCGTTTACTGTTTGTCAATACGCTGCAGGAGAAAGGTGCAAACCGCGACTTCAGCTTTATCATCAAACAGAACGGTATGTTCTCTTTCAGCGGCCTGACAAAAGAACAGGTTCTGCGTCTGCGTGAAGAGTTTGGTGTCTATGCCGTCGCTTCCGGACGTGTAAACGTCGCAGGAATGACGCCAGATAACATGGCACCGCTGTGCGAAGCGATTGTCGCAGTGCTGTAATTTATTGCGCATAAAAAGGCCGCAATCGCGGCCTTTTTATTTATCTGCGGTGTTACCAGACTGGCATTTCATCCTGCAGGAACGGGTTATGTAGCCGTTCGTTACCCAGTGTAGAAAGTGGGCCGTGACCCGGGATAAACGTCACGTCATCACCCAATGGCAAGAGTTTACGTTTAATCGAATCAATCAATTGGCTGTGATCCCCACGCGGGAAATCACTGCGCCCTACGCCACCTTTGAAAATCACGTCGCCTGAAATCAGTAACTTTGATTGTTCATCAAAGAAGACAACATGCCCTGGCGTGTGACCCGGGCAATGCAGCACCTGTAAGGTTACGTTGCCGACGCTAATCCGATCGCCTTCGTTTAGCCAGCGATCGGGCGTCAGCGGCTCACAGTCACCCAGGCCAAACATGCGGCTTTGCGCAGGCAGCCCCTGCAGCCAGAACTCATCTTCTTTTTCCGGCCCAATAACCGGTACACCGTAATGCTGTGCCAGTTCAGCCGCTGCCCCTACATGGTCAAGATGTCCATGGGTAAGCAGGATCTGCATGAGCGTCAGACCGCTGGCATCGACTTCCTGTTTGATTTTCTCGGCATCACCGCCGGGATCGACCAGTGCGGCCAGACGCGTCTGCTCACACCAGATTAGCGAGCAGTTCTGGGCGAATGCAGTGACCGGAATAATACGATAGTTCATACAGCTCCTGTTTCATTAAGCTTACGGATCACCAGTGCCGTGCAGGCCCGGTGTCGATATGCACAAAGTTACTGCTGGGGTAGTATCCTACACCACCTGCGCGCATAGATAACGCAGCTTTGCGAATATTGCTTAATGCGATGCCTTCAATGTGGAAATCCATAGCCTGGCCTTTAGTGTGGTAGCTTTTCTTTGCCACACCGCGACTGCGTGCACGGAGTTCGTTATTGGTATCGATGGAACGATAGCCGGAGATCAGTTGTACGGGTTTACGCGTACCCAGCAATCCCTGCAGACGGAAGAGTTGATCAAACAATCCCGGGTCGATGGATTTCACTTTATTCGCCCGAAAGTCACGGAAAAAGTGATTAAGTTTTGCTAATTCGTCCTGAATATAGCCCCTGCCATCAAAAAACTCTGCTTTAATTGACTCACCGGTATGCAGGTTATTCAGAGTCAATATACGCGGACGTGGGGTGGAAAGTGTAGCAAACGCAGGCGTAGGCAGGATGGCAGCGCCGAGGGCAATGCCACCAAGCGCCAGCAGTTTGCGGCGATTAGCGTCAAATTTGTCCATGGTATTAAGGTCTACAGGTCAATGTTATCGTATGTATGCTCTAGCGCACGCGGGAAACCTTATCTGGCTAAGTAGTCCACGTCAAGGCTCCCAAACCCAGGAAATACGGGGCTTGCAGCCATCCTGCCCCGTTTTCGTCATAACTTACGACAATCATTTTCCTCGAACTGCTTCATTTATCTGATTAATTGCTCAGCTTTCGACATGATTTGTGCGCTGGATCGCGCTGTCTGATCGTAATTGTAAATATCTGTTCGATACTGCGTACGTCCATCGCTTCCCACAAAGGCAGTCAGATAGTACAGGTTGACCGGAATATTCTGGCGGATATTTACATACCGCGTATCCCCTTGCTTCAGGGCATCCGAGATGCGCGTATCATTCCAGCCAGCATCCTGCAGCAGCATATTCGCCAGTTCCGAGGCCTTATTCACGCGCACACAGCCAGAACTTAGCGCCCGAGTATCCTTCTGGAACAAATTATGGTTTGGCGTATCGTGCAGATAAATGGCGTCCGAACTCGGCATATTGAATTTATAGCGACCCAGCGAATTACGCGCTCCCGGTGCCTGCTGGAAGCGGAACGGCAGATTTGAGGCGGTGATTGTAGCCCAGTCAACCTGCCACGGATCTATCGTCTCTTTGCTGTTCCAGCCGCGCATTACAGTATACCCGTGACGCTCAAGGTACCCCGGATCGTTCCACAATTTAGGCAGAATATCTTTTCGGGCCAGCGTCGGCGGCACGTTCCACGGTGGATTTACAACCACATTATTCAACGCGCTGCTCATCATCGGCGTTTTACGATCGGGACGTCCGACAATAACACGGGAAGCCAGCACCTGATTTCCGTTCTGATAATAAACCAGCGAGTAGGCTGGGATGTTTACCATGATGCCGGTAGACAGATCGCTCGGCAGCAGGCGCAAACGCTGAATATTTAACGCCAGTACGCCCGCGCGTTGAGCAGGCGTCACGTTCAGCCAGTCACGCGTCGCAGGGCCAATCGTGCCATCGGCCCCCAGCCCCTGCCATGTCTGAAAACGTTTCACCGCGTCAACAAGTTCGCGATCGTAGGCGCTACGCCCTTCTTTGGCAGAAGTGCTGACACCGGCGTTCAGCATTCCGGTACGACGCAGAATTTCGCGCAGCGCCGGGATATCATTACTCCATTCACCGGGACGCAACGTCGTGGTGCTGGTTAACCGTGGCCAGGGTCGCGAATCCCCCACCAGCTTCAGCAACGACTCATGCATCGCAGCATACTGTGGATGCTGAGGTGTAAGGCTGGTGATAAATGAAGTTAGCTGACCGTTGTCCAGCGCTACCTGCCATTGGTTAACAACGGAGAGCGGTGGCGTTGCCAGTGCATAAGGCTTATCGCTGTAGAGCCAGCGGCTACCTTTGACGGGGATATTGGCAATAAAGTGCAGATAGCCCATCATCGCATCAGAAAGTACAGTATCACGTGCCAGGCCTGTGACTGCCGGGTCAGTCAGTAACGCAACCCAGGCGTTAAACTGCGGCTGAAACCCGGCAATCGCCACCTCGGCTAACTGTTGTTGAAAGGCTTTTACCGCATCACGATTTTCCCACATCGGTTTCATTTCGCGTGCGGCATACAGTAATTCCAGCTGGCTCATATAAACCGGCGTATAGCCTGCTGGTAGCTGAGATTGCAATTCAGCGCGGGCTTTGTCCACAGATGTGCCATTGGGCAGAGACTGAATTCCCGCCATCACACCTGTCGCGTAAGATTGTACCTGCGGTTGCGATAACGCTGTAGGCTGTTCGCTGACGGCAGCAGAGCTGTCGCCAGGAATCATTTCAGGCTCATCAGCCTGCGCGTTGAACAGTGGAGCGAATGTTACGGCCAGGCACAAACTGATTGCCGACAGCCGACGACCACACATTTTATTAAGCAACATCCCTTGCCCCCTGTTTTCTTTATCATACTTTGAGTAGCCAGACCGCCTGTATTCCCCGTTACTCTCAAGGGAGCGGGCCTGTAAAACGCCAATACATTCTGAAGTATGACGAGCAAGCCCGGTGACGCGTTAGGCTTACCTTCAGTATATAAACATCAAATCATTTTTGCCTAACCTAATGTAAAGAAGTCTAAAGAAATTACACCAGGTATCATGTGCATATCGGAAAAGAAAAAGGCGGCTTTAGCGCCGCCTTTTTACTTAGCTTGCCTGCGAAGAGGCATCTTCTATCCCAGGTAAGGGCTCAGGTAACTGAGGGGCAAAACCACGCAGACCCACCACATGAACGTGTTCGGTGTTCTGGAAGACTTTACGCACCAGTTTGTAGGTTGTGCCTTTCTCCGGGCTGATATTTTCCGGCGCAGCAATAATCAGCTGCATCTGCAAACGCTCGCACAGTTCAAACAGGGTTGCGATGGAGCGGGCATCAAGTCGTGCGGCTTCATCAAGGAACAACAGGCGGCATGGCGAGATATCTTTCCCACGCAGTCTACGCCCTTCATCTTCCCAGCTTTGAACAACCATCACGAGGATTGACATCCCGGTACCGATCGCTTCCCCTGTGGACAGGGCGCCCGATTCAGCACGCAGCCAACCGTCAGAACCACGGTTAACCTCAACTTCCATTTCCAGGTAGTTGCGGTAGTCGAGCAGTTCTTCACCAATGGTTTGCGGCGTACGCTGTCCCATGTCAATCTGCGGATTCAGACGCTGATACAGCTTCGCCAGCGCTTCAGAGAAGGTCAGACGATTGCTGTTAAACAGATCCTGGTGCTGCTCATGCTGCTCGGAGAGTACGTCCAGCAAGGTGGCATGCGTCTCGCGTACGTTGACGTTCAGACGAACGCTGTTTACCTGGCCAAACGACACGCTTTGCAGACCCTGGTTCAACATACGAATACGGTTCTGTTCGCGCTGAATTGTCTTACGAATAATATTTGCCACGCTGCGAGAGCTGATGGCCAGCTTCTGTTCACGGGAGGTTAACTCTTCCGTCAGACGGCTCAATTCAATCTCCATCTGCTCGATGGCTTCAACCGGATCGTCGGTACGGATAATATCCTGGCGAATACGTTCACGCAGATGCTGGTAAACCGCAACAAAGAACTGAATTTTACGTTCTGGACGTTTTGGATCTTCAGACATGCGCAACACATCGCGCAGATGTTCGTTATCCGCAACCGCCAGACGTAGCGCACCGAGCGCCTTATCCGACATCGAACGCAGTTCGTCACCGGAAAGATAGGCCAACTCGCGACGGTGCAGACGACGTTCCACACCGTTATCTTTCACCATCCGCATCACCGCACACCAGCCGGCTTTGGCGGTGACTACCTGCTCGCGCATTTCATGGTAATCGCGCTCAAGCTTGCGCAGCTTGCGGGTCAGGTTTTCCATCTCCGCTTCGCAGAAGGTCAGTGCTTTCTCAAGTTGGTTGCGGCGAGCGCGGTTATTACTGAGCTGCGCATGCAGTTCGTCACGACGGATACGCGCGCGCTCTTCGGCACCGCTGTCCGCACGAACGCCAATATCCTGCAGTTCACGTTGTAAATCGTTAAGCAGCTCTTTCTTGGTGTCATAAGAGCTTTTCAGCGAGGCCATAACCTGATTGTACTGGCTCAACTGCGCGGCATGGCTGCGCAACGCTTCACGGGCGCGGGTACGTTCAGCTTCCGCCTGTTCCAGACGCTCACGCAGTTTCTCATTCAGATCGCTGTTACCGCTGAGCATTTCGGCGGAGTCGGAATAGCTAAAGTGCGCCCGGCGCTGTACCACTTCGGTCAGGGCAAAAGCTTGCTGACGCGCATCACGCTGCATCTGCTGAGAATACGCGTAGTCTTCTTTCAGCTGTTCAAACTGCTCAGGGTCATTTTGCAGAACTGAAACGATAGGTTCCAGTTTCGCCAACTGATTGCCGTGCTGCTGCACAAAACGCGCGGCTTCCTGAGCTTCATCCAGACGCTCGCGAATTTCGTCCACGCGATCGGCCAGCGTGTCATCTGCCAGCAGATTCAAGCGAGGCAGCAGGCGGTTCAGCGCGGAGACGCCCTCTTTCGCCTGTTCAAACTGCATACGGCTTTGCTGGTTATCATTTTCATGATTAGTCAGCGCACGTTCCAGTTCAACGCGACGGCCATTCAGTTGGCGAATTTCCGCTTCCGGATCGGCTTCAAACGCCACCGACAGATGACTGCCGATAAAGCGGCTGAACGCCTGATGCAGACGCTGGGTTTTCTGGACATCAAAGGAGAGCGTGGCGAAACGTTCAGACAGCCCTTCACGCTCGGCATGCAGGGTTTCGATACGGCTTTCACGCGCTGCACGACCAAAAATAGGCACCTTCGGGAAGCGGGAATAACGCCACTGACGCTCGGCGGTTTTCACCACCACCGCTTTTTCAAGTTCATCGACGCTGAAAACGCTGTCATCAAACGACTGCGGATCCCCTTCGATGAAATAGAGGTCTTCCGGGCAATCCGTCAGCCCATCAAGTTGCTCAGTAATCAGTGACAGATCCGGCACCACGATGGCATGGCGCGAAGGACCGTACAGCGCAGAGAAGTACGGCGCATCTTCAAGGCTAACATCGTCATAGATTTCAGACAGCAGCACGCCGCCGAAGCGTTCCGCCAGCGCATTGAGGCGCTGATCTTCCGCCCCGCCCGGCTGACTTAAACGTTCAATCTCTTCATCAACCGCATTTTTACGTGCACCGACTTCATCACGCTCAACAATGGCCTCACGCTCGCGCTCCAGCAATTGTTGCAGATACTCGGTCACATCCTGGCTGGAGGTAAACTCTTCGCCACACTGCTCGCTAAGCTGATTCAGGCTATTTTGCGCAGCCAGCCAGACAGGCGCGCGTTTCATCAGATGCTGGATACGCGATTGCAGTTGCTCCTGCTCCTGGCGCAACGTCATACGCTGTTCACTGGCAGAAGAGACGCTGTCCGACAAGGCGGCGATGCGCGCTTCCAGTTCCTGGTGCAGCGCTTCCAGCTCATCGATATCGAACTGTTTACCCTGACGCTTGCAGAATTCAGCCAGCAGACGCTCGGCTTCCTGCTGTTCGCGCAGACGCTGCTCCAGTTCGCTCAGTCGCATACGCAATGGCTGAACCTGTTCCGCCAGGTGGCGCTGTTCAACGCCTTCGCGCAGCAGCTCACGCGCCACGCTCCAGGCTTCACCACGCGCCAGCGGGCCGTTGATAGCCGCCACCAGCTGATAAGCCTGTTCGAACTGGCTGTGCGCAGTTTGCGCCACGCTCATTTTTTGTTCCAGCGTCAGCAACTTCTCGGTCGCTTCCTGCTCTTTGGCCTGGAAGGTTTCCAGCCATTCAGCGGCGCTATCGGCGGTCAGATCCGGTAAGTGGCAAAGCTCTTTGGCTCGGCTCAGTGCCTGAATCGCCTGAGTATACTGGATGGCGCGCGTTTGCTGGACGTCCAGCGCCTGCTGGTAATCGGCAAGCTGGCTTTTCAGCTCATCCACTTCCAGCTCGGCGGCTTCCGCACGGGCTTCATTCTCATCCTGACGATCGACAGCTTCTGCCACGACTTCATTTTGTTCTTCGAGACGGATCTGCAACTCTTCGAGATCCGCTTCGTAGCGTTCAATTTTTTCCTGCTGACGCAGTGCGGTTTGCACCAGATTCAGGTGATCGCTCGCGGCCTGATAATCGGCTTCCAGATCGCCTTCCGCGCCGTTATGCTCGCCCAGTTCACGCGCCATATCCACATGCTTATACTGCTCTGCGGCCAGCTGCTGGCGCGAGGTATACAGTTCACGACGATATTCCAGCGCTTTGTCGAGGTGAATACGACGTTCATTAGCGTGGCGCATATAATCTGCCGCCACATAGTTAGTCGCTTCGCTGATCAAATGCTTAAACAGGTCACGATCTGACTGGGTGACGCGAATCGCTTCCAGCGTCATGCGGTTTTCACGCAGCGCGGCTTCCATATCCTGGAACGCTTTACGCACGCCGCTGTTTTCTGGCAGCAGGTAATCGCGCAGTGAGCGAGTAATGGCGCTGGAGATACCGCCGTACAGTGAGGCTTCAATCAGGCGATAGAATTTACTACGATCAGACGCAGAGCGCAGACGACGGGCAATGATGCCCAAATCGAACATCAACGAGTGATAATCGGTTATCGAGTTGAACTGCTTAAACTGCACGCCTTCCATCTCATCAAGCTTCTCTTTTAGCTCAGCAAGAGACAGAACGCGAGCCTGCCGTTCGTTCAACGTTTCCGTGACCAGTTGGGTTGGCTGTACCGACATCGGCAGCCCCTGAATGGCAAACGGTTTGATATCCACTTTGCGATCACGACCCGCAACCTGTTGCAGACGCACACCCACGACCACGCGCTGATGACGCGAGTTGAGGACGTCGAGCATTGAGTAACAGACCCCTGCTTTCAGCTTACCGTGCAGGCCTTTATCACGTGAACCGCTGGTTGCACCGGCTTCGGTGGTATTACGAAAATGCAGCAAGGTTAAGTCCGGGATAAGCGCTGTAACGAATGCCGCCATGGTGGTGGATTTACCCGCCCCGTTCCCGCCCGACAGCGTGGTAACCAGCTCATCAAGGTCAAACGTACGGGCAAAAAAACCATTCCAGTTAATCAGCGTAAGTGAGCGAAATTTACCGCGTTCAATCATTATTCTTCTTCTCCACTGTCCGGCTGATTTTCTTCGGGCTCATCGTTGAGCTGCAGGCGGTTCTCGACCGGCATCGCTTCGCCATCACGAATTAAGCGACGCTGCGCTTCGCGCGGATCGTCACCGCTGCGCACGTCCGCGCCAAAGCGGAAGACTGATTCCGTAATACGGAATTTGCTGCTGTCGTGACCCATAAACCACACCATGCCTAAACGACGCAGGCGGTTAAGTGAAGAACGCACTTTTTCCTGGAGTTTCTGGCGATCAACGTCCGAACCGGTCGAACGGTTGTTCACCAGCTTCAGCAGTTTGGCTTCATCCGCCAGCGTTAGCAGCTCGTCGTACAGCTCTTGCTGAGTAAAAATCCCTTCGTTCGCCAGACGTTCCGGGCTGAGATAGAGATAGCAAAGAATTTTACCGACCATCATGTCCAGTTCAGACAGGACCGAACGGGGAATGAGCGTCGTTGAACGCGGACGAAGGTAGAAGAACCCTTCCGGCGCACGGATCAATTCCACGTTATAGCGGCTGTAAAACTCTTCAAAATATTCCTGAAAATCCATCAGGAAGGCATGATTATCCAGTTCATCCAGGCCGATATGGCGACCCGAACGTAACGCGCTATCCAGCGCCGGAAATAACGGATTCGCCAGCGCCTGCGCCAGCTTGACCGGCATCACTTGTTCAATATTTGTCAATGACATGCGCCTGTACCTTGGCTCCGTAATCATTAATCGGCTGCCATTTGGCTGGCAGTCCGGTGAAGTCTGCTTGCGCTACGCCAAGACGTACCGCCTGATCGATAACAATACGCGCAACGTCGAAGTGACGCGCACGTGGATATTGCGCCAGATACTCGCGCACGACCAATCCGAGATCCAGTGGCGTTTGTCTGGATTTATAGATAGCCAACTGCTCTTCGATAATTGCCGCCAGCTGTTCGCGGATCTCATTAAATTCTTCATATTCCAGATCGGCCGGGAGCTCACCGGTGACCTCTTCATCACGCAGCACCATCTCTTCGTCACGCATATCCAGCAGACGATCGGCATTGGCATAGGTCAACGCCCACGGATCGTCAAAATAGCTCTGGACAGACTGACGTAAACGCTGGGCAAAGACGCGATTTTTGTCCATATCAATAGCGGTACGGATAAACTTGTGCACGTGACGATCGTAGCCGATCCACAAATCGATGGATTGCTGACCCCAGCTGATAATACGGTCGAGCTTGCTTTGCAGGTCGAACACCAGCCGGTCGACGAAATGCAAATCGTCATGAGCCATCGTCGCGTCCTGAATGCGTAACAAGTTCGCCTGCAGCTTATCGCCTGCGGCTTCCAGCGTATCCTGTAGTTCACGCAGCGTACCAGACGTTTCAGACAGCAGCATTTCACAGCTGGAAATTGCCGCCCGCCAGTCTTTGTTTAGCAACTGTGCGATGTCGTCTTTTACCTGCTGCTGCTGTTCATCCATGATGCGCTGGGTCAGATCGATACTGTCGAAAATTTCCGCTACCGAATACTTCAATGGTGCATAGACGTTGCGGTGCCAGTGGAATTCATCACCACCTTCTGCGGCGGCATCTGCCGCGCGCTTCAGCTCACCAGCAACAATCGACAACTGCATCGACAAACGCAATGTAGAGAATTCGCGCTGACGAATATAGTAATCCGTGATGCCAATCCCCAGCGGCGTTAAACGATAAATAGCGTTACCTTCCGCCTGCTCGCTGGTAAAGCGGTTCAGCAGACGTTGACGTACCATGTCGTTAATCGCGTTATTGGCGCGAACACCGATGGTTTCGCTGGTTTGCTCAAACGCATCACTCACATGGCGGAACGCATCCACCAGCTCGCCTTCGCTCATCTCACCGTCAAGTCGCTCACCGTTCAGCGTGGCTACCGCCAGCAGGAACGAAAGTCTGTCTACCGGCAGAGAGATGGAGAAGTCATTTTTTCTGGCCCAGGCAACCAGTTCGGGGACTGTCTGGGAAAATTCACTCATAGGTTATCCTTGCATCTGCGGTTTGCGCGCGGTGACATGAATATAGCGGCCAAGGCTGATATACGGTTCCTGGCGGCAATAGCGCGTTTCTAACTCAAGTAACATTTCATAACCGTCACGCTGTTGATGCTTATCTCGCAGATAATCATGAAACACGCGCACGCCTGTCTTACCGGTTATCTGCCAACCGATCTCTTCCAGCCACTGGTAAACCTGTCCTGGTTCACGCGGATAGTCTGGTGAAAGCGTACGTTTTTTACGTTTTGGCATCCCAACCTGCACATAGTCGAAATTCCCTGCGACCATGTTGTGCATCAGCAGACCGTTAGCATTGTAGAACATTAACGATAACGCGCCGCCGGGACGTAATACCGACCACAGGGTTTGCAGCACGCAAACCGGTTCGGCCACCCATTCCAGCACAGCATGAAACAATATCAGATCAACTGGGCTTTCCAAATGCGCAGCAACATCCTGAGCGGCGCATTGTATGAAATGCATGTTTCCGCTCACACCTTTTGCCTCTGCTGCCTGTTGCGCACGGGCGATCATCTCACCGGACAGGTCACATAATGTCACGAAGTGACCGCGCTCCGCCATTTTGATGGCCGTTTGCCCTTCGCCCCCACCCGCATCCAGAATATGTAATTTCTGTTCACCGAGCGTGGGCAGTAAGCGATCCAAATCCTGCCAGAGAATAGCCTGTCTTAATTGACCTTTGGTGGTGCCGTAAATGTTACGGGAAAACTTCTCTGCAATGTCATCAAAATTGCGATCCCGCATCGGGCTCTCCACAGGCTGGCTTTAGGGCGACTAAGTAAAACCGCTATTTTGTCACACCCACGCCGAGAATGAACCTTCCTGGTGTAATATCGCTGCAGATCCCCTGCTATATGGTTAAAAAAGGAACCAAAAAGGATGCTTTTTACGCTGAAGAAAGTGATTGGCGGTATGATGCTGCCGCTTCCGTTGATGCTGCTTGTGATGGGCATCGGCCTGGGGTTAATCTGGTTTAGCCGCTTTCAGAAAACGGGGAAAGTGTGTATCAGCCTGAGTTGGCTCGCACTTTTACTGCTTAGCCTGCAACCTGTCGCCGATCGTCTGCTGAAACCGCTTGAGGATAGTTATCCAACCTGGCAGGGTACGCAAAAAGTGGAGTACATTGTGGTGTTGGGTGGCGGATATACGTGGAATCCGCAGTGGGCGCCAAGTTCAAACCTGATCAACAACAGCCTTCCACGTCTGAATGAAGGTATTCGTTTATGGCGCGCAAACCCGGGCTCGAAGCTTATCTTTACCGGCGCTGCCGCAAAGACCAATAATGTCAGCACGGCTGAAGCTGGCGCTCGCGTGGCGCAGTCGCTGGGCGTGCCCCGCAGCGAGATCATTACGCTGGACAAACCTAAAGATACCGAAGAAGAAGCGATAGCAGTAAAACAGGCCATTGGCGATACGCCGTTCCTGCTGGTGACATCCGCATCGCACTTACCGCGTGCGATGATTTTCTTCCAGCAGGCCGGACTGCATCCGTTGCCTGCACCCGCTAATCAACTGGCCATCGATTCACCACTCAATCCGTGGGAGCGAGCAATTCCTTCGCCTGTCTGGCTGATGCATAGCGATCGTGTTGGTTACGAAACGTTGGGGCGCATCTGGCAGTGGCTAAAAGGTTCAGGCGAGCCACGGCAGCAGTGATTTCGTTGCCAGGTCAAAGTTGGAACGATTAAAACGTCCGGTATTGACCAGTTGCGCAACCTCATCCCATAACACATACAACCAGCGCCGCCAGATGAACGACTCCGCCACTGGCGCGCGCTGCAGGTATTGCCATAGCAGGCTTTCCGCCAGCGCATTATCCATTAAGCGGAACAGTTCATATTCCCTGGGCGCCCACAGCATCAACCCCGGCCCCACCATTGCCAGAAGCTGATCGCTACGGGCGTCTTTAAGCATGCTGCGTAAGCTGAAATTACCGTGGATCAGCACGCAGTTATCATTGAATCCTTCAAATAAAGCGGGCAAACACTCACGGGTACGAAACAGGATCCGTTTGTCCTGCATCGTCAGCCCGGTATTGTTGAACTGACTTAACGTAGTCCACAACACCTCAACTCGCTGACGATACCAGGATGGCCAGATATTCTCTTGCGTGTTATCCACCATTCCCACACAGCCGCGGCTATCCTGTCGATGCCATGAAAGCAGACCTTCTACAATCTGATCCTTTAGATGTTCCCAGCGTTCGGGCGTTCTGGCTGGCGCTTCTACCGGCACACCGCGTAAACGCTCAAGCAACAGGACATCAGGGCCGGGATGTTCTTCGTGCGTTAAGACCCCATAAATGACTGGCATACGCACAGTCCCGCTGCGTGCCAGCATGGTGGTTTTCCATGCTAACTGCTGCGCCATCCCCGGTGTGGTGAAACTTCTCGCCATCAGTGGCATCGGATTTCCCTGGCTGTCATACAGTGACCACAGGGCCGTATCCACTTTTTCATTTACGCATTCAATACGACTGAGTTTTTCACCCAGCAGATGGCTGAGTTCGGCACGCAACTGTTCCATTTCAGATTGCCCTCATTAATGCTACTGCTTTCATAATGAGCGTCGTGCAGACAGATGTCACCCGGATGAGATCAATTGATGAAAAGAAAAGTGGAGGGAAAGCGTAACGATACGACACTCCTCCCAAAAATCGCATCACCGGGGGGGAGTGTCATGAGAAAAACTAACGCATTTCAGCGCGAACGCGCTCAAGGTCTTCGGCAGTGTCTACGCCGGTTCCTGGGACTTCTTTTGCGACGGCAACGTGAATTTTCTCGCCGTACCACAGCACACGCAGTTGCTCCAGCATTTCAATATGCTCAAGTGGACTCGGCTGCCAGTTTACATAACGGCGAATAAATCCGGCGCGATAACCGTAAATGCCCAGGTGACGCAGGAAGGTATCGCCCACCGTTTCGAGGCTTTTGGAAAAACGGTCGCGATCCCATGGGATCGTCGCACGGGAAAAATAGAGAGCATAACCTTCGGCATCCAGCACAACTTTTACCGCATTCGGATTAAACGCCTCTTCCGCGCTGTGAATCGGGGCTGCAAGGGTCGCCATACCAACCTGGCGCTGCGCCAGATTCTCAGCGACCTGACGAATAATGACCGCCGGGATCATCGGCTCATCACCCTGGACGTTCACAATAACGGTATCATCGCTAAAGCCACATTTCTCGACAACTTCCGCCAGTCGCTCCGTGCCAGACTGGTGATCGGCACGGGTCATGCACACTTCGCCACCCACCGCTTCTACCGCACGAGCGACATCTTCATGATCGGTGGCAACAATAATACGCTCAGCGCCAGATTCACGCGCACGTTCCAGGACATGCACAATCATGGGCTTGCCGTTGATATCCAGCAGCGGCTTACCCGGCAAACGTGTGGACGCATAACGCGCAGGAATAATGACCACAAAACTCATGATTTACTCTCATCAGCAGTCAGAACACGGGCTTCGGTTTCCAGCAAAACTGGAATGCCGTCGCGCAGTGGGAAAGCAAGGTTATCCAGTTTACAAATCAGTTCCTGTTTTTCCTGGTTAAACCAGAGTTTGCCATTGCATACCGGGCAGGCAATGATTTCAAGCAGACGATGATCCATAGTTCCTCCAGATGGACCGGATTGTGAATCCGTAAATATTAACATAATCAATTAAGAGGCTGGGTCTATTTCCCAACCGTGCCGAGATTCAGCAAATAAACCGTCCGGGCAATTCCCCAATGTCACTCGCGTCGCCTGCTGCCAGCGGGCAAAATCATCAATCGCCTGAAACAATCCTTTTTGCAGAGTAACCCCTGGTTTGATGCCATCCTGCAACCACAGCGAAATAACCTCCAGCACGCCGGTTTTACGGTGCATTTTGGCGTCCATGCGCCCAACTAACTGCCCGCGATGCAGCAACGGCAAGACGAAATAACCATACTGACGTTTCGGCGCTGGCGTATAGCATTCCAGTCGGTAGCTAAAATCAAACAGCTGTTCTGCCCGTTTACGATCCCAGACCACCGGATCAAACGGGGATAAAACAGCGTTGTGGGTGGCAGTCAACTTTCCCGCCAGAGCAAGTTCCAGTTGCGGCTGAAGGTGGCTGTGCAACCACAAGGTGCCCAGCCCTTCTACATCAACAGGAATTATATGTCGCTGTTCCCTTCGCATATCGCACCAGTTTTTTAACGCCGGACGCTTCAGGCGATAGTAGTCCGCCAACCACTGCTCACGGAAAATACCCAAACTACGGGCGCTATTATCCAGCATCACAATTTCGGCTTCATCCTGCGACAGCCGGTCACGCTCGTCATCCCAATGAGGCATGACGCGATGCGTTAAATCATACACTCGCTGAAAATTACGCCGCTCCACCACCATCACTTTCCCGGATGTCAAAAGCCCTTCCAGATGCCGCTTTTGTGGTTTCCATTCCCACCAGCCGCTGGCGCCCTTACGCGGATGCTCGAAATCGGCTGAACGTACCGGCCCGTTATGCTGGATATGCTGTAACAGTTGCTCAATTTCATGGGCATGTTCTTTCATCCACGCCGCTTTGTATTTCCAGCCCATTTTTTCCGGAGCCAACATACGATGGCGTATCAGCGTAAAGTCGCTGCGCGGTAAAAAACAGGCTTCATGCGCCCAGTATTCCATCAGTTCGCCCTGCAGTAAGGACTCATCCAGCCATTGGGGGGAATAGTCACCCAAACGACTAAACAGCACCAGATAGGGACTGCGCGCCACAATATTGATGGTATCGATTTGCAGTAACGACATGCGCGAAATGGTGGGAAGAATATCTGCAGGCGTTGCCCGGCGGCGTGTTTTTTTCAGTAGCCCCTGGGCAGCAAGATGAAGATGACGGGCATCCGTCAGAGTAAGACGCGGCAACGACATTTATGACCTCATAAATGATTCGCTGCCGCAGCGTGAATCAGTCAGCGAGTCAGCGAGATTAAGCTATCCAGCAACGCATCAGGCCGTTCGCCTGACAGATGTGCGTCAACGGGTAAATACCACCAGTTATCATCGGCAAATGCACGACATTTCACGGCATCTTTTTCCGTCATCACCAGCGTTTGTCCTTCTGCTAACAACGCACTGACGTCACTGTAGGTCAGAGACTGATGGTCTGCCAGTGCGACACATTTTTGTAACCTGGCGCCACATGCCTCAAGCGTGGCAAAAAAACGGGGTGGATGACCGATACCCGCCATGGCGACAATATCAGGCAGTTGCGCCACATCGCGACGTTCACCGGTACGTAAATTAACGGCCGGCCCCGGCTCAAGATGCATGGGAATTTCACCCGGTCGCGCAACGCCGCCATTAACGATCGTGGCATCTACCGATTTAAGGCGACCTGCGCGTTCACGCATTGGCCCAGCAGGGAGCCACCAGCCGTTACCAAACCGACGCACACCGTCAATCACCACGATTTCCACATCACGAGCCAGACGATAGTGCTGTAACCCATCGTCTGTCACAATAATCTGCACGTCATGGTGAGCAAGGATCGCTTTTACCGCATCCGATCTTACCGGAGATACCGCTACGGGTACGCCGGTACGTTGAAAGATAAGCACAGGCTCATCACCCGCTTCTGCGGTAGTGGTCTCTGCGGTCAATAACAACGGGTAAGCAGCCGCTTTCCCGCCGTAACCACGCGACACCACGCCCACGCGAATCCCGCGTTGCTGCAGTTGTTCAACCAGCCAAATCACCACCGGTGTTTTGCCATTGCCGCCCGCGGTAAGATTCCCAACCACCACCACCGGTACTGGCGCACGCCATGCACGTTTAAGCCCAAGCTTGTAGCATAGGCGGATCCCGCCACTCACCAGGCCATACAGCCAGGAGAGTG
>NZ_SZWR01000019.1:349245-370981 GCF_005280875.1 Citrobacter sp. wls827
ATCGCCACAGCGGCGATTCACCAGACCAGATACGTGCGATCATTGACCGAATTGCATTTTGTGTAATTGCGCATAGACCCCGCGCTGCTCAAGCAGTTCGCTATGGGTTCCACGCTCAACAATCAGCCCGTCTTCTACCACGATGATCTCGTCTGCCTGTTCAATGGTAGAAAGGCGGTGAGCAATAACCAGAGAGGTACGGTTTTTCTGTAGCTCATCCAGCGCAGACTGAATCGCGCGTTCGGATTCGGTATCCAGCGCCGACGTAGCTTCATCGAGGATCAGGATCGGACTGTCGCGCAGCAAGGCGCGAGCGATGGCGATACGCTGGCGCTGACCACCTGAAAGCAGCACACCGTTTTCGCCAATCACCGTATCCAGACCATCATCCATCTTGTTGATGAAATCCATGGCGTAGGCCATCTGTGCCGCTTTTTCGATCTGCTCGCGGCTGTACATATCGGTACGCGCGTAGGCGATGTTGTTGGCAACCGTATCATTGAACAGGTGAACGTTCTGCGATACCAGCGCCACCTGATCGCGCAGCGATGACAGGGTGTATTCACGCAGGTCGTGCCCATCCATCAGAATCTGCCCTTCATCAATATCGTAGAAGCGCGTGATCAGGCTGGCGATAGTGGATTTACCAGAACCCGAACGACCAACCAGGGCAACGGTTTTGCCCGCCGGAATATTCAGGTTGATGTTACGTAGCGCAGGAATGTCACGGCCCGGGTAGGTAAAGGTCACATTACGGAACTCCAGATCGCCAGAAGCGCGCTCAATGACGCGTTTACCTTCATCTTTCTCTTGTTCGCTATCCAGTATCGTAAATAAGGTCTGGCATGCCGCCATACCGCGCTGGAACTGCGCATTGACGTTAGTCAGTGACTTCAGTGGACGCATCAGGGCGATCATTGAAGAGAAGACAACGGTGATTGTCCCTGCCGTCAGGTTTTCCATCACGCTTGGGAAACTGGCCGCATATAACACGAAGGCCAGAGCCAGAGACGCAATCAGCTGGATGATAGGATCGGAGATAGAAGAGGCAGAAACCATCTTCATACCCTGCAGACGCATCTTGTTGCTGACTTTGTCAAAACGCTTGGTTTCAACTTCCTGACCACCAAAAATCAAAACTTCTTTGTGGCCTTTCAGCATCTGCTCCGCACTTGTCGTAACCTGCCCCATGGTGTTTTGCATGTTTTTACTTATGCTACGAAAGCGCTTGGAAACCACTCGGATTGCCACTGACACAATTGGCGCCAGCACAATCAGGATCAATGACAGCTGCCAACTGTAATAGAACATCATGATAAACAGGCCAATAATCGAGGCACCTTCACGTACTACGGTGATTAGCGCACCAGAAGATGATGACGCGACCTGCTCTGAATCATAGGTAATACGAGACAGCAGCGTACCGGTAGACTGTTTATCAAAAAAGGCGACAGGCATACCCATCATATGACCAAACAGGCGGCGGCGCATGGTCATGACCACTTTGCCTGACACCCATGAAATACAGTAGCTGGAGACGTAGCTCGTAATACCGCGAACTATCATTAGCCCAATGACCACCAGAGGCATCCACAGCAGCACAGAGCGATCAGTTTTACCAAAACCATCATCCAGTAATGGCTTGAGGAGCGATAACATGAAGGTATCGCTGGCCGCGTTAAGGACTAACGCTATACCCGCCACGATCAGACCCGATTTAAAAGGCGCTATGGTTGGCCATAGTCGGCGAAACGTCTGCCACGTAGAGAGATCTTTATCGTTATGCATTCAAAAAACCAGCATTTGTTAGAATAGCCGCATATTCTACCCGTTATCCTCCAACACGCCAAACCACTGATGATACCAACGGGGTAAAATCTGATCCCGTAAGCTGCGTATGCGCCAACTTTTTTGATAAATATCTAGCGTGATTTGCCCCTGGTGGGGTGTGTCCAGCCACTGATAATTTTGTTTCCGGTAACGCTGTCGGACTTTCCATGACGGTAGACGCCAGGCATTGTAGCGGGATGCTGAGGCTATTGCGGCCTGTCCGCCAACGCGTTGAATCAGCGCCAATGAGGATGACGTGTTACTCCCGTGGTGTGGAACCTGCACAAACGTAGCCTGCAGATGCTGCCAGTAGTGACTTAGCATTTTTTGTTCAGCAGGGGATTCAATATCACCAGTCAGGAGAATACTCTGATGTCCGTCATCCACCTTTACCACACAGGAATGGTTATTCCCCTGCTCTTTATTTCCACTGACTGGCCAATGTGCACTAAATGTTAATCCCTGCCATTGCCAATGCTCCCCGCGAAAACAAGGGAGATGCCCTTTCCAGCCCAACGGACTTCTGATCCACAGTGACGGCCAGGCTTGCTGTAGCGATTGCAACCCTCCACGGTGATCCAAATGCTCGTGACTTAGAATTACCCCTTGCGGTTCCAGGTTGTGCCAACGTAGCCAGGGAATAATCAGCTGTTGCGCGCTATCACCTTCAGGCCATGCCAGACCAGTATCGTAAAGCAGTGCTTTACCATTACGCGCAATCACCATCGCCAGCCCCTGTCCGACGTCCAGCATATGTACCTGCCACAAATCAGCGCGGGGCGTCCTCCAGAACGGTCCACTCAATAACAAAAGCCCGGTAAAACAGGCAACCGGTAGCGTTTCCCAGGTATTTAATCGCCATGCAATAAGCATCAGCCATGGGGACAGTGCAAGCCATTGCCAACGCGCATCAATGTTGAGCCATCCTTCCGGTAAGCTATTGAGACCCCAAAATAACAGCTCCAGAGAACGGTCAGCGAGATACCACAGCCCTGCCTCGATCATCACCTGACCGGTTAAATGCACGACCATACCCGCTAATATCAGAGGAACTGAAACAAATGTGACCAGCGGTACCGCAAATAAATTGGCCAGTAATGAGCTCAGGCTAACACCGTGAAATAATGCGATTTGGACAGGCAGAAGCAGTACCGTAATTCCCAGTTGAAGATGAGCAAGCGCCAGCACTGCACGTCCGATACGCGAGAGCGGCCAGCACGGCATCGGCATCCACTGAAACCAGAATAGCAGCGCCGCTACGGCGAAAGCAGACAACCACAGACTTTGTGAAATCACCGCGACCGGATCTACTACCACAATTGCTGCCAGACAGGTAATCCAGACCGCCCAGCCACTCCACTGCCTGCCGCTTAGTTTTAGTGCCCCCCATACCATTAGCGCGATGACCGTGCGTAATGCCGGTGGTTGCAGCCCCGTCAGCCAGGCATAAAATGCAGCGCAGAGCACACCCCCGACTAGCGGAGCCTGCCAGCAGATCCAGCGTGCTGGCATAAAAAATTGTCCGCCTCGTATCAATCCGCCAGCGAGGAGTGCGGCAAAAGCAATATGCAGCCCGGAAATGGCCATCAAATGTGCTGTTCCGGTATCACGCATTATATTTTTTACCGCCTGCGATACAGACAAACGTTCCCCCATCCCCAGCCCCAGTATGACTTGCTGCCAGGGATAGGCGGCAAGCGTGGTTTTTAGCGAGGAGAGATAACGTGCACGCAGACTGCATTGCGGTGTAATCACTGAGGCCTGCAGAAATCGCCCCGTTAGCGGCTGATGCTGTGCCAATGCATAGCGCTGGCTATCAAATCCACCTTCATTCAGTTGCCCATGCACAGCGCGAACTTTCAGCATCATCGCCCATGTCTGACCTGCGCAAACATCGCCAGGTAAGTACTGTCCATACAGTACGACGCCAACGGCAGGAAATATCCGCCTCCCCTGAAGGTGCGTAATCTGACCATAGTGCGTGGTCATATTGTCAGTCCCAATTATTTGAACGATAGCCTGCTGCGTTTTGGCCGGGAGCGTATCACCAGCCCAGATAACCTCTTTCGCAGCCAGTATTCCCCACAGGAAAAACAGCAGGACTAATCCGGCGTAATGCATATATCGATGAGGAATGAGGCAAAGCAGACACGCCAGACCAAATACCAAGCTGACACACAGCATGTCAGGTAATACGGGTAATACCGTCAGCGGGAGAATGCCGCATAACGCACACGTACTGATTGTTGTTAGTTTCATATGACACCTCCCTGTGACAGGGAGTGTGCAGGACAACTCAGCAGATGTCTGGCAACTATTTACCGGTAAACGAGGTGCGTTCCGATGTTATTTAACTGCAGATGTAACATACAAATATGTTGGGAGAGAGATTCCAGAACAGGGAGGTGAAAATGAAAAAAGCACCCATACAGGTGCTTTTCTCGGGGCTAAGTCTTGCTGAGGACTTAACCGTAAATATTGGCGCGATCGCGCAGTTCTTTACCCGGCTTAAAGTGCGGAACATATTTTCCTTCCAGATCCACTTTATCGCCAGTCTTCGGATTACGTCCGGTGCGTGGTGCGCGGTAATGCAAAGAAAAACTGCCGAAACCGCGGATTTCAATACGCTCGCCCTGCGCAAGAGTCGAGGCCATATGTTCCAGCATCTCTTTTACTGCATCTTCAACCGCTTTCGCGGGAATATGAGGTTGCTGGGTTGCAAGTCTTTCAATCAATTCTGACTTGGTCATGATTCCTCCGGTTCCTTAAAGGCAAAATTAGCTGCTGCATTGATTAAGGGCGGCCGTAGCCGCCCTTTGTCATTGATTACAGGACGAATCCTGTAATCTGTCAAGCTACTCGTCACCCTTTGTGCTGCTAACAGCACAAAGGATTTATACCCGTCATACTTCAAGTTGCATGTGCGGGTATAGAGTACTCGATATTACTCGCCTTTAGCTGCTTTGAAAGCTTCAGCCATTGCGTTGTTAGAGAAGTTTGCATCTTCCTGTTTGTTAACAGTTGCGATTGCATCTTTCTCATCAGCTTCGTCTTTAGCACGAACAGACAGGCTGATTGCACGGTTCTTACGATCAACGCCGGTGAATTTAGCTTCAACGTCGTCGCCTACGCTCAGAACCAGAGTTGCATCTTCAACGCGATCGCGGGAAGCTTCAGAAGCGCGCAGGTAACCTTCAACGCCGTCAGCCAGTTCTACGGTTGCGCCTTTAGCGTCAACTGCAGTGACTTTACCGTTTACGATTGCGCCTTTCTTGTTCAGTGCAACCCAGTTGTTGAACGGATCTTCTGCGAGCTGTTTAACGCCCAGAGAGATACGCTCACGCTCTGCGTCAACCTGCAGAACAACTGCTGCGATTTCGTCGCCTTTTTTGTATTCACGAACTGCTTCTTCGCCTGCAACGTTCCAGGAGATGTCAGACAGGTGAACCAGGCCGTCGATGCCGCCGTCCAGGCCGATGAAGATACCGAAGTCAGTAATAGACTTGATTTTACCTTCAACACGGTCGCCCTTGTTGTGGGTTTCCGCGAACTGCTGCCATGGGTTGTTTTTGCACTGCTTCAGACCCAGGGAGATACGACGACGTTCTTCGTCGATATCCAGAACCATAACTTCCACTACGTCGCCAACGTTAACAACTTTGGACGGGTGGATGTTTTTGTTGGTCCAATCCATTTCGGAAACGTGAACCAGGCCTTCAACGCCTTCTTCGATTTCAACGAAGCAGCCGTAGTCGGTCAGGTTGGTCACGCGACCAGTCAGTTTGGTACCTTCCGGATAACGCTTAGCGATAGCTACCCATGGATCTTCGCCCAGCTGTTTCAGGCCCAGAGATACACGAGTACGCTCGCGGTCGAACTTCAACACTTTAACAGTGATTTCGTCGCCAACGTTTACGATTTCGCTCGGATGCTTAACGCGTTTCCATGCCATGTCGGTGATGTGCAGCAGGCCGTCAACGCCACCCAGATCAACGAATGCACCGTAGTCAGTGAGGTTCTTAACGATACCTTTAACTTCCATGCCTTCCTGCAGGTTTTCCAGCAGCTGATCGCGTTCTGCGCTGTTTTCGGATTCGATAACGGCACGACGGGAAACAACAACGTTGTTACGCTTCTGATCCAGCTTGATTACTTTGAATTCAAGCTCTTTGCCTTCCAGGTGCAGCGTGTCGCGGACCGGACGAACGTCTACCAGGGAACCCGGCAGGAACGCGCGAATACCATTCAGCTCAACAGTGAAGCCACCCTTGACTTTGCCATTGATAACACCAGTAACGGTTGCAGCTTCTTCGTAAGCTTTTTCCAGCGTGATCCAAGCTTCGTGACGTTTAGCTTTTTCACGGGACAGCAGGGTTTCACCGAAGCCGTCTTCTACTGCATCCAGAGCAACGTCAACTTCGTCACCAACCTGGATTTCCAGCTCGCCCTGGGCGTTTTTGAACTGCTCTGCCGGAATGGCGGACTCAGATTTCAGACCGGCGTCAACCAGTACTACGTCTTTGTCGATAGCAACAACAACACCACGAACGATGGAACCCGGGCGGGTTTCGATTTCTTTTAAGGATTCTTCAAACAGTTGAGCAAAAGATTCAGTCATGTTTAATCTTCAGGTTTCATATTTAACGTCCACCTGGCTCCATGCCGGATGGGGTTGTTTAACATACCCGCTGTCAATCCATTGCAACGGGGGTACTGCAAATTCGGTCGCACTTATGCGAGAGCCAGTTTTTGGCGCGCGTATTGTAACGCTTTTTCAATCACTTGCTCAATGCTTAATCGGGTTGAATCTAAAACTAAAGCATCAGCAGCGGGAACCAGCGGCGCTACAGCACGGTTACGATCGCGGTAATCACGTTCTTCGATCTCGGCCAAAAGGCGTTCAAAGTTAACACTAAAGCCTTTCTCCTGCAACTGTAGCATACGTCGATGCGCACGTTCTTGCGAGGAGGCGTCCAGAAAAATTTTTACTGGCGCATCAGGGAACACCACCGTGCCCATATCACGTCCGTCGGCAATCAGGCCGGGCGCTTCACGAAACGCGCGTTGGCGACGTAACAGCGCTTCGCGTACGCGAGGAAACGCAGCGACCTGAGAGGCGGCATTCGCCACTTCCTGGGTGCGGATTTCGCCGCTGACATCTTCGCCTTCCAGAATGACTTCCAGGTTGCCGTCCGTTGAGATAAAACGCACATCCAGGTGTGAGGCAAGCGGTACCAGAGCATCTTCAGAAGTGACATCAACATGGTGATGTAACGCTGCGAGCGCCAGTACGCGGTAAATCGCGCCTGAATCTAACAGATGCCACTGCAATGCTTCCGCCATTGCCTTGCACAAGGTGCCTTTTCCTGCACCACTTGGGCCATCAATGGTAATAACCGGGGCAATTGCCGTCATCTTTTTCTCCTTAAACGGGCATACGTTAACGTGAACGCCGCGCATTATACGCGCCAACGCTAATAATCGTTAACACAGAGTGTAAAAACCCGATTAGTCTGTAACGATATGAGGAAGAATTGCGCAATTATAGCGGGCTGGCGAGAAACCAGCCCGGAAGATGACACTGTTTTACTTTTTATCTGCAGCGATACGTTCACGCATATGCTGAGCACGATCGTCAGATGCCGGATGAGAATCCATCAGTGATTTTGCATGGCCTGCGTCCATCGTGGCAAACTTATCAAACGCAGTCACTAACCCCTGACGGTCAATACCGCGTTTTTTCAGCAAATCATAGGAAAAGTCATCCGCATCCGATTCCTGGCTACGGGAGAACGCTGAGTTAATCACACCTTCCGCCAGATCGCCCAACTGAGACTGGGAAAGCTGAGAAGCGACGCCGCTGGTCGCAGAAATAGCATCGCGCGCAGCGAGTGTGGCATACGCAGTCTGCATTGCTTTACGTGAGTGTCCTAAAGAAACATGGCCCAACTCATGACCCAGCACACCTTCAATCTCATTGTCGGTCATCTGGTCCATCAAACCCGAATAAACACGTACGCATCCATTCGCCATTGCCCAGGCATTGATATCACTGGTCATATAAACCTTATAGTTGACCGGCGTTCCATCAATGTTATTACCCAACGCTTTCGCAATTTTATTCAGACGCTTAGTGTATTTGCTTTTTGCGCCCGCTAGCTGGTTTTCGCTATCCATCTGCTTACATGAACTGTTAGAGAGAGATTTGACATCAGCGTCGGAAAGCGTCGCAGCTTTATAAGCCGCCATACCGGAACTGGCAACAAGGTCGCCATTTACGCCATTTTTACAACCTGCCAACAACGTAGCGGAAACCGCCAACGCCAAAAAGAGTGATTTATTTTTCATGCTAATCTTCCGATGATATTTATAATAAAAACAAATAAATAAGTTAAATCATCAACAAATTAGCATTAGTTGTAAGCGTAAAAACAGTGCGGTTACGGACACCGAAACGCCAGTCCAGGGACCGGCGTTTCGTGAGGATTAGGCAGGAGTACTAATACGGGCCAACTGTTCGAAATAATCCGGGAAGGTTTTGGCGGTGCATTTAGGGTCCAGAATGGTTACCGGCGTGTCAGACAACGCCACCAGCGAGAAACACATCGCCATGCGGTGATCGTTATAGGTCGCAATATCCGCAAACTGCAGCTTAACCGGCGGAGTGATACGGATAAAATCATGCCCCTCTTCAACTTCCGCGCCCACTTTCCGCAACTCCGTTGCCATCGCAAACAGACGGTCGGTCTCTTTGACGCGCCAGTTGTAAATGTTCCGTAAAGTCGTTGTGCCCTTTGCAAACAACGCGGCGGTCGCAATGGTCATTGCCGCATCAGGAATATGGTTCATGTCCATATCGACAGCGTTCAACTCACCGCGAGTACAGGCAATAAAATCATCACCCCATGTCACGGTCGCGCCCATTTTTTCCAGCACATCAGCAAAGCGAATATCACCCTGCATGCTATGACGCCCAATCCCGGTAACCTTCACCGTACCGCCTTTGATCGCGCCAGCCGCAAGAAAATACGAGGCCGATGAAGCGTCGCCTTCTACCAGATAGGCGCCCGGAGACTGGTACTGTTGGTTGCCCTGCACGACAAAACGTTGGTAGTTCTGGTTTTCAATGTCAACACCAAACGTTTTCATCAGGTTCAGTGTGATATCAATGTAAGGTTTGGATACCAGCTCACCTTTAATGGCGATCGTCGTGTCCTGCGGCGCCAGCGGCGCAGTCATCAGCAATGCAGTGAGGAACTGGCTGGATACGCTGCCGTCTACCTCAACTTGCCCTCCGGTGAAACCACCGCGCAGACGTAGAGGCGGATAATTTTCCTGCTCCAGGTATTCAATGTTGGCTCCGCCCTGGCGTAACGCATCAACCAGATGACCAATCGGGCGCTCTTTCATGCGCGGTTCGCCCGTCAGCACGATGTCATTGCTGCCCAGGCACAGCGCTGCGGCCAGCGGACGCATTGCGGTTCCGGCATTGCCAAGGAACAGCTCTACAGCGCCTTCTGCATGCAGCGCGCCGCCGTTACCGATTATCTCGCAACACGTGCGATCGGCAGAAAGGGTATAGCTAATCCCTAACGCATTCAGAGCATTAAGCATATGGCGGACATCATCGCTGTCCAGCAGGTTGGTCAGGACAGTGGTGCCATTTGCTAATGCAGCCAGCAGCAAAGCGCGGTTAGAAACACTTTTGGATCCAGGCAGATTGATGGTGCCATCCACCCGCGCAATGGGTTGTAACGTCAGGGATTCCATGAAACTCAACTCTCAAAAACAGACAGAAAAACCCCACAGGCTGGCTGTGGGGATGAAAAGTACAGCAGATTAGCCGCGGCGGCGCTCGAAATCGACCATGAAATCGGTCAGTGCTTTTACGCCTTCCAGCGGCATAGCGTTATAGATTGAAGCCCGCATTCCGCCAACTACACGATGTCCCTTCAGTGCATGCAGACCGGCAGCAAACGACTCTTCCAGGAAAAGTTTATCCAGCGCGTTGTCAGCCAACTGGAACGGGACGTTCATGCGTGAACGGTTCGATTTCGCCACATCGTTGCGGTAGAAATCGCTGTTATCAATCACGCCGTACAACAGTTCCGCTTTTTGCTGGTTAATTTTATCCATCGCGTTAACACCGCCCTGCTCTTTCAGCCATTTAAAAACCAGGCCAGACAGATACCAGGCAAAGGTCGGTGGCGTATTGAACATGGAGTCGTTGTCATTCAGCACGGTATAGTCGAGGATTGACGGGCAGGACACATGGGCCTTACCCAGCAAATCTTCACGTACGATGACAATGGTCAGCCCGGCCGGGCCGATGTTTTTCTGCGCCCCGGCGTAAATTACGCCATAACGACTAACGTCAAGCGGTGCGGAAAGAATGGTCGAGGACAGATCCGCCGTAACCACCACGTTGCTGGCAAAATTCGGCGTTTCATCAATCGCGATACCGTCGATGGTTTCGTTCGGACAATAGTGCAGATACGCCGCATTGTCAGAAAGCTGCCATTCACTCATCGGTTTAACAGCACGCAGTCCGTCAACGGTGACTTTGGCATCGATAACATTTGGCGTGCAGTACTTTTTCGCTTCTTTAATTGCACTGGCGGCCCAGTAACCGGCATCGACGTAATCCGCCGTGGTTTTGTCACCCAGAATATTTAATGGGATACCCGCAAACTGCCCACGGCCACCGCCATGACAGAACAACACTTTATAGTTGGAGGGGATACTGAGAAGATCGCGAAAATCCTGCTCCGCTTCCTCTGCGACCTGGATGAACTCTTTGCCACGGTGGCTAATTTCCATCACCGACGTGCCAAGACCGTTCCAGTCGCGAAGATCCTGTTGAGCCAGTTTAAGTACTTCTGCCGGTAGCATTGCCGGACCTGAACTAAAATTGAAGACCTGAGCCATTTCCCCTCACCACGTTGTGTTGTTATCCGATCAACATCCTGTCGTTTACGATAATTCCTGTGACAGACATTGGGTATAAGTTATTCCTGTGGATATCGGTTTTATCATTCAGTGACACGCGCCGCAATGGGTAAAACTGGCCAGGGCAAAAATGAGCGGTGCATCACACAAAAGAATCTATCGGATTGACGGATAAAAACCGAGATTTTCGCTATCAGGAGGCGCATTTGGCCCAGCCAACCTTCGACCATTCTGGTTTTGCATAGCGCAGAGATATATAAAGAAAGAAGCCCCCCTTCCCTTCAGCAGATAGTCCGCAGACATTCGACTGAACACGCTACGGTGTGAATCAAATGCTTTATTTACGCCGAGGCTCGGGCGGCGATAGCGCCATTCATTGAAAACCCGTATCATTGCGCGCTTTCCGTACGACAAAAGTGATTTTCATGACGCAAACATTTATCCCCGGCAAAGATGCCGCACTGGAAGATTCCATCGCTCGCTTCCAGCAAAAATTACTCGACCTCGGTTTTCAAATTGAAGAAGCCTCGTGGTTGAATCCCGTTCCTAACGTCTGGTCTGTGCATATTCGCGACAAAGAATGCGCGCTGTGCTTTACCAACGGTAAAGGTGCGACGAAAAAAGCGGCGCTGGCCTCCGCACTGGGCGAATATTTTGAGCGTCTGTCCACGAATTACTTCTTTGCGGATTTCTGGCTGGGCGACACCATCGCTAACGGCCCGTTCGTACATTACCCGAACGAAAAATGGTTCCCACTGACAGAAGATGATGACGTACCTGAAGGTTTGCTGGATGCGCGTCTGCGTGCATTCTACGATCCAGACAATGAACTGACCGGTAGCATGCTTATCGATCTACAATCCGGCAATGAAGAACGCGGCGTTTGCGGCCTGCCGTTTACCCGTCAGTCAGATAATCAGACCGTTTACATTCCGATGAACATTATCGGTAATCTGTACGTATCTAACGGTATGTCTGCGGGTAACACACCGAATGAAGCCCGCGTTCAGGGGCTGTCTGAAGTTTTTGAGCGCTATGTGAAAAACCGCATTATCGCGGAAAGCATCAGCCTGCCGGAAATTCCGGCCGAAGTGATGGCGCGTTACCCGGCAGTCGTTGAATCCATTGCAAAGCTGGAAGCCGAAGGATTCCCAATCTTCGCATACGACGGCTCGCTGGGCGGCAAATACCCGGTTATCTGCGTTGTACTGTTCAACCCTGCTAACGGTACCTGTTTTGCCTCTTTCGGCGCGCACCCGGATTTCGGTGTTGCACTGGAGCGTACCGTCACTGAACTGTTGCAGGGCCGTGGCCTGAAAGATCTTGATGTCTTCACTCCCCCAACCTTCGACGATGAAGAAGTGGCTGAGCACACTAACCTCGAAACGCACTTCATCGATTCCAGCGGTCTGATCTCCTGGGATCTGTTCAAGCAAGATGCCGATTACCCGTTCGTTGACTGGAATTTCTCCGGCACCACGGAAGAAGAGTTCGCAACCCTGATGGCCATCTTCAAAGCGGAAGATAAGGAAGTCTACATCGCCGACTACGAGCATCTGAGCGTTTACGCTTGCCGCATTATCGTCCCGGGCATGTCTGACATCTACCCTGCAGAAGATTTGTGGTTAGCCAACAACAGCATGGGAGCGCACCTGCGTGAGACCATTCTCTCTCTGCCAGGCAGCGAATGGGAAAAAGAAGACTACCTCAACCTGCTCGCACAGCTGGATGAAGAAGGATTTGACGACTTCACTCGCGTACGTGAGCTGCTGGGTTTGGCGACCGGTGCGGATAATGGCTGGTATACCCTGCGCATTGGCGAGCTCAAAGTAATGCTGGCTCTGGCGGGTGGTGACCTTGAGCAGGCACTGATCTGGACGGAATGGACAATGGAATTTAATGCATCCGTCTTTAGTGCTGAACGCGCAAACTATTACCGTTGCCTGCAAACTCTGCTGCTGCTCTCTCAGGAAGAAGATCGTCAGCCGCTGCAGTATCTTAACGCATTTGTTCGTATGTACGGTGCAGAGGCAGTTGAAGCAGCAAGTGCAGCAATGAGCGGAGAAGCGCCATTCTACGGATTACAAACGGTTGATAGCGATCTGCGGGCTTTCCCGGCACATCAGTCTCTGCTGAAAGCCTATGAGAAGCTGCAACGCGCGAAAGCAGCACACTGGTCAAAATAGTGGCAAACAGCCCGCGTTGAGTAGGCTAAACGTATTGTCTGGGCTATATTACGGGGCGCTTTAAGCGCCCTGTTTTTTTATTTTTGTGTACTCAAAAATAATTGTAAAAACAAGGTTAAATATTAGTAGTTGATATTAAAATTTTTGGTTTATTAATATCGCTATTTATCTCAATTACTCCATTTTAATTAACCGTCCGACTGGAGGCATAAAGAAAAATTTCAACTCACTTTATAATTTTTAAAATTTATTTTTACATGGATAATCAACAAGTTACACCGTAATCGCATAAAAACCATGCGTCTTACGGGCCTATAAGCCAGGCGAGATATGATCTATATCAAATTCTCATCTATAATGCTTTGTTAGTATCTCGTCGCCGACTTAATAAAGAGAGAGTTAGTGTGAAAGCTGACAACCCTTTTGATCTTATACTTCCTGCTGCTATGGCCAAAGTTGCCGAAGAAGCAGGCGTCTATAAAGCAACGAAACATCCGCTTAAGACGTTCTATCTGGCAATTACTGCCGGTGTGTTCATTTCAATTGCCTTTGTTTTCTATATCACTGCCACAACCGGTACCGGCACAATGCCTTTCGGCATGGCAAAGCTGGTGGGTGGTATCTGCTTTTCCCTGGGGCTGATCCTTTGCGTTGTCTGCGGCGCTGACCTCTTCACTTCAACCGTACTGATTGTCGTCGCTAAAGCCAGTGGTCGTATTACCTGGGGTCAGTTAGCGAAGAACTGGCTTAACGTTTATGTCGGTAACCTGATTGGTGCGCTGATTTTTGTGTTACTCATGTGGCTTTCTGGCGAGTATATGACCGCCAACGGCGCGTGGGGACTCAACGTCCTGCAAACTGCCGACCACAAAGTGCACCATACTTTTGTTGAAGCTGTAAGCCTTGGTATTCTGGCTAACCTAATGGTGTGCCTGGCGGTATGGATGAGCTACTCTGGCCGCAGCCTGATGGACAAAGCGTTTATCATGGTATTACCGGTCGCAATGTTTGTTGCCAGCGGTTTTGAGCACAGTATCGCAAACATGTTTATGATCCCTATGGGTATCGTAATACGCGATTTCGCCACCCCGGAATTCTGGACCGCTGTCGGTTCTTCTCCGGAGAATTTTTCTCACCTGACCGTGATGAATTTCATCACCGATAACCTGATTCCGGTTACGATCGGTAACATTATCGGCGGCGGTTTGTTGGTCGGGTTGACATACTGGGTCATTTACCTGCGTGGTAACGATCATCATTAATCTGTTGATGCTCATTACACGCAGTAAATAAAAAATCCACTTAAGAAGGTAGGTGTTACATGTCCGAGCTTAATGAAAAGTTAGCCACAGCCTGGGAAGGTTTTACCAAAGGTGATTGGCAGAATGAAGTAAACGTCCGTGACTTCATTCAGAAAAACTACACTCCGTATGAGGGTGACGAGTCCTTCCTGGCTGGCGCAACTGAAGCGACCACTGCACTGTGGGACAGCGTAATGGAAGGCGTTAAACAGGAAAACCGCACTCACGCGCCTGTTGACTTTGACACCTCCGTTGCTTCTACCATCACTTCTCACGACGCTGGCTACATCAACAAAGCGCTTGAGAAAATTGTTGGTCTGCAAACTGAAGCTCCGCTGAAACGTGCGATTATCCCGTTTGGCGGTATCAAAATGGTTGAAGGTTCCTGCAAAGCGTACAATCGCGAACTGGACCCGATGCTGAAAAAAATCTTCACCGAATACCGTAAAACCCACAACCAGGGTGTATTCGATGTTTATACCAAAGACATTCTGAACTGCCGTAAATCCGGTGTTCTGACTGGTCTGCCAGATGCGTATGGCCGTGGCCGTATCATCGGTGACTACCGTCGCGTTGCGCTGTACGGTATCGACTACCTGATGAAAGACAAATACGCTCAGTTCGTCTCTCTGCAGTCCGATCTGGAAAATGGCGTAAACCTGGAAGCAACTATCCGTCTGCGTGAAGAAATCGCTGAACAGCACCGCGCTCTGGGTCAGATCAAAGAAATGGCTGCTAAATATGGCTGCGATATCTCTGGTCCGGCTACCAACGCTCAGGAAGCTATCCAGTGGACTTACTTCGGCTACCTGGCCGCGGTTAAATCTCAGAACGGTGCAGCAATGTCCTTCGGTCGCGTATCCACCTTCCTGGATGCTTACATCGAACGTGACCTGAAAGCAGGCAAAATCACCGAGCAAGACGCTCAGGAAATGATTGACCACCTGGTCATGAAACTGCGTATGGTTCGCTTCCTGCGTACTCCTGAATATGATGAACTGTTCTCCGGTGACCCGATTTGGGCAACTGAATCAATCGGTGGTATGGGCGTTGATGGCCGTACTCTGGTTACCAAAAACAGCTTCCGCTTCCTGAACACCCTGTACACCATGGGTCCTTCTCCGGAGCCGAACATCACCGTTCTGTGGTCTGAAAAACTGCCTCTGAACTTCAAGAAATTCGCCGCTAAAGTGTCCATCGACACCTCTTCTCTGCAGTACGAGAACGATGACCTGATGCGTCCGGACTTCAACAACGACGACTACGCTATCGCTTGCTGCGTAAGCCCGATGGTTGTTGGTAAACAAATGCAGTTCTTCGGTGCGCGTGCAAACCTGGCGAAAACCATGCTGTACGCAATCAACGGTGGCGTTGATGAAAAACTGAAAATGCAGGTTGGTCCTAAATCTGAACCGATCAAAGGCGACGTTCTGAACTTCGACGAAGTTATGGACCGCATGGATCACTTCATGGACTGGCTGGCTAAACAGTACGTCACCGCACTGAACGTTATCCACTACATGCACGACAAGTACAGCTACGAAGCCTCTCTGATGGCGCTGCACGACCGTGACGTTATCCGCACTATGGCGTGTGGTATCGCTGGTCTGTCCGTTGCTGCTGACTCCCTGTCTGCAATCAAATATGCGAAAGTTAAACCGATTCGTGACGAAGACGGTCTGGCTATCGACTTCGAAATCGAAGGCGAATACCCGCAGTTTGGTAACAACGACCCGCGCGTTGATGACATGGCGGTTGACCTGGTAGAACGTTTCATGAAGAAAATTCAGAAACTGACTACTTATCGTAACGCTATCCCGACTCAGTCTGTTCTGACCATCACCTCTAACGTGGTTTATGGTAAGAAAACTGGTAACACCCCAGATGGTCGCCGTGCTGGCGCGCCGTTCGGACCGGGTGCTAACCCAATGCACGGTCGTGACCAGAAAGGTGCTGTTGCCTCTCTGACCTCCGTTGCTAAACTGCCGTTTGCTTACGCTAAAGATGGTATCTCTTACACCTTCTCTATCGTTCCGAACGCGCTGGGTAAAGACGACGAAGTTCGTAAGACCAACCTGGCTGGTCTGATGGATGGTTACTTCCACCACGAAGCGTCCATCGAAGGTGGTCAGCACCTGAACGTGAACGTCATGAACCGTGAAATGCTGCTGGACGCGATGGAACATCCGGAAAAATATCCGCAGCTGACCATCCGTGTTTCTGGCTACGCAGTACGTTTTAACTCCCTGACTAAAGAACAGCAGCAGGACGTTATTACTCGTACCTTCACTCAGACCATGTAATTGGTTTTGACTGAAATCGTACTTTAAAAAGCGTACAATAAAGGCTCCACGTAAGTGGGGCCTTTTTAATAGCCTGCTTTGTCAGCTATCTATACTTATATACTCGATGGATTTCGAGTTGCATTGAGGCAGCAACGGAGTGAATCCCCTGGAACGTACAGAAGTACGTGACTGGGGTGAGCGAAGGAAGCTAACAAAGATGCAGCTTGAAAGACGAAAAGTATGGATAACAGCCAAAACAGACTCGACACAGTTAATAACTGTGCACTAACACTGGCCCCGGATGGGCCACACCTGGAGAAACACCGCAATGTCAGTTATTGGTCGCATTCACTCCTTTGAATCCTGTGGCACTGTAGATGGCCCGGGCATCCGTTTTATTACCTTCTTCCAGGGCTGCCTGATGCGCTGCCTGTACTGCCACAACCGTGACACATGGGATACGCACGGCGGTAAAGAAGTCACCGTCGATGAATTAATGAAAGAAGTCGTGACCTATCGTCACTTTATGAACGCATCCGGTGGTGGCGTAACGGCATCCGGCGGAGAGGCCATTCTCCAGGCTGAATTCGTCCGTGATTGGTTCCGTGCCTGTAAAAAAGAAGGGATTCATACCTGTCTTGATACTAACGGTTTTGTTCGCCGTTACGATCCAGTGATTGATGAACTGCTGGAAGTCACCGACCTGGTGATGCTCGATCTGAAACAGATGAACGACGAGATCCACCAGAACCTGGTCGGCGTATCTAACCATCGTACGCTGGAGTTCGCTCGTTACCTGTCTAACAAAGACATCAAAGTGTGGATCCGCTACGTTGTCGTGCCTGGCTGGTCCGATGATGATGATTCAGCACACCGTTTGGGCGAGTTTACCCGTGACATGGGCAATGTCGAAAAAATTGAACTGCTGCCATACCACGAACTTGGCAAACACAAATGGGTGGCAATGGGTGAAGAGTACAAACTCGATGGCGTGAAGCCGCCGAAAAAAGAGACCATGGAGCGCGTGAAAGGTATCCTTGAGCAGTATGGTCACAAAGTGATGTACTAAGCTTTGTGGTGGGTAACGAGCCTGTTACCCACCCCATTTCCCCTTAACGCCCTCTTCTTGCCAGCAGCGGGAAAATCAATCCCAGCCCAACCAGCACAAACGGCGTCACAATGTTCAACGTAAGCTGGAATGTCCACTCTGGAGTAAAGGCTTCCATTTTCGGAAAGATCCCCGTGATGCAAGCAAACGCAGTAAACGCAAAACACCAAATTCCCACCGTCATCGCCAGAGAGCGGTTACGAATGAAGACATATTCCGGTTTATATTTCTGCGCCAAACGAATAACGGCAATAAATGCCACAAACACCCACAGATAGCGCAGAGGCATCACCACTGAATTCAGATTCAGTAGCCATTTATACAAATTGTTCATGTCTCCGATACCCAGCGTTGGCAACATAATCAAAATGGCCACCAGCACCAGTGTCAGAATATAGCCATTCACCGGTGTACCAGAGGCATTGGTTTTACACAGGCTTTCAGGAATATATTTGCGATCAGCATCGCCCAGTAAAACTTTAAGCGGAGCATCAATAGAAAACACCAAAGCCGCAATTTGACCTAACGTGTTGGCAACTGCATAAATAACCATCAATGTGTTACCCATGCCGTAATACTCCCCGAGTTTCTGGAAAGCGTAATACTGGCCATTAGTCATTAAGTCATCAGGAATATGCTGAGAGTCAAACATCATCCCCATTGCCAGAGAACCCAGGATCGCGCACACCGCCACCATAACCGCCAGAACTAACATCCCTTTAGGGAACTCTTTGCCAGGGTTACACGTCTGGTTAACGTATGGAGAGATTTTCTCCGCGCCACCGACCGCAAAGACCAGCATCGAGATCGTTGTGATATAGGTAAAATCGATGTGCGGGATAAAAGATTCCCAGGTGATATTGGTTGTGGCGATTTGCACATCAGTAATCGCCGGAGCGGTGACGGCCATTACGACATACAGAATGGACATCACAAACATCGCAATCCCCGCAACCGATCCAACGATTTTAAGCGATTTCATGCCACGGGATGCAACCCACATGAAAAAGACAAACAGCGCTAACGTCAGCCCCTGCAACGCCACCACGGTATACTCTTTAATCAGCGAACCATCGCCTTTCAGAGCCCATCCCAGCGCAATCAGAATAGCCTGTGGCTTTTGCGCCAGATAAGGGATATGCACCACCCAATAGGTCCACGCTGCGAGATAAGCCAGTCCCGGTCCCATTGTGTGTTTAATCCATGTACTAACCCCACCCTTACCGTCTTTAAACGTGGAGCCAAGTTGTCCGACAATCAGTGCATAAGGGATAAAATAGAGGGCGAAAATAAATATCCATGAAGAAACAACCACCAATCCCTGATTAGCATAGTTGTTTACAACGTTGCCGAATCCCCATACGGTAATAAAAGACATCAATGCGATGTTGTACCACCGCAATTGTTTTTCCTGCACACTTGCCATTGGCGATCCTTCGTAGACGCTATTTTTGATAATCAATAAATGAAGCGAGGGATTATGCGCGGTAAAATGGCCAAGCGGAAATGGCAGAATGTAAAACTATAATCTTCTGCACATTTTATTTTCAGGAAAGAATAGCGATGATTAAATAAAACAGGCTCCCATAAAGTATACATAAACAACATGTATGGGAACCTGTTTTTATCCTGTTAAATCAAATCAGATATGCGCCACAGAATTCGGTGTATGCCCTGTCTTACGCAGCAGCATCAGTAAATAAATAAACGATACGCTGGCAATCATGATAAACAGTAAACTGTCAGAATAATTTTGCATCAGCATGGCGGTAAATGACGGCCCAAGCAGGCTACCCACGGTATAGCTTAATAACAATGCCTGGTTCATAGCGACCAACTGATGATGTTCTACTTTCTCGCAGGCCCAGGCCATCGCAACCGGATAAAGGGTGAAACCTGCCGCGCCCAGCATAAACAATGCAGGTGCCATTGCCGCCTGATTCAGCATAGCGATACTCCCGACGATCACCACAAAGACCTGAACGCGCAAAACCAGCAAGCGACCTAACTTATCGGCCAGACGACCAATTGGCCATTGTCCCAGAATACCTGCACTGACCAGTACCGCCATCCAGAAACCAATGCTGGCATTGCTGACACCCTGATGGTTGAGGTACAGCGGCATCAGGCCATACAGCGACCCCAGCACAATCCCGGAAATAATGCAGCCATTCACGCCCAGACGCGCCTGGCGAAGCTTCAGCATAGAGACAATCGGGGTTGACTGTTGTTCATCACCCTGCTGATTCACAATGCGGGTAAAGAGCAACGGTAATACTCCGGCAAGGATAGTGCCGGTCACCCACGGCAGAACATTCATTAATTCTGTCGAGACTTTACTGACCAATAATTGTCCTAAAAACGTCCCTACGTAATAGACCATCATATAGGCGGCAAGTAAGCGTCCACGGTTACGTGACGTCCCGCTGCACATCAACGCACTTTCCACCACCACCCAGATCATGGCACAACCGATACCCGCAATAAAACGCCAGGTCATCCAGCTCCAAAAACCTACCATGACGCCCAGTCCGACACAGCCCGCAGCAAAAATAAGCGAGGCGATGTAATAGCTGCGGTTAAAACCGAGGTGTTTAATTAAGTACCCGGTCAGTAACGTCCCAACCAGATTTCCGGTGAAATAGGACGAACTGACCACTCCTACCTGCCAGGTTGGCAGATTTTCATGGGCGAGCCAAAGCGGGACGAGCGTGTTTAACACGGCGATCGCCAGGGTCAACAGAAGCAGCCCGCACAGCAATAGCATAACGGGACGGGTATAGGTGGGCATGAATAAAAACCGTGAGGAAGTTCAAATTTCATGCGCATCATGCCACTGCAAAAAACATTGTCAATCGGCGCAATCAGGGGCCTGAGGCGCTTTCAGGGGGATCGATTCGTATTACTGATTCTTAATGCGGATTGATAAAAAATGGGAAAATACATCTATTTGTTTTAATTGATCTAAAACAAAATTGCCCCGCTACGTTCAGTCGAAAAAATTCATGGATAATAGGCATCTTTTATTTGTGGGATGACCATATTAACGCCTTATCCGACCTACACGTTCAGTACTGTAATGTGTAGGCCGGACAAGCGCGATGCCATTCGGCATTTTCGGGTTAGCTGGCGACCGCCATGCCGACCGTCATATGCAGACCATAGAACACGCCGCGGCCAATCAGCTCACCGACTAACAGCAGAATAAACGCGACGGAAAGCAGCGGTATTGCCGGCTGGTAACCTTTCACCTGCGGAACAATCCAGCAGCACAACGCTAAAGCCAGTGCCACAATCCGCCATGCCATCAGCGAACCGTAATCGGGCACCAGCGCAGATGCCTGCTGAATTGAGCTGTGGATTGTCGCCAGCTCGGCACCCTGCATCACGGACATGATGCCGCTCACAACCAGCGCAAGCACTGAAATAGCAGGCAGCAGTCGCATAGCCCAGCCGTCAATTCCGGCAACGCGTAATAGCAGATATCCCAGCAGCGGACCTCCCATGAACAGCGTCAGGAAGAACCCAATCGGCGTCCAGACACTATACCAGGTAGGCACCGTATCAATAGTGTTATATACGCGCACCATCATCCAGACAAAAACTACGCCCAGCACCATGGTGAGAACTAACCACAGATTGCGTAATGCTGGTGACATTTTTTTCAACACCGCCAGTAACCAGCCAATACCACCAACGGCAAAGAAGATCGAGCCGCTGGCGATTTCGTTACTTAGCGCGGAAGAACCGACACGGTTGAGGGAGTTAAACGCCCGCATCGGTGAGCCCAGATGAAGCATGGAAGCAATAAAACCGATGCCCATCAATACCCACAGGCCAAACATGCAGGCAATCACACGCTGTTGTGAATCAGGGCGTAAGTCCCCTTTCATCAGCGCCAGCGCCAGAACGATAAAGCCACCCACAACACACTGCCCGAAAACAGTGAAGATCATCAGCGGCCATTCATGCCATCCACTTCCCATCTTACACCTCCTTCGGATTAGCCAGATAACCCGTGGTATCCCCGGTAGGGCGGCTATTGGCATTTGGTTTGATGACGATGCTCGGTTTGGT
>NZ_SZWR01000034.1:0-7488 GCF_005280875.1 Citrobacter sp. wls827
CAATTGCCCGGTGGCGCAAGCTTACCGGGCCTACAAAAAATTACCGGGTAATATCCCAACCCCGCGCCTTCCACAATTCCGGCAACTGTGCCAGATCGGTAAAGGTCGTGACTTTTGGATGATCGATCGGTTTGTTATGCGGATCGGCGCAGAAGTAGAACACTTCCATCCCGGCGGCAATTCCCGCCTGCGCGCCTGCGCTGGAATCATCAACCAGAATGCAGTTCTCAACGTTAACGTCCATTGCTTTTGCCGCATGGAACATCAGGGCCGGATCGGGCTTCCAGCGTTGGATATCGTAGCCGCTGAACAGTAAATCAGGAAAATGGTGCAGCATGCCCAGCTTACCCAGCGAATGCTGCATTTTGCTGACCGGACCGTTTGAGACCACACACATTGGCACTGTCATGCTGTCCAGCAGAGCATTTGCCCCAGCGATAACCTCCAGTTCCGAGTCGAACAGGCGTGCGACCTCTGCGCGGTAAACGGGCTCTAAATCGGCTTTCGCCAGCGTAACGCCGTGCTCTTCGTTGATGATATCGATGATTTCGTAGAGTTTTACGCCTTTAAAGCGTTTAAACACCTCTTCGAGATCGAGTTTGATACCAAACTCCTGGAACATGGCGACATACGCCCGGGAACAGATCACTTCACTATCGACCAGCGTACCGTCGCAGTCAAAAAATACCGCTTCTATCTGGGACATGCCTTCCTCTTATCGCTAGTTTAACGTTTACGTCATGCTTATTTACGCCACGCAATCGTTGCCGTATAAGCAAAATCAATGAAAAAAGTTGCTCATAACCCAACCCTATTGTCGCATTTTGGTATAGGATAGCGACGAATTTTCCCTCCTTGTTCGGAAATTGATAATGAGTCAACAACACACAACCCAGGCTTCTGGCCAGGGGATGCTGGAACGCGTGTTCAAACTGCGCGAGCATGGCACAACGGCACGGACCGAAGTGATCGCCGGTTTAACCACCTTCCTGACGATGGTGTATATCGTTTTTGTTAACCCGCAAATTCTTGGCGTGGCTGGCATGGATACCAGCGCCGTCTTTGTTACCACCTGCCTTATTGCTGCATTTGGTAGCATCCTGATGGGGCTTTTTGCCAATCTGCCGGTTGCGCTGGCACCTGCTATGGGCCTGAACGCATTCTTTGCCTTCGTGGTCGTTGGCGCGATGGGCCTGTCATGGCAGATAGGTATGGGCGCAATCTTCTGGGGTGCGATAGGTCTGCTGCTGCTGACCATTTTCCGCGTACGTTACTGGATGATTGCCAATATCCCGGTGAGCCTGCGCGTGGGGATCACCAGCGGTATCGGTCTGTTCATCGGTATGATGGGGCTGAAAAACGCCGGCGTTATCGTCGCCAACAAAGACACGCTGGTATCTATCGGCAACCTGACGTCCCACAGCGTACTGCTCGGCATTCTGGGCTTCTTTATCATCGCGATTCTGGCGTCACGTAACATTCATGCGGCGGTGCTGATCTCTATCATCGTGACCACGCTGCTGGGTTGGATGCTGGGTGATGTCCATTACAGCGGGATCGTCTCCGCGCCGCCGAGCGTGATGTCGGTTATCGGGCATGTTGACCTGGCCGGTTCGTTTAACATTGGCCTTGCGGGCGTGATTTTCTCGTTCATGCTGGTGAACCTGTTTGACTCCTCCGGTACCCTGATTGGCGTGACGGATAAAGCCGGTCTGGCAGACGCGAAGGGCAAGTTCCCACGCATGAAGCAGGCGCTGTTTGTCGATAGCGTGTCGTCTGTTACCGGCGCGTTTATCGGTACCTCTTCCGTTACCGCCTATATTGAGTCTTCTTCCGGGGTTTCTGTTGGTGGGCGTACCGGCCTGACCGCGGTCGTTGTCGGTCTGTTGTTCCTGCTGGTTATCTTCCTGTCGCCGTTGGCGGGAATGGTGCCGGGATATGCCGCCGCAGGTGCGCTGATTTACGTTGGCGTCCTGATGACATCAAGCCTGTCTCGCGTGAAGTGGGATGACCTGACTGAAGCGGTTCCAGCGTTTATTACCGCCGTGATGATGCCGTTTAGCTTCTCGATCACCGAAGGTATTGCGCTGGGCTTTATCTCTTACTGCGTGATGAAAATCGGTACCGGACGTTTCCGCGATCTCAGCCCGTGCGTCATCGTTGTCGCGCTGCTGTTTGTACTGAAGATTGTGTTTATCGACGCGCACTAAAATATCGGTCTGGACAACGGCCCGCCAGGCATCGTTGCTGGCGGGCTTTTTCTTTAGGCTTTTACACGTTGAATATAGTCGCCAAATGCGGTCAGCTGACCGGTCAGATGGTCCAGCGTGCTTTGGTCGATCACTTCGCCGGTCTGCGGGTCCACTTTGTTCTGAATCACGCCGCCCATAAATTCCGGCTTGTTCATTACCATCGCGTCGAGGAACACCAGGATTTGACGCAGATGATACTGGCAGCGCGCGCCGCCGATGGCGCCCATGGAGCTGGTCTGGATCAGCACCGGTTTGCCGGATAATGGTTGATCGGGCAGGCGGGACAGCCAGTCGATGGCATTTTTCAGCCCGCCAGGAACAGAATAGTTGTATTCCGGTGTGACGATAACGACGCCGTCAGCCTTCCTGATTTGTTCCGCCAGCGCTTCTACACTTGCCGGAAAACCCTCTTCCTGCTGGAGGTCGGCATCGTACAGAGGAATATCCCCAATCGACGGTAATGCATTCACTTCCATCCCCGCGGGGGCAATTTTTGGCAGCGTACGGGCAACCATTCCATTAAACGAACCCTTGCGCAGGCTCCCCAGTAACGTAACAACATTCAATGTTTCAGACATGGTTACTCCTGTTTCATCATGAAGGTTAAATCAAAGCGTATGGCTCTTCGCTGCGCATAATTGCGAGAACCGGATCAGGCGACCCGTTGGCTCATTGGCGCGTGTCTGGATATCAGGCAAGCTTTTCCAGTCCTGTTTACCATCAAACTCCCAAACGTTGAGTTTTTCAATGGTTGGCGTGACCGCGACCGACCACACCAGCACATCTTCGGCATCGCAAATGGCTTCTATCTGCGTAACGTGAGCACATCTCAGACGGCCCGCACCCGGTAACAGCTGGAGTTCACGTGGATCGTCATTGCACACGTCGCCAGTGAGCTTGAGAACGCTCTGGCGTAACGTTATGAGCTGCGCACGCGCTTCATTGGGGTCGTTTTGATTATTGATCCACAGGTTTTCGTTACTGGAAAAGCGGTAGGAATCTGTGGCATTCGGGGTATGGAACCCGCGAGTTGCCCGCTGAAGCTCCATATCCAGACCGCATGAACCTTCTGTGGTAAGCGCGACGCCGACAATATTCCCGGCATAGGAAATCGAAAAGCCAGGCAGGTTTTTATCGCGAAAAACGGGCTTACCTTTCGCCTCGGTAACAATCTCGGGCAATGTGCTGGTGCCGTAAAGCATAAACATCAGTTCAGCGAGAAGACTTCGGGAGGCCAGAAAGCGTGTTCGGCGGTGAGTGGGTAGATTTCTTACTTCAAAATGACATGGAGTAGGGAGGCGAACTGAAACCAGGTGTCCCTCCGTAAGAATCCCTCTGGCAAAATGTGTCGCCATTTTTCGCTCCGTGATTAATGGTCCGTGATTATTATCAGAGTAACATTTACGCGGCTTCCAGGCAGGCTTTACTGCCCAAAAAGTAAACGGAATCGGGATACATTACGCGACATTTACATTTCCAGCGCCAGGGAGGTTAATAAAACAACAATATAGCAAAGGATCTTCATGACATCTCGCGATAGAGTGCCTTGATCGTCTCTTTCAGCCATACGATCTTAGGATTGTGGCTGTTGCGTTTATGCCAAAGAAGAGTGAACGGTACGCGCATTTTTTCCAGTTGCGCCGTATCAAATGGCATCGGCCGCGCAACGAGTGGAAGCTGGTGGAGTTGGTTATAACGCTGGCAATAGACCGGGGCGGTGGCTATCAATGCGTGATCGGGCTGCGCGGCCATAAACAGCGACTGCTCAAAGCCTGGCAGACACAATGCGATGTTACGCGCACGCCCCATCTCCTGAAGCACATCGTCCAGCGCCCAGGTGTCGCTCTGCTCCCAGCTAATGCTGATATGGGGATAGCGCAGGAATGTTTCCAGATTCCACTCTTCCTGCAATGCCGGGTGGTCTTCACGCAACCAGACGCAGGGGAGATCGGAAAACAGGACCTCGTGGTCGATCGATAACGGTAGCAGACTCAGCAATTCACGCGAGCGCGGGTGACTTTCACGTCCGGTAAAGCCGATATCCACCTCGCCACGGATAATGGCATCCAGCGAATCGTAATCCCAGTTGTGCACTTTGATCGTTGCCTGTGGATAACGTTGGTAGATCTGTTGGGAGAGCGCGTTAAACATGATCATCACCAGCGGCGTTTCAGCCACCAGATCAAACTTCAGCCCACGTGGTGCTTCATGGTGTGGCTTATCGAGCAATTGATTGCCCATCTGCATCCACTCCGCCAGGCTCTGTTCCATGTTGAGCATCAGCGGCGTTGGCGTTAGCCCCAGCGGGGTGTTAACAAACAAGGGATCGTCAAACCAGGCTCTCAGCTTCGATAGCGATTTGCTGACCGCCGACGGTGTGACGTTCATCCGTTTGGCGGTTTTAGTGACGCTGCGTTCCTGCATCAACAGCTGCAGGCAGAGCAATAAATTAAGATCGAGACTGCTGAGGGATTTCTTCATGAGTTGGCGCGGACCGGTTAGGTGCAACAGTGATAATCAGCATGATACTCACTATGCTACAGCCAATCAGAATCCCGATCAGCATATTCAGTGCGTCGAGACCGAGGATGGCAGCCAACCAAATCCATAGAGATGAACCGCAAACCTGTGCAATACCTAATGCCGAGCTGGCGACGCCAGCGCGCAGCGAGAACGGCCCCAGCGCCTGGCTCATGGCAACGCCGAAACCGACCGAGAATCCGGCGCAGATTAAGGTTAACCCGAACAACGTTACCGCGTGTGAAGTAGCAAGGGTTAACACCACGCCTGCACACAGAAACAGTACCTGCGAGGTCAGCATCATAACGCGAGGCTTAAACACGCTCAGAGCAAATGGCGTAGAGAAAGAGACCGCCATACTGATGCCAGCGGTCATGGCCATGGTAGTGGCGTACTCGCCGCGGTCGAAGCCCATCACTTCCATCAGCAGCACCGGAGACGTATTCACGAAGGTCAGGATCACCGACACGCTGAGGGTGGTAATGGCCAGACGGCTTAAGAAAAAACGGTTTACCAGCGACTCTGCGCGATGATCGCTCTGCGTAGAGGTCGAGAGCGTCGCTGGGCGCGATTCTCGCAGGATAAACACCGACAGCAGGCAAACGACCACGCCCATGCCCATCATCGTGTAGAACAGGCTCTGCCACGGGTATTTGAGCATGATCAGATGCCCCATCACCGGCGCCAGCACCGGTACGATACAGGTGATACCGTTTAACAGCGACAGTACCTTCGCCCGGCGGCGATCGTCGAGCGTATCGCGCAGGATGGCGAAAGCCACCACGTAGCAACAGCCGGCGCCTACGCCCTGAATAAAGCGGCCTGCGAGAAACGGGGTGCCGCTTTCGGCGAACGAACACAGCGAGGAGGCGACAATAAAAATGAGGGCACCGACAATGGCGACCGGTTTACGACCCGACTGGTCAGCAATTTTTCCGGCGAACAACATTGCTGTCGCCATCCCTGCCAGGTAGACCGAAAACGCGATATGCAACTGCGCCTCGCTGGCCTGTAAATCGGCAGCAATACGGGGCAATCCCACCAGATACATATCAATACCGGCGGGATAGAGGAGAACCAGGGCAAAACTGCAGATTAGAAAGCGTGTCATAGCGACCTCATGAGGAAAGTGGCGCTAAGAATACGGGGAGAGGGTTGTCTGTGCGAGTTGCCATTTGGACAACAGTGATTTCCGCATGGGAAATTGTTGTTGCCGGATGGCGGTGTAAACGCCTTATCCGGCCTACGGGGCCTGTGGGCCCGGTAAGCATCGCGCCACCGGGCAACACAACGTTATTTGCCAATACAGAAGCTGGAGAAAATCCGTCCCAGCAGATCGTCGGAGGTAAATTCCCCGGTGATCTCACTGAGGTTCTGCTGCGCCAGACGCAACTCCTCTGCCAGCAATTCTCCGGCCCATGCGCCAAGCAGTTGAGCTTTACCCTGCTCGAGATGCTCCGCCGCTTCTGCCAGCGCCTGCAGGTGACGACGACGCGCCAGGAAGCCACCTTCCATATTGGTTTCAAAGCCCATGCTCTGTTTGAGATGGTTACGCAGTACGTCAACACCTTCACCGGTACGTGCGGAGAGACGAACCAGTGAGTGGCCATTTACTTCGCTAAGGCCCAGCGTCTCACCGGTAATATCCGCTTTGTTACGTACCACGGTAATTGGCAGTTTGGCTGGCAGACGGGCAATAAAGTCTGGCCAGATGTCAGCCGGGTCCACGGCGTCGGTGGTGGTGCCATCCACCATAAACAGCACACGGTCGGCTTGTTCGATTTCCTGCCACGCACGTTCGATACCAATGCGTTCAACTTCATCGCTGGCATCGCGCAAACCAGCAGTGTCGATGATGTGCAGCGGCATACCGTCGATATGAATATGCTCACGCAGCACGTCGCGAGTCGTCCCCGCAATATCGGTCACAATAGCCGCCTCACGGCCAGCCAGCGCGTTCAGCAGGCTCGATTTCCCGGCGTTAGGGCGACCGGCAATGACTACCTTCATCCCTTCGCGCAGCAGGCTGCCCTGACGCGCTTCGGCACGAACGGCATCAAGATCGCTGATAACGCTGTTGAGCTGGGCTTCAATCTTGCCGTCAGACAGGAAGTCGATTTCTTCATCCGGGAAGTCGATTGCCGCTTCCACATAGATACGCAGGTGAGTGAGCGCTTCCACAAGATGATTTACCCGTGCGGAAAATGCGCCCTGCAACGAGTTCAATGCCGAGCGAGCGGCTTGCTCTGAGCTGGCATCGATCAGGTCGGCAATGGCCTCTGCCTGGGCTAAATCGAGCTTATCATTGAGAAAAGCTCGCTCGGAGAATTCACCCGGTCTGGCAATGCGCAGCCCGGGAATGGTCAGAATACGTTTGAGCAGCAGGTCAAGAATCACCGGACCTCCGTGGCCCTGAAGCTCTAAAACGTCTTCGCCGGTAAAGGAGTTCGGGCCGGGGAACCACAGGGCAATCCCCTGATCCAGCGCGCTGCCATCCGCATCTTTAAACGGCAGATAATCGGCATAACGCGGTTTTGGCAGTTTCCCCAGTACGGTTTCTGCGACCTCGCGCGCCTTCAGGCCGGAGATACGCAGGATACCCACGCCACCACGTCCCGGTGGGGTGGCCTGAGCGACGATGGTGTCGTTATGGCTCATGGTTTGTCTCTTCTTAATGCAATAAAAAAGGCGGTCTAATGACCGCCCTTTACTTTAT
>NZ_SZWR01000034.1:7542-42386 GCF_005280875.1 Citrobacter sp. wls827
GGATGGCGGCTTCGCCTAATCCGGCCTACACCGAATCAGGAGTTTTTCTTCTCGCGGCTATGCAGGCCACGCTTCTCCAGACCACGGTAAATCAGCTGCTGCTGAATAATGGTTACCAGGTTGCTGACGATATAGTACAGCACCAGACCTGACGGGAACCACAGGAAGAACACGGTGAAGATGACCGGCATAAAGGTCATGATCTTCTGCTGCATCGGGTCGGTTACGGTGGTCGGAGACATCTTCTGAATGAAGAACATCGTCACGCCCATCAGAATCGGCAGAATGTAGTACGGGTCCTGTGCGGACAGGTCATGGATCCACAGCGCGAACGGCGCATGACGCAGCTCAATGGAGCCCATCAGCATGTAGTACAACGCCAGGAAGATTGGCATCTGGATGATCAGCGGGAAGCAGCCGCCCAGCGGGTTAACCTTCTCAGCTTTGTACAGGGCCATCATTTCCTGGCTCTGACGCTGTTTGTCATCGCCCAGACGCTCACGCATTGCCTGAATCTTTGGCTGCAGCATACGCATCTTCGCCATGGAGGTGTACTGCGCTTTGGTCAGCGGGTACATGATGCCACGAACGATAAAGGTGATAACGATGATAGAGAAGCCCCAGTTACCCAGGAAGCTATGGATCCATTTCAGCAGTTTGAACAGCGGCTGAGAGATGAACCACAACCAGCCGTAATCCACGGTCAGATCCAGGTGCGGTGCAACGGCCGCCATTTTATCCTGAATTTCCGGGCCGACCCACAGGGTGCTGGTCATCGCGCCAGTCTGACCAGGCTGTACCAATACCGGCTGTGATTTATAGCCGATAGCGGCAATGCCGTTACCCAGGTTAGCGGTATAGAAGTTGTTGGTGCCGTCGTTACGCGGAACCCATGCCGTGGCGAAATACTGTTGCAGCATTGCAACCCAACCGTCTTTAGCATTGACGTTCAGGTTTTCGTTGTCAGCAATGGTGTCGAATTTGTATTTCTCATACTTCTCATCCGGCGTGGAGTACGCCGCGCCGCGGAAGGTGTGCAGCGCAAAGTTGCTGCTTCCGGTATCGCGATGAGATGGCAGATTGATGGATTGCTTCAGCTGACCAAAGGTGGAGACTTCCAGCGGTTTTTCGCCGGCGTTCTGCACGCTGTAGTTAACGTTGACAGCATATTCACCACGCTTGAGTACAAACGTTTTAGTGAATGTGTTACCCGCTGCGTCAGTATAGGTCATCGGGATCTGCAGTTCGTTCTGACCGTCAGCCAGTACAAACGCGTCTTTTTCGACGTTGTACAGCGGACGCGGGCCGTTAGCCGGGTTATCCGGACCGTCACGACCTGTCAGGCCACTCTGTGCCTGGTAGATGAACTGTGGCGTGGTTTCCAGTAACTGGAACGGTTCGGTAGAACCGAGTTCTTTCGGGTAAGCTGGCAGTGAAGCCTGTTCCACATCACCACCACGGGTGTTGATGGTCAGATCAAGCACGTCAGTTTTAACCGTAATCAGTTTCCCCTGGCCACTGGCCGGTACGCCCTGGTCGGCGGCGCTACCCGCTGCGGTGGTCGTTGTCTGCGTGGTCTGTTGGGCCTGAGGTTGCGGATTTTTATCCTGCTCCCAGGCTTGCCAGATCATGAAAGACACGAACAGCAAAGCGATGACTAAAAGATTGCGTTGCGAATCCATCGTTAGTGTTCTCTGGTATCAAATGGTCCGGGCGGGACGGGATCGTCACCACCAGGGTGTAAAGGGTGGCATTTTAATACGCGTTTCACCGTCAACCAACTGCCTTTTATCACTCCAAACCTGCGCAATGCCTCAATTCCGTAGCTCGAACAGGTTGGAGTGAAACGGCAATGCGGCCCAAGCAGCGGACTGATCAGGCGTTGATAGACCCGAATGAGGGCTATCAGGACCCGCGAGCCAGGCGACAATGGCGACGCCATAATTTTTCCAACGCTTCCGAGAGAGCACGGTTATCGAGGTCAGCAACCCCTTTTTTCGCCACCACCACGAAATCCATTGCTGGAAGCTCGTGCTGACGTAAACGGAAGCTTTCACGCGTCAGACGTTTAATCCGATTACGTTCATGCGCACGTTTAACATTTTTCTTGGCGACGGTAAGACCGATACGGGGATGCCCCAGCGAATTCAGGCGGCCGAGGATGGTGATTTGCGGCGTGCCAGCCCGTTGTGGCTGCTGGAAGACGAATGTGAAATGAGTGGGAGTTAACAAACGTAACTCCCTGGGAAATGCGAGCTTAACCACTCAGGGGCTAGCTTTTATTACTTAGAAACGGTCAGACGAGAACGGCCTTTAGCACGACGACGTGCCAGAACCTGACGACCATTTTTATTTGCCATACGAGCACGGAAGCCGTGAGAACGGTTGCGCTTCAGTACAGACGGTTGAAAAGTGCGTTTCATGGCGATTTCTACCTAAACTTGAATAAATTCACTGACTTTTGCGTATACCCGAACGAATTTCGAACGACTTACGCCACAGTGTGGGTGATTAAAGAGGCCGGATTGTAATAATTGTACACTCCGGAGTCAATTCTCTTTCCTTATATCCCGTTTTTTTTCACGTGGTTTTGTGTAAAAAACAGGCAGCGTTGACGCCGTAAGGCGACCGTTACTCGCTGGGGGTAAGAATTATACGGGCTGGTGGATAAAGCGCAAGGATCGCACGGGATCTTTATTAGATCGTTTAAGCAGTAAAGCATCTTTACTCATTAATTTTTTCAATATGCGCGCGAAAACCTGCAGCACTTCTCCAGGATCGTTTACACTTAGCCGATTCTGGATCATCCTGTGGATAAATCGGGAAGAATCTGTGAGAAACAGAAGATCTCTTTCTCAGTTTACGCTATGATCCGCGGTCCCGATCGTTTCAATGGATCCTGATCGGGTAAAAATTGCAGATAGCAATTCGCACGTCACCCTTTGCATAGGGTCTTGTCGATGTGCGTCAACAATCATGAATGTTTCAGCCTTTGTCATTTATCGACTTTTGTTCGAGTGGAGTCCGCCGTGTCACTTTCGCTTTGGCAGCAGTGTCTTGCCCGATTGCAGGATGAGTTACCAGCCACAGAATTCAGTATGTGGATACGCCCGTTGCAGGCGGAACTGAGCGATAACACGCTGGCTTTGTATGCGCCAAACCGTTTCGTGCTCGATTGGGTAAGGGATAAATACCTTAATAATATTAATGGATTACTCAATAATTTTTGCGGAGCGGATGCCCCACAGCTGCGTTTTGAGGTTGGCACTAAACCCGTTACGCAAACGCTGAAAACGCCGGTCAACAACGTTGTGGCGCCCGCCCACGTGGCTCAGCAAGTGCAACCGCAACGTACCGTACCGGCAGCGCGCCCTGGCTGGGATAACGTCCCGGCTCCGGCTGAACCTACCTATCGCTCTAACGTCAACGTCAAACATACGTTTGATAACTTCGTTGAAGGTAAATCTAACCAACTGGCGCGCGCGGCGGCACGTCAGGTGGCGGACAATCCAGGCGGCGCCTACAATCCGTTATTCCTTTATGGCGGTACGGGTCTGGGTAAAACCCACCTGCTGCACGCTGTCGGTAACGGCATTATGGCGCGTAAGCCGAACGCAAAAGTGGTGTATATGCACTCCGAGCGTTTTGTGCAGGACATGGTTAAAGCCCTGCAAAACAATGCGATCGAAGAGTTTAAACGCTATTACCGTTCCGTTGATGCGCTGCTGATTGACGATATTCAATTCTTTGCTAATAAAGAACGTTCACAGGAAGAATTTTTCCACACCTTTAATGCCCTGCTGGAAGGTAATCAGCAGATCATCCTGACCTCGGATCGCTATCCGAAGGAGATCAACGGCGTTGAAGATCGTCTGAAATCTCGCTTCGGCTGGGGACTGACTGTCGCGATCGAGCCGCCTGAGCTGGAAACACGCGTCGCGATCCTGATGAAAAAGGCTGACGAAAACGACATTCGTCTGCCGGGTGAAGTGGCGTTCTTTATCGCCAAGCGTCTACGCTCTAACGTGCGTGAACTGGAAGGCGCACTGAACCGCGTGATCGCTAACGCCAATTTTACCGGCCGGGCAATTACTATCGATTTCGTGCGTGAAGCGCTGCGCGATTTGCTGGCTTTGCAGGAAAAGCTGGTCACCATCGACAATATTCAAAAGACGGTGGCAGAGTATTACAAAATCAAAATTGCGGATCTGCTTTCTAAGCGTCGATCTCGTTCGGTAGCACGTCCGCGTCAGATGGCGATGGCGCTGGCAAAAGAGCTCACTAACCACAGTCTGCCGGAAATTGGCGATGCGTTTGGTGGGCGCGACCATACTACCGTGCTTCATGCCTGCCGTAAGATTGAGCAGTTGCGTGAAGAAAGCCATGATATTAAAGAAGATTTCTCCAATTTAATCAGAACATTATCTTCGTGACGCTATGAAATTTACCGTTGAACGTGAACATTTATTAAAACCGCTTCAGCAGGTCAGCGGCCCGCTGGGTGGACGTCCTACACTGCCGATCCTCGGAAACCTGCTGCTGCAGGTTGCTGACGGTGCGCTTTCTCTGACCGGTACCGATCTCGAAATGGAGATGGTGGCGCGCGTGGCGCTGATCCAGCCGCATGAACCTGGTGCGACCACCGTTCCGGCGCGTAAATTCTTCGATATTTGCCGCGGGTTGCCGGAAGGCGCAGAAATTGCCGTTCAACTGGAAGGCGACCGTATGCTGGTGCGTTCTGGCCGCAGCCGTTTCTCGCTGTCCACGCTGCCTGCCGCCGACTTCCCGAATCTGGACGACTGGCAGAGCGAAGTCGAATTCACGCTACCGCAGGCGACGATGAAGCGTCTGATTGAAGCCACGCAGTTTTCAATGGCGCATCAGGACGTGCGTTACTATTTAAACGGCATGCTGTTTGAAACCGAAGGGGAAGAGCTGCGTACCGTGGCGACCGACGGTCACCGCCTGGCGGTCTGTTCAATGCCTGTCGGTCAGCCGTTGCCCAGCCATTCGGTGATCGTACCGCGTAAAGGCGTGATTGAACTGATGCGTATGCTCGACGGCGGCGATAACCCGCTGCGCGTACAGATTGGCAGCAACAATATTCGTGCGCACGTGGGTGATTTCATCTTTACCTCCAAGCTGGTTGACGGTCGTTTCCCGGATTATCGCCGCGTACTGCCGAAGAATCCGGACAAACATCTGGAAGCAGGTTGCGATATCCTCAAACAGGCGTTTGCTCGTGCGGCGATCCTCTCTAACGAGAAATTCCGCGGCGTGCGTCTGTATGTCAGTGAAAACCAGCTGAAAATCACCGCTAATAACCCGGAGCAGGAAGAAGCCGAAGAAATTCTGGATGTCTCCTATCCTGGTACAGAACTGGAAATCGGCTTTAACGTTAGCTACGTACTGGACGTTCTGAACGCGCTGAAGTGCGAAAACGTGCGTATTCTGCTGACCGATTCCGTCTCCAGCGTACAAATTGAAGATGCAGCCAGCCAGAGCGCGGCTTACGTTGTTATGCCAATGAGACTGTAATGTCGCTGACCCGCCTGTTGATCCGCGATTTTCGTAATATCGAAAACGCGGATCTCGCTTTATCTCCCGGCTTTAACTTCCTGGTAGGCGCTAACGGCAGCGGCAAAACCAGCGTGCTGGAAGCTATCTATACGCTCGGCCACGGCCGGGCGTTTCGCAGTTTGCAAATTGGCCGCGTGATTCGCCACGAGCAGGAATCGTTTGTTTTACACGGGCGTTTGCAGGGTGATGAGCGTGAGACGTCGATTGGCCTGACGAAAGACAAACTGGGCGACAGTAAAGTGCGCATTGACGGCACTGACGGGCACAAGGTCGCGGAACTGGCGCACCTGATGCCGATGCAGCTGATCACGCCCGAGGGGTTTACTTTACTCAATGGCGGCCCCAAATACAGAAGAGCATTCCTTGACTGGGGATGCTTTCACAATGAAGCCGGATTTTTCACCGCCTGGAGCAACCTGAAGCGCCTGCTCAAGCAGCGCAATGCGGCACTGCGCCAGGTAAGTCGTTATGAGCAACTCCGCCCGTGGGATAAAGAACTGATCCCACTGGCGGAACAAATCAGCACCTGGCGCGCGGAGTACAGCGCCGGTATCGCGCAGGATATGGCGGATACCTGCCAGCAGTTTCTTCCCGAATTTTCTCTCTCCTTCTCTTTCCAGCGCGGCTGGGAGAAAGAGACAGATTACGCCGAAGTGCTGGAACGCAGTTTTGAACGCGATCGCATGTTGACCTACACCGCGCACGGCCCGCATAAGGCGGATTTCCGCATTCGCGCCGACGGTGCGCCGGTGGAAGATACGTTGTCGCGTGGGCAGCTCAAGCTGCTGATGTGCGCCTTACGTCTGGCGCAAGGGGAGTTTCTGACCCGTGAAAGCGGGCGGCGCTGCCTGTACCTGATAGATGATTTTGCCTCTGAACTGGATGACGCGCGTCGCGGACTGCTGGCCAGCCGCTTAAAAGCCACGCAATCTCAGGTCTTTGTCAGCGCAATCAGCGCTGAACACGTTATAGACATGTCCGATGAAAATTCGAAGATGTTTACCGTGGAAAAGGGTAAAATAACGGATTAACCCAAGATAAAATGAGCGAGAAACGTTGATGTCGAATTCTTATGACTCCTCCAGTATCAAAGTCCTGAAAGGACTGGATGCGGTGCGTAAGCGCCCGGGTATGTATATCGGCGACACGGATGACGGCACCGGTCTGCACCACATGGTATTCGAGGTGGTAGATAACGCTATCGACGAAGCGCTCGCGGGTCACTGTAAAGATATCGTGGTAACGATTCACGCTGACAACTCCGTGTCCGTTACCGATGATGGCCGTGGTATCCCAACCGGTATTCACCCGGAAGAGGGCGTTTCGGCAGCGGAAGTTATCATGACCGTTTTGCACGCAGGCGGTAAATTCGATGATAACTCCTATAAAGTTTCCGGCGGTCTGCACGGTGTGGGTGTTTCCGTCGTTAACGCCCTGTCACAGAAGCTGGAACTGGTGATTCGTCGTGAAGGCAAAGTGCATCAGCAAACTTACGTGCACGGTGTGCCGCAGGCGCCGCTGGCAGTAACTGGCGAAACAGAAATGACGGGGACTCAGGTCCGTTTCTGGCCAAGCCACGAAACCTTTACCAACGTCGTTGAGTTCGAATACGACATTCTGGCTAAGCGTCTGCGCGAGCTGTCATTCCTGAACTCCGGCGTGTCTATTCGTCTGCGCGATAAGCGCGATGGCAAAGAAGATCATTTCCACTACGAAGGCGGCATCAAGGCGTTTGTTGAATACCTCAACAAAAACAAAACGCCGATCCACCCGAATATCTTCTACTTCTCCACCGAAAAAGACGGTATTGGCGTTGAAGTTGCGCTGCAGTGGAACGATGGTTTCCAGGAAAACATCTACTGCTTCACCAACAACATTCCGCAGCGTGATGGCGGTACTCACCTTGCAGGCTTCCGTGCGGCGATGACCCGTACCCTGAACGCCTACATGGACAAAGAAGGCTACAGCAAAAAAGCGAAAGTCAGCGCCACCGGTGACGATGCCCGTGAAGGCCTGATTGCCGTTGTTTCCGTGAAGGTACCGGATCCGAAATTCTCCTCCCAGACCAAAGACAAGCTGGTCTCTTCTGAGGTGAAATCGGCGGTAGAACAGCAGATGAACGAACTGCTGAGCGAATACCTGCTGGAAAACCCGTCTGACGCGAAAATCGTCGTCGGCAAAATTATTGATGCGGCGCGTGCTCGTGAAGCGGCACGTCGTGCGCGTGAAATGACCCGCCGTAAAGGTGCGCTGGACTTAGCGGGTCTGCCGGGCAAACTGGCGGACTGTCAGGAACGCGACCCGGCTCACTCTGAACTGTACCTGGTGGAAGGGGACTCAGCGGGCGGCTCTGCGAAGCAGGGACGTAACCGTAAAAACCAGGCGATTCTGCCGCTGAAGGGTAAAATTCTTAACGTTGAGAAGGCGCGCTTCGACAAGATGCTCTCTTCTCAGGAAGTGGCGACGCTGATCACCGCGCTGGGCTGCGGCATCGGTCGCGACGAGTACAACCCGGACAAACTGCGTTATCACAGCATCATCATCATGACCGATGCGGACGTCGATGGCTCGCACATCCGTACGTTGCTGTTGACCTTCTTCTATCGTCAGATGCCGGAAATCGTTGAGCGCGGCCACGTCTACATTGCGCAGCCGCCGCTGTACAAAGTGAAGAAAGGCAAGCAGGAACAGTACATCAAAGACGATGAAGCGATGGATCAGTACCAGATCTCTATCGCCCTTGATGGTGCTACGCTGCACACCAATGCCCACGCGCCAGCGCTGGCGGGTGATGCGCTGGAAAAACTGGTTTCTGAATACAACGCCACGCAGAAAATGATTGGCCGTATGGAACGCCGTTTCCCGAAAGCGCTGTTGAAAGAACTGGTTTATCAACCGACGCTGGCTGAAGCCGATCTCACTGATGAAGCGAAAGTCACTGCCTGGGTTTCCCAGCTGGTTAACGTGCTGAATGAAAACGAAATGCACGGCAGCACCTGGAACAGCTTTGTGCGTAAAGACGCTGAACTGAACCTGTTCGAGCCGGTGATCCGCGTGCGTACCCACGGTGTTGATACCGACTATCCGCTGGATCACGAGTTTGTGACCGGCGGCGAATACCGTCGTATCTGCACGCTGGGTGAGAAACTACGTGGCCTGATCGAAGACGATGCGTTTATCGAACGTGGCGAGCGTCGTCAGCCGGTTGCCAGCTTCGAGCAGGCGCTGGACTGGCTGGTGAAAGAGTCCCGTCGTGGCCTCGCAATTCAGCGCTATAAAGGTCTGGGCGAGATGAACCCGGAACAGCTGTGGGAAACTACCATGGATCCGGAAAGCCGCCGTATGCTGCGCGTTACCGTGAAGGATGCGATTGCCGCTGACCAGTTGTTCACCACGCTGATGGGTGATGCTGTTGAACCGCGTCGTGCATTTATCGAAGAAAACGCCCTGAAAGCGGCGAATATCGATATCTAACATGTACCTCAGGCCTGCTCCTGTAGGCCTGATAAGCGAAGCGCCATCAGGCAGTTCGTCTGCGTTTGCCGGATGGCGGCTCAGGCCCTATCCGCCCTACCATCGATTGTCAAAAGGGGAATCCCGATTCCCCTTTCCATCCCCCTTTTCGTAGCTGTTTTTTGAGCGGAATCGCGTTAGCATGAGGATGGACTCATTTAATCTGGGGAACTCATGGCTATCAAACTTATTGCTATCGACATGGATGGCACACTTCTGCTGCCCGATCACACCATTTCACCAGCGGTCAAAACGGCGATTGCCGCGGCACGCGCGCGAGGTGTGAATGTGGTGCTGACCACGGGGCGCCCGTATGCTGGCGTCCACAGCTATCTGAAAGAACTGCATATGGAACAACCCGGTGACTACTGTATTACCTACAACGGCGCGCTGGTGCAGAAAGCCGGAGATGGAAGCACCGTCGCGCAAACCGCGCTGAGCTATGATGATTACCGCTTCCTGGAACAACTCTCCAGGACGGTCGGCTCGCATTTCCACGCACTCGATCGCAATACTCTGTATACCGCCAACCGTGATATCAGTTACTACACGGTGCATGAGTCTTTTGTCGCGACCATCCCGCTGGTGTTCTGTGAAGCAGAGAAAATGGACCCGGCGACCCAGTTCCTGAAAGTGATGATGATTGATGAACCAGAAATCCTCGATCAAGCCATCTCGCGTATTCCAGCAGAGGTAAAAGAGAAGTACACCGTGCTGAAAAGTGCGCCATATTTCCTCGAAATTCTGGATAAACGCGTCAATAAAGGCACTGGCGTGAAATCGCTGGCCGATGCGTTAGGAATTAAAGCCGAAGAGGTGATGGCGATTGGCGATCAGGAAAATGATATCGCGATGATCGAATACGCAGGCGTAGGCGTTGCAATGGATAATGCTATTTCGTCGGTGAAAGAAGTGGCTAACTTCGTGACGAAATCCAATCTTGAAGACGGCGTAGCCTGGGCGATTGAGAAATACGTTCTCTCCTGATACACGTATGCCTGGCTTCGGCCAGGCATAAAACATTAAGAATGTTATAAAAATCATGTTTGTATTATCAGATGTGAAATCGCACATTAATCCCCCCACTTAGCACGTAACTTCTATACTCTCCCCCCTTCTTTTATATTCGGGCGATTCCTGCCTGCAACTATGTTTCCTTATGACTAACACACGCATCCGCCTGGTGTTGATGACGTCTTCCTGTTTGGCTTTTCAGGCCTGGGCTGTGACGGATTCTGGCTCAACATTGACACCGCTGTATGACTATCAGGACGATGGTCAGGCTACTTCTTTGCCGACAAAACCCGCGGCTAAACCAACCACAAGCCACTCTGTTTTGCCGTTTTTAGGTGAGGAGGCACGTAAACGAGGCTACGACCTGCCTGAGCCGTTTGGCGTGAATATTAACTACATGAATATCAGGCAAAACATTAATGTAGACAGCATCAATTTCAACGGTCTTTCCCTGCGCGGTCACTCGTTGGATAACGCGTTTAAAATCAACGTCGGCAACACCCGGGAGAGAAGTAAAACCGAAACCTTAAAACTGGATGCCTGGCTGCTGCCCTTTATGAACGTCTATGGTCTGATTGGCTATACCGACGGACACTCTGTTTCGCAGATAGGTGTAGGAATCAAAGGACCACGTAAATACCGTACACCAGCCAATTTGCAGAATCTGGCATTTCAGCTCGACTTTAAAGGCACAACCTACGGTGTAGGAACGACTCTGGTTGGTGGAGTGGGCAACTGGTTTACGGTTTTTGATGCCAACTATACGCAAACACAGTTCGATATCCTTGATGGCAGTATTAATGCCTTTACCATCTCTCCGCGTGTAGGTTATCGCTTTACCACTCCCGGCATGGAGACCCTGCACATGCCATCCGGTAAGTTAAATCTGTGGGTGGGCAGCATGTATCAGGATGTGCAGCAAGAATTTAGCGGCAACCTGAACGATCTCACGATGCCTTCTGCGGCGCTGCAAAAAATGGTGGATATTGCGAACAAGGATAGCAATGGTCGCTTCGATGTTAAACAACACCTGCAATCCCCCTGGAACGTGCTGGTAGGCGCGCAATATGAGTTGACCCGCAACGTTAATATCACCACCGAAATTGGCTTCGCCGACCGTAATAGCTTCTTTGCTGCGGGAGAGTATCGTTTTTGACGCGCATCGGCCTGCTTCTGTTTTTCTGCCTGTTTGCCGGATACGTTCAGTCGGCGCTGCCGACCCGCAATGAGATTGACGGCTGGCTGAATAAACTGGGCGCCAGCGATAACTTTAACGCCACTAAAGGTATCGACTGGGGAGTGATGCCTGGGCCGTTTTATACCCCAGAACTGGGGCTGGGGATCGGGACGGCGGTAGTGGGGATGTATCGACCCGATCCTAACGATACGGTGAGTCAAAACTCGACGCTGACGTTGAGCGGCTACTTTAGCTCAACGGGGGCCTTTGGCATCACGATGCAAAATTATGCTTTTTTCGCCGACGATCGCTGGCGTTTCTTTCTTAATGGCGCATTAACAGATACCCCAACCTACTACTGGGGGCAGGGTTTTAGCGCCGGAGATAAAGATAGCCAAAAACAGCAATATACCGCTCAGGTCCTGGATTTGCGTCCAACGCTATACCGGCGGTTAGCGCCTAACATCTATCTGGGGGTCGGCTGGTCGCTGAATACCCAGCATGCTGCGCAAATGGACGACAACGATCCGCCGAAAATTGAAACTACGCCGCAGGGGGCATCGGTTCTCAGTTCCGGGAGTAGCGTGGAACTGAGCTGGGACGATCGTGATTTCGTACCCAATCCACGTAAAGGGCAGTATGCCGATGTGCGCTACACCTGCTTTACTCCTGAGGTGGGGAGCGATACCCGGTTTGATGAATACCAGTTGCATTACAGTCGTTACCACTCTCTGGACGATAAAAGCGTGCTGGCATGGGAGGCGGATGGCACGTTTACCCAGGGAGCAGTGCCGTGGAGCATGATGCCGCTGCTCGGTAGCAATCAACGCATGCGCGGTTATTACGAAGGGCGCTATCGGGACAAGAATGTCGTCAGCGGGCAACTTGAGTATCGCCGCAAGCTCGATTGGCGGCACGGCGTGGTCGGTTGGCTGGGTGCAGGGACTATGGGGCCATCATTTAGTGCGCTGGACGACGGACAACTCCTGCCCTCGGCAGGAGTCGGTTATCGCTTTGAATTCAAGCCGCGCGTCAACGTACGCCTGGATTACGGCATCGGCAAAGGCAGCAGCGGTTTCTATTTTCAGGTCGGAGAGGCATTTTGAGCAGGTTGCTGAAAACTATGTCGTTACTGGCATCACTTCTCGCAGGCAGCGCTGGGGCGGCACTGCCAGTGGCATTAGATCTGTCTCCGCAGGTAACAACGAGAGCGACCACCGCGTGGCCTGCTATGCCGCCACAGCCACTGCCTAAAGGGTTACGTCCTTGCTGTGCATTTGGCTACAACTTGCATGCGGAATTGCTGGGCATGCCGGTACCGTTTTATCAGCTGGATAACGTGGTCCCGGCGAGCCACCTTGGATTGCATCAGTACAACGATAGCATGCTGGCCGGGCTGGAAAACCTGACCGGCTTAAGCCGTGAAAATAACGGCATTCTCTACACCACGCACGGTGGCTTTATTGATACCGCCCACGTGCGTGATACCGCTGATATGACGGTCTATATCTTTAGTCAGATCCTGCCGAAACTGGGGCAGGCTTTTACGCTCGATCTGGATAGCGAACTGGCCCAGCGTCGGTTAGTGTTTAATGCCTTTACACCACCAACCGATCCTGTCGCGCGTTACACGCTGGCAGCCTGGCTGGCCGCTCATCTGGCGTTTCAGGTCGCGGAGTGGCATGAAATTGCGCAATGGTACGGTTTTGAGTCTGTTCCCGGATTTTCTGAAGGTGTTTCTGCATTTTCGCCAGAGGATCTTTACTCCAATCTGCTTGGTGCCCGCCTGGCGGTGTCGCTGATTCTGGAGGGGCAAACAGTTTCTCAGGGGGTTTACGAGGTGGCGATGGGGACGGCACTTCGCCAGGCTCTTGTCCATCTTGGCGCTCAGTCGCCGGAACTCACCCGTTTCCATTTCGATATGCTGGACGGCCGCTGGTGGAACAGTCGGCGTCGGGTGCCGGAAAAGTATCTGGTGCTGCGGCGTAACTATCAGATGGGGGATAATCGTTTGCCGACACGCGTGCCTGGCGAGCGGGCTGTTCTGCAGCGACTGGCGCTGCCGCACCGCTGGCAGGGCGTTGATCTCAATGCTGTCGGAGAGTTGCAACTGTGGCCGGGTACAGCAATGGAGCAGTTACCGCCACCCATTCGTTACTATACGTTCGAGGACTTCCCCGCTTTGGCTGTGAACGCTCAGCAAGCTGATGCGCTTGCGGCCCGCTAAAGGCTTATGGGATACGCGCTGTGCGTGGTAAAAAGGAGCGGTATTTTTCGTCCGGGACACCACCATGAAACAAATCACCTTTGCAGCGCGTAATCATCAGCTTACCAATATCAACACCTGGACACCGGACAGCCAGTGGCTGGTCTTTGATGTGCGTCCTTCCGGTGCATCGTTTACCGGAGAGACGATTGAACGCGTCAATATTCACACCGGTGAGGTGGCGGTGATTTACCGTGCTACGCAAGGCGCACACGTCGGCGTGGTGACCGTTCATCCAAAAGCTGAAAAATATGTGTTCATTCATGGACCAGAAAACCCTGATGAAACATGGTATTACGATTTTCATCATCGCCGTGGAGTGATTGCTACGCAGGCAGATGTGGGGAATCTGGATGCGATGGATATTACTGCGCCGTATACCCCAGGCGCGCTGCGCGGCGGTAGTCATGTGCATGTTTTTAGCCCAAACGGCGAGTTTGTCAGTTTCACCTATAACGATCACGTGCTACATGAGCGCTCACCGGCGCTGGATTTACGCAATGTCGGCGTTGCTGTGCCGTATGGGCCGGTGAAGGTCTCCGCGCAGCATCCCCGTGAATACAGCGGGAACTCTTGGTGCGTGCTGGTGAGCCAGACGACACCAACGCCAAAACCGGGGAGCGATGAGATTAACCGCGCTTATGAAGAAGGCTGGGTGGGGGATCATACGCTGGCCTTTATCGGCGACACGTTGTCTGTCAGTGGCGAAAAAGTACCGGAACTGTTTATCGTTGATTTGCCACGCCATGAAAGTGGCTGGAAACAGCCTGGCGAGGCACCTCTGGAAGGAACGGAAGCAACAATGCCTGCGCCACCAGCCGGCATCGTTCAGCGCCGTCTGACGTTTACTCATGATCACGCCTTCCCGGGGCTGGTGAATCAACCGCGGCATTGGGTGCGCAGTAATCCAACGGCAGCCGAAATTGCGTTTCTGATGCGTGATGACAACGGTATCGTGCAGTTATGGTTGATTTCCCCACAGGGAGGAGAACCGCGTCAGCTTACCCGCTGTGACACGGATATTCAGTCAGCATTCAACTGGTATCCGTCGGGAAAATGGTTGGGATTTGTACTGCAGAACAGAATCGCTTGTTGTGATGCGCAGACGGGAGAGATTGAATTTTTAACGACCAGCCATGGCAACCCACCTTCAGCAGATGCGATCGTCTTCTCTCCTGATGGCCGACAGGTTGCATGGATGGAAGACGTCGACGGTTTCCGCCAGCTATGGGTGACAGAAACCAGACGTTAACTTAAGGCGCAGGCATTTGAGCTGGGGGGATAACGGCGTTGGTGGCTTGCGTTCTCTCCTCGCTCTTTTCTACGCGAGATCGAACCGAGTTATCTTTGCGAAAGAGATCCCACGGAAGCAGTACCGTATCCAGAACCGCGGTAAAAGGCATATCCAGAATCGCCAGCGATTTTGTTCCCCAGTTTGTATCACTTTCGCTAATCATTGTGGCGCTGGCGCGCGTGCCAGGATATATCCCTTCTTTCCCTCCGGTATGTGACATCACGCTGGAACAGCCGCTGATAAAAACCATCCCGCTGCACATCATCAGTGTTAACACTATTTTTTTTATCATCATTATTTCATCTGCTAATCATCGTGTTTGCAGGGTGAGTTAAAGCGATCCGTTGCGAAAATAACATCACCATCTTGTCGCACTGTGGCGGCAATCGCGATTTAACGATAACGACTGCTCCCCCCAGTGTATGCAATAGACAACAAACTGCAAAAAAAGTCAGAGGAGTACGCTTGAAAAGTTTGTATTAAGACCCATTTTTAGGGTGTAGACAAATGAAGGGCATGCCTGATGGGTGTCCTGGCTACCTGACCTGTCCAAGATGGAAGGTCCAACATTCTCGCTGATTTCAGGAGCTATTGATTATGCGTAACTTTGATTTATCCCCGCTATACCGTTCTGCTATTGGATTTGATCGTCTGTTTAACCTGCTGGAAAACAACCAGGGCCAAAGCAATGGTGGCTACCCTCCGTACAACGTTGAGCTGGTAGACGAAAACCACTACCGCATTGCGATTGCCGTTGCGGGCTTTGCTGAAAGCGAGCTGGAAATTACCGCCCAGGATAATTTGCTGGTGGTGAAAGGCGCGCATGCGGACGAGCAAAAAGAACGTACTTACCTGTACCAGGGTATTGCCGAACGCAACTTCGAACGCAAGTTCCAGTTAGCGGAGAACATCCACGTTCGCGGCGCAAACCTGGTAAACGGTCTGCTGTATATCGAGCTTGAGCGCGTGATTCCTGAAGCGAACAAACCGCGCCGCATCGAAATCAACTAATTTATCTGTCGGGCCGCTTGCGCGGCCCTGCTAAGCACAGGCTTGCCGTCAGGGAGCCGAAAGGTACTTACTCGCTTCTTAGAAGGAGAATATTATGCGTAACTACGATTTATCCCCACTGCTGCGTCAATGGATCGGTTTTGACAAACTGGCCAATGCATTACAAAACGCTGGTGAAAGCCAAAGCTTCCCACCCTATAACATCGAAAAGAGCGATGATAACCACTACCGCATTACCCTTGCGTTAGCCGGTTTCCGTCAGGAAGATTTGGATATTCAACTGGAAGGCACGCGTCTGACCGTAAAAGGTACGCCGCAGCAGCCGGAAAAAGAGACCAAATGGTTGCATCAGGGGCTGGTCACTCAATCATTCAGTCTGAGCTTTACGTTGGCTGAAAATATGGAAGTCTCCGGCGCAAGCTTCACCAATGGCTTGCTGCATATTGATTTGACCCGTAATGAACCTGAAACCATTGCTCCACAACGTATCGCCATCAGCGAACGTCCCGCATTAAATAGCTAAATAGCTCCAGGCCTTTGCCCCGCCAGAAATGACGGGGCTTTTTTGTGCTTTACCCCCCATACATTGCGCTTGTACTCTGCGAGAATCCATTTACTTAATGATGTTATTCACAGGGAACAGAAGAATGAGTGATATAGCATTGACGGTCAGCGTTCTGGCATTGGTGGCGGTTGTCGGGTTATGGATCGGCAACATTAAAGTACGGGGCGTTGGTTTTGGCATCGGAGGCGTACTGTTCGGCGGTATCATCGTCGGACACTTTGTCGATCAGGCAGGGATGACCCTGAGCGGCGATATGTTGCATTTTATTCAGGAATTTGGCCTGATACTCTTCGTCTATACCATCGGCATCCAGGTAGGGCCGGGTTTCTTTGCCTCACTGCGTGTTTCGGGACTGCGTCTGAACCTGTTTGCAGTGCTGATCGTGATTATCGGGGGACTGGTTACCGCGCTTCTGCATAAGATCTTCGCTATTCCGCTGCCTGTGGTGCTGGGGATCTTCTCCGGCGCGGTCACCAATACGCCCGCACTGGGTGCCGGGCAGCAAATTCTGCGCGATCTGGGTACGCCGGGGGATGTGGTCGATCAGATGGGGATGAGCTATGCCATGGCTTATCCTTTCGGTATTTGCGGCATTTTGCTCACAATGTGGCTGATGCGCCTCATTTTCCGCGTGAACGTTGAGTCCGAAGCTCAGCAGCATGAATCAACGCTGACCAACGGTCATACGCTGATTCAGACGATGAACATTCGTGTTGAAAACCCGAACCTCAATAATATGGCGATTCAGGATGTCCCCATTCTGAACAGCGACAAAATCATCTGTTCACGCCTGAAGCGAGATGAAACGTTAATGGTGCCGTCGCCGGGTACGATTATCCAGATGGGCGATCTGCTTCACCTGGTCGGACAGCCTGGCGATCTGCATAATGCGAAGGTGGTGATTGGGCAGGAAGTGGACACTTCGCTGTCAACGCGGGGTACGGATTTGCGTGTTGAACGTGTCGTTGTGACCAACGAACAGGTGCTTGGCAAGCGGATCCGTGACCTGCACTTTAAAGAACGTTACGACGTGGTGATTTCCCGTCTGAACCGCGCGGGCGTTGAGCTGGTCGCCAGCAGCGATGCCAGCCTGCAATTTGGCGATATCCTCAATCTGGTGGGGCGTCCTTCGTCGATTGATGCCGTTGCCAATGTTGTGGGTAACGCACAGCAAAAACTGCAGCAGGTGCAGATGTTGCCGGTGTTTATTGGGATCGGGCTGGGGGTGTTGTTGGGGTCAATCCCGCTGTTTATCCCCGGTTTCCCGGTGGCATTAAAACTGGGGCTGGCCGGTGGACCACTGATTATGGCGCTGATTTTGGGGCGTATTGGCAGTATCGGTAAGCTGTATTGGTTTATGCCTCCCAGCGCGAACCTGGCGTTGCGAGAGTTGGGTATCGTACTGTTCCTCGCGGTGGTTGGTCTGAAGTCAGGCGGTGATTTTGTTCATACCCTGACGCAGGGCGACGGTTTGAGCTGGGTGGGCTACGGTATTTTTATCACCGCGATCCCGCTGATTACCGTCGGTCTGCTGGCGCGCCTTCTCACCAAAATGAACTACCTGACGCTGTGTGGTATGTTGGCCGGCTCAATGACCGATCCTCCTGCGCTGGCGTTTGCGAACAACCTGCATGCCACCAGCGGGGCGGCAGCGCTCTCCTACGCCACCGTTTATCCGCTGGTCATGTTCCTGAGGATTATCACCCCGCAACTGTTGGCGGTGCTCTTCTGGGGATTAGGTTAAAACTGACCTATCCAGTCAGCATATCCAGGAATGCCTGATGCGCTGCGCTTATCCGACCTACATCGTTCACTGTAGGCCGGATAAGGCGCCAGTCGCCATCCGGCATTTCAAAGCACATCTCTCTTTTCCATTGTCTCATCACATTACACTCCCTTTCGTTTGCGAATCAGGTTCATACTCTTTCACTGTTCCGGTATAACGACCAGACTACAATATTGAAGGAGTCGCCATGAAGATTTCCCGCCTTGGAGAAGCGCCGGATTACCGCTTCTCGCTGGCAAATGAACGTACCTTTCTGGCGTGGATCCGCACTGCGCTGGGTTTTCTGGCGGCGGGGGTTGGCCTTGATCAACTGGCCCCGGATTTTGCCACGCCGGTCATCCGTGAGGCACTTGCCTTGTTGCTGTGTCTGTTTGCGGGTGGTCTGGCGATCTACGGTTATCTGCGCTGGTTGCGAAATGAAAAGGCGATGCGTCTGAAAGAGGACATGCCGTACACCAACAGCCTGCTGATTATCAGCGTCATGCTGACGCTTGTGGCGGTGATTGTTATGGCGCTGGTGCTGTATGCCGGGTAGTCGTAAGGCCCGTCGCCAGTCCGATCCTGGTCTACAACCGGAACGGACATCGCTGGCCTGGTTTCGCACGTTGCTAGGCTATGGCGCACTGATGGCGCTGGCGATTAAGCATAACTGGCATCAGGCGGGAGCGTTATTCTGGGTTTCAATAGCGGTGCTGGCAATTGTGGCGATTATTCTCTGGCGCTACACCCGCAGCCGTAACCTGATGGATGTTACGCATAGCGATTTTTCTGAATCTCGTGCGGTGCGTGACAAATTTATGATCTCCCTCGCGGTGTTATCCCTTGCAATACTGTTTGCTGTAACACACGTTCGCCAACTTATCGTATATATCGGGAATTTTGCATGACAGTATGTGAGGACATGGATGTTAGTGAGGGTATTTTAAAGGTGGTGATTGATCACCAGAAGAGTTTGCAACCTATTGAACTGTACCGTGATTTACGACAAGGCGATGTTCGTCTCGTACAGTTTATCCCTCTGATTAAGCGCGATGAAGCAGGCAACCTGACGGCTGAATCTGTCACACCAGAAGGGTGGGGGCAGTTTTTAAATACGATATTTGATATCTGGGTTCGTGAAGATATTAATCGGGTATCTATTCAGCTTTTTGATAAAACTCTGCGTCGATGGTGTGGTCTGGCGGTTCAAATTGAACGGCAATCGACCTCACAGCAGAGCGTGCGTTGTCGGTCATGTTCCTTATCGCAATTTTACCGTGGTGATTGCCCGGTGCATGGGGATACTCACGGGGAAAATGTGCTGTGTGCGGGATATCAGGCCTTCTTTGAACACTCATCACCCCATATGCGCGTCATGCGCGATCTGATTAAACAGCATCGCTCACCGATGGAGCTGATGGCGATGCTGCGTTGAGATCAGAGGGGGTTAGCGCCCTTTCGCCAGGTATTGCGCCATCTCGGTTTCCGGCACCATGCCGCCGCCGGTCGCCCACACCAGGTGCGTGGCGTTATTGAGCTGATCCGCGCTCAATCCTTGCATCTGCTGGTAATCCGTGGAGGCGCAAACGTGCTGAGGACCAGCCATGCCCGCCAGCGCCGATGGCTCAAGGCGAATACCTTCTTCCTGCGCCAACCAGCCCAGCATGTCGTACATCGTTTGATCGTCCAGCGTATACAGTCCGTCGAGCAGGCGTTCCATCGCCCGGCCAACAAAGCCCGAGGCGCGACCGACTGCCAGCCCATCTGCCGCTGTCAGATTATCGATGCCGATATCCTGCACGGAAATGGTATCGTGCAGCCCGGTGTAAATCCCCAGCAGCATGCACGGGGAGTGGGTGGGTTCTGCGAAGAAGCAATGAACGTTGTCACCGAATGCCAGCTTCAGGCCAAACGCCACGCCGCCAGGGCCACCACCCACACCGCATGGCAGGTAAACAAACAGCGGATGATCGGCATCCACCACGCGCCCCTGCTGGGCAAACTGCGCCTTCAGACGCTGTCCGGCCACCGCATAGCCTAAGAACAGCGTGCGGGAATTTTCATCATCGATAAAGAAACAGTTTGGATCGGACTGTGCCGCCTTACGACCTTGTTCAACCGCCACGCCGTAATCTTCTTCGTACTCCACCACCGTCACGCCGTGGCTGCGCAGCCTGGATTTTTTCCACGCGCGGGCATCGGCAGACATATGGACCGTAACGTTAAAGCCGATTCGGGCGCTCATGATGCCGATAGACATCCCCAGGTTGCCAGTTGAACCGACTGCGATGCTGTACTGGCTGAAGAACTGTTTGAACTCAGGAGAAAGCAGAATGCTGTAATCATCATTTGTCGTTAGCAGACCGGCTTCCAGCGCCAGTTTTTCAGCGTGGGTCAGGACTTCATAAATGCCGCCACGCGCTTTGATTGAGCCAGAAATTGGCAGGTGGCTGTCTTTTTTCAGCAGCAGTTCGCCGTTAATGTGCTGCCCGAACTCTTTTTCCAACCGCTTTTGCATAGCCGGGATGGCGGCCAGCTCAGATTCGATAATGCCCCCAGTGGCGGCAGTTTCCGGGAAGGCCTGCGCCAGATACGGTGCGAAGCGCGTCAGACGCGCGTGGGCATCCTCAACGTCGTGTGCTGTCAGGCCAACATACGGTAAACCTTCCGCAAGAGAGGTGGTGCCAGGGTTAAACCAGGTTGTCTCTTTCAGAGCCACCAGATCTTCCACTAAAGGATGCTGGGCGATAAGTGTTTGAATGTTTTCCATAGTCAGTCTCTTCGCGCTTAGATAATAAAGGAAAGCAGGAATGTGCAAGCCAGTGCAATAACGGACGCGATAAATGTCGCGGTCGTATAGTATTTGAACGTTTCATTCAGGGTGGCGCCGCAATACTGCTTCACCAGCCAGAACAGGGAATCAGTGACGATCGTGCAGCCAATAGCGCCGGAACCGATGGCAATGGCGATGATTTCCGGGCTAACGTTGGGGTACAGCGGTAGCATCGGTGCCACAATTGCCGTCGCGCCCATCATCGCCACCGTGGCGGAACCCACCGCGGCATGCAGGATTAACGCCACCAGCCACGCCAGCAGAATCGGATGCATATGCATGTTTGAGAGGATCAGCGCCAGAGTATCCGCCAGCCCGCTGCTCTTGAGGATAGCGTTGAATGCGCCGCCTGCACCGATAATCAGCAGAATGTTAGCTATCGAGCCAAAACCGTTTTCGGTGTGGGTCAGCAGCGCACCCATGCCAATGTGCTGACGCAGACCGAGAATGTAATAGGCCACGAAAACGGCGATAAACATCGCGGTGATCGGGTTACCAATAAACTCCAGCAGCGTATACAGCGTACTGCCTTTCGCCATGTTCAGCTCAGCGACGGTTTTGACCAGCATCAGGCCAATGGGTAACAGGACGGTAAACAGCGTGGCGCTCAGCGATGGCAACGTACTTTCATCGCGTACCTTGAGATCGGAAAACTCAGCCGGTACCGGTTTAAATGGCAGACGGTTACCGAGGAATTTCAGATACAACGGCCCGCCGATTAGCGATGCCATCAAGCCCACCAGTAAGCCGTAGACAATCACGGTGCCAATATCCGCGCCCAGCTTGTTCGACACGAACAGGGCGGCCGGATGCGGAGGTACGACGCAGTGCACCGCCATCAGCGCCGTACACAGCGGGATCGCCAGCTTCAGTAATGAGGTATTGGTTTTTTTAGCAATCGAAAAGGCCAGTGGAATCAACAGCACCACGCCCACTTCAACGAACAGTGTGATCCCGCAAATCAGCCCGACCAGCACCATAATGACGTCGGCGGAAAGCCAGCGGCAGCGCTGCAGCGTCAAGCCGATGCGTTCGGCCGCGCCGGACACTTCCATCATTTTGCCCAGAATGGTCCCAAGGCCAATAACCGCCGCGAGGAAGCCCAGCGTACCGCCGATGCCGCTTTCAATGGCATTGACCATATCCAGCGGCCCCATCCCCATCATCGTACCCACGAAGAAACTGGCTAACAGCAGTGCCAGAAACGGGTGGAATTTGAACTTCACGATGGTCAAAACGATTAACACGATGCTTATCAGCAGCGTGCTCACAACCCAGATTTGAGAGTGCATAGCTCACCTTGCCCTGTGATTAATATAGGGTTATTGGACAAAAATAAGGCACCGTCTGACAAACGATATAAATCTCCTTTCACATGAGCCAGATTGCATCAAATGAGTGATTTACGTCTAATTACGCTGCATTTATGCGATATGATTCACCTTGATTCATCTTTGTGCTGATTTTTACAGCGAACTTTTTTACACTCCGGCGAATGAATCAGGAGGACTGGAGGTGAGTTTGGATCCCCTACGCGAGGGCAGAAACCGGCTGCTCAATGGCTGGCAGCTGTCAAAGCTGTATACCTTTGAAGTGGCGGCCCGGCATCAGTCGTTTGCGCTGGCGGCAGATGAGCTGTCGTTAAGCCCCAGCGCCGTCAGCCATCGCATTAATCAGCTGGAAGATGAGCTGGGCATTCAGCTGTTTGTCCGTTCACACCGTAAAGTGGAACTCACCCACGAGGGTAAGCGGGTGTTCTGGGCGCTGAAATCGTCGCTGGATACGCTGAATCAGGAAATCCTCGATATTAAAAACCAGGAGCTGTCCGGGACGCTTACCGTCTACTCACGGCCTTCTATCGCCCAGTGCTGGCTGGTTCCGGCGCTCGGTGACTTTACCCGTCGCTACCCGTCAATTTCACTGACCATCCTGACCGGCAACGACAACGTCAATTTACAGCGTGCCGGGGTCGATTTGGCTATCTATTTTGACGATGCGCCCTCCGCGCAGCTTACGCACCACTTCCTGATGGATGAAGAGATCCTGCCGGTATGCAGCCCGGACTACGCTCGCCGCCATGACCTTACCGGTTCGCTGGTGAATTTGCCGCACTGCACCTTGCTGCATGACAGACAGGCATGGAGTAACGACTCAGGAACCGATGAATGGCACAGTTGGGCGCAGCATTTTGCCGTGAATTTGCCGACATCATCGGGTATCGGCTTTGATCGTTCTGATTTAGCGGTAATTGCCGCCATGAACCATATCGGCGTGGCGATGGGCCGAAAGCGGCTGGTGCAGAAACGTCTCGACAGCGGGGAACTGGTCGCGCCTTTCGGTGATATGGCGCTGAAATGCCATCAACACTATTACATCACCACGCTGCCCGGCAGGCAGTGGCCAAAAATCGAGGCATTTATTGGCTGGCTGCAGGAGCAGGTTAAATAAGCGGGCCACGAATATTTTTTACGCTTTCTCTCTACACGGAAAGTGAAAAAGCATGCTAAATACGTGATATCACTCCTGATGATTTGCGTAAGGACGACCGTGTTAAAGCCGATTGTTTCCCTTTTACTGTTAGCCAGCGCCACCGTGTATGCCGCGCCCCCTGTGCTGACGGCGGCGCTGTATGCGCAGCAGCTTGGCGTTGGAATGGACGTAGACTGGGCTCGCACCGATCGCGGTATCCGCGAGTTCGATCCGCTGGTGGTACGGGATTTCAAGGCGAAGGGGATCTCTCATGTGCGTATTCGTGTGGCTGGTGAGCCAACAGAAGCCAGGCTCATCCATTTGCGCAAGCTGGTAGAGGCTTGCGAGCAATACGGCGTGATCCCGATAATCGCCTATCAGGCTGACGAATATAAAAAAGACCCCAGCGCCGGTAACGAAAAAGAGGTGGTTAACTGGTGGGTGGCGGTGGCGCATTACTTTGGTCAAGGCTCGCCGTTGCTGGGTTTCGACCTGATATATGAGCCTGCCGATAAGCTTAATCACAATCAGACTTCGCTCAATCGGGTGTACGACAAAACGATTCGCACAATCCACGCCATTTCGCCGCAGCGGATGATTTTCATTGCTCCGCGACTGCGCGCGGCACCGGAAGATTTGCCTAATCTGAAATTACCGCCGCAAAGTCAGAATACCGTTCTGGCTGAATGGCATATCTTCCCGTGGGGGCCGCTAAAAAATAACGGTAAGTATCCCTGGACGTCGGGGACTGCGGCAGAAAAAGCCGCCATTCGCGCCCGTATTAATACGGCCATTCACTGGCAACAGAAAACGGGTCATCTCAGTTGGGTGGGGGGCTGGTCGCCGGGAGAGACCATCAAAAACGCGCCTTCTGCCGCGCAAACTGCATTTGCACGGTTTATGGCATGTGAACTGCGCAAGGCGAAAATCCCCTATGCTATCAATGCGGATATGCAGTTCTATGATGGCGAAGAAGGGGCCTGGCGTCCGGCGCTGGAGCCGTTGCTGACGACGATGATCGCGCCAGAATGCGAAAAACCCGGCGATAAGCCGGGCCATCATACGCTTAAACCGCCTGTCCCTGATGCGACACGCGTGATGCCAGCGGAAGCCAGCAAACAAAAATCAACAGCCCCATAAGGGTCATCAGCAGGCCCAGACTGGCTTGCCCGGTCTGCGGCAGCATGGCAGAAAACCATGCCAGCACGCCGGAACCAATGTTCTGTAATCCCCCAACCAGCGCGCCAGCCGTGCCTGCCAGGAACGGGAAAGGCTCCATTGCACCGCTGGTTGCCAGCGGAAACAACATTCCGGCACCGAAGAAAAACAGTGCGGCAGGAACCAGCAGTGTCCAGACGTTCATCACGTCGAACAGCCCCGGGATCCACATCATTAAACCCGCTACCAGACAGCAGGTCACCGACTGCCACATTAGCGTCGAGAAACGCTTATTCGGGCGACCGGCGAACCATGCGCCGAAAAACGCCGCCGGAATAGGCAGGATAAACAGGATACTGACCACCATGCTGCTTAGACCGAGCCGTGCGCCCAATAATACTCCGGAGCAGGCTTCAAAGACTGCAACGCCCGCCAGACCGCCGATCAACATCAGCACGTAACAGGTGAAAGAGCTATTACCAAACAGGGTTTTGTAGCTGGCAATAAGCCGTGGACGCGGCGCACCCGCAGGCCGTGTTTCCGGCATCCAGCGCGCCATGCTAAACGTCACACCCGCACACAGAATCAGCAGGAAAATATAGCAGGCGCGCCAGTTCCACACAGTATCCAGCATGCCGCCAATCAGCGGAGCTAACAGCGGACTGACCAGAATCCCCATGTTTAACAGACTATTGGCGTGGCGCAGTTGCGTGCCTTCGTACAGATCGCGCGGTAAGGTTCGCGCCATCACACCGCCGACGCCCGTTCCCATCCCCTGGATGGCACTGGCGATAATCAGTACCGTCAGGCTATGGGTGGTAATGGCGACCAGCGTGGCCAGCATAAAAATAGACATCCCGGCGAGGATCACCGGGCGGCGCCCTACGCGGTCTGAAAGGGGACCGTAAACCAGTTGCGACACGCCGTAGGTCAGCAGGTAGGCAGCCATTACGCTTTGCACCGCGCCTTCGCGAACGTTCAGTTCACGCGCCATATCAGCAATCGCGGGGATATAAATGGTTTGCGCCATTTGACCTACCGCCACCAGTAATACCAACATCAACAACAAATTGACGCTTCTATGCCTTTTCATTTCGCTGATTACTTTTAAAAAAGAGAAAAAAGAAGAATAAGGTGCTGCACTTTCCCGTAAATGCGCGTGGAATCTACCACAACAGAAAAAGAAGGCCAGATAGTGGGCTGGAATGTTTATGTGCTGGACGGCAGGAAATGTAAACAAAATCCGGCAACAAATGTTGCCGGATTGCATCGGGTTTACAACGACATCATGATAAGCGGAGTAAAACTGCGCCGGCGGCAATACCTCCGGCTGCGATAAGACGTATTCCGGCAACCTTTTCTTTCAGCAGCAGCCACGCGAGCAGTGCGCCAAACAGAATGGATGTTTCACGCAGTGCAGCGACCACCGCCAGCGGGGCCTGAGTCATCGCCCACAGCGCCAGGCCGTAAGACCCCATCGTACCAATCCCGCCAAGAATACCTTTCTTCCACTGGTGCGCCAGATAACGTGACGCTTCCCGGCGGCGGGCGATCATCGCCCAACCCAGCAGGCAGGAGCCGTTCAGAAAGAAGGTCCACAGCGTGTAGCCCAGCGCGGTTTCTGAAAGCCGAACACCGGTGCCATCAACCAGCGTATAACCGGCGATAAAACAGGCATTAATGAGTGCCAGGATAATCCCACGTTGCGAGCCGCAGCGTCCGTTAAATGCCATCCCGAGAATAGCCAGACAGATGGTGGCAATCCCCACCCAGGCGAGTAGCGAGAGGCTATCGCCAAGAAACAGGACGCTGATAATCGCGACCAGCAGCGGCGCTGTGCCGCGCATCAGAGGATAGGTCTGGCTCATATCCGAAACCTGATAGGTTTTAGCGACCAGGACGGTATAGACCACCTGTAATGCGGTTGAGACAGCTAAAAACGGCAGGCTGGCGGCAGAGGGTTGCGGCGCAAAGGGTAAACAAATCAGCGCCATAATCGCAGCGGTTCCGCTGACGCTTATAGCCGAGTACAACTTGTCGTTTCCCGCTTTTACGATGGCATTCCAGCTGGCATGCAGCAGTGCGGCGAACAGCAAAATGCAGAAAACAGAAAGCGTCATGGCGGAATTCTTCCCTGAGGATGTCATAAAAACGTAACACATTGGCACGACACAAGCACCAGGGAGAAGGTGAAAGGGGAGCGGAGTGTTACCCGCCCCCCTTAGGTGCGACTTGAATCTGAATTACTTAACGTATTTCAGAACGGCATCAAGGAGTTGCAGTGCTGCAACAATGAGTTTGAGGATAAGAATAGCGATATCCACGAGGCTCATACGCTCTCCTTTTGGTACAAGGAGCACGGTGCTGGCGTACCTCGCCGCTGCCTGTTGCCAGCACCTTTGTTGACGTAACACAGTGTGCTCACTTAGGGGGTTAAGGCGCTGACGGCACCACCCGTTTCAGCCAGGACTTTGATGCGCCGGTAAAACAGCGGCCCCCTCGCGCACTGCGAACATTTACAGTATAGATAAATACTGTATGTATGAACAGTATTTTATGGACAAAATCCGCAAAGCGATCCATACTCAGAAACGTCAAAATCCGTGCCTTAAATTGCGCGTTCGTTCCCGATCGCGTATACTTCTTACGTTGATGTAACACAGTGTGTTCTGCGGTTACCAGCCGCAAACCCTGAAAAAAACCTCGCCCCGGCGGGGTTTTTTGTTTTTACATTGCGTACAGATAAACGTGATCTTTGGCGCATTTTTGCGCAGATGAAAAATTTTCCATTGTCACGCTGAAAAACCTGTGTTTGTATAAATCCTGTTAACCAACAAACAGACAAGGCCCCTAATGAACCCTTCTATGCTGACTGCGACCCTACTAAAAACTGCGCCATCTCGCGCAGCGGTCGTCGTGCGTGTGGTGGTGGTCGTCGGCAATGCGCCGTAGGGTCCGGAACAACATACGATTCCAAAACCCCGCCGGCGCAAACCGGGCGGGGTTTTTCGTTTCAGAGACCTGCCCGGAGCAAAGGCCCAGAATAAAAGGACTGGAGCATGGCAAGTTCGGGCATAACATCCAAGCGTACGCGTTTTACGGGCGCAGAATTCATCGTTCATTTCCTGGAACGTCAGGGAATTAAAGTGGTCACCGGTATTCCTGGCGGCTCAATTCTCCCCGTCTACGACGCCTTGAGCCAAAGCACGAAAATCCGTCATATCCTGGCGCGCCACGAGCAGGGTGCGGGGTTTATCGCCCAGGGGATGGCACGAACCGAGGGTAAACCCGCCGTCTGTATGGCCTGTAGCGGACCGGGCGCAACCAACCTGGTGACCGCTATTGCCGATGCGCGCCTGGATTCCATCCCGTTGGTGTGTATCACCGGTCAGGTTCCGGCCTCGATGATCGGCACCGACGCCTTCCAGGAAGTCGACACCTACGGCATCTCTATCCCCATCACCAAACACAATTATCTGGTTCGCCATATCAATGAATTACCGCAGGTCATGAGCGATGCCTTCCGCATTGCGCAGTCAGGACGCCCAGGCCCGGTGTGGATAGACATACCTAAGGACATTCAAACAGCCGTATTTGAAATTGAAGAGATGCCGGAGCCTGCAGAAAAAGCCCCTGCGCCAACCTTTAGCGCGGACAGCGTTCGCGATGCTGCCGCTATGATTAACGCCGCCAAACGCCCGGTGTTGTACCTCGGCGGCGGCGTGATTAACGCGCCGGAGCGCGTTCGTGAGCTGGCCGAAAAAGCAAAACTGCCTACCACCATGACGTTGATGGCGCTGGGCATGCTGCCAAAAGCGCATCCGCTGTCGTTAGGCATGTTGGGTATGCATGGCGCGCGCAGCACCAACTTTATTCTGCAAGAGGCTGATTTACTGATTGTTCTTGGCGCACGTTTTGATGACCGGGCAATTGGTAAAACCGAACAGTTCTGCCCGAATGCCAAAATCATCCACGTGGATATTGACCGCGCGGAGCTGGGTAAAATCAAACAGCCGCACGTGGCCATTCAGGCAGATGTCGATGAGGTGCTGGAACAGCTGATCCCATTGATTGAGGCACAACCGAGGGACGCGTGGCATCAGATGGTGGCCGATTTACAACGCGAATTCCCTTGTACTATTCCACAGGAAAGCGATCCGCTCAGCCATTATGGGCTGATTAACGCCGTTGCCGCCTGCGTGGACGACAGCGCGATTATCACTACCGACGTCGGCCAGCACCAGATGTGGGCGGCGCAGGCTTACCCGCTGAACCGTCCGCGCCAGTGGCTGACGTCTGGTGGTCTGGGAACCATGGGCTTTGGCCTGCCTGCGGCGATTGGTGCGGCGCTGGCGAACCCGGACAAGAAAGTGCTGTGCTTCTCCGGCGACGGCAGCCTGATGATGAATATTCAGGAAATGGCGACTGCCAGCGAAAATCAGCTGGATATTAAAATTATCCTGATGAATAACGAAGCACTGGGTCTGGTGTATCAGCAGCAGAGCCTGTTCTATAAGCAAGGCGTGTTTGCTGCGACCTATCCGGGGATGATTAACTTTATGCAGATTGCCGCCGGTTTTGGTCTCGAAACCTGCGATTTAAATCATGAAGCGGATCCACAGGCGGCGCTGCAGGAGATAATCAATCGTCCAGGACCCGCGCTGATCCACGTACGTATTGATGCAGAAGAAAAAGTGTATCCGATGGTACCGCCGGGTGCGGCAAACACTGAAATGGTGGGGGAATAAGCCATGCAACAGCAGACTCATGACAACGTAATCCTGGAACTCACCGTACGCAACCACCCGGGTGTAATGACCCACGTTTGTGGGCTGTTTGCCCGCCGTGCGTTCAACGTGGAAGGTATCCTCTGTCTACCGATTCAGGACAGTGATAAGAGCCGTATCTGGCTATTGGTGAATGATGACCAGCGTCTGGAGCAGATGATAAGCCAGATCGATAAACTGGAAGATGTGGTGAAAGTGGCGCGCAACCAGTCCGACCCGTCGATGTTTAACAAAATCACCGTGTTCTTTGAGTGATTCGCTCAAGGCTTGAACACCAAAGCACTTATCGTTAAGGTAAGCGCTTTTGCCGGATGGCGGTATTAATGCCTTATCCGGCCTACAACGGCACCTGCCCGTAGGCCTGATAAGCGCAGCGCCATCAGGCATGTCTTAGCGCCAGGATGAACCCATGATTACCGTTGCCCTTATTGACGACCACCTTATCGTCCGCTCCGGCTTTGCCCAACTGCTGGGGCTGGAACCTGATTTGCAGGTGGTGGCTGAGTTTGGCTCAGGCAGTGAGGCGCTGGCGGGATTACCGGGGCGCGGCGTGCAGGTCTGTATCTGTGATATCTCGATGCCAGATATCTCCGGTCTTGAACTGTTAAGCCAGTTGCCAAAAGGAATGGCGATTATCATGCTCTCCGTCCACGACAGCCCGGCGCTGGTGGAGCAGGCGCTCAACGCGGGCGCGCGTGGTTTCCTTTCTAAACGCTGTAGCCCGGATGAGCTGATCGCAGCGGTGCATACCGTGGCGACCGGCGGCTGTTACCTGACGCCGGACATCGCCGTCAAACTGGCGGCCGGGCGTCAGGACCCGCTCACCAAACGTGAACGTCAGGTGGCAGAAAAACTGGCGCAAGGGATGGCAGTCAAAGAGATTGCGGCTGAACTGGGCTTGTCACCAAAAACGGTACACGTGCACCGCGCCAACCTGATGGAAAAGTTGGGCGTAAGCAACGATGTTGAACTGGCTCGGCGGATGTTTGACGGCTGGCAATGAACACGTTCTTTTCCCGGTTAGTCACCATTGTTGCCTGCTTTTTTATCTTCTCTGCCGCATGGTTTTGCCTGTGGAGCATCAGCCTGCATCTGGTTGAACGCCCGGAGCTGGCAGTGCTGCTGTTTCCATTCGGCCTGCGCCTGGGCTTAATGCTGCAATGTCCGCGCGGCTACTGGCCGGTACTGTTGGGTGCGGAATGGCTGCTTCTGTTCTGGCTGGCGCAGGAAGTGGCGCTGTCCCATCTGCCGCTTTTGGTGATCGGTAGCTTTCTCACCTTACTTCCCGTCGCACTGACCTCACGTTTCCGCCATCAGCGTGACTGGCGCACATTGTTATTACAGGGGGCAGCGCTGACCGCAGCGGCACTGTTGCAATCGCTACCATGGCTTGGGCAAGGTGAAGAGGCGTGGACCGTGCTGCTGCTGACGCTCACCGGTGGGCTGACGCTGGCGCCGATCTGCCTGGTATTCTGGCACTATCTGACCAGCACCACCTGGCTGCCGCTGGGACCGGCGGTGGTTTCTCAACCTGTGAACTGGCGCGGACGACATCTGGTCTGGTACCTGCTGTTGTTCAGTGTCAGCCTGTGGTTGCAGTTGGGTCTGCCGAATGAATTGTCGCGCTTTACGCCGTTTTGCCTCGCGCTACCGATTATTGCACTTGCCTGGCACTATGGCTGGCAGGGGGCGCTGATCGCAACGCTAATGAATGCCATCGCGCTGATTGCCAGCCAGACCTGGCACGACCATCCCGTCGACTTGCTGCTCTCCTTGCTGGCGCAGAGCCTGACCGGGCTGCTGCTCGGCGCGGGTATTCAGCGCCTGCGTGAACTCAACCAGTCGCTGCAAAACGAGCTGGCACGTAATCATCGGCTGGCCGAGCGTTTGTTGGAAACCGAAGAAAGCGTGCGCCGCGACGTGGCGCGTGAACTGCACGATGATATCGGCCAGACCATCACCGCGATTCGTACTCAGGCCGGTATCGTTCAGCGGCTGGCTCCGGAGAACGTGGGCGTGAAGCGCAGCGGGGCGCATATCGAGCAGCTTTCTCTCGGGGTATACGATTCGGTACGTCGCCTGTTGGGGCGTTTACGCCCGCGCCAGTTAGATGATTTAACGCTGGAGCAGGCTATCCGTTCGTTGATGCGGGAAATGGAGCTGGAAAGTCGCGGTATCGTCAGCCATCTCGACTGGCATATTGATGAATCTGCACTCAGTGAAAGCCAGCGGGTGACGCTGTTTCGCGTCTGCCAGGAGGGACTGAACAATATTGTTAAGCATGCTAATGCCAGCGCGGTGACGCTCCAGGGCTGGTTACAGGATGAGCGGTTGATGCTGGTGATTGAGGACGATGGCAGCGGCCTGCCGCCGGGTTCGAATCAGCAGGGATTTGGCCTCACCGGGATGCGTGAGCGCATTACGGCCCTCGGCGGTAAGCTTTCGATATCCTGTACGCACGGTACGCGGGTCAGCGTCTCTTTGCCTCAGCGTTATGTGTAAGGAATGGCAATGTTTCAGTTTCTAAAAGCCCCGGCTAATGCGCCACACATTACCAATAAAAGTGAGGTAGATGCCCGTTATCGCTACTGGCGGCGGCATATTCTGACCACCATCTGGCTTGGCTACGCGCTGTTCTATTTCACGCGCAAAAGCTTCAACGCTGCGGTGCCGGATATCCTCACCAGCGGTGTGCTGACCCGCAGCGACATTGGCCTGTTGGCAACGCTGTTTTACATCACTTACGGCCTGTCGAAGTTTGTCTCTGGTATTGTCAGCGATCGTTCCAACGCCCGCTATTTTATGGGCATTGGTTTGATTGCCACCGGCGTGGTAAACATCCTGTTCGGTTTCTCGACCTCGCTTTGGGCCTTTGCGCTACTGTGGGCACTGAATGCGTTCTTCCAGGGCTGGGGGTCGCCGGTCTGTGCGCGTTTATTGACCGCATGGTATTCGCGTACCGAACGCGGTGGCTGGTGGGCGCTATGGAACACTGCGCATAACGTCGGCGGGGCGCTGATCCCGATGGTGATGGCGGCGACGGCGCTGCATTATGGCTGGCGTGCAGGAATGATGATTGCCGGAATACTGGCGATTGTGGTCGGATTTTTCCTGTGCTGGCGGTTGCGCGACAGGCCGCAGGCGATTGGCTTACCTCCGGTTGGCGACTGGCGACATGATGAGTTAGAAATTGCCCAGCAGCAGGAGGGCGCAGGCTTAACCCGCAAAGAAATTCTCACTCGCTATGTGTTGCTGAATCCCTACATCTGGCTGCTGTCGTTGTGTTATGTGCTGGTGTACGTGGTACGTGCGGCGATCAATGACTGGGGTAATCTGTACATGTCAGAAACGCTGGGGGTCGATCTGGTGACCGCCAACACCGCGGTGACCATGTTTGAACTGGGCGGGTTTATTGGGGCTCTGGTGGCGGGTTGGGGGTCAGATAAGCTGTTCAACGGCAATCGTGGGCCAATGAACCTGATTTTTGCCGCCGGGATTTTGCTTTCCGTCGGTTCGCTGTGGCTGATGCCGTTCGCCAGCTACGTGATGCAGGCAGCGTGCTTCTTCACCACCGGATTTTTCGTTTTTGGCCCGCAAATGCTGATTGGTATGGCGGCGGCGGAGTGCTCGCACAAAGAGGCGGCTGGGGCGGCGACCGGGTTTGTCGGGCTGTTTGCTTACCTGGGCGCTTCGCTCTCCGGTTGGCCGCTGGCGAAGGTAATGGAAGTCTGGCACTGGACCGGATTCTTTGTGGTTATCGCCATCGCGGCGGGGATCTCCGCGCTGTTGCTGTTGCCGTTTTTGAATGCCCAGGCGCCGCGTGAGCCTGGTGAAGCGTGATGTACCTCACCTTTTTGCCCCGAGTGGGGTAAAACTAAGAAATTTTCCCGGTTTCACCTGGACGCTGTCTCAGGCGTGATCCCCGGCTGATTTTTACAATGCCTGCTATTCGCAGGTATAAAAATTAGCTCGGAGAGTCCTATGCTGGCCTTCTTAAACCAGGTGCGCAAGCCAACCCTGGATCTGCCGCTCGATGTGCGGCGCAAAATGTGGTTCAAACCGTTCATGCAGTCTTATCTGGTAGTTTTCATCGGCTACCTGACCATGTACCTGATCCGCAAAAACTTCAACATCGCGCAGAATGACATGATCTCCACCTACGGGCTGAGCATGACGCAGCTGGGGATGATTGGCCTGGGCTTTTCCATCACCTACGGCGTGGGTAAAACGCTGGTTTCTTATTACGCGGATGGCAAAAACACCAAGCAGTTCCTGCCGTTTATGTTGATCCTCTCTGCTATCTGTATGCTCGGTTTTAGCGCCAGCATGGGGGCGGGTTCGACCAGCCTGTTTCTGATGATCGCTTTTTACGCGCTGAGCGGCTTCTTCCAGAGTACCGGCGGCTCGTGTAGTTATTCCACCATCACCAAATGGACGCCGCGTCGTAAGCGTGGATCGTATCTCGGTATGTGGAACATCTCCCACAACCTCGGCGGTGCCGGTGCGGCGGGTGTGGCGTTGTTTGGCGCCAACTACCTGTTCGACGGTCACGTCATCGGTATGTTTATCTTCCCGTCGATTATCGCCCTGATTGTCGGTTTTATCGGCCTACGCTACGGCAGCGACTCCCCGGAATCTTACGGCCTCGGTAAAGCCGAAGAGCTGTTCGGTGAAGAGATCAGCGAAGAGGACAAAGAGACCGAAGAAAACGAGATGACCAAATGGCAGATCTTTGTTGAGTACGTGCTGAAAAACAAAGTGATCTGGCTGCTGTGTTTCTCGAACATCTTCCTGTACGTGGTGCGTATCGGTATTGACCAGTGGTCCACCGTCTACGCTTTCCAGGAGCTGAAGCTCTCCAAAGAAGTGGCGATTCAGGGCTTTACTCTCTTTGAAGTGGGCGCGCTGGTCGGCACGCTGCTGTGGGGCTGGCTCTCCGATCTGGCGAATGGTCGCCGGGCGCTGGTGGCCTGCGTGGCGCTGGCATTAATCATTGCGACACTGGGCGTTTATCAGCACGCCAGCAACCAGTACGTTTATCTGGCGTCGCTGTTTGCGCTGGGCTTCCTGGTGTTTGGTCCGCAGCTGTTGATTGGCGTGGCGGCAGTCGGATTTGTGCCGAAAAAAGCGATCGGCGCCGCCGATGGGATTAAAGGTACTTTCGCCTATCTGATTGGTGACAGCTTCGCCAAGCTGGGTCTGGGGATGATTGCTGATGGTACGCCGGTCTTCGGCCTCACCGGCTGGGCAGGAACCTTCGCCGCGCTGGACACCGCCGCCATCGGTTGTATCTGCCTGATGGCCATCGTGGCCGTGTTTGAAGAACGTAAAATTCGTCGCGAGAAAAAGATTCAACAACTGAAAATCGCTTAAGTTAAGTGTGCATTGGTAACTTTTGCCCGCCTTAATGGC
>NZ_SZWR01000015.1:0-93594 GCF_005280875.1 Citrobacter sp. wls827
GCCGTCCGCTATGGTGCGGCACGCCACCGTTAAGACGCAGAGAATTTTTAAATTCCTGATAAAAATGAAAAGGCTGGAAGCAAATGTCAAAAGTTGAATTCACTTACCAGGCGGCTTTCCCACTGGGGGAAGACAAAACTGAGTACTACCTGCTGACATCCGATCACGTCAGCGTCGGCGAGTTTGAAGGCGAGTCAATCCTGAAAGTAGCGCCTGAAGCACTTACGCTACTGGCCCAGCAAGCCTTCCACGATGCCTCCTTCATGCTTCGCCCTGAACACCAACAGCAAGTCGCCTCCATACTCCATGATCCTGAAGCCAGCGAAAACGATAAGTATGTTGCGCTGCAATTCCTGAGAAACTCCGAGATTGCCGCCAAAGGCGTATTGCCAACCTGTCAGGATACCGGCACGGCCATTATCATGGGTAAAAAAGGTCAACGTGTCTGGACCGGCGGCGGTGACGAAGCGGCGCTCTCCAGAGGCGTATTTAATACCTATATTGAAGATAACCTGCGCTACTCGCAAAACGCGGCGCTGGATATGTACAAAGAAGTGAATACCGGCACTAACCTGCCTGCGCAAATCGACCTGTACAGCGTGGACGGCGACGAATATAAATTCCTGTGCGTGGCAAAAGGCGGCGGTTCTGCCAACAAAACCTATCTGTATCAGGAAACGAAAGCACTGCTGACTCCCGGCAAACTGAAAAACTTCCTGGTTGAGAAAATGCGTACGCTGGGGACTGCAGCTTGCCCGCCGTACCATATCGCATTTGTAATTGGTGGTACGTCAGCAGAAAGCACCCTCAAAACGGTGAAACTGGCCAGCACACACTACTATGATGCGCTGCCGACTGAAGGTAACGCTCACGGTCAGGCATTTCGCGATCTGCAACTGGAACAAGAACTGCTGGAAGAAGCCCAGAAACTCGGCCTCGGCGCCCAGTTTGGCGGGAAATATTTCGCTCACGACATCCGCGTGATTCGACTGCCTCGCCACGGCGCATCCTGCCCGGTAGGCATGGGCGTTTCCTGCTCCGCAGACCGTAATATTAAGGCCAAGATTAACCGCGAAGGTATCTGGATCGAAAAACTGGAACATAATCCAGGCCAGTACATCCCGGAATCTCTGCGCCAGGCCGGCGAAGGCGAAGTGGTTAAAGTCGACCTTAACCGTCCGATGAAAGAGATCCTTGCCCAGCTTTCTCAGTACCCGGTATCCACCCGTCTGTCGCTGAGCGGTACAATCATTGTGGGTCGCGACATCGCCCACGCGAAGCTGAAAGAACGTATCGAGTCCGGCGAAGGTCTGCCGCAGTACGTGAAAGATCACCCGATCTACTACGCGGGTCCGGCGAAAACGCCGGCAGGTTACCCGTCCGGTTCTTTGGGTCCAACCACTGCGGGTCGTATGGACTCCTATGTTGACCTGCTGCAGTCCCATGGCGGCAGCATGATCATGCTGGCGAAAGGTAACCGCAGCCAACAAGTGACCGACGCCTGCCATAAACACGGCGGCTTCTACTTAGGTAGCATCGGTGGTCCGGCAGCTGTACTGGCGCAACAGAGCATTAAGCATCTGGAATGCGTGGAATACCCAGAGCTGGGAATGGAAGCTATCTGGAAAATCGAAGTTGAAGATTTCCCTGCTTTCATCCTGGTCGATGACAAAGGCAACGATTTCTTCCAGCAAATCGTGAGCAAACAATGCGCTAACTGCGCGAAGTAACCTATTCGGCCCGGCACTGGACTGACACCAAATTTTTGGGGCCAGCCCAGTGATCCCCCCGGGCCAACTTTATCCCCCCATTAACTGGCGTTGAATTTTTGCCGTTCACAGTGAATAGTAATATTTTCCATTACTTGTGAATTCGCCATGCTCCGCACACTGAATCCTGTAATACTGAACACTGGCGCTATAGTGCTGGCGCTGATCCTTATCTACACTGGCTTCTGTGCCACCGAAAAATTGACCTGGCTGATGGAAGTGACGCCGGTCATTATTGTTGTGCCATTGCTGCTCGCCACCATGAAGCGCTACCCGCTGACTCCCATGCTCTACACGCTTATCTTCTTTCATGCCATCATTTTGATGGTTGGCGGCATGTATACCTATGCCAAAGTCCCCATTGGTTTTGAAGTGCAGGCGTGGTTGGATCTCAGTCGCAACCCCTATGACAAACTGGGTCATTTTTTCCAGGGACTGGTGCCAGCGCTGACGGCAAGAGAGATTTTAGTCCGCGGCAATATTGTCCGCGGCCGCAAGATGTTAGCGTTTTTAGTCTGCTGCGTAGCACTGGCAATCAGCGCCACCTATGAGCTCATTGAATGGTGGGCGGCACTGGCGATGGGGCAAGGCGCAGATGACTTCCTGGGTACGCAGGGCGATCCATGGGATACCCAGTCGGATATGTTCTGCGCCCTGCTCGGCGCGCTAACGACAGTGCTTGTACTGGCGCGAGTTCACTGTGCACAGCTGCGTCGCTACGGACTGGTAATCGCCAACTAAATATACATACTGCCGGATGTCGATAACGTTCATCCGGCAGACGCAAGATGGACCTTATTGATGCAACCAGGCCGGCAACCACTCACCGTGCGCGTCAATCAGATCATCCACCAACGCATAAATCTCTTCAATCCCTAATACCGCAGCGGTATGCGGATCCATCATCGCCGCGTGATAAATACGATCGCGATTCTCCGTCAGAATAGCTTCCGTCAGCAGGGTTTGAACATTGATATTCGTTTGCATCATCGCCGCCAAATGAGACGGGAGAGCCCCCACTTTTATCGGCTGAATACCATTGGCATCAACCAAACAAGCCACCTCGACACAACAACCCTGCGGCAGGTTATCGATCAGGTTGTCGTTACGAACATTGCCATACACCACGCTGGGTTCTCCGGTCCAGATAGCGTTCATGATTGTGCTGGCATATTCCCTTGACGGTTTGATATCAATGCGCGCCATCGTTTTGTACTCTTCCAGCTCTTTATGCCAGTTCGCCAGTTGCTCTACACAGCGCTTCGGATATTCATCCAGCGGAATCTTATAGCGCTCAATCAGATCTTCACGACCCGGTTTGATAAACCACGGCGTGTATTCAGCAAAGTGTTCCGACGACTCGGTGACGAAATACCCCAATTTTTTGAACATTTCATAACGCACAATGTTCTGGCAGCGAGTATTGCCGTGGATATTCGGTTTCGGGACCTGGCCTGTTGCATAAGCTGCCAGCAGTTCCGGATAGAGATCGACATAGGTCCCATCAGCCGTTTTACGCTCCAGTTGCAGATAAAACGCCATATGGTTGATCCCGGCGCTGCGATAACGCAAAGAAGCAGGATCAATATCCAGATCCCGCGCCAACTCTTCCGCCGTTCCCTGCACCGAATGACATAACCCAACCTGTTTAATATGCGGATAGCGTGCATACATTGCCCAGGAGTTCATCGCCATGGGATTAACATAATTAAGCAGGGTGGCATGCGGGCAGACGTCGGTCATATCCTCGCAAATCTGCCATAAATGCGGAATCGTACGCAGCGCGCGCATAATGCCACCAGGCCCCAACGTGTCGGCTATCGTTTGTTCCAGACCGTGGCGTTTGCACACGGAAAAATCGGTCACGGTACACGGCTCGTAACCGCCAATCTGGAAAGCGACTATTACAAAATCGGCATCCTGCAATGCCGTTTTTTGATCGGTATAGCAAGTGATCTGGCCGCAAGCGCCAGCCGAGTCCATCAGCTTACGCACCACAATATGCGACTCTTCCAGGCGGGCTGCATCGATATCCATTAAAGCAATATGTGCGGATTTCAGCGCATCGCGGTGAAAGACATCTCCGAGAATATTCTTCACGAAAATCGTCGATCCCGCGCCGATAAAAGTAATTTTGGGTGCAGACATCATGACTCTCCAGAACGTGGGGTGATGACGCCATGGTGGCATGAGGACGCAAGAAAAACGTCCGGCTTCTGTACCGAGTACTCCCAGAAACTCAGTTCGCCTTTTCGTTCGGGCGAAAACTGAGTTTCTGGGATAATTTTTGCCGAAAAGCAGAGTATACGGGTTCAAAAAAGCACACTACCCGGTAATGGTGACCTGATTTGCGCGCCGATTCGCAGTCTTATCCGCTGAAAAATGGCATGATTCTGAACAATCAGGAACTGGAGTTACCATGACCACGCCGCCAATCTCAGCGCTTCCCCCCGATCCGCACATGTGTAACAGCGATGAGAAACAAACCCGTAGCCCACTGTCGCTGTACTCGGAATATCAACGTCTCGATATCGAACTACGCGCACCGCACGCCATGACCACCAGCCACTGGCATGGACAGGTGGAGATTAACGTACCGTTCGACGGCGATGTGGAATACCTGATCAATAACGAAGTGGTGCAGATAAAACAGGGCCATATCACCCTGTTTTGGGCCTGTACGCCGCACCAGTTAATACGACCTGGCGCCTGCCAGAACATGGCTATCTTTAATTTACCCATGCACCTGTTTCTCTCCTGGCCACTGGACCGTGAGCTGATCAACCACGTCACTCATGGCATGGTCATCAAATCACAGGCCTCTCAGCAGTTGAGCACCTTTGAAGTTCAGCGCTGGCAACAGGAGCTAAGCAGCCCGAACGAACAGATTCGCCAGCTTGCCATCGATGAAATTAGCCTGATGCTCAAGCGGTTTAGCCTCTCCGGCTGGCAGCCCGTCCTGGTCAATAAAACCGCGGGCACGCACAAAAACAGCGTTTCACGTCACGCGCAGTTTTACGTGAGTCAAATGCTCAGTTTTATTGCCGACAACTACGATCAGGCGCTCACCATCAACGATGTTGCGGAGCACGTGAAGCTCAACCCCAACTATGCAATGGGGATTTTCCAGCGTGTGATGCAACTCACCATGAAGCAGTACATTACCGCGATGCGTATCAACCACGTTCGCGCATTGCTGAGCGACACTGATAAAACCATTCTGGACGTCGCCCTTACCGCCGGATTTCGCTCCAGCAGTCGTTTTTACGATACTTTCAGCAAATTTGTCGGCATGTCACCACAGCAGTACCGCAAACTGAGCCAGCAACATCGACAATCGATAGCCGGATAAGCGTCGGATGGCGCAAACACATGCCCACTGACAGCACACCCCATTCGGCAATATCAGTATCAGCCAAAAAAATAATTCCCCTGTCGATAAACAATGCTGAAAAACTGCCTTCGATGAATGTTAACTATTTGTTTATAAAGGAATAAAAATAAAATACGCTCATTTACCAGCCACTTTACAGCCCAATTTGTCAGGATAATACTTGCCTGCGTCACATTCATACGGTGTGTCTGCAATCCATAAATTGCAACCTCTCCACTACCGGGTAAAAGATGATGAAAGTATTAATTGTTGAAAGTGAGTTTCTGCATCAGGACACCTGGGTTGGTAGCGCTGTTGAGCGTCTGGCAGATGCCTTAAGTCGCCAAAATGTTACCGTCATTAAATCCACCTCATTCGACGATGGTTATGCCATCCTCGCGGCAAATGAAGCCATTGATTGCCTGATGTTCAGCTATCAAATGGAACAACAAGATGAACACCTGAATGTCAGGCAATTGATCGGCAAGCTCCACGAACGCCAGCAAAACGTCCCTGTTTTCCTGCTGGGCGATCGGGAAAAAGCCACCGCATCGCTGGATCGCGATCTGCTGGAGCTTGTCGATGAATTCGCCTGGATTCTTGAAGATACCGCTGACTTTATCGCCGGGCGCGCCGTTGCTGCGATGACCCGTTACCGCCAACAGCTGTTACCACCGCTGTTCAGCGCGCTGATGAAATACAGTGACATTCACGAATATTCCTGGGCAGCCCCTGGTCACCAGGGCGGCGTGGGATTTACTAAAACGCCGGCCGGTCGTTTCTATCATGACTACTACGGTGAAAACCTATTCCGTAGCGACATGGGTATTGAACGCGCATCACTAGGTTCACTGCTTGACCATACTGGCGCGTTTGGTGAAAGCGAAAAATATGCCGCACGTGTCTTCGGCGCTGACCACTCATGGTCCGTGGTGGTCGGTACTTCTGGCTCTAACCGCACCATCATGCAGGCATGCATGACTGATAACGATGTGGTAGTGCTGGACCGTAACTGCCATAAATCCATTGAACAAGGGCTCATTCTTACCGGGGCAAAACCGGTGTACATGGTACCAAGCCGCAACCGCTACGGCATTATCGGGCCTATCTACCCGCAGGAAATGCAGCCCGAAACATTGCAGAGAAAAATCAGCGAAAGCCCACTGACAAAAGACAAAACCGGACAGAAACCGTCATATAGCGTTGTAACCAACTGCACCTATGACGGCGTCTGCTACAACGCAAAAGAGGCGCAAGACCTGCTAGCCCAGACCAGCGATCGCATTCATTTCGATGAAGCCTGGTACGGCTATGCGCGTTTCAACCCGATTTATGCCGATCACTACGCTATGCGTGGTGCACCTGGCGACCATAACGGCCCCACCGTTTTTGCCACCCACTCGACCCATAAGTTGCTGAATGCGCTCTCTCAGGCATCTTACATTCACGTCCGTGAAGGCCGTGGCGCGGTTAATTTCTCCCGCTTTAACCAGGCGTACATGATGCACGCCACCACGTCTCCGCTGTATGCCATCTGTGCATCAAACGACGTGGCAGTTTCCATGATGGACGGTAACAGTGGCCTGTCGCTCACCCAGGAAGTGATCGATGAAGCCGTCGATTTCCGTCAGGCGATGGCACGGTTGTACAAAGAATTCACGGCTGAGGGCGACTGGTTCTTCAAACCGTGGAACAAAGAGGTGGTTACCGATCCGCAGACCGGCAAAACCTATGACTTTGCCGATGCGCCAACCCAACTCCTGACGACCGACCAGAACTGCTGGGTAATGCGCCCCGGTGAATCCTGGCATGGGTTTAAAGACCTGCCAGATAACTGGAGCATGCTGGACCCCATTAAAGTCAGTATTCTGGCGCCAGGTATGGGTGATGATGGTGAACTGGAACAGACCGGTGTTCCGGCGGCGCTGGTTACCGCCTGGCTTAGCCGCCACGGCATCGTACCGACCCGTACCACCGATTTCCAGATTATGTTCTTGTTCTCAATGGGGATCACCCGTGGTAAATGGGGCACGCTGATAAACACACTGTGCTCTTTCAAACACCACTATGATGCCAATACTCCGCTCTCACAGGTGATGCCGGAACTGGTAGAGGAACATCCTGACACTTACGCAAATATGGGTATTCACGATCTGGGCGACACCATGTTCGCCTGGCTGAAAGAAAATAACCCAGGTAGCCGACTCAATGCGGCCTACTCTGGCCTGCCTGTTGCTGAAATGACCCCGCGTGAAGCCTATAACGCGATAGTCAGCGATAACGTTGAGATGGTGGCGATTGAAAATCTGCCGGGTCGTATCGCAGCCAACTCCGTCATTCCTTACCCACCGGGAATTCCAATGCTGCTGTCCGGGGAAAACTTTGGCGATGCCAACAGCCCGCAGATTAGTTATCTACGTTCGTTGCAATCCTGGGATCATCATTTTCCTGGCTTTGAACATGAAACCGAAGGAACGGAAATTATTGACGGTGTGTATCACGTCATGTGCGTGAAAGCCTAATGTCGTTTTTTAGATAGTCTATTTTTTATAAGGTTGACGTGTGATAGTTGAGTAATTCCTGAGTATTGCTGCAAAACAATAACATTGTCATACCTTTTGCGCGGGACCACCCCGCGCTTTTTTTATACGCAAATAGTACGTTGCCACTTGCGTAAAAAATTATGTACATGCCAAGAATCCCTACAGATATTGTAATTACTAAAAATCACGCTATTTTATCGCTTGTCTTGATTCATCATACAATTTTTTTTTAGCCGCGATTACTCAGCAGGTGCTGAGTTACGGTATTTGATGTTCATATTCCGGGAGTTTGGGTATGAGGCTTTGCAGCAAAGAAGCTTGTGTTGTTGTATTAACGGAGAAAGATGTTTGGTTAAGGATTAACGGTAAAGAAGCCATCAGTTTAAAAGCTAACCACATGGCTCTGGTGGCGTGTGATAATAATATTATCGATTTTTCTTCACTTAATAACGCACTGGTCGTACATATCAGTCGCGATGTCATTAAAGACTATCTACGATTTTTAAATAAAGATCTTTCACAGTTCCCTCTCTGGCAACGTAGCGCCAATCCGGTGATGACCGCCGTATGCCTGACGCCGGATGTCTTTCGGGTTGCCGCTCAACACAGCGTGATGGAAACGCAAAACGAAGGCGAAAATGAGCGTACCCGTTCGCTACTGTTCACCGTATTATCGCGTTTTCTCGACAGCAAAAAGTTTATCTCCCTACTTATGCATATGTTACGCAATCGCATCAGCGACAGCGTTTACCACATCATTGAGAGCGATATTCATAAAGACTGGAATTTAAGCATGGTCGCCAGTTGCTTATGCCTGAGTCCCAGTTTGTTAAAGAAAAAGCTAAAAAATGAAAATACAAGTTACAGTCAAATAATAACCACATGTCGTATGCGTTATGCCGTCAATCAATTAATGATGGACGGGAAAAACATTTCACAGGTATCTCAGCTGTGCGGATATAACAGTACTTCATACTTTATCTCCGTCTTCAAAGAGTTCTATGGAATGACGCCACTGCATTATGTCAGTCAACATCGGGAACCCTCCGCTGCCTGATTTTTGATCATTTAGCGATGAGCCATAATAATATCAGCATTGGCGATACCCCTGTTCCGTCATCATAAAATAGTCTTCTGAAGAGGTATGATGTGACGTCATTTATCCTTATCAGGAGTTAAAAAATATGTCGACGGATGCTGATGCTCACAAAGTGGGCTTAATCCCCGTCACCCTTATGGTGTCGGGGAATATTATGGGTTCCGGTGTATTCCTGCTACCCGCAAACCTGGCGTCAACTGGCGGGATTGCAATCTACGGATGGTTGGTCACTATTATCGGTGCGCTGGCACTGTCGATGGTGTACGCCAAAATGTCGTCCTTAGACTCCAGTCCCGGTGGTTCTTACGCTTATGCGCGCCGCTGTTTCGGTCCTTTTTTAGGCTACCAGACCAACGTGCTGTACTGGCTGGCCTGCTGGATTGGTAACATCGCCATGGTCGTTATTGGCGTCGGTTACCTGAGCTACTTCTTCCCTATCTTAAAAGATCCGTTGGTTCTGACGCTCACCTGTGTCGTTGTACTGTGGGTTTTCGTCTTGCTGAATATTGTCGGTCCAAAAATGATCACTCGCGTGCAGGCCGTTGCGACAGTACTGGCGCTGGTGCCCATTGTCGGTATTGCCGTCTTCGGCTGGTTCTGGTTCCGCGGTGAAACCTATATGGCGGCCTGGAACGTCAGCGGCATGAATACCTTCGGCGCCATCCAAAGCACCTTAAACGTAACCTTATGGTCGTTCATTGGGGTTGAAAGCGCCTCCGTTGCCGCCGGTGTGGTTAAAAACCCGAAACGTAACGTCCCTATCGCCACCATTGGCGGGGTACTGATTGCCGCCGTCTGCTACGTTCTCTCAACTACGGCGATTATGGGTATGATCCCTAACGCTGCGCTGCGGGTGTCAGCCTCACCGTTTGGTGATGCTGCACGCATGGCACTGGGTGATACCGCTGGGGCCATTGTCTCCTTCTGTGCAGCGGCTGGGTGCCTTGGCTCACTGGGTGGTTGGACACTGTTGGCCGGCCAGACCGCAAAAGCGGCAGCCGATGACGGCCTATTCCCACCGATTTTCGCTCGCGTCAACAAGGCGGGAACACCGGTTGCCGGGCTAATCATCGTCGGGATCCTGATGACCCTCTTCCAGTTCAGCAGCATGTCGCCAAACGCAGCAAAAGAATTTGGTCTGGTCTCTTCGGTCTCCGTTATCTTCACCCTGGTGCCATATCTGTACACCTGCGCGGCATTGCTGCTGCTGGGCCACGGTCACTTTGGTAAAGCGCGTCCGATGTACTTACTGGTGACCTTTGTGGCATTTGTCTACTGCATCTGGGCGGTGGTGGGTTCTGGCGCCAAAGAAGTGATGTGGTCGTTCGTGATGTTGATGGTAATCACCGCACTGTATGCGCTCAATTACAACCGGATCCATAAAAACCCGTATCCTCTGGATGCCCCGACCAACAATAATTAATGCCTGTAAGCGTCGTTGCCCGATGACATAAGCGCATCGGGCCTACGCATCACACACCCCACCAGTACCTGCTAACATTAAGAACTTAATGTTGGCTTAATTTTACTTTGAGAGGATCCGCTCCACTTAGTCGATGGAACCCCCTTAATGTTAAAGCTCCTGTTTAAAAGACCGACTCTCGGGCAAATCAGCTGGCTATTGCTGATCTCATTTTATCTTGCGACCTTCCTGAACATCGCGTTCTACAAACAGGTACTGCAAGACCTTCCGCTGGATTCCCTGCGCAATATCCTGGTGTTCTTATCGATGCCGGTTGTCGCGTTCAGCGTCATGAATATCGTGCTCACGCTGGCCTCTTTCCTGTGGCTTAACCGCCTGGTCGCGTGCATTTTCATTTTGGTCGGAGCATCCGCCCAGTATTTCATCATGACCTACGGCATCATCATCGACCGCTCGATGATCGCCAACATGATGGATACCACACCGGCTGAAACCTTCGCCCTCATGACGCCGCAAATGCTCCTGACGCTGGGGCTGAGCGGCATTCTGGCCGCCATCGTTGCCTGCTGGATAAGAATCAAACCCATTACGCCAGTGCTGCGCAGCGTGTTGTATCGCGCTGCGAATATCCTGATATCGGCACTGCTTATCGTGCTGGTCGCCGCCTTCTTCTATAAAGATTACGCATCGCTGTTTCGTAATAACAAAGAGCTGGTTAAGTCCCTCAGCCCGTCCAACAGCATCGTGGCAACGTCATCCTGGTATTCACACCAGAGACTGGCCAACCTGCCGCTGGTGCGTATTGGCGAAGATGCGCACCGTAATCCAGAAATGGTGAAAGGAAAACGTAAGAACCTCACTATTGTGGTGCTCGGTGAAACGTCACGCGGCGACAACTTCTCTCTGTCAGGTTATTCACGTCAGACCAATCCGTTGCTGGAAAAAGATGATGTCGTTTATTTCCCGCATACAACGTCCTGCGGTACGGCGACAGCCGTTTCCGTTCCCTGCATGTTCTCCGACATGCCACGAGCGCATTACGATGAAGAGCTGGCTCACCACCAGGAAGGCGTACTCGATATCATCCAACGGGCGGGAATTAACGTTCTGTGGAATGATAACGACGGCGGCTGTAAAGGTGCCTGTGACCGCGTACCGCATCAGGATATGACTGCGCTGAACTTACCAGGACAGTGTATTAACGGTGAATGCTACGATGAAGTCCTGTTCCACGGGCTGGAAGAGTACATTAATAACCTGAAGGGCGACGGCGTGATCGTGCTGCACACCATCGGCAGCCATGGTCCAACCTATTACAACCGTTATCCGCCACAGTTTAAGAAATTTACCCCAACCTGCGATACCAACGAAATTCAAACCTGTTCGCAGCAGCAACTGGTGAATACCTACGACAATACCATCCTGTACATTGACTATATTGTTGATAAAGCGATCAATATACTGAAAGCGCATCAGGACAATTTCACCACCAGCCTGGTTTATCTTTCCGATCACGGTGAATCCTTAGGAGAAAACGGCGTCTACTTGCACGGTCTGCCGTATTCGATTGCACCTGACACACAAAAACATGTACCGATGCTGTTGTGGCTCTCAGAAGATTATCAGCAACGCTATCAGGTCTCTCAGACATGTTTACAAAAACGGGCCAGCTCAGAAGATTTCTCACAGGATAATCTGTTCTCAACCCTGCTGGGATTAACGGGCGTGCAAACACAGAAATACCAAGCGGCAGATGATATTCTGCAACCCTGCCGGGGAGGCTAACCGAATGAAAATTCTGATTGTTGAAGACGATACGCTGTTACTACAGGGGCTGATACTTGCCGCACAAACGGAAGGCTACGCCTGCGATGGCGTATCCACGGCCCGTGCCGCCGAGCATTGCCTGGAAACGGGGCATTACAGCCTTGTCGTTCTGGATTTAGGTTTACCGGATGAGGATGGCCTGCATTTTCTGACCCGCATCAGGCAGAAAAAATACACCGTGCCGGTACTCATTCTGACCGCCCGCGACACCGTGAAAGACCGCATCACCGGACTGGATGTCGGCGCTGATGACTATCTGGTCAAACCGTTCGCGCTGGAAGAACTGCATGCCCGCATTCGGGCGCTGTTACGTCGGCATAACAATCAGGGTGAAAGTGAGATTATCATTGGCAACCTGACATTGAATATCGGCCGCCGCCAGGTGTGGATGGATGGACAAGAAATTGTCTTAACGCCAAAAGAGTACGCGCTATTGTCGCGGCTGATGCTCAAAGCGGGAAGCCCGGTACACCGGGAGATTCTGTATAACGACATCTACAGCTGGGACAACGAGCCGTCGACCAATACGCTGGAAGTCCACATCCACAACCTGCGCGATAAAGTGGGAAAATCACGCATTCGCACGGTTCGAGGTTTTGGCTACATGCTGGCCGCTACTGAGGAAAGCTAAGTGAATTTGATGCGTTTTCTAAAACAACCGCTCCCGCTTCGCCAGCGTTTAATGCTGACGATCGGCCTGATTCTGCTGGTCTTCCAGCTGATTAGCACCTTCTGGTTGTGGCACGAAAGCACCGAGCAAATACAGCTGTTCGAACAGGCGTTACGCGAAAACCGTAACAACGATCGCCATATCATGCATGAGATCCGCGAGGCTATCGCCAGCCTGATCGTCCCCGGCATTTTTATGGTCAGCCTGACGCTCATTATTTGCTATCAGGCGGTACGGCGCATTACCCGTCCTCTTGCCGATCTCCAACAGGAGTTAGAAACTCGCACAGCGGATAATCTGGCTCCCATTAATATCCGTAGCTCCACCATTGAGATACAGGCGGTGGTGACGGCGCTCAATCAGTTGGTTACGCGGCTAACAACCACTATCGACAACGAGCGTCTGTTTACTGCCGACGTTGCCCATGAGCTACGAACACCACTATCCGGCGTTCGTCTGCATCTGGAATTGCTGTCAAAAACCCACAATGTTGACGTTACGCCGCTCATCACCCGACTCGACCAAATGATGGACAGCGTGTCGCAGCTGTTGCAACTCGCCCGTGTGGGTCAGTCGTTTTCGGCCGGAAGCTACCAGCACGTCAAACTACTGGAGGACGTGATTCTGCCCTCTTACGATGAACTCAGCACGATGCTGGACCAGCGCCAGCAAACGTTGCTCCTACCGGCAAGCGCAGAGGATGTCATCGTACGCGGCGACGCCACGCTATTGCGGATGCTGCTGAGAAATCTGGTGGAGAACGCCCATCGCTACAGCCCGGAAGGCACCCATATTACGATTAGCCTGAATACAGAGCATGATGCCGTCATGGCCGTCGAAGATGAAGGGCCAGGCATTGATGAAAGTAAATGTGGGGAACTGAGCAAAGCGTTTGTGCGTATGGATAGCCGTTTTGGCGGGATTGGGCTGGGGCTGAGCATTGTCAGTCGAATTACCCAGTTACATCACGGGCAGTTCTTTTTGCAAAACCGCCCAGGAGCCAGTGGCACTCGCGCCTGGGTGGTGCTGGAGAAAGATCAGTAAGAGCTCACCCACACGTACAAAAAACTGCTCACAATCAGTACGCTGCAAACGGTGGTCAAACTTTCATAAATACGGGTTTTCATGACACTCTCCTCCGATACTATGGAGGAGAGTTTGCCTGAAGGATATTAAGCCAACCTTAAGGCCACGCGCCGGATGGCGGCTGACGCCTTATCCGGCCTACAAAGTACAATGCGACCCGTAGGCCTAAAAGCTCGCGCCATCAGGCAATGACACGATTACTCATCAATACGCGGATGCTGCTGCACCAGGCGCGAACGCTTAAGCTGCAGCTCTGCAATTTCCTGATCGATGTCTTCGATTTTCTGCTCAATATTGTCGTAGTGCTCGCCGAGGATCTCTTTCGCTTCCTGAATATCCGAAGCGGCAGGTGTCGCCCCTTTCAGCGGCTGATTGGCGGTTTCTTTCATGGTCACGCCGGTAATTAAACCTATCACCGCAATCACCATCAGATAATAAGCTGGCATCATCAGGTTCTGCGAGCTTTCCACCAGCCAGGCGGCCAGCGTCGGGGTCAGACCAGCTACCAGGACCGAGATATTAAACGCGGCGGCCAGCGCACTGTAGCGAATATGTGTCGGGAACATCGCCGGTAACGTTGATGCCATCACCCCGGTGAAGCAGTTAAGGATCACCGCCAGCATCAGCAACCCGGCGAAAATCAGGCCGATAACGTTACTGTTAATCAGGATAAATGCCGGAATGGCCAGCACAAACAGCGCAATACTGCCCATAATCACAAACGGACGGCGTCCGAAGCGGTCACTCAGCAGCCCCATAATCGGCTGCACAAACAGCATACCAATCATAATGGCGATAATAATCAGCACACCGTGATCTTCAGAGTAGTGCAGGTTATGCGACAGGTAGCTCGGCATATAGGTGAGCAGCATGTAGTAGGTGACGTTGGTCGCAATCACCAGACCGATGCACGCCAGCAGGCTACGCCAGTGTTTAGTCGCAATTTCTTTAAACGAAATCTTCGGTCCTTCCTGCAGACCCTGACGATCGCCCTGCTCCAGCTTGTCGACATGCTGCTGAAATGCAGGTGTTTCTTCCAGAGCATGACGCAGATACAGGCCAATCAGCCCTAACGGTAGCGCCAGGAAGAACGGAATACGCCAGCCCCACTCAAGGAAGTTGTCTTCGCCGACGACAGTTGAGATCAGGACCACCACGCCCGCACCCAGCACAAACCCGGCAATCGAGCCGAAGTCCAGCCAACTGCCCATAAATCCACGCTTACGGTCCGGGGAATACTCTGCGACAAAAATCGACGCGCCGGTATACTCGCCGCCGACCGAAAAGCCCTGTGCCATCTTACACAGCAACAGCAGGATCGGTGCCCAGATACCAATAGACGCATACGAAGGGATCAACCCAATACAGAAGGTACTGATCGACATAATCACAATCGTGATAGCCAGGATCTTTTGGCGACCGTATTTATCGCCAAGCATACCGAAGAACAATCCGCCAAGCGGTCGAATCAGAAAGGGAACGGAGAAGGTAGCGAGTGCAGCAACCATCTGCACGCTGGGGTCAGCCCCCGGGAAGAACACTTTACCTAATGCGTAAGCAACAAACCCATAAACACCAAAATCAAACCACTCCATTGCATTACCGAGTGACGCGGCGGTAATGGCTTTTCGCAGTTTTCCGTCATCAATAATGGTGACGTCGCGAAGCGTAATTGGCTTTATTTTTTTCCTTTTTAGCATACTAGTCCTCATAGACTTAGCCCTGTCGCGCTACAGTTCGAGTCTCCCAACGCCGTATGCGCTAAGGTCATCGCCGAGCGGGGATTGCACAGGCGCAATCCCTGTAACAAGCGTAGCAGGTTTACTTACACTGACTGAAAATGAGCAGTACAACCGAACCTGTTGACGCCTGATTGGGCGGTTAATGACCTCTTTACCCTAACAGTGTTTAAATGTGTGATCAACTTCACACATAGTTTTTCATTTCGTCAACCTGCGTAAATAAGGTCATTCTGAGTCAGCTTTTTTACATGGCACGCTTGCGATTTACTGACAATTAAATACAAGAATAAATCACCTGGCCCCATCAACAATCACAGTAGTCACTATTATTCTGCTAGCAAAAAAACCACCTAATCCCTTCACAAAAAGATCACAGGTTTTTTAATAATCGGAACCTGTAGTGATCTTTGCTCGGAATATGTGATGAAGATAACTAAAACATCGTTTTATTTTGATTGAATCAATGTTCCTGTGAATGCAAACTAATTCCAGACGCAATATCCCTGGGAGCAGAAACATGCTCAACGTATGCCGCGTTAGATTTTATAAAACAAAGAGATAGCCGTTTTCTCTGTTAAAAAACACAAGTAACATTTTGAATTTAAATGATTTTTTTACTTTCTTGCGCGTTTATAACCTGCGACAAGACATGAGGACGTTTATGAAAATTAAAGCCACGATTGAACACATCCCCGGCGGAATGATGTTGATTCCTCTGTTATTAGGCGCAGTGTTAAATACGTTAGCTCCCGATACGGGCGCGTATTTCGGTTCATTTACCAAAGGTATGATCAGCGGGACAGTTCCGATTCTGGCAGTATGGTTTTTTTGTATCGGTGCATCAATTGATTTGCGAGCAACCGGTACGGTATTACGCAAGTCAGGTACATTGGTATTAACCAAAATAGCCGTAGCCTGGGCAGTGGCAATGATTGCCGCTTCATTTATTCCTGATACAGGCATTCAAACCGGGTTCTTTGCAGGTCTTTCCGTACTGGCAATTGTCTCAGCAATGGACATGACCAACGGGGGTTTGTACGCCAGCCTGATGAACCAGTACGGTACGAAAGAAGAGTCTGGCGCATTTGTGTTAATGTCTCTGGAATCCGGTCCGTTAATGACCATGGTCATTCTGGGCTCTGCCGGTCTGGCCTCTTTCGAGCCGCACCATTTCATCGGCGCGGTCCTGCCGTTCCTGATCGGCTTTACACTGGGCAACCTGGATCACGACCTGCGTGCCTTCTTTAGCAAAGCGACACCGGTACTGATTCCGTTCTTCGGCTTCGCACTGGGTAACACCATTAACCTGAGCGTCATCGTTGATACCGGTCTGCTGGGTATCCTGCTGGGTGTGGCCGTCATCGTTATCACCGGTATCCCGCTGATTATTGCTGACCGCGTCATTGGTGGCGGGAACGGTACGGCGGGCGTAGCAGCCTCTTCTGCCGCTGGTGCCGCGGTGGCTAACCCAGTCATCATCGCCCAGATTAACCCGGCATTTGAACCGGTTGCCGCTTCGGCAACTGCTCTGGTCGCTGCCAGCGTGATTGTCACCGCCATTCTGGTGCCGATTATCACCGCGTTGTATGCCAAACGTTTTAATAAAAATCAGGTCGCCAACGAGACGGTGGCGACCCCGGCAGACTCACTGCACCACTAAGCCTGCCTTTGCCTCACGCCCCCCAGCTCAACTGATAAGCTGGGGGGGTGCGAAAATCTCCTCAACCATCGCATCAACCAGTCGCTTTGCCGAACACAGTCTCGGCATCCCTAACGCCACATTCTGCCAACGCTGCGTCACCGACCAGCTCACCGGATGGCGCTGTGCATCGCACCAGTCACCCAGCCAACTCAGCAGATCGTTATGTTCGCTCGACCCCCCAACTGCAGGTGAGTTCAGCCATTGATGATAATAATGGCGCGTAGTAGGTGCCGCATTCACGCTATGCGCCAGCGTCTGGGCAGCCATCGTGCGTAAATTGTCTTTTAGCATCGACACTACATCGGCATTCGCCAGCCGACAGGCATCACCAAAGGCGCCCCAGCGCAGTTCCTCCAGCGCAACAAAGCAGCGTCCGGGTAATGACCAGCCGTCATACGCGCCAGCCCGCCAGCGAGTAAAAATCTGTTCACTGTGTTCGCCTGCCTGCACGGTCAGCCCACGTTGCGTCAACGCTTTCTCTTTATATGCGCTACGTTGGGCAAACCCGTCAGCCAGTGAAATTAATTGCTGCATCACGCCGGGAGTTGATTGTCCGCGTGGCTGTTCAGTTTGTTGTAAGAACACCAGTCGCTCGGCAATACGTACCAGCGCCAGGTGACCAGGATCGATAGTACCCGCCAGTTTTTCCACCAGCTTAAGGCGCATCACCAGGTGTTCGCTGGAAACCCCCGCCATCACCCACGCCCGCAGTTGCGTCTGGGATAACACTTCCTGCGTCAGGCGCGCACGCAACCGCTGCTGCTGCTGCAGAAAACCGCCGGAACGTTTGGTTTCATCTCCCTGAACCAGATCGACCATAAACTTCGGGTAGACGCACTCCAGCGTCCGCCCAGGGCCTTCCAGTAACACGTTAGTCATGTATGCTCGGTTGCAAAAAGGGTGTGGATATCGTCACGCAGCAAGCGGGAATCTTCATAAATCCATGCCGCCGTCGTAATACGATGCTGCAATTGTTCATTCATTGCATTCACCGCCGATTCATTTTGCTGGCGCAGGGTCAGACTCTCGCGCAGGCTCGCCTGCAATTGCGTCAGACACAGTGAAAAATCAGCAAAAAACGTGGCCATGCCTGCCGTAACGGAAATATCGACCTGAGCAACTAAAGCTTTACGAATTTGTTGGCAAAACTGAGTGACATAATGGACAAGATTCTTGTGCAACGCGCCCATATCAATGAGGTAACGCGTTTTTGTTTCGACATAATCATTCCATCCCCAGTTGGGCTGATTCAACCAACGTGAGAACGTGTCACGCACAACACCACCGGTGGACGGGGTATTATCAGCAGGGATATCCTGTTCAATAGCCTCGTTAAACAACTGGCGGGTATTGAAATTAAACATCGCCGCATGAAAGGCTGGAAAACGGATCCGCGCCCGAAATCCGGCATGATTCAGATCGTCTTTCACCCGCTGCTCAATAGGCCGCATAGCGTCATTCAGCGCCCGGGATAACGTCGATTCAAGCGCCTCAAAACGCAGCGCCAGGTCCCGGCTGATACTCTCCTGCGCCGCCAGCAGGACAACCTCACAGGAGGAGCGAATTTTATCTAACACAATTTTCGCTTGCCCCTCGTCATGCAACACCAGCATATCACCGGCCATTTCCGCCGTTGCAATGGCAGCTCCCATGCCATGTTGTGACATCATCAGCACGTTTTCTTTAACAAAGAACGTATTGATGCCGCACAGAATCTCGGTCTGTTGCTCACTGAGATAGGCCGCAGCAGCCTCCAGCGCCAGCTCAACCTCGTGACTGACCTCGTCGCCCACCCGCGCCTGGCTTCTCTGCAACTGTTGCATATCATCTTCAATATGCGCGATATTCATCTGCAACTGCTCATAGGCTACGGTTAAGCCGTGGGCGCGAAACTCCAGATATTCGTGTGCGCTTTGCGAATAGTTCAATAACTTGTGTGATGCCGAGCGAAGCGCATACAGCGAAGCATTGGCGTGAGCGGCGTGAATGACTTTCTGGATCGGCTGCTCAAACAACGAATCCTCCCACAGCAGATCGGCGGCATGGCGAATATGTTCTTTATCCTCAAGATCGGTGGTACGCCAGCGCCTGCCGAGTGCCGCTTCGGCAAAGTCCTGGACCCAGCGCTGCTCCTGATGATCCGGCAAGCGCCCATTATTAACGAGTTCATGACGTGCCCTGTTGGCCAGATATCCCCACATTGAGGAGACCGGATAAATACGTTCAGGCGTAATACCACCTTTCATCAACGTGCCGGAAATTAACGCCCGCACCTGCTCTTCATCATCACTGTTGCGGTCTTTCTGATCGAATTTGTTAACCAGCGCATACAGCGGTACTGACTTTCCAACCGCCATAATGGCCTGACGGACTTCCTCATCCGAAATCGACTTCAGTTGGGTATAATCCATCACCGCCAGTACCGCTGAAGCCCGCGCCAGCTGTTCATTGAGCATTTGTTGTAAGTGTGGCTGCCCGGCTTCATTCGGCCCGGGCGTATCCAGCAGCGTCAATTGTCCCGGATAACTTGCCAGCCCGGCCAGATGCACGAACTCAACCTCAATAACCGGAATATGCTCAATTGCAGCATAGGCGGCAAACGGAAACTCCACCTCCAGCGCTTTAGACAAACGCACCAGATCGTTCAGGCTCTTGAGAAAATGGAAAATAGGCTGTGCGCCAAGGTAATAGCGTTCAAATGCCACGCCGTTTTCAATATGTTGAAGCAGGGCATTCATATCCTTATCTATTTCCAGCGTCTGAGCCAGACGCTGACGATCGCATTCCCGCACGCGCTGCTGTAATACTTTCATTAAGGCGTCAATTGGCGCGACATGCGAAAAATGCAGCACCGGCTCTTTCTGTCCCGGTGTATGGCGGATAAGGGTCGGTAACGCCGTCATCGGGCGATTACGATTAGGTAAAACCTCAGTTCCGACAATCGCGTTAATCGTTGTCGACTTTCCCGCCTTCATCGTACCGACGATCGCCAGAACCATTTCCAGACGGGTAATCTTTCGCAGTTCATTGTTGAGCGTTGCCTGCTGGACATCCATGCCACGCGCGCTGAAATGCAGGGGCTGAACAACCTGTCCACTATGCTCTCCTTTTTTCAGCATGACATCATTCGCCGAGGTCATTGGCAATTTCTGCAATTGCCTGAGATGTTCAAGAGAGAGCATCAGTAAGCGTTCAGCTTCCTGACTTAATTCATAAATTGTCTGTGTGTACATGGAAAATCTTTCCTTAACGCAAATAGCATTACTTTTATTTAGCCAAATCGTTTTATTTATAGATTTTCGGCTTTTATAATTACGTGTGGAAATAATTAAAATTAAAACAACCAGCTGATATTATTAAAATAAAATTTATCGTATGACTGCTGGCCTGATGCCTCTCACTTACTATATTAAGTAAGAAAGATAAACAGAGTAGTTCAGTTTTAAAAAATGCCAGCTTAATTCCCCTACCAAATTTAAGGGGGTCACAAAGTATTCACTCACAATGACTTAGCTAGTCTGTAAGCCATGCTACCTATGAATATCGGGTGTTTCGCCTCACCTTATCTTAAATAGCTAAACGTAGCAATTTCCCTTAAAAAATATTCCTTCTGGTTTTCATAGACGTGAAAGCAACCTGACGCCACAACAGATAGTTGGGCATAATTGGCCTGTAGCCCCGACAAAAGCAGGGATTTTATGTATAATTGCGGCCTTTTTCGGCAATCTGCCAATTTTGGGCGCTTTTGCCCCTGCTGACTTTTGAGGAAATCCACATGTCATTACCACACTGCCCACAATGCAACTCCGAATACACTTACGAAGATAACGGCATGTTCATCTGCCCGGAATGCGCTCACGAATGGAACGACGCTGAACCCGCTCAGGACAGCGACGAACTGATCGTTAAAGATGCTAATGGCAACCTGCTCGCCGATGGCGACAGCGTTACCGTAGTAAAAGATCTGAAGGTAAAAGGTAGCTCTTCCATGCTGAAGATCGGTACCAAAGTGAAGAATATCCGCCTGGTTGAAGGCGACCACAACATCGATTGCAAAATCGATGGCTTTGGCCCAATGAAGCTGAAATCTGAGTTTGTGAAAAAGAACTGATGCAAATTGCCTGACGGCGCTACGCTCATCAGGTCTACACCAGCTCATCTGCCAGGCGGGAAGCCCATACTTCCCGCCTGGTTTATTTATACAGACGATAACTACACTTAACTGGCTTCTCTTACTCTGAGGTAAAGATTATGCCGTTAAGTCCCTATATCTCCTTTGCAGGCAACTGCGCTGACGCTATCGCCTTCTACCAAAAAACGTTAGGCGCTGAGCTGCTCTACAAAATCAACTTCGGTGAAATGCCCAAATCGGCGCAGGACAGTGAAGAAGGTTGCCCTTCTGGCATGAAATTCCCCGATACCGCTATTGCCCACGCCAACCTGCGCGTTGCGGGCAGCGATATCATGATGAGCGATAGCGCCCCCGACGGAAATGCGCACTACTCTGGCTTTACGCTGGTGCTCGACACACAAAACGTCGACGAAGGTAAACGCTGGTTTGATAACCTGGCAGTAAACGGAAAAATCGAAATGGACTGGCAGGAAACCTTCTGGGCCCACGGTTTCGGTAAAGTGAGCGACCAGTATGGCGTGCCGTGGATGATCAACGTCGTCAAACAGCAGCAGCCGCCAACCGAGTAATCAAACGGGAGGCAACCCCTCCCGTACTGTCATCAAATATCGCTCAACTCTTCATCGCCAAGTAACCTTCCTTTAACGAAAACGTCACATTGATCCGCCACGATGGGGCCACTTTTTTAGGGAGGCCGCATCATGCAAACGGTTATTCGCGTCGAGAAACTCTCCAAATCCTTCAATCAACATCAGGCGCTTAATGCGGTTGATCTGAATATCTGTGCCGGTGAGATGGTGGCTCTGCTTGGGCCGTCCGGCTCCGGCAAATCCACCCTTTTACGTCATTTAAGCGGTTTGATCGTCGGTGATAAATCACCTGGTAGCCACATCGAGCTGCTGGGCCGCACCGTTCAACATGAAGGCCGCCTGGCGCGCGATATCCGCAAAAGCCGCGCCCACACCGGCTATATCTTCCAGCAGTTCAATCTGGTGAACCGCCTGACGGTGCTGGAGAACGTCCTGATTGGCGCGCTCGGCAGCACGCCGTTCTGGCGCACCTGTTTTAGCTGGTTTAGCCAGGAACAAAAACAGCGTGCATTACAGGCGCTGACCCGCGTGGGCATGGCGCACTTTGCATATCAACGTGTTTCCACGCTCTCCGGCGGGCAGCAGCAGCGCGTCGCGATTGCCCGCGCGCTGATGCAGCAGGCCAAAGTCATCCTTGCCGACGAGCCGATTGCCTCGCTGGATCCGGAATCCGCGCGCATCGTGATGGACACCCTGCGCGACATCAACCAGACCGACGGCATCACCGTGGTCGTCACGCTGCATCAGGTGGATTACGCCCTGCGCTACTGCGAACGCATTGTCGCGCTGCGCCAGGGCAACGTCTTCTTTGATGGCAGCAGCCAGCATTTTGACAACGACCGTTTTGACCATCTCTACCGCAGCATGAACCGCGTCGAACAGAACGCGCAGGCTGCATAGTTCTAAAAAACCAGGCGTTATTGGCGCAGCCAGGCTGGAGACGGCCAGCGCGGAAAAACCGGAGCGTACACGCAGTACGTGAGGATTTTGAGCACTGCCCGGATTCAGGCTGGCAAGTGAAATAGCCTGGAACAATGACTAATTAAGGAAACGACATGAGCTATAAGACAGTTGCCGCGCTGGCTTTCACCAGCATGTTTAGCGTCAGTACCTTGTTAAGCCCGGCCCATGCCGAGGAGCAAGAAAAAGCGCTGAACTTTGGCATTATTTCGACCGAATCACAGCAAAACCTGAAGCCACAGTGGGAACCGTTCCTGAAGGACATGGAAAAATCGCTGGGCGTGAAAGTAAACGCCTTCTTCGCTCCGGACTACGCCGGGATCATCCAGGGCATGCGCTTTAACAAAGTGGATATCGCCTGGTACGGCAACCTCTCAGCAATGGAAGCGGTGGATCGCGCTAACGGACAAGTGTTTGCCCAGACCGTAGCCGCCGACGGATCCCCGGGTTACTGGAGCGTGTTGATCGTTAACAAAGACAGCCCGATCAACAACCTGAACGATCTGATCGCCAAACGTAAGGATCTGACCTTCGGCAACGGCGATCCCAACTCTACGTCAGGTTTCCTCGTCCCCGGTTATTACGTCTTCGCCAAAAACAACATCTCCGCCAGCGACTTCAAACGCACCGTTAACGCCGGGCACGAAACTAACGCCCTGGCCGTCGCCAACAAACAGGTGGATGTGGCTACCAACAACACCGAAAACCTCGACAAGCTGAAAACGTCCGCACCGGACAAGCTGAAAGAGTTGAAGGTTATCTGGAAGTCACCGCTGATCCCAGGCGATCCGATCGTCTGGCGTAAGAACCTCTCTGAAGCCACCAAGGACAAGGTGTACGACTTCTTCATGAACTACGGCAAAACGCCGGAGCAGAAAACCGTCCTGGAACGCCTGGGTTGGGCGCCGTTCCGTGCCTCCAGCGATCTGCAACTGGTGCCGATTCGCCAACTGGCGCTGTTTAAAGAGATGCAGGGCGTGAAGGACAACAAAGGGCTGAACGAGGAAGAGAAAACCAGCAAAACCTCGGCGCTGAAAGCACAGCTTGATGATCTCGACCGCCTGACCGCCGCCCTGGGTGCCATGACCAGCGTCACCAAAGCGGTGCAATAACCCTGATGCCCGGTGGCGCTTCGCTTACCGGGCCACGATGTTTTGTAGGCCGGATAAGGCGCCTGCGCCGCCATCCGGCAATAACCGATGCACGGAGTCAAACATGCAAACCATCACCGTTGCCCCGCCCAAGCGTAGCTGGTTCTCGCTGCTGAGCTGGGCCATTCTTCTCGCCGTGCTGGTGGTCTCGTGGAAAGGCGCCGAAATGGCCCCGCTCACGCTGATCCAGGATTCCGGCAATATGGCAACCTTCGCTGCCGACTTCTTTCCACCTGACTTCAGTCAGTGGCAGGACTATCTCGGTGAAATGGCCGTCACGCTGCAAATCGCCGTCTGGGGTACCGCCCTCGCCGTGGTGTTGTCGATTCCCTTCGGTCTGATGTGCGCCGATAACCTCGTGCCGTGGTGGATTTACCAGCCGATGCGTCGCCTGATGGATGCCTGTCGCGCCATCAACGAAATGGTCTTCGCCATGCTGTTCGTGGTCGCCGTCGGGTTAGGGCCATTCGCCGGGGTGATGGCGCTGTTTATCCACACTACCGGGGTACTCTCCAAGCTGCTTTCCGAAGCGGTAGAAGCCATTGAGCCGGGTCCGGTAGAAGGTATTCGCGCCACCGGAGCCAACAAAATTGAAGAGATTCTGTACGGCGTTCTGCCACAGGTCATGCCGCTGCTTATCTCCTACTCGCTGTATCGCTTTGAATCCAATGTTCGCTCGGCCACGGTAGTCGGCATGGTGGGCGCAGGTGGTATTGGCGTGACCTTATGGGAAGCGATTCGCGGCTTTCAGTTCCAGCAAACCTGCGCCCTGATGGTGTTAATCATCGTCACCGTCAGCCTGCTGGATTTCCTTTCCCAGCGTTTGCGTAAGCACTTTATCTGATTAGCGAGGCATTGATTGCTATGCACTTGTCTACACATCCGACCAGTTATCCAACGCGTTATCAGGAAATTGCCGCGAGACTTGAGCAGGAGCTTCGTCAACATTATCGCTGCGGTGACTATCTGCCCGCCGAGCATCAGCTTGCCGCGCGCTTCGAGGTAAACCGCCACACCCTGCGCCGCGCCATTGACCAGTTGGTTGAACGCGGTTGGGTTCAGCGTCGCCAGGGAGTCGGCGTGCTGGTGCTGATGCGCCCGTTCGACTACCCGCTGAATGCCCAGGCGCGCTTTAGTCAGAACCTGCTGGACCAGGGCAGCCACCCCACCAGTGAAAAACTGCTGGCGGTGCTGCGTCCGGCCTCCGGCCACATTGCCGATGCGCTCAGCATTAACGAGGGCGATAACGTGATTCACCTGCGCACCCTGCGCCGGGTAAACGGCATCGCACTGTGTCAGATCGACCACTATTTTTCCGACCTCACGCTGTGGCCGCTGCTGCAAGGCTTTAACAGCGGCTCACTGCACGATTACCTGCGCGAACAATCCGGTCTGACGCTGCTGCGCACGCAAACGCGCATCAGCGCCCGCCGTGCGCAGGCCAAAGAGAGCAAGGTGCTGGAAATCCCCAACATGGCGCCGCTGCTGTGCGTGCGCACTCTGAACCACCGTGAAGGCGAAGAACAGGCGGCGGAATATTCCGTCAGCCTGACCCGCGCCGACATGATCGAATTCACCATGGAGCACTGAATGCATTTCGATACCGCCACTCGCCAGCGCTGGATGCGCGCGCTGGCTTACAGCAATGCCGATGCCCTGAATGCGCGTATCAAGGCGCTCAAACTAACGCCGGACTATGAGCTTATCCGCGCCCCGGAAAGCGGACTGATGCAGATCCAGGCCCGTATGGGCGGCACCGGTAATCGCTTCTTTGCTGGCGACACCACGCTCACCCGCGCGGTTATTCGCCTGAAAAGCGGGACGCTGGGCTACAGCTACCTGCTGGGTCGCAATAAACAACACGCCGAGCAGTGTGCGGTCATTGACGCATTGCTGCAGGAACAAACGCATTTCCAGAACCTCATGGAAACCTTAATTGCCCCGCTGGAAGCGGAACGCGAGGCGCTGATTAGCGCCCGCCGTGCCGAAGTCAACGCCAGCCGGGTCGACTTCTTCACGCTGGTACGCGGAGATAACGCATGACCTTACAGACCGCATTTAATTTACCCGTTCAGGATGCTCAGCAGAGCTTTCGTCGCCTGCTGAAAGCCATGAGCGAACCGGGCGTAATCGTCGCCCTGCATCAACTGAAACACGGCTGGCAGCCGCTGGGTCTGGCGACCACCAGCGTGCTGCTGACCCTGGTCGATGGCGACACGCCGGTCTGGCTGGCGCCGTCGATGGATAACGATATCGCCCGGCAGAACCTGCGTTTTCACACCAACGCGCCGCTGGTGGATCAGCCGCAGCTGGCGGCCTTTGCCGTCACCGACGAACGTATCAGCAGCGAACAGCTAAATGCCCTCTCAGCCGGTTCCGCCGTCGCACCTGAAACCAGCGCCACGCTGATTGTGCAAGTTTCTGGCTTAAGCGGTGGACGCATGCTGCGTCTGACCGGCGCGGGCATCGCCGAAGAACGCATGATCGCGCCACAGCTGCCGGAATGCCTGATCCACGAGCTCACCGAACGCCCGCATCCGTTCCCGCTGGGGGTCGATCTGATCCTCACCTGCGGCGAACGCCTGCTGGCTATTCCGCGAACCACCCATGTGGAGGTGTGCTGATGTACGTCGCCGTCAAAGGGGGCGAAAAGGCGATAGCCAACGCCCACGCCCTGCAGGAAAACCGACGCCGGGGCGATGAGACCATTGCTGAACTGAGCGTGGCGCAAATCGAACAGCAGATGAACCTGGCCGTCGACCGGGTGATGACCGAAGGCGGCATCGCCGATCGCGAACTGGCTGCGCTGGCGCTCAAACAGGCCAGCGGCGATAACGTCGAAGCCATCTTTTTGCTCCGCGCTTACCGCACTACGCTGGCAAAGGTCGCTGTCAGCGAACCGGTTAACAGCGCAGAAATGCGCCTTGAGCGAAGAATCTCCGCGGTCTACAAGGATATTCCCGGCGGGCAGCTGTTGGGTCCAACCTATGACTATACCCATCGCCTGCTGGATTTTACCCTGCTGGCCAATGGCGAAACCCCGCCTCTGCGCAGCGCAGACGACGCGCAGGATGCCTCCCCGCACGTCTTTTCCCTGCTGGCGAACCAGGGCCTGGCAAAACGTGAAGAGGATGATGGCGCGACACCCGACGACATCACCCGCACGCCGCCGGTTTACCCCTGCTCACGCGCTTCACGTCTGCAACAGCTGATGCGTGGTGACGAGGGATATTTGCTGGCGCTGGCCTACTCCACCCAGCGCGGCTACGGGCGCAACCACCCGTTTGCCGCCGAAATCCGCAGCGGCTATGTGGCACTGGAAACCGTACCGGAAGAGCTGGGATTTGCGGTGAACGTCGGCGAACTGCTGATGACGGAATGTGAAATGGTCAACGGTTTTGTCGCGCCAGAAAATGAATCCCCCCATTTTACCCGCGGCTACGGGCTGGTGTTCGGTATGAGCGAACGTAAAGCGATGGCGATGGCGCTGGTGGACCGCGCCCTACAGGCAGCCGAATACGATGAAACGGTCACAGGACCGGCGCAGGACGAAGAGTTCGTGCTGGCGCATGCGGATAACGTCGAGGCGGCGGGTTTTGTTTCGCACCTCAAACTTCCCCATTACGTCGATTTCCAGGCCGAACTGGAACTGCTCAAACGCCTGCAACAGGAGGCCACCTGTGACCACTAACCTCTCCGGCTACAACTTTGCCTATCTTGATGAGCAGACCAAACGCATGATCCGCCGCGCAATTCTGAAAGCGGTAGCGATCCCCGGTTACCAGGTACCGTTTGGCGGACGTGAAATGCCGATGCCATACGGATGGGGAACCGGCGGCATTCAACTTACCGCCAGCGTGATTGGCGAGCCGGACGTGCTGAAAGTGATTGACCAGGGCGCGGACGACACCACTAACGCCGTATCGATTCGTAATTTCTTCAAGCGTGTGACCGGAGTGAATACCACTGAGCGTACGGAAGATGCGACGCTGATCCAGACCCGCCACCGCATCCCGGAGACGCCGCTGGTGGAAGATCAAATAATCATCTTCCAGGTACCGATCCCCGAGCCGCTACGCTTTATCGAACCGCGTGAAACGGAAACTCGCACCATGCACGCGCTGGAAGAGTACGGCATCATGCAGGTGAAACTGTATGAAGATATCGCCCGCTTCGGTCATATCGCCACCACTTACGCCTACCCGGTGAAGGTCAACGACCGCTACGTCATGGACCCGTCGCCCATCCCGAAATTCGACAATCCGAAGATGGACATGATGCCGGCCCTGCAACTGTTTGGCGCAGGCCGCGAAAAACGCATCTATGCCGTTCCACCTTACACCCGCGTGGAAAGTCTCGATTTCGACGATCACCCGTTTACCGTACAACGCTGGGATGAGCCTTGCGCCATTTGTGGCTCAACCCACAGCTATCTCGATGAAGTGGTGCTCGATGACAGCGGCAAACGCATGTTTGTCTGCTCCGACACCGATTACTGCCGCCAACAGAGCGAGGCCCTCAGCAAATGACGCAACCGCTGCTTTCAGTCAACAACCTGACCCATCTCTACGCGCCGGGCAAGGGCTTCAGCGATGTCTCTTTTGACCTGTGGCCAGGCGAAGTGCTGGGTATCGTCGGCGAGTCCGGTTCTGGCAAAACCACGCTGCTGAAATCGATCTCTTCACGGCTAACGCCGCAGAACGGTGAGATTTTGTATCAGAACCGTTCGCTGTACGGCATGAACGAGGCCGACCGTCGCCGTCTGCTGCGCACCGAATGGGGCGTGGTGCATCAGCATCCGCTGGATGGCCTGCGCCGTCAGGTCTCCGCCGGAGGCAATATCGGCGAACGCCTGATGGCCACTGGCGCGCGTCACTACGGCGACATCCGCGCCACCGCGCAGCGCTGGCTGGAGGAGGTGGAGATCCCTGCCTCGCGTATCGACGACCTGCCAACCACCTTTTCCGGCGGTATGCAGCAGCGCCTGCAGATCGCCCGCAACCTCGTCACCCATCCCAAACTGGTGTTTATGGACGAACCCACCGGCGGGCTGGACGTTTCGGTACAGGCCAAACTGCTGGACCTGCTGCGCGGCCTGGTGGTGGAACTGGATCTTGCAGTGGTCATTGTCACCCACGATTTGGGTGTGGCGCGTCTGCTGGCAGACCGTTTGCTGGTGATGAAACAGGGTCAGGTGGTGGAAAGTGGGTTAACCGACCGCGTGCTCGACGACCCGCACCATCCGTACACCCAGTTGCTGGTGTCGTCCGTTTTGCAGAACTAAGAGGCTCAAATGATCCGCGTTGAAAATGTCAGTAAAACTTTTGTGCTGCATCAGCAAAACGGCGTGCGTCTGCCGGTGCTGCAAAACGCCACGCTGGAAGTGAAAAATGGCGAATGCGTCGTGCTGCACGGTCACTCCGGCAGCGGAAAATCCACGCTGCTGCGCTCGCTGTACGCCAACTACCTGCCGGATGAAGGACACATCCACATTCGTCACAGCGATGAATGGGTGGATCTGGTGCAGGCTCCGGCGCGCAAAGTGCTGGAAGTTCGCCGTTCAACCATCGGTTGGGTAAGCCAGTTTCTGCGCGTGATCCCAAGGATTTCCGCGCTGGATGTGGTGATGCAACCGCTGCTGGATCTGGGCGTCCCCCGTGAGGCGTGCGCCGCCAAAGCGGCCAATCTTCTTACCCGCCTGAACGTACCAGAACGACTGTGGCATCTCGCGCCGTCGACCTTTTCCGGTGGCGAACAACAGCGCGTCAACATCGCCCGCGGGTTTATCGTCGATTACCCAATTTTGCTGCTCGATGAACCCACCGCCTCGCTGGACGCCAAAAACAGCGCCGCCGTCGTCGCATTGATTGAAGAAGCGAAAGCGCGCGGCGCGGCAATTGTCGGCATTTTTCACGATCAAACCGTGCGCGAACGCGTAGCGGATCGTCTGCATCTGATGGGAACAACAGCATGATTATCAACAATGTAAAGCTGGTGCTGGAAGATGACGTGGTGCAAGGATCGCTGGAAATTGAGGGCGGGATTATCCGCGCCTTTACTGAGAGTCAGAGCCGTTTACCAGAGGCGCTGGACGGCGAAGGCGGCTGGCTGCTGCCAGGGCTTATCGAGCTGCATACCGACAATCTCGACAAATTTTTTACCCCGCGCCCGAAGGTAGACTGGCCTGCCCACTCGGCAATGAGCAGCCACGACGCGCTAATGGTCGCCAGCGGCATTACCACCGTGCTGGACGCAGTGGCGATTGGCGATGTGCGCGACGGTGGTGACCGTCTGGAAAATCTGGAGAAGATGATCAACGCGGTGGAAGAGACGCAAAAGCGTGGGGTCAATCGCGCCGAGCACCGTCTGCATCTGCGCTGCGAGCTGCCGCATCACACTACCCTGCCGCTGTTTGAAAAACTGGTCGGTCGTGAGCCGGTGACGCTGGTGTCGCTGATGGATCATTCCCCCGGCCAGCGTCAGTTTGCCAATCGAGAGAAGTACCGCGAGTATTATCAGGGCAAGTATTCGCTCACCGACGAGCAGATGGCCCGTTATGAAGAAGAACAGTTAGCGCTGGCTGCGCGTTGGTCACAGCCCAACCGCACGGCGATTGCCCAGATGTGCCGTGAACGGCAGATTGCACTGGCGAGCCACGATGACGCCACCCACGATCATGTCCTTGAATCACATCAACTTGGCAGCGTGATCGCCGAATTTCCCACAACTTTCGAAGCCGCCGAAGCCTCACGCCAGCATGGCATGAACGTGCTGATGGGCGCGCCGAATATCGTGCGAGGCGGTTCTCACTCCGGCAACGTGGCGGCACATAGGCTGGCTGAGCTGGGGCTGCTGGATATTCTCTCCTCCGACTACTACCCCGCCAGCCTGCTCGATGCGGCATTTCGCGTAGCGGAGGACGACGCTAACCGCTTTACGCTGCCGCAGGCTATTCGTCTGGTGACCCGCAATCCAGCGCGGGCCTTAAATCTCGACGATCGCGGCGTTATTGCCGAAGGGAAACGCGCGGATCTGGTGCTGGCACACCGCAAAGGCGGCAACATCCATATCGACCACGTCTGGCGTCAGGGCAAAAGGGTATTCTGACTATGGGTAAACTGATCTGGCTGATGGGACCATCCGGCTCCGGTAAGGACAGTCTGCTGGCAGAACTTCGCCAGCAGGAACCGGCGCAACTACTGGTGGCACATCGTTACATCACCCGCGCCGCCAACGCCGGGAATGAAAATCATATTGCGCTAAGTGAACCAGAGTTTTTTACCCGCGCCGGGCAGAACCTGCTGGCGCTGAGCTGGCATGCCAACGGTTTGTACTATGGCGTCGGCGTGGAGATTGACCTCTGGCTGCACGCCGGGTTTGATGTGGTGGTCAACGGTTCACGCGCCCATCTGCCGCAGGCGCAGAGTCGTTATGGCACTTCTCTACTCCCCATTTGCTTACAGGTTTCCCCGGAGATTTTACGCCAGCGCCTGCTGGCACGTGGACGGGAGAGCGAAACGGAAATCGCCGCCCGCCTTGAACGCGCAGCGCGCTATGCGCCGTATGACTGCCACGTCCTGAACAACGATGGAAGTTTGCAACAGTCTGTCGCTACACTACTCACACTGATGGGACGCAAGGAGAAGAAACATGTCTGTCTGTGAATTACGCCGCGCCACGCTCTACGATACCGATGCGGTTTACGCGCTGGTCTGTGAGTTAAAGCAGGGTCAATTCGACCTGCAGGCTTTTAGCGCTGGCTACGCCGCCAATCTGCAGGATCCAAATATGCACTACCAGCTGGCGCTGCTCGACGGACAGGTCATCGGCTTGATCGGTCTACATTTGCAGTTTCATCTGCACCACGCTAACTGGATTGGTGAGATTCAGGAACTGGTAGTGATGCCACAGGCACGAGGGCTAAGCGTTGGCAGCCAGCTGCTGGCCTGGGCCGAAGCCACTGCGCGCGAAGCGGGGGCGGAAATGACCGAGCTTTCCACCAGCACGCAGCGTCTTGACGCGCACCGTTTTTACCAGCGCGAAGGCTATACCATGAGCCATTTTCGCTTCACCAAACCGCTGTAGGGGGAGCCATGAGTCTGACCATTACGCTAACGGGAACGGGCGGCGCACAGCTGGTGCCGACATTTGGCTGCGACTGTGCGGCCTGCCAACGGGCGCGTGTACAGGCGCAATATCGTCGACGCCCTTGTAGCGGGGTGGTCAAATTCAACAATGCGGTGACGCTGCTGGACGCGGGGATCCCCCATCTGATGGACGACTGGCCGGCAGGCAGTTTCCAGCAGTTCCTGCTCACTCATTACCATATGGATCATGTACAGGGACTGTTTCCGCTGCGCTGGGGGGTGGGAAAAACGATCCCGGTGTACGGCCCACCGGATGAACAGGGCTGCGACGATCTGTTTAAGCATCCCGGCATTCTTGATTTTAGCCAGACCGTCGCGCCGTTTGTGGTGTTCGATTTACAGGGATTGCAGGTGACCCCTTTACCGCTCAACCACTCTAAGCTGACGTTTGGCTATCTGCTGGAGACCGCGCACAGCCGCGTGGCGTGGCTCTCTGATACCGCCGGACTGCCCGACAAAACGCTGAAGTTTCTGCACAATAACCAACCGCAGGTGATTATCATCGACTGCAGCCACGCCCCGCGTAGCGAGCCACCGCGCAATCACTGTGATTTAAATACCGTTATCGCGTTGAACGACGTTATCCGCTGTCCACGGGTGATCCTGACGCATATCAGCCATCAGTTCGACCTGTGGATGATGGAAAACCAGCTTCCCGCAGGGTTTGAGGCAGGATATGACGGAATGGAGATTATGCTGGAGTAAGGAAATTTGCCGGATGCGATGAAAACATCTTATCCGGCCGACAAGACGATAGTCAGGCGACTTTTTTAGACTCGCTATTTCGCTGAGCGATAAAATCTTTAACCGAAACAATGCGGTTCAGTTCTTCTTGCGCCCGCATGTCATTTTCAACTTCCCACAGGTCAACCGCCGCCTGTAAGTTACGCCAGAAATCAACGGAGGTATCGAACGCTTTGGCCAAACGAAACGCCATATCCGTTGTTAATTTGCGATTATTGTTGACCAGTGCGCTCACCGTATTGCGATGAACATGCAGTATTTCAGCCAGATCGTTAATTTTCAGTTCGAGCGGCTCCAGGTATTCATATTGCAGGATATCACCCACAGTCGTTGGTTTTCTGGTTGCCTGTTTCATATCGTTACCTTAGATTTTCTCTAGTTCTAGTAGATGTGTGGATCTAAGTACACATCTTCGGCCTTACCGTTAACCCATTTAAATATTAATCGGTACTGCTTGTTTACTCTGATTGAAGAATATTCCTGTAATTTTCCGGTTAACTCTTCATATCTGTTACCGGGTGGCGAGCGCAAATCCCGATGCGAAACAGCCGCATTAATGATATCCAGCTTTCTGGCTAATGCAGTATGAATATCCGCTGGTATTTTTCTGTGCGATGTCGCCCGCTCAAAAAAATCTTCAAGCCATGTATCCCGAAAGCTCCTGATATTTAATGATTTAGACATTCCATTGCCGGCTCCTTTTCCATAAGCATAGAGAGATTATAATGCATACATGCACTGTGCTCAAGTGCATGTATTGACATAAAATGGCGAGATGTTGAGCTGACAGCTAAATCCCTTACAGGGGATAAAATATTCTTACATTTAGATAGTTACAGTTAACGATCGTAATCTTCTTCCATTCTGCGTTCTTCGTCTTCTAACTGACGCCGTTCTTGATCAAGTTGGCGCTGACGGTCATCCAGTTGGCGACGTCGATCTTCAAACTGGAGTCGCCTGTCATCATACTGCCTGCGCCGATCGTCACTCATCTGGCGTTCCCAGCCATTGTCGCGGGCGTCGTCGTAATCCCGCCCGTTATCGGGTTTGTATGCGTCGTTAATCGCCTGCTGAATATTGCCGATGGCTTCATCGATAATATCGGCCTGCGCCGAAACGGTGGTCACCATTAGCAGACTGAAAAGAAAGAATGTCAGGGAGCGTTGCATCAAACCCGCCTCATCAAGAAACACACCCCACGGTAATCAAAGCGTATTTGCGCGGGTAGCGGAGGAATCTCAATTACGTGCGAGTCGCAGCGCCTGCGCCAGTTCTCCTCGGGTAAACGGTTTACGCAATAGCGCCACATCCGGCAGCGCCGGGTTATGCGCCGGACGTAAATCCTGACCGCTAATCAGCAGAATGGTGAGCTGGGGGTAGTGCTTCAGCGCATGGTTGACGACATCCACCCCACTTAACCCTCCAGGCAGCATTAAGTCGCTGATAAAAATATCAATCTCGGAGGAAGCCGCCAGCATATGCAGCGCCTGTTCGCCGTTGGCGGCCTCCAGCGTCAGATAGCCCAGCAGATGCAACTGCTCACACAACGTCTGGCGCACGTCGGCCTCATCTTCGAGCACCAGTACCAGCTTTTCACAGCTGTTCGCCGCATGTTCCGCTATCGGTTCTGCCTGAATCTGTACCGGCACAACGGCGCGGGGAAGCTGTAACCGGACCGTGGTTCCCTGCCCCGGCGCGCTCTCAATTTCCACCCGACCACCGGATTGACGCACAAAGCCGTACACCATCGATAATCCCAGACCGCTGCCGCTGCCGGTCTGTTTGGTGGTGAAAAATGGCTCGAAGACCTGCGCTTTCACTTCCTGCGACATCCCACTTCCCTGGTCGGCTACCTCCAGCATCACCATGTCCTGCTTACGCCCATCGCTGCGCGTAACCCGTTGATTCCAGGTGCGGATTTTAATCGTGCCCGTCTGCCCGTCCATGGCGTCACGGGCGTTCATCACCAGATTGATAATGGCGTTTTCCAGTTGGCTGACGTCAATCCACGCGGGCCAGGCCGGAGACTGGGCTTCAATTTCCAGCGTCAGCGTGGCGGGTAGCGAATGACGCATCAACTCTCCCAGATTCTCCAGCAGCGTTTTCAGCTCTACCGCGTGCGGATGCAAAGACTGTTTGCGCGAAAAAGCCAGCAGCCGCTGGGTCAACTGCGCACCACGTTCAGCCGCTTTCAGCGCCCGATTGACCCGTGGCGCGTCGGGAGAATCCGGATCCACCAGATCCAGACTGCCGATAATCACCGCCAGCAGGTTATTAAAATCATGCGCTAATCCGCCCGTCAGCTGTCCTACCGCCTTCAGTTTCTGACTGTGCAGCAGCGCTTCCTCCAGCCCCTGACGCTCGGTGCGGTCGATTTCCATCTGCGTGGTTTTTTCTTTCAGCAGCCGGGTGGTGTGTTCGAGCGACGCCGTATTGCGGGCAAAGACGCTAAAGGCACGCGCCAGCTCGCCCAGCTCATCGCGCCGTTGCAGGGCCGGGACGCTGACGTCTGATTCCCCATGCGCCAGCCGGGTCATCGCCCGCGAAATGGCCGTCAGGTTAGAACCGAGATTACGGTAGATATACCACCCGGCAAAACCGGTGATCACCACCGCCAGCAGCGCAAACACTAAAATAAACAACGCGCCGGATTGCAGTTCCCGATGATTTTGCGCCACCCGCTGCTCGGAGATAATCGCCACCTGCGAGGCATACTGGTTGATATCGCTGTTGAGGATCGCCACCAACGCTTTGATGTGGAACATATACCAGCTGATCGCCAGATCGCTTTGTTCCAGTGCCGACGAAAGCGGCTCCAGCTTATGCAACTCCTGGTTGAAATCGTTGAGGATGTTGCTAATCAGGAGGTTGCTGGTTTGCAGAGGCAGCGCGGGCATCACCTCGTCCAGTTGTTTGATCACCGAACGCGGCGTGGGGGTTTCAATGGCAGCCACAATTAAGCGGTCTATTTGTCCCAGCAGCACGTCATCCTGCGCGCCGGTCAGCTTTTGCAGGTGACGCAAATAACTTTGATTCTGATACAGCGAACTGAGCAGCGCGTTACGTTCCAGGTGCCGCCGCTGACCGCGCTGCAACATACCTTCCACGCTGCTTTGTAGCTCCTGGCTGCGCTGGATAATTCGCTCGACCAGCACCGGCTCCTGCTGCGCCAGCGGCGCGGTAGCCAGTTGTTCAAGCGACTGCTTCAGCGCCCGCTGCGTCTCCTGCAGCCGCTCCGCTTCCCCTTTGTATTCCAGCGCCCCGACTACCTGCGACAACCGCACCGCCGCCGTCGCCACGTTCGCCGTATCACGCGCCAGATTCATGCTGCCGGTCATGTCGTCAACGGTTTGCTGCTGCACCTGCTCCTGGATCTGGCTGGCATGCTGAAATCCCAGCACCGCCACACCGCTCACCATCAGCGTGACCGCCACCACCAGCAGATTAAAGAACAGTAATCGTCCACGCGCACTGGCGAAAAAGTGACGTCCCGGTTGCGGCATATCACGCTCCGTGAAGAAAAATCGCAATATGACAAATATGAACGGCTTCTGACATTTTGCATTTACATTCCTGTGATGGACTGCTGATATCGGCCACCCCACAGGAGATCCGCCATGAGCAGGACACCGGTTCTGGAGATGCGCAACATTGCCAAAGCGTTTGGCAAATTTTACGCGCTGAAAGGGGTCGATTTAACGGTCTGGCCGGGCGAGATTCATGCCCTGATGGGCGAGAACGGTGCGGGGAAAAGCACCCTGATGAAGATCCTCGCGGGCGCCTATACCGCCACCAGCGGGGAGATCCTGATTGACGGTCAGCCGTTTCACATTCGTGGGCCAAAGGATGCGCTGAGCGCAGGCATCACGCTGATTTACCAGGAGATGCAGCTCGCGCCAAACCTGACGGTAGCGGAAAATATCTTTCTTGGCAGCGAGCTGTCGCGCGGCGGTCTGATCCAGCGTAAAGAGATGATCATGCAGTCACAGAAGGTTATCGACCGACTCGGCGCCCAGTTTAAGGCCAGCGACCGGGTAATGACGCTGACCATCGCCGAACAGCAGCAGGTTGAAATCGCCCGCGCCCTGCACCGTAACAGCCGCATTCTGGTGATGGATGAACCCACCGCCGCCCTCTCCTCACGTGAAACCCACCGCCTGTTTGAACTGATCATGCGCCTGCGCGATGAGGGGATGGCGATTATCTACATCAGCCACCGCATGGCGGAAGTGTACGAACTCTCGGACCGCGTCAGCGTCCTGCGCGACGGGCAATACGTCGGCAGCCTGACTCGCGACAAACTCAACGCCCCGGAGCTGGTGCGCATGATGGTGGGCCGTCCGTTAAGCGATCTGTTCAACAAAGAGCGCGATATTCCTTTGGGTAAAGCGCGCCTTAACGTCCACCACCTGACCGACGGCAATAAAGTCCAGCCGTGCAGCTTACTGGTGCGCTCCGGTGAGATTGTCGGCCTTGCGGGCTTAGTCGGCGCCGGGCGTTCTGAACTGGCGCAGCTGATTTTTGGCGTGCGTAAAGCCATCGGGGGCATGATTGAAGTGGACGGAGAACCGGTGGTGATCCACTCCCCGCGCGAGGCGATTGACCACGGTATTGGCTTTCTGACCGAGAACCGCAAAGAACAGGGACTCTTTCTGGAGCTGGCAGCGGCAGAGAACATCACCATGGCGACGCTGGAGCGCGACGCCACCTGGGGCATGCTCGATCGCAAAAAGGCGCAGGCAATTTCCGATGACGCCATCAAATTGCTCAACATCCGCGTGCCGCATGCACAGGTCCGCGCAGGCGGCTTGTCCGGCGGCAATCAACAAAAGCTGTTGATTTCGCGCTGGGTGGCGATCGGCCCACGCATTTTGATCCTCGATGAACCGACGCGCGGCGTGGACGTCGGTGCCAAAAGCGAGATCTACCGGATCATGAACGAGATGGCGCGCAAAGGCGTGGCGATCCTAATGATCTCCAGCGAACTGCCGGAAGTGGTCGGGATGAGCGATCGCGTGTACGTCATGCGCGAAGGCAGCATTGCCGGCGAGCTGGACGGACAAAGTATTACCCAGGAAAATATTATGACGCTGGCAACCGGCGTGAACGACTCCCATCATCAGGCGGTGTCCCATGAATAATCCAACCACTCCCCAGCAGGTGGCGAAATCCGCCTCCGCAAAAAAAATGCTGATGAGCGATCTGATGCAAACAGTCGGTATCTTACCGATTCTCATCCTGATAGTGGCGGTGTTTGGCTTTATCGCGCCTAACTTTTTTACCGAAAGCAACCTGCTGAATATTACCCGCCAGGCGTCGATCAACATCGTGCTGGCCGCTGGCATGACCTTCATTATTTTAACCGGCGGCATCGATCTTTCGGTTGGCTCCATTCTCGGCACCACTGCCGTTGCGGCCATGGTCGTTTCTCTTATTCCTGAGTTTGCCATGCTATCTATTCCGGCGGCGCTAATGCTCGGCATGGTACTGGGGTTGTTTAACGGGGCGCTGGTCGCTTTTGCCGGGCTGCCGCCGTTTATCGTCACGCTTGGAACCTATACCGCGCTGCGCGGCGCGGCCTATCTGTTGGCCGATGGCACCACGGTGATTAACTCCAACATCAGCTTTGAGTGGATCGGCAACAACTATCTCGGTCCGATTCCGTGGCTGGTGGTCATTGCGCTGGCGGTGGTGGTGGTGTGCTGGTTCATTCTTAGGCGCACCACGCTCGGCGTTCATATCTATGCGGTTGGCGGCAATATGCAGGCCGCGCGCTTAACCGGTATCAAAGTGTGGCTGGTGCTGCTGTTCGTCTACGGCATGAGTGGTTTGCTCTCGGGTCTTGGCGGGGTGATGAGCGCCTCGCGGTTGTACAGCGCCAACGGCAACTTAGGCATGGGTTACGAACTGGACGCCATCGCAGCGGTGATCCTCGGCGGCACCAGCTTTGTCGGCGGGATCGGCACCATCACCGGCACGCTGGTGGGGGCGCTGATTATCGCCACGCTCAACAACGGCATGACGCTGATGGGCGTCTCCTATTTCTGGCAACTGGTGATCAAAGGGGCGGTGATCATCATAGCGGTGCTGATCGACAAATACCGTACCCGACACCATCAAAGTGCATAGACAAGCTTACAGGCCTACTCATGCGTAGGCCTGATAAGCGCAGCGCCATCAGGCGTATAACAACAATACCCTACGTGAGGAAACGAGTATGCGTTTGAAGCCATTAGTTACCGCGCTCTGTGCTGGCGCACTGCTTGCTGCAGCTCCATTTGTGCAGGCGAAAGAACTGAAATCCATCGGCGTCACGGTGGGCGATCTGGCCAACCCGTTCTTCGTACAAATCACCAAAGGCGCGGAGCTGGAAGCGCGCAAACTGGCCGGTGATAACGTCAAAGTGACGTTGGTTTCCAGCGGCTACGATCTGGGCCAGCAGGTGTCGCAAATCGACAACTTTATTGCCGCCAAAGTCGACATGATCATCCTTAACGCCGCCGACTCCAAAGGCATCGGCCCGGCGGTAAAACGCGCGAAAGACGCCGGGATCGTGGTGGTTGCCGTTGACGTAGCGGCGGAAGGCGCAGACGCGACCATTACTTCCGATAACACCCAGGCAGGTGAAATGGCCTGTAAATACATTACCGACCGTCTGAAAGGCAAAGGCAACGTCGTCATCATCAACGGGCCGCCGGTTTCCGCCGTCCAGAACCGCGTGGAAGGCTGCCAGACCGAATTTAAACGCCACCCGGACATCAAGGTACTGTCGCATAACCAAAACGCCAAAGGCAGTCGCGAAGGCGGGCTGGAGATCATGACCGCGTTGCTGGCGGCGAATCCGAAGATCGACGGCGTATTCGCCATTAACGATCCCACGGCGATCGGCGCCGATCTGGCGGCAAAACAGGCGCAGCGTAGCGAATTCTTTATTGTCGGCGTAGATGGATCCCCAGACGGTGAAGAAGCGCTGAAGCGCGAAAACTCACTATTTGTGGCGACTCCGGCACAAGATCCGCAGGTGATGGCTGCCAAAGCGGTTGAAATCGGCTATGACATATTGCAGGGGAAACCCGCCCCGAAAGAACCCGTGCTGATCCCGGTGACGATGATCGATAAAAACAACGTCGGCAGTTATAAGGGTTGGACGGTTAAATAGCCCGCCACAACAACGCCGGTTGGCGGCAAAGATGCCTTATCCGGTCTACAAGATCGCTATGAATTTGTAGGCCGGATAAGCGCGGCGCCATCCGGCATTATATTAAGGAGGATTCAGCCGATGAAACGCTCCGCAATAAACGAGATCCTTGGCCACACGCGCCAGTTTTTCTCTCAGCACGACGTGCATCTCCCCCCTTTTGCCAGTTTCCCGCCGACCCAATGGCGCAAGCTTGATGCCGCTGCCTGGAGCGAAGTGTTCGACCTTAAGCTCGGTTGGGATGTCACCGCATTCGGCGGCAACAATTTCGCCGCGCAAGGATTAACGCTGTTCACCCTGCGTAATGGTTCGCCGAAAGGCATGCCTTACGAGAAATGCTACGCCGAGAAAATCATGCATGTTCGCGATGCGCAGGTCACGCCGATGCATTTTCACTGGCGCAAACGCGAAGACATTATCAATCGCGGCGGCGGCAATCTGATTGTCGAACTGTGGAATGCAGGGATCCGCGAGCAAACGGAAGACAGCGACGTTAGCGTGGTGATTGACGGCTGTCGACAAACCCATGCCGCGGGCAGCCAACTACGCCTGACGCCGGGTGAGAGCATCTGCCTGCCGCCGGGCCTGTATCACAGCTTCTGGGCGGAAAAAGGTTTTGGCGACGTGCTGGTTGGCGAGGTCTCTTCTGTTAATGACGACGACCACGACAACCATTTTCTGCAACCGATTTCCCGCTACAACGACATTGAAGAAGACGAACCGGCGCTGCTGGTGCTGTGTAACGAATATCGCCTGTTCCGCTAACCAAGGAGCGCATTATGCCGTTGATATCTCTCGCCGATGGGCTTGCCCATGCCCGCGAGCACCGCTATGCCTTAGGGGCATTTAACGTTCTGGACTCACACTTCCTGCGTGCGCTTTTTGCCGCGGCAAAGCAGGAACGTTCGCCGTTTATCATCAATATCGCCGAAGTGCATTTTAAATATATCTCGCTGGATTCTCTGGTCGAAGCGGTCAAGTTCGAAGCCGCCAGACATGACATTCCGGTAGTGCTGAATCTTGACCACGGCCTGCACTTTGAGTCGGTGGTGCGAGCGTTACGCTTAGGTTTCAGCTCAGTGATGTTCGATGGATCCACGCTGGAATATGAAGAAAATATCCGTCAAACCCGCGAAGTGGTGAAGATGTGCCACGCTGTCGGCGTGTCTGTGGAAGCTGAACTGGGCGCAGTGGGCGGTGATGAGGGCGGCGCGCTGTACGGTCATGCCGACGAGTCGCTATTCACCGACCCGATGATGGCGCGTGATTTCGTCGACAGAACCGGTATTGATGCGCTGGCGGTCGCCATTGGCAATGCCCACGGCAAATATAAAGGCGAACCGGTGCTCGACTTCCCGCGTCTGGACGCCATTCGCCAGCAGGCGGCGATCCCGCTGGTACTGCACGGCGGTTCCGGCATCAGCGACGACGATTTCCGTCGGGCAATCGAGCTTGGCATTCACAAAATAAACTTTTATACGGGCATGTCGCAGGCGGCGCTGTCGGCAGTGGAGACGCGGATGGCGAATCGTCAGCCCTTGTACGACGAATTCGCCGAACTGCTGCTCGGCATTGAAGAGGCCATTACTGATACCGTTTCAGAACAGATGCGTATTTTTGGCAGCGCGGGGCAAATCTGATGGAACGTAAAGGCATTATCGCCGCAGGCAACATGCTGGTCGATCATGTACATCAGATTGTGCAGTGGCCGGAGCGCGGCTGGTTGGCAGAAATCACCCGTAGCGAACGCGCCACGGGCGGTGCGCCGCTGAACGTGCTGCTTACACTGGCAAAAATGCACACCGGATTGCCGCTGCAGGCGGTGGGCTTAATTGGCAAGGACAGCGATGGCGATTACATCATGGCGATGCTGGAGCAGTATCACGTTAATCGCCAGCATGTTCAGCGCACAACATCAGCCCCTACGTCAATGTCGCAGGTGATGACCGACCCGAGCGGTCAGCGCACATTTTTTCATTCGCCCGGCGCAAATCGCCTGCTGGATCTGCCCGCTTTTGAGCAACTGGATACCTCGATGAAAATCTTCCATCTTGGCTATCTGCTGCTGCTCGACAGCCTGGACATGCCGGATGAAGAGTACGGCACGCGTAGCGCTCGGCTGCTGGCGCAAATGCGCGACAACGGCTTTGAAACATCGCTGGATCTGGTCTCACGCAAGGGCGACCCGCGCTACCAGCCTCTGGTGATGCCCGCCCTGCGCCATCTCGATTATCTGGTGATTAACGAGCTGGAAGCCGGAGAGTTCAGCGGGCTGGAGATCCGCCAGCCCAACGGCGAGCTGCATATCCCGCATATCGCTACCGCCGCGCGCGAATTATTGGGTGCAGGCGTACGCCAGCGGGTGGTTATTCACTGTCCGGAAGGTGCCTGGGGTGAAGCGCCGGATCTGCCGGGCGTCTGGATCCCATCGCAGTACCTGGCGCAGGAGGAGATCGTTGGCAGCGTCGGGGCGGGTGATGCGTTTTGCGCCGGATTTTTGTATGGCTGTCATGAGCGCTGGTCGCTGACGGACAGCGTCAGGTTGGCACACGCCTGTGCGCGGGCAAGCTTGCTGTGCGCCAATGCGATAGACGGCGCGAAGACGCTGGCAGAGTTAAAAGCCGGAATGGCTGTTGCCTGATGCGCTACACTTATCAGGCCTACGAGGTCGTTATCGCTTTTGTAGGCCGGATAAGGCGTTTACGCCGCCTTGTCGTGATGCTGCACGTCGGCGGCGAATACATAGCCCAGCCCGCGCAGGGTTTTGATCAACATCGGTTGATGCGGGTTAATCTCTATTTTTCGCCGCAATCGCATGATTAACACGTCAATAGTGCGGTCAAACACCTCAACGCTGTCGCTGCGCGTCAATTCCAGCAATTGTTCCCGACTGAGCACCCGACGGGCGTTCTGTGCCAACGCTAGCAGCAAACTGTATTCACCCTGCGTCAGTTCAACCTTCAATTGCTGAGGATTACGTAACTGACAACCTGCAGTGTCCAGATGCCAGCCATTAAAGGATAACCCCGTAGTTTGTGGGCCGCTGCTTTCGGGTGTTAACACACCGACGCGTCTGAGCACCGCCTTCACCCGCGCCACCAGCACCCGGGCATTGAACGGTTTACCGATGTAATCGTCAGCGCCCATTTCCAGTCCGACCACCACATCCGACTCGCTGCCAAGCCCGGTCAGCATCACCACCGGCAGTCCGGGCCTCATCTTTTGCACCTGCTGCAACACCATCAGACCGTTGATATCGGGCAACATCATGTCCAATAACACCAGCGCGATCTCCGGCTGAGTATCAATGCAACGCAGCGCCTCCTGCCCGGTATGACAAGCAGTCACTGCAAAGACGTGTTCGCTCAGCACATCCTGTAAAAGCGAGCAGACCGCCACGTCATCATCCACAACCAGTATGGCTGGCTTCATTGTTTTTCCCCATTTCTGGCCAACTTAAATGAGTGTGATTGATTCTGCCCAGAGTGACAGCGATAAGGCACAAGGATGTGTGGGAAACATAACCTCGGTCACACTGCCGGGGCGTCACGTATTGGAGATTCGTCACGTCAAATATGACGACAGCCTGTTTTTCGTCAGGGTTTTGCGCAAAATTCGCCCGTAATATCGATGAATGCCCCTGATAAAAACATGGCATAAAAGATGCATAACCACAGCGACAAGCGCGTATGCGCGATTTGATTAACTGGAGCGAGACCGATGAAAAAAGTCGTCACGGTTTGCCCATATTGCGCATCAGGTTGCAAAATCAACCTGGTGGTCGATAACGGCAAAATCGTCCGGGCTGAAGCGGCGCAGGGGAAAACCAACCAGGGTACCCTGTGTCTGAAGGGCTACTACGGCTGGGATTTTATCAATGATACCCAGATCCTGACCCCTCGTCTGAAAACCCCAATGATCCGTCGCCAGCGTGGCGGCAAACTGGAATCCGTTTCCTGGGATGAAGCGCTTAATTACGTCGCCGATCGCCTGAGCGCCATCAAAGCGAAGTATGGCCCGGACGCCATTCAGACGACCGGTTCATCTCGCGGTACGGGTAACGAAACCAACTATGTAATGCAAAAATTCGCGCGCGCCGTTATTGGTACCAATAACGTTGACTGCTGCGCTCGCGTCTGACACGGCCCTTCGGTTGCAGGTCTGCACCAATCGGTCGGTAACGGCGCAATGAGTAATGCTATCAATGAAATTGATAACACCGATTTAGTGTTCATCTTCGGGTATAACCCGGCGGATTCCCACCCGATCGTGGCGAATCACGTGATTAACGCTAAACGTAACGGGGCGAAAATTATCGTCTGCGATCCGCGCAAAATTGAAACTGCGCGTATTGCTGACATGCACATCGCGTTGAGAAACGGCTCGAATATCGCGCTGCTTAACGCTATGGGTCATGTCATCATCGAAGAAAAACTGTACGACCAGGCGTTCGTCGCCTCGCGTACGGAAGGATTCGAAGAGTACAGCAAGATTGTCGAAGGCTACACGCCGGAGTCCGTCGAAGATATCACGGGCGTGAGCGCGCACGATATCCGTCAGGCTGCACGTATGTATGCCACGGCGAAAAGTGCGGCCATCCTGTGGGGCATGGGTGTTACCCAGTTCTATCAGGGCGTGGAAACCGTGCGTTCACTGACCAGCCTAGCAATGCTGACCGGTAACCTCGGTAAGCCAAGCGTCGGCGTTAACCCGGTTCGTGGCCAGAACAACGTTCAGGGCGCATGCGATATGGGCGCGCTGCCGGATACCTATCCGGGCTATCAGTACGTGAAAGATCCGGCTAACCGCGAGAAATTCGCCAAAGCCTGGGGCGTGGAAAGCCTGCCTGCACATACCGGCTATCGCATCAGCGAGCTGCCGCACCGTGCGGCCCATGGCGAAGTTCGTGCGGCCTACATTATGGGTGAAGATCCATTACAGACCGACGCTGAGCTTTCCGCGGTACGTAAAGGCTTTGAGGATCTGGAACTGGTCATCGTACAGGATATCTTCATGACCAAAACCGCCGCTGCCGCAGACGTTATTTTACCGTCTACGTCATGGGGTGAGCATGAAGGCGTATTCTCCGCGGCTGACCGTGGCTTCCAGCGCTTCTTTAAAGCCGTTGAGCCGAAGTGGGATCTGAAAACGGACTGGCAGATTATCAGTGAAATCGCCACCCGTATGGGCTATCCGATGCACTACAACAACACCCAGGAAATCTGGGACGAGTTGCGTCATCTGTGCCCGGATTTCTACGGTGCCACTTACGAGAAGATGGGCGAACTGGGTTATATCCAGTGGCCTTGCCGCGACACCTCCGATGCCGACCAGGGGACGTCTTACCTCTTCAAAGAGAAGTTCGACACCCCGAACGGCCTGGCGCAGTTCTTCACTTGTGACTGGGTAGCGCCAATCGACAAACTCACCCCAGAGTACCCAATGGTACTATCAACGGTGCGTGAAGTCGGCCACTACTCTTGCCGTTCGATGACCGGTAACTGTGCGGCGTTGGCCGCGCTGGCGGATGAACCGGGCTATGCCCAGATCAACACCGCCGACGCAGAACGCCTGGGCATCCAGGATGAAGAGCTGGTGTGGGTGAACTCGCGTAAAGGTCGGGTCATTACCCGTGCGGCAGTCAGCGATCGTCCAAACAAAGGCGCGATTTACATGACCTACCAATGGTGGATTGGGGCCTGTAATGAGCTGGTAACCGAGAACTTGAGCCCGATTACCAAAACGCCGGAGTACAAGTACTGTGCCGTTAACGTTGAACGCATTGCCGATCAGCGCGCCGCCGAACAGTATGTGATTGATGAGTACACCAAGCTGAAAGCCAGCCTGCGCGAAAGCGCGATGGGTTAATCCGTTTTCGTACCTGTTCTGCAACAGCCTCCGCCCGGAGGCTGTTTTTTTATCCATACGATCTCTTTATACTGTTCATTCCGTACCCTAAATAAAACTCAAAATGAAACAACTCATTGCATTGATGTTCTTTATGACATTCTTTGCCCATGCCAGTGATACTGAGCCAGGAAGCCAGTACTTACAGGCCGCTGAGGCAGGAGACCGACGCGCACAATACTTTCTCGCCGATACCTGGTTTAGTTCAGGCGATTTGAGCAAAGCCGAATACTGGGCGCAAAAAGCAGCCGACAACGGCGATGCGGATGCCTGGGCCTTACTGGCGCAAATTAAGATAACCAACCCGGTCAGTCTGGATTATCCACAAGCCAAAACGCTGGCCGAAAAAGCGACCGAGGCAGGCAGTAAGGCGGGGGAAATTACGCTGGCGAGAATTCTGGTGAACACGCAGGCTGGACGCACAGATTACCCCAAAGCCATTACATTGCTGCAAAACGCCTCTGAAGATCTGGAAAATGACTCCACTGTCGATGCACAAATGCTGCTCGGACTGATCTACGCCAATGGCGTGGGTATTCCTGCTGACGATGAAAAGGCCACATGGTATTTCAAGCGCAGCTCGGCCATCTCCCGCACCGGTTATTCCGAGTACTGGGCCGGAATGATGTTCTTAAACGGCGAGCAGGGGTTTATCGTGAAGAATAAACAGAAGGCGCTGCACTGGCTGAATCTGAGCTGTATGGAAGGATTTGATACCGGCTGTGAAGAGTTTGAAAAGCTAACCAATGGTTGATGCTGGTTGCCGGATGGCGCTACGCTTATCAGGCCTACACATCCTTTGTAGGCCTGATAAGACGCGTGAGCGTCGCCATCAGGCACCCATCACTAATTACTGCGCGGTCTTATCAAATTTACCCAGCATCTCGCGCTCGTAAGCCAGCGCTTTCTTGCGGTCAAACTTGTGTTCCCACTTGGCGATTACCAGCACCGCCAGTGCATTCCCCACCACGTTCAGCGCGGTACGCGCCATGTCGAGGATACGGTCAACGCCGGCGATAAACGCCAGGCCTTCCAGCGGGATCCCGACGCTGCCAAGCGTAGCCAGCAGTACGACGAAGGAGACGCCCGGCACGCCTGCAATCCCTTTCGAGGTGACCATCAACGTCAGCACCAATACGATTTCCTGCCATAGTGACAGGTCGATACCGTACAGCTGCGCAATGAAAATAGCGGCAATACTCTGGTACAACGTTGAGCCATCAAGGTTAAATGAGTAACCGGTCGGCACCACAAAGCTGGTAATTGAGGCTGGCGCGCCATAGGCTTCCATTTTCTCAATAATACGCGGCAGTACGCTCTCAGAACTGGCGGTTGAATACGCCAGAATCAGCTCATCTTTCAGGATACGGATTAAGATCCAGATACTCAGACCACAGACACGCGCCACGATACCCAGCACCACCAGCGCAAAGAACAGGATGGCAAAATGCACCAACAGTACCAGCTTCGCCAGCGGCCACAGTGAGGCAAAACCGAAGTTCGCGACGGTCACAGCAATCAGCGCAAAAACGCCAACCGGCGCGTAGCGCATCACCATGTGCGTCACTTTAAACATGGTTTCGGAAATAGAGCGGAACACGGTCACCAGCGGCTCGCGGTGAGTAGCTGGCAGCGAAGACAAGCCTAAACCGAATAACACCGAAAAGAAGATAATCGGCAGCATGTCGCCTTTCGCCATCGATGCGACGATGTTGGTCGGCACCAGTGACAAAATCGTGCCCATCAGGCCATGCGCGTGGCTTTGCACTTCTGCGGTTGTATTTTGATATTTCGAAATATCCACAGTCGCCAGCTGCGACATATCAATCCCGGAACCCGGTTGAAACACGTTCGCCAGCGTAATGCCGAGAATAATGGCGATGGTGGTGATCACTTCGAAATAGAGAATGGTTTTGGCGCCAATACGGCCCAGCTGTTTGGCATCGCCTACCCCGGCAATACCCACAACCAGCGTGGAGATAACAATCGGCACGACAATCATTTTAATCAGGTGGATAAAGATATCACCCGCCGGTTGCAACAGGTTTAACACCAGCCATTCGCGGCTGTCACTATGGTAATGCAGGTAACTCCCCAGCAAAATGCCCAGCACCATGGCGATGAGGATCTGCCATGCCAGGCTGACTTTCAAATTTTTCATAACAACGGACTTCCTCGATGGAGCGCTATTCCGCATATAAAAATGCGAGAACAGTACATACTGAAAGGGTATGATTTGTGTTGCGTTCGTTTATAGAGTTTTTTAACGCTTATTATCATTATCATTTGCACGCTATCTCGCGCAAGCCTTTCAGAACAGGGGGTTTAGCTGAAATTATGCATAAAAACGCGAGTTTATATCGGTAATCATGAATAACTTTTTGTTATAAAAGAATTTTTATTTGATAAAAAATGAAGAAGTTCTTCCATGAGTTTTTTTTGCCCACTTGTTCAATTGCCTGTTTTTTAAACAGGCAAAATGATGCAAATCACAAAAAAATAAATTTATTTTTGCCGATTCTGCAATAATTTCGCCATATTAATCGAGTCGATCAACTGCGCACGATTCACCCTCGGCGAGTTTAAATCCATTACTTTTTGCCACACTGAAATCGCCTGTGCGTAATCAGCCTGCATAAACGCATCGGAAGCCAACAGCATCAGCGCGGTAACTTCGTTACCGTCCAGCGCCAGGGATTTATCTATCATTTCGCGCGTTTGCGATGTCATATGTTGCCCGGCCTGATAGTACAACACCGTCGCCAGCGCCGAATAGATTTCGGCGTTTTCACCCCGAAAACGCAGCGCCTGCTCATAGGCCAGCAGTGCATTGTGATACGCATTTTGCCAAAGATAATATTCCCCCAGTTGCGCCCATAACACACCGTCCTGTGGAGCAGCACGAATCTGCGACTGCAAAGAACGTAGCTGTTTTTCCTGAATGTTATCATCGGAGAACGCATGTAATGGGTCCGCCAACCGCGCCTGTTCCTGCCGCACCGCCTGCCATTTTGGCGTCAACAGATAACCGCCGATGCAGGCCACAACCATCAGCACCACCGCAGCAGTCAGCCGCTTCACGGGCATTGGTCGTAACGGCGCAGTGGGATGTTCGGACTGACTCATTGCACCTCCTCCTCTGCGCGCTGACGCTTTCTCACCCGCCAGACCACCACGCCGACCAGTAACAACAACAGGCACGGCAACGCCCACAGCAGCAGCGTCTGCTCATTCAACGGCGGGTTATAGCGTACGAAATCACCGTAACGATCGGTCATCCACGTGGTTATCTCGGCTTCACTTTTCCCTTCCGCCACCATGCTGTAAACCTGGTGGCGCATACTGACAGCTACCGGCGCATTGGATTCCAGCAAGTTTTGGTTTTGGCACTGCGGGCAGCGCAGCTGGCTGGCAATAGACAGCGCTTTCTCCTGCTGTTGCGGGTTGGCAAACGTCCATGTGTCCACAACCTGGGCATGCGTGGCGAAAGTGATAAAAAACAGGACGATAAAACCGCAGATATTACGCATCACGCTTCCTTCCTCGCCATCCGCTCAGCAGCGCGCCAAAGACCATTAACAGTCCGCCGCCCCAAATCCAACGCACGCCGGTCTGCACGTACAAGCGCATGGCATAACGGTCTGGTCCGGTTTTTTCACCCATCACCGCGTACCAGTCATGCATCAGGTTCCAGCGGATCCCCGGCTCCATCATCTGTTGACGACGCGCGGCATAGAAGCGCCTTTCAGGTTGCAGGCTGCCAATGCGTTTCTCATTGTGCCACAGCGTGATCTGCGCTTTTTCACTGGTGTAGTTACCTTTGGCTTCCAGGTCGAGACGCTCAAAACGGAAAACGTAGCCTGCCAGTTCCACCTGCTGCCCGGGGCTCAGGTTCAGGCTTATCTCCTGACGGCTCCCGCTGGAAAAGACGATCCCTGCCGCAAACACCAGCACCCCGGCATGCGCCAGCAGCGCCGGAAGCTGACAACGTACAGACACGTTGCGGCTTCTGACCGTTGCCAGCACAATAACCAGCAGCATCAGCAGCCCAAAGGGCAGCGTAGCGCGATTAAAGTACGGTGCGCCCACGGAAAGCCGCCCCCAGCCGAACAGCCCGTAAATCATCGGGTAGAGCGTGCCAATCAGCACAATCAGCAGCACCGCACTAAAGAGCAGCAACGCAACCAGAATCAGCATCTCGCGTGACCAACCGCCAAAACGCGCATTCTGCCGGACTTGCTGGCCCCGCCAGGCGTACAGCCCGAGCGACGCCAGACTCAACACGGTAAACAGCGCAAACAACGGCGCGGCACGGACGTTATCCAGCGCGAAAGCATGCACCGAAACGAGAATGCCGGAACGCACAATCAGCGTCCCCAGCAGCGATAAAATCAGCGTGACGATAGCCAGCAGCAGCGACCAGTGGCGGAAGATCCCGCGCTGGCGCGTGATATACAGGCTATGCAGCAACGCGCTGGCGGAAAGCCAGGGTAATAAGGAAGCGTTTTCTACCGGGTCCCAGAACCACCAGCCGCCCCAACCCAGCTCGCAGTACGCCCACCAGGAGCCGAGGATAATCCCCAGCGTCAGCGCGCACCAGCCGGGCAAGGCCCAGCGCCAGCACACCCAGGCGCTTTGTGCGTTAAAGTCACCGCGCAGCAGCGAGGCCAGCGCCACGCCTGCCGCCACCATTAACCCCCCGTAACCCAGGTACAGCAGCGGTGGATGGAGGATTAACCCAAGATGTTGCAGCATCGGGTTAAGGTCGCGCCCTTCAATGGCTGGCGGAAAGATACGCACGAACGGATCGGACCATACCACCACAAACAGCAACAGCAGGGCCGTTATCATTGAAAGGACGCTGAGCGTCAGCGGAAACAGCGCGTCGGCATCACGCCGATAGCGAAAAGCGAACAGCGCGCTCCAGGCGGAAAGAAACAGCACCCACAGCAGCAGCGATCCTTCATGACCGCCCCACACCGCCGCCAGTTTTAATCCCCACGGCAGCAGGCTGTAGCTGTGCTGGGCAACGTAGACCACCGAAAAGTCACTGGTCAGAAAGCAGAATACCAGAATGGCAAAGGCCAGTAGCAGCAGGGCAAATTGCGTCCACACGCCCACGCATGCCAGGCGCATCACCCCTTGCCAGCGCTGGCGGACACCCACCAACACGGCAAGTGGGGTCAACACGTTGACCCCGAGGCTTAATAACAGCGCCAGAAAACCGGCTTCAGGAAGGAGAACGTCCAGATATCACCTTACGCAACGGTTAGCTGACCCGCATAGAGGATAAAAAAGCGCAGCAGCAGTACACCTGTCAGGCTGGCGCCGCACACTGCCAGCACGCCATGAAACGTCGAACTACGATTGGCCCAGGGTTTTAGCAGCATCGGCAGTATCAGCCCAAGCCCGGCCACGCCCAGCCAGAACCACCAGGTCCAGAATCCGCCGCCCAGTGCCGCCGCCAGCGCGCGCATTTTGCCGTCATCGCCCAGCGCCAGGCCGACGAAGAACGCCGCCAGCAGGAAGATCTCCAGCCATACTACCGGGACTTCCATGCGATGCACAAAGTGCGCTTCGGTGCTGTGCGGGTTGCTACGATGGCGTAATGCCATGGCGATCAGCGCCACCGCCGCACCGGAGGAGATCCCGGAGAACAGGAACAGCACCGGCAGGATCGGGTTATTCAGGAACGGGTAGGATTTCAGCGCCGACAGCAGGAACCCGGTATACGCCCCGAGCAGGACCGCCAGCACCAGCATCAATGTCTCCAGCGCGCGATGGAACGGCGTGATTAGCGTCAGGAGTTTTGAGACCATCGTCAGTCGCGGCACGAACCGCTGTTGCAGGGCAATCACCTCTTTTTCAAAGATTTTTGCCAGCCACAGCACTAACACCACCATGTACAACTGGAACAGCATGACCCCCATAGACATCACCGAAGTGAAGCTGTAGTGGAACATCAGTTTCCAGAAGGTCCATGGACGCGTCAGGTGGAACACCAGAATCAGCAAACCGAAGATAATCGCCCCCGGCCCTAACACCAGCGTGGTGCGCAGCAGCGTGCTGTCAGAACCACCCGCCTGCGGATGGAAACGACGTAGCAAAATTGCCAGCGTAACCAGTCCGGCGGAAATGCCTATCAGGAACAGATAGATGGCAATGGGCCAGTCCCACACCAGTGATTCGAAATGAAATGCAGAAGCGGATGTCATTGGCTCACCTCCCCAAATTTAAAGGGAACGCGGTAGACCTTCGGTTTTGTACCCAACGCCAGTTTGTAACGGTAGGTGGTTTTCTGCTGCAACAAACGGGAGATATCGCTGTTGGGATCGTCCAGATTACCAAACGTCAGCGCCTTCGTCGGACATGACTCAACGCAGGCAGGCTGTTTGCCCGCTTTCAGGTTGGTTTTCCGGCAGAAATCGCATTTATCCGCCGTTTTGCTTACCGGATGGATAAAGCGCACACGATAAGGACACGCGGCGATACAGTACTGGCAGCCAACGCAAAGGTCGGGGTTCACATCCACAATGCCGTTGGCGGCATCGCGATACGATGCCCCCGTCGGGCAGACGTCAACGCAGGGAGCATGGTCACAATGCTGGCACGAGTGACGGAAGAAGCGATACTTCACATCAGGAAATGTCCCTTGCGGCTCGCTGCGAATAATCGTCAGACGCGATACACCTTCCGGCACGTTGTTAACTTCCCGACAAGCATCCATGCAAGCCGTACAGCCGATGCATAAAGACTCATCATGAACCATACCGTAACGCACGCCGTTGATGTTCAGCGTCTTCGCCACAACGCGTCCCGCCGTCCCGCTCACTGCCACCAGCGCGCCGACGCCGGTGATAAACTGGCGACGAGAGCAACTCATGGATGCTCCTTAAGCAACGGAACCGACGCCGGGTTAAAGTTCGGATTGTTACGCTGATCGCTGTGGCAATCGACGCAAATCTTGATCCGTCCTTTATCGCTCAGCGTCTGCATCGTGTCTTGCTTCGGATGCAGTGAGTGACAGCTGGCACACGCCACTTTGGTTACGTGGACATCGTGCGGCCAGAACGCTTTTTGCAACTGCTCAGGCAGGTGACAGGACATACAGACGCTGTTCTGCTGCTCCACGTTGTACATCGGCTCGTTAAAGCGCATCACATCCTTCACCCCTTCACGGTGGTTCGGTGACGGCTGGCCGTGACAGTTGGTGCAGGTGACCGGCAGTTTGTTATTCGGGTTGATGACTTCCGCATGCTTACCATGCATGCCTTCGGTATCGGGCTTATGACAGTCCAGACAGGCAGCATCCGGATTACGCTGTTGGGTAACCGTCCAGCGTTGATCCGACTCCTGCGGCGTTGGCGTGGCAGTAATTCCACTCAGGCTCCATAACAAGCCTGACGCCAGCACCCCAGCAGTTAATAACGAACGTAATACGCTCATATTCACTCCGTTGAGTTATCCGCCCCTTGCGGGGCGAAATGGGGTTATTGGCTTAACAGACCGTTTTTACGCGCCTGATCTTCCCACTGCGGAATCACCGTTTTGATGAAGTCCTGCTTCTCAGCATTGATTTGCTGCATGTTCAGACCAATCGCCGCCTGGGCTTTCTCTTTGGTAGAGATATCCGGTAACGGGATTTCATGTGTGATGCCTTTAGTCGCCAGCAGACGGACCAGTTTGGTACGTGCGTCAGCGGCTTTATCCATTGCGCTACCCAGCATCCGCAGACCTTCTTCCGGGGCATGCATGTGAATACCGTGTGAGGCGATAGACAGGTCCCAACGCCATTGCGCGTGACGGATATCTTCCAGAATCGGCTTCATTTCCGCTTCAGTTGCGCCCGCATCCCATGCAGCTTTCGCTTCGAAGTGCGCACGAACAAGCTGGTCTTCAACTTTGATTTTCAGGTCATGAATGGCCTGTTTACGCTCGGCGACCACTTTTTGCAGGGACGCTTTGTCCTGGGTGTGGCAGTTCGCACAGGTCTGAGCGAAATTATCGAACGGATTACCAATCTTATGGTCGGTGTAAATCTTGCCTTCCGCGTTCTGCACTTTCGGCATGTGGCAGTCGATACAGGTCACATTGTTCTTGCCGTGAATGCCTGCGCTCCAGGTTTCATACTCCGGGTGCTGCGCTTTCAGCATCGGGGTTTTAGACAGGGAGTTGGTCCAGTCAGAGAAGGCGATGGTGTCGTAGTACTTCTCCATGTTCTCGACTTTCATGCCGTCGTCCCACGGGAACTTAACGGCTTTGTTTTTACCGTCGAAGTAGTACTCCACGTGGCACTGGCCGCAGACCATGGATTGCTGATCGAAGCGACCGGCTTTCTCAAACGGTTTGCCGATGGTTTCCATCGCGCGTTCAGCATAAGGGCGCGACAGCGTCAGTTCTGGCTTGCCTTTGGCAAAGTCTGGTGACGCGGTGTTATGGCAATCTCCGCAGCCAAGATTGTTAACAATTTCAGGACCGCCGCGCGCCCATTTACCGTGGAAGTAGCCATCTTCACCGTCTTTCTGGATCAGACGCGCCACGTCCGGGCTTTTACAGCTCCAGCAGGCCATCGGCAACGGACCATCTTCTGCCGTTTTGGGTGCACCGGTACGTAAGGTTTCACGGACATCGGTCACGGCATACGCGTGCCCGCGCGGTTTGTTGTAATCGCGCGAGAAGGGATATCCCGCCCACAGGATCACCAGACGCGGATCTTCTGCCAGCGCATCTTCACGGGCTGATTGCTCAGACGTGGCTTTCCAGGAGAGATATTGATCGGGATGCTGAGGGGCGAAGACTTCATTCTTCGCTTCAACGGTGACGGTTTTTGCGGGTACGGGGGTTTGTTCAGCGTGAACTGCAGAGATAAATAATAAAGGTACTAACAGGCTGAAGAAACGGCGTACGCGTGATTTTATCCTTGCCATAGGGGTCTCATCCAGATGACGCCATTATCTGCAATGGCGGTTCTTTTATTGTTTTCCATAACAGCAACCACACGAATACTGTCATGACATTGCTCCACCCTATTTGTAACAAGAAACCCTACAAGAAATGTTGTTTTTAATCAATTGTAAGTGTATGTAAAATACCACTTTAGAGTTATTTGCCCCTTCTAATCCCTCACTCTTTTGTCTATACCCGACACAGATCACCTTTTCAAAACTCTCTATATAACCGCATGTTATCGCGAGGTTTAATCAATTTTTGCTAGTTCTCTTCAAAATTCAGTTTGCCGCTAATTTGCACAATTCGGTTATTGCGTGATCTGTCGCCCAAATACTAAACAAAACTCGCAAAGCCCCTACATTTAACGTTTGTGCGACATATTATTAACATCCTACAAGGAGAACAAAAGCCATGAGCCAAATACACAAACACGCTATTCCCGCAAACATTGCGGACCGTTGCCTGATAAACCCGGAGCAGTACGAAGCGAAATACCAACAGTCCATTACCGATCCCGACACATTTTGGGGCGAGCAGGGAAAAATTCTTGATTGGATCACGCCATACAGCCAGGTAAAGAACACCTCTTTTGCACCCGGCAACGTGTCGATTAAATGGTACGAAGACGGCACGCTGAACCTGGCGGCAAACTGCCTTGACCGCCATCTGCAGGAAAACGGCGATCGTACCGCCATCATCTGGGAAGGCGATGATGCCAGCCAAAGTAAAAACATTACCTATCGCGAACTGCATCGCGATGTTTGTCGTTTCGCCAATACATTGCTGGATTTAGGCATTAAAAAAGGCGATGTGGTAGCGATCTATATGCCGATGGTGCCGGAAGCTGCGGTCGCCATGCTGGCCTGCGCCCGCATTGGCGCGGTGCATTCGGTCATCTTCGGTGGGTTCTCACCGGAGGCCGTCGCCGGACGTATTATCGACTCCAATTCACGCCTGGTGATCACCGCTGATGAAGGCGTGCGCGCCGGACGCAGCATCCCGCTGAAAAAGAACGTCGATGATGCGCTGAAAAACCCGAACGTGAAGACCGTGGAGCATGTGGTCGTCCTCAAACGAACCGGTGGAAAAACGGAATGGCAGGAAGGCCGTGACCTGTGGTGGTCCGATCTTATCGAAAAAGCCAGCCCTGAACATCAGCCGGAAGAAATGAACGCGGAAGATCCGCTGTTTATCCTGTATACCTCTGGTTCAACCGGTAAGCCAAAAGGCGTGCTGCACACCACGGGGGGATATCTGGTTTACGCGGCAACGACCTTTAAGTATGTGTTTGATTACCATCAGGACGATATCTACTGGTGTACTGCTGATGTGGGTTGGGTTACCGGCCACAGCTATTTGCTGTACGGTCCGCTGGCCTGCGGTGCCACCACGCTGATGTTTGAAGGCGTACCTAACTGGCCGACCCCGGCGCGTATGTCACAGGTCGTGGACAAGCACCAGGTCACAATCCTCTATACTGCGCCAACGGCTATCCGCGCCCTGATGGCAGAAGGTGATAAGGCGATTGAAGGCACTAACCGTTCATCGCTACGCATTTTGGGTTCCGTTGGCGAGCCGATTAACCCGGAAGCATGGGAGTGGTACTGGAAGAAAATTGGCAACGAAAAATGTCCGGTCGTTGATACCTGGTGGCAGACCGAAACCGGGGGATTCATGATCACCCCACTGCCGGGCGCCACCGAGCTGAAAGCGGGTTCTGCAACGCGTCCATTCTTTGGCGTACAACCAGCCATCGTTGATAACGAAGGTAACCCGCAGGAAGGCGCGACCGAAGGCAATCTGGTGATTACCGACTCGTGGCCGGGTCAGGCGAGAACGTTGTTTGGCGATCACGAACGCTTTGAGCAAACCTACTTCTCTACCTTCAAGAATATGTACTTCAGCGGCGACGGCGCGCGTCGTGACGAAGACGGCTATTACTGGATAACCGGACGTGTGGATGACGTGCTGAACGTCTCGGGCCACCGCCTGGGTACAGCAGAAATCGAGTCGGCGCTGGTGTCGCATCCAAAGATTGCCGAAGCCGCCGTGGTCGGCATTCCACATAGTATTAAAGGCCAGGCCATTTACGCCTACGTCACGCTGAATCACGGCGAAGAGCCGTCACCTGAGTTATACACCGAGGTGCGCAACTGGGTACGAAAAGAAATTGGCCCGTTAGCAACGCCAGACGTGCTGCACTGGACCGACTCACTGCCGAAAACCCGCTCCGGCAAAATCATGCGCCGTATTCTGCGAAAAATCGCGGCGGGCGATACCAGCAATCTGGGCGATACCTCAACCCTCGCCGATCCTGGCGTGGTAGAGAAACTGCTCGAAGAGAAGCAGGCCATCGCGATGCCATCATAACCATAACCGTGAAATGCCCGATGGCGCGCTGCTTATCGGGCCTACAAATCCTATCCCTACCCCTCCCCTGACCGGGAAGGAAATATAAAAACCTCCCCCAAAGGATTTCGTGTTACAGGAAGGCGGCAAGCAAGCATATCCCCAGCCACATAGTTCACTATGTGACTGGGGTAGGCGAGTGCGGCCAACGAACCTGTAGCACGAAAGACGCAGGGGGACCTCTGGAGAACTCTGTGATGAATGACCAAATTTATCAGCGGATAGAAGACAGTGCGCGTTTCAGGGAGTTAGTAGAAAAACGGCAACGGTTTGCCACCATTCTGTCCATCATCATGCTGGCAGTTTATATCAGCTTTATTTTACTGATTGCCTTTGCGCCTGGCTGGCTGGGTACGCCGCTACACGCGGGAACCAGCGTCACCCGGGGTATTCCGATTGGGGTCGGTGTGATCCTCATCTCCTTCATCCTGACCGGGATCTATATCTGGCGGGCCAACGGTGAATTCGACCGTCTTAACAATGCGGTTCTGCACGAGGTTAAAGCATCATGAAGAGAGTCCTGACGGCGCTTGCCGCCACGCTGCCCTTCGCCGCAAACGCGGCGGATGCTATTAGCGGTGCAGTTCAACGCCAGCCAACCAACTGGCAGGCGATTATCATGTTCCTGATTTTCGTCATCTTTACGCTCGGTATTACCTACTGGGCGTCTAAGCGCGTACGTTCGCGTAATGACTACTACACCGCCGGCGGTAACATCACCGGTTTCCAGAACGGGCTGGCGATTGCGGGCGACTATATGTCGGCGGCATCGTTCCTTGGAATTTCCGCGCTGGTATTTACCTCCGGTTATGACGGGCTGATCTACTCGCTCGGCTTCCTGGTCGGCTGGCCGATTATCCTGTTCCTGATTGCGGAACGCCTGCGTAACCTCGGTCGTTATACCTTTGCAGACGTTGCTTCTTATCGTCTGAAGCAGGGGCCAATCCGTATTCTGTCGGCCTGTGGTTCCCTGGTGGTGGTCGCGCTGTATCTGATCGCCCAGATGGTCGGCGCAGGTAAGCTGATTGAGCTGCTGTTTGGTCTGAACTATCACATCGCCGTGGTGCTGGTTGGCGTACTGATGATGATGTACGTGCTGTTTGGCGGCATGCTGGCAACCACCTGGGTACAGATCATTAAAGCCGTTCTGCTGCTGTTCGGCGCCAGCTTTATGGCCTTCATGGTAATGAAGCACGTCGGCTTCAGCTTCAACAACCTGTTCACCGAAGCGATGGCGGTACACCCGAAAGGCTCCGCGATTATGAGCCCGGGCGGTCTGGTAAAAGATCCGATATCCGCCCTGTCGTTAGGTCTTGGATTGATGTTCGGTACGGCAGGCTTGCCGCATATTCTGATGCGTTTCTTCACGGTCAGCGATGCCCGCGAAGCGCGTAAGAGCGTATTCTATGCCACCGGCTTTATGGGTTATTTCTACATCCTGACCTTTATCATCGGCTTTGGCGCGATCATGCTGGTAGGTGCTAACCCAGAGTACAAAGATGCTGCAGGCGCACTGATCGGTGGTAACAACATGGCGGCGGTTCACCTGGCGAATGCGGTGGGCGGCAACCTGTTCCTCGGCTTTATCTCTGCAGTGGCCTTTGCCACCATTCTGGCGGTGGTTGCCGGGCTGACGCTGGCGGGCGCTTCGGCAGTTTCTCACGACTTGTACGCCAACGTATTCCGCAAAGGCGCTACCGAGCGTGAAGAACTGCGCGTCTCGAAAATTACCGTACTGATATTGGGTGTGATTGCCATCGTGCTCGGCGTGCTGTTCGAAAATCAGAACATCGCCTTCATGGTGGGTCTGGCGTTCGCCATCGCGGCCAGCTGCAACTTCCCGATCATCCTGCTTTCCATGTACTGGTCGCGTCTGACCACCCGTGGCGCAATGCTGGGTGGCTGGTTAGGTCTGTTAACAGCGGTAGTATTGATGATTCTCGGCCCAACCATTTGGGTCCAGATCCTCGGTCACGAAAAAGCCATTTTCCCGTATGAATATCCGGCGCTGTTCTCCATCAGCGTAGCGTTCCTCGGGATCTGGTTCTTCTCTGCGACCGACAACTCAGAAGAAGGCAACCGCGAACGCGAGCAGTTCCGTGCTCAGTTCATCCGTTCCCAGACCGGGTACGGCGTAGAACAAGGTCGTACACACTAACCTCCCTTCTCCTCCGGCTTTCGGGCCGGAGGATTATATCTTTTCTCAGAACATCAGCCTCGCCACCAGCGGTGCCACCAGCACCATCACCACACCGGAAAGCATCATTACCAGACTGGCAACCACGCCCTCCTGCTGGCCAAGCTCATACGAGCGCGCCGTGCCTGCGCCATGCGATGCAGCGCCAAACCCTGCGCCTTTGGCCATACCTTCGCGGATGGAAAGCCGTAAAAACAGCACATCACCGACGGCCATACCGAATACACCGGTCACCACCACGAACAAGGCCACCAGGTCCGGCTGCCCGCCCAAGGGTTCTGCCGCTGCCAGCGCAAACGGCGTGGTGACGGAACGTACCGCCAGGCTACGTTGGATCTCATCAGGCAACATAAACAGGCGCGCCAGCCACACGGAACTGGTAACGGCCACCAGCGTTGCCGTTACCACGCCCGCCGTCAGCGACATCCAGTGACGCTTAATCACGGCAAGGTTGTCATACACCGGAACGGCAAAGGCGATGGTCGCCGGGCCTAACAGCCACAGCAACCAGTGCGATTCACCAATATAGTTTTGCCAGGAGATATGGCCGAAGACTAGCATCAGCACCAGCAGGGCCGGGGTGAGAACTAATGGCATCAGGGGTAATTTACGAAAACGGCGATACAAACGCTTATTAGCAAAGTAGATACCCAGCGTAATCACCAGACACAACACGCTTAGCTGGAAATTACTCACGGTTTAGCCTGCTCATTTCATAGCGATACACTTTATCCACCACCCACGCCGTAGCGCCGAGCACCATCAGCGTACTGATCGCAATGACGGCAAATATACGCCAGCCATCAACCAGCAACAGCTGCGTGTAGTTCACAACAGCGACCACCGCCGGGACAAAAAACAGCAGCATTTCAGCCAGTAACCAGCGGGCACCTGCGCGAATCCAGTTAAGTGGGATAACGCGGCAGACAATTAACGCCAGCATCAGCACCATCCCTACCAGGTTGGCAGGAAGCGGCAGATGCAGCCAGGAGACAAGATATTGAGCAAATACAAAGAGACCTGCGTACAACAGAACCTGAACGGGGATCTGGAGTCGATGAATAACAGCAGGCGTCACGCGGCTTATCGCCACAGCCATGAGGGTATGTCCTTAAAAAATAGAGAGCGCCAGTATAGAGAGCCCCCGTCCAGGACTGAAATGAATTAAACTCATTGCAGGCATAGTCTTAAGGAATAATCATGGATATCAGAACGCTGCGATATTTTGTTGAGGTGGTTCGTCAGCAGAGCTTTACTCGCGCAGCGGAGAAGCTTTTTGTCACCCAGCCCACCATCAGCAAGATGTTGAAGAACCTTGAAGACGAGCTTAATTGCACGTTGCTCATCCGCGACGGGCGGCGGTTGTTGTTAACCGACACCGGGCAGGTCGTTTTCGAACGCGGCCTGGCGATCCTCGCTGAGTTTCGCCAGCTTGAAGCCGAACTTAGCGACATTAACCATCTGAACAAAGGGCTATTGCGCCTTGGTATCCCGCCAATGGTCGGTATGTTGATGGCAGGTCCCATCAGCCTGTTTCGCCAGCGTTATCCCGGCGTTGAGCTTAAAATATCGGAGTTTGGTGGCTTAACCGTCCAACAGGCAGTCATGAGCGGTGATTTGGATGTTGCCATGACGGCCCTTCCGGTCGAGGAAGAGAGTGGACTGGCAACCTTACCGCTTTTCAGTCATCCGCTCTGCGTGCTGGTCCCCCGCTCCGGTCAGTGGACAACGTGTGAGTCCATTTCCCCCGAAGCGTTAGCGGAGCACCCGCTGCTGATCTATAACGAAGATTTCGCCTTGAGTCGCCAGCTGCTTGAACTGTTTAGCCAGCACAACGTCAAGCCGCGCATCGCGGTACGCAGCGGGCAGTGGGATTTTCTGGCTGCGATGGTACAAGCCGGAGTCGGGATTGCCATTTTACCGGAGCCAATTTGCCAACGACTGGATAAACAGACGCTGCGCTGGATCCCGCTGGAGAGCGATTTACGCTGGCAACTGGGCATGATTTGGCGTGAAGGCGTGTATCTGTCGCACAGCGCTCAGGCGTGGCTGACATGCTGCGAAGGGTTTTGGTTAACGCAAGAATCGTAAGTGCCGGATGCGGCGTAAACGCCTTACCCGGCCTACAATTCGATTCCGTAGGCCTGATAAGCGTAGCGCATCCGGCACAACCGTTTATTGGTTCTCGATCAGCAACGCTTCCAGCAAGTCCAGATCGTGCAACAGTTTCTGCAGCGTTTCATTGCTGATTTCGCGCGTGGCGCGCAGGTGATAAAGCTCTGCACGTTCTGAACGCAATGCCGCCAGGCGGAAACGTCGCTCGAGGTTCTCTTCCTGTAATGAGCTTTCCACATCGTTACGTCCATCGACGCGACGGCGCAGGTTACCGATTACACGAGAGCTCACTTCGGTCAGCAGTTGATTATCAATATTCTCTTCGCTGTCCGCCGCCAGACGCTCTTCCATTTTCTGGATAGCAACAATCGCGACTTCCGCCGTCGCAGCGCGGGCTATCCGCTCTTCTTTCAGTTGCTGCGAGTGATCTGCCACTTCCAGGTGTTGCAGCAGAATCGGTAGCATCACTACACCGACAAACAGCGAGAACAGGATCACGCCCGCGGCAAGGAATACTAGCTCGTAGCGCGCCGGGAAGCCGCTACCATCCGGCAACAGCAGCGGGATAGAGAGCACACCAGCAAGCGTAATCGCCCCGCGAACCCCCGCAAAGGAGGCGATCAGGATTTCACGCGTTGTCCATGAGCCAAACTCCATCGGCTTTTTCTTCAGGAAGCGCAGACTGAATTTTTTCATCGTCCACAGCCAGCCAAAACGCACCAGCATCAGCGCTACGTAAATCAGCACGATATCGGTAAACAGCATCCAGGTTTCAACGTTCGGATCGGCTTCTGCCGCCACCAGAGAAGACTCCAGAATCCCCGGTAATTGCAGCCCTAACAGCAGGAAGACCATGCCGTTAAAGACGAACTCCAGCATTGCCCAGGTGCTGTTAGCACGTAAGCGCATCGCCAATGGCGCACGACGCATTACACCTGAACGGGTTATCGTCATCCCGGCTGCGACCGCCGCGAGGATCCCGGAAACACCAATGTGTTCGGCAATCAGGTAAGAAGCAAACGGCAGCAGGAACAGCAGAACAATTTGCGTTGCCGGCTCATCGCCGCCCCAGCGGCTAAGAAAGCGCAGAGAGCGTCCATACAACCAGCTGACGACAAAACCCGCCAGGATGCCGCCAATCGCTACCTTAAAGAACTCAACCGTCGCACCACCAACGGTAAACACCATCGTTCCCATTGCCACGGCCACAGCAAATTTCAGCGATACCAGGCCAGACGCATCGTTCATCAACGCTTCGCCCTGCAGGATGCCCATGATTTTCTTCGGTATACGCCCCTCACCTACAATGCCAGAAAGGGCAACGGCATCGGTTGGCGATAACACTGCGGCCAGCGCAAAAGCGGGGATCAGCGGAATCCCCGGGACCAGCCAATAAATCATAAAACCAATGCCGACCACCGTAACCAGTACGAGCGCCAGTGCCAGACCGAAGATCTCTCGTCCGTGCTCCAGAAACTCACGCGTTGGCGTCTTCCAGCCATCGGCAAACAGCAGCGGCGGGATGAACAGCACCAAAAACAGCTCAGGATCGAATTCCACATGCAAACCAAACGTCGGCCACGCCAGCAAGGCGCCGATGGCGATCTGCATAAGGGGTAAAGGGAGTTGGAAGGGCAATACGCGAGTAAATACCCCCGACAGCGAGACCACAAGGGTCATGATGAGTATGGTGAAAAAGATTTCCATGCGTTCCCTGTTTGCGATGTTTCTTATGATTAGTGGTGAGAGGCGTCGTGCCTCAATTCTATCTACTCGAGAGTAACGCAAAAGACAACGAGTGTGTTCTGAAAATAAAAACGGGCGGCAAAAGCCACCCGTTTTCAGGATCAAGAGCGTATCGGAATTAAATAGCCCAACCGCCTGCATAGAATGCAACCAGCGCCACGGCAATCACCACCGTTCCGATATTCAGTTTTCGCCATTCGCCGGAAACAATACGGCCAATAACCAGAGTGGCAAAACCGATCATAATGCCGGTCACGATATTACAGGTCAGCACGATAAAGACAGCGGTAATCAGTCCCGCCATCGCGTCGACGAAGTCGGTAAAGTCGATTTTCGCCACGTTGCTCAGCATCAGCAAACCAACATACATCAGCGCCGGTGCCGTTGCGTAAGCAGGAACAAGGTAAGAGAGCGGAGAAAGGAACAGGATCAGCAGGAACAGAACACCTACGGTGATCGCCGTCAGACCGGTTTTACCCCCTGCCGCGGTACCCGCTGCAGATTCAATGTAAACCGCCGCCGGAGCAGCGCCCACCAGACCAGAGAACACGCTGCTCAGGGAGTCAGTCGTTAACGCTTTGCCGCCATCGATAATCTGACCGTCTTTATCCAGCAGATTCGCCTGGCCCGCAACAGCGCGGATGGTTCCGGTCGCATCGAAGACGGCGGTCATGACCAGCGCCAGCACGCTCGGCAGAACGACAGGATTCAGTGCGCCCATAATGTCCAGGCTGCCGATCAGCGAGTTGCCGTTTTCGTCGCTCAGAGACGGCATGGCAAAAATACCGGAGAAATGCACGGCCGGATCGAAAATCAGGCCAACAACGGAAATACCGATAATAGTCAGCAGGATGCCACCCGGTACTTTCAGTTTTTCGAGGCCGATAATCACCGCCAGACCAATCAGCGACATAATGACCGGGAAGGTGTCGAAGTCACCCAGCGCAACCGGCAGGCCATCCAGCGGGTTCTTAATGACCAGACCAACACCGTTTGCCGCAATCAGCAGCAGGAACAGGCCGATACCAATACCCGTACCGTGCGCAACGCCCTGTGGCAGATTGCGCAGGATCCAGCTACGAATACCTGTCGCGGAAATGATGGTAAACAGAACACCCATCAGAAACACCGCGCCCAACGCAACAGGCACGCTAATATGCTGCCCCAGCACCAGGCTGAATGCGGTAAACGCCGTCAAAGAAATGGCGCAACCAATCGCCAGCGGCAGGTTTGCCCACAGGCCCATCACAATAGAGCCGACACCGGCTACCAGGCAGGTTGCCACAAATACAGCGGCTGGCGGGAAACCGGCTTTACCCAGCATTCCTGGAACCACGATAACAGAGTAGACCATCGCCAGAAACGTCGTTAATCCGGCAACGACTTCCTGTCGAACGGTACTGCCACGGTGCGAAATTTTAAACCAGGCGTCGAGTGAACCGCCGGTACGCGCTGAAGGCGTAGACATAGAAAACATCCCCTGAGAGTTTATTTTTCGTCATTATGCGTGCTGGACAATCCACTGCCTGCTTAACGTTTTCTCCCTGTGCCAGGTTTGCGTCAGTAGGGGTGTCGCAAAAAAGCAAACGTTTAGCTCCGCGCATAAAAACGGGTGGTAAAAAAAAGCAAACGATTATCTAGCGATCATGTACTGGTTTTCAACTGAACTTTGCCGCTTTTTACTCATTTCTTCTTATAGCGCACAAGAAATAGCCAGTCGATGCGCAAACGTTATCGTCAATGCGCAATCTGGCAACAAATTTCGCGCAGTTATTACAACCCCAGCGGTAATCTTTCACGTTAATTCGCGCAAAAAAACGAATGAAGATGCGGAAAATTTTTCGGCTAAAAAACCATCAATCGACTGGCAAATAGACGGGGGTGGCATACACTTACCTTATCAACACAAGCCGGAACCTCCCCTAATGTGCTCGACTGAGGGGTGTTGATGTCGGGGGAAACCCTCCCGTGAACCAGCGGGATAGAGTGAAAGACGAAGACCGGAACCAAACTAAAGCGCCCTCTGTGGCGCTTTAGTTTTATACCCGTATTTAAACCCATCAATCATCTTCCAGCAGGCGCGCCCCGGTCCCCTGCTCACCAAGCTGGTCGCCTGGGTTACGCAACGGGCAATCACTACGCGACAAACAACCGCAACCAATGCATCCATCCAGTTCATCACGCAACGCCACCAGGGTATGAATACGCCGGTCCAGTTCTTCACGCCATTGCGACGAGAGCTGTTTCCACTCTTTGGCGCTGAGCGAATGTCCTTCGGGTAATACCCCTAGCGCGTCGCCAATCGTCGCCAGTGGTATACCGATACGCTGGGCAATCTTGATAATCGCGACATAACGCAACACATCACGTTTGTATCGACGCTGATTGCCGCTGTTGCGCATGCTGCTGATTAACCCTTTGCTTTCATAGAAGTGCAGAGTTGATACCGCGACACCGCTACGTTTTGCGACTTCACCTGGCGTGAGCAGCGCTTTTATCCGGGGTAATTTCTTTTCCATAAATCGCTTTACCTCAAGTTAACTTGAGGAATTATACTCGCCCACAGACAAAACGACGAATCGAATACTGAGAAAGAGGCAGCCCTATGTCCCATCAGCAGATAATTCAGACCCTTATTGAATGGATTGATGAACATATCGATCAACCGCTGAACATTGAGGCGGTGGCGAAAAAATCAGGTTACTCGAAGTGGTATTTACAGAGGATGTTCCGCACGGTGATGCGTCAGACGTTGGGTGACTATATCCGCCAGCGCCGACTTTTGTTAGCCGCAGTGGAACTACGGACGACCGAACGACCTATTTTCGATATTGCGATGGATCTCGGCTATGTGTCGCAACAAACGTTCTCACGCGTGTTCCGCCGCGAGTTTGATCGTACACCCAGCGACTACCGTCATCGCCTGTAGGATTATTGCCCGCTCTGCGTCAGTATGGCGGGCGAGCGCTGTAGCCAGAGCATAAACTCCTGCGGCGGTAACGCTTTCGCAAAATACCACCCCTGACAATACTGAACGCCACGTTCAAGCAGCCATTCCATTTGATCTGCCGTTTCCACCCCTTCAGCAATTGTCTTCAGATGTAAGCTTTGCGCCATTTCGATGATATGTTCGGCAATCAGGTGGCTGGTACTGTTGGTCGCCAGCGTACTAATAAAAGATTTATCAATCTTCAGGATATCCACGTTCAGTGCCGCCAGATTGTGCAGATTGGAATATCCCGTCCCAAAATCATCAAATGCCACTTCATAACCGGCCTGACGGAATGCCTGGATTACCGGAGTCATTTTATGCACATCAATAAATCCACGCTCCGTCACTTCGACCTTAATTTGCTGGGCAGCGACTGAGTAATCACGCGCTTTCTCAGCGATCAGGGCAATCAGTCGGGATGAATGGAAATCAGAAGCTGAGAGGTTAATTGAGATATAAATCTGGGGATGCGCTGAAAGAAAATACCCTAAATCATTGAACACTTCTTCGACCACGTAATCCGTGATACTTTCAATCATGCCTTCTTTTTCAGCCAGCGGAATAAATTCCGTCGGGCTCATGACCTCGCCTTTGCAACCTGGCCAACGCATCAGCGCCTCGGCCCCCACACATTGACCATTCTTGATATCGATGATCGGCTGGTAATGCAGGCGTAGCTGGCGTTTTTCCAGCGCACGCCTTAACAAACGACGAGGGGAATGGTACTGCTGGCGTGTACGCCACCACATCAACAACATCAGAATGCTGCAGATCACCCCAAAGGGGATCGTGAGTGCGGCTTCGTGATAGAAATTTTGATGGACGCGATCGCGGGTCGTCGAAACAATAATCGCGATCGGGCGCTTCTCAGAACGAACGATGGTATAGAACCGATCGTCCAGTTGGAAGGTAGAGGCTTTACCGCGCACCAGCGGCAGAAATTGCTTAACATGCGCCTGATTGCTGGCGGAGAAGAAAGTATCCGTTATCGTGTCATAGACGCCCCACAATAGGCCAGGGTCATCTGACATGACTTCGCTGTAAGATAATGGGTTAATGACAACGACGTAGTTTCCTCTTTGCATATACGTCATGTTGTAGCCAGAGAAAAAAGGCGTATCGCGATAGTAATAGATCGAAACGTCCGGCGTACGTTTATAGTCAGCGGTTGGCATAATATAGGGAACTGACGGTGCCATCGACGTAGAGCACAAAAAACGATCATCTTGTGCATAAATTAGCTCGCTGATATATAAACGCCCGCGAATAATATTCAGCATACTTTTCTGATGGGCAGGGGTACACATCTTACCCTGATACAGCTGAGCCATATCACGCGCTAAATCAGCTTGCTGGATCACCAGTTCCGTTTTATTTAACACCAGTTGAGCAAATGAGTGGAGTTGAGTGCGGGTTTCGGACGTCGCCCGGATATGAGCAAACCATAGCGCCAGCACCACGGGGAGCAATACCACCGTGAGCGTGCCGAGGAGCTTCAGCATCTTGCTTTGCGCACTGAGATTCATGTCAGCCCTATTTCCCTGTTTCGTATATGCCAGTACCCATCAAGGCAGGATGCTATAAACACCAACTGGTTAAGTTGCATGAATCTATCAACATTATCAACAGACGTCTCTATGTAAAAGTCTGATAATAGTGGATGATGATATTATTTTCCCGTAAGGCAAACTTAAAGTTACGCTTATTTTGCAACATCATTATCAAGAAAGAGTAATGTTTTACACGCGTTATACTGGCGGCACGTATAAAACACATTAACTTTTTTAACGATTAATTTCGGATAAAGAAAACAAGTAACATGAATGCATCTTACATAACGCATAATTTATTATTCGTTTATGAATCAAGATAACCACACAATTACCATGGATAAAAACCGGCAAAAATAACGTCAGATACTGGTGAACAAACGAGCAAATGTGATATAGTTCACAGAAATAATGTAACAGAAACATTGTTTCATTCATGTTATTGCCCGTCGATAGCCAGAGTACCACACCCTCTGTGAATAACCCCGCGCTGTCCTGGGCATCAAGACTTTCTGAGGACGTTTTTCATGGCAACAATAACAACTGGCGTAGTTCTTCTGCGGTGGCAACTGCTCAGCGCAGTACTGATGTTTTTAGCCAGTACGCTCAATATTCGTTTTCGTAAATCAGATTATGTTGGACTGGCCGTTATCAGCAGCGGTTTAGGGCTTGTTTTTGCCTGCTGGTTTGCAACCGGATTACTCGGTATCACCCTGGTAGATGTATCCACTATCTGGAATAACATCGAATCTGTGATGCTCGACGTGATGAGCCATACTCCGCCAGACTGGCCGATGGTGTTGAATTGATAACAAGTCAGTTTTCAGCAAACCTATCAACCAGGTAACTGATGGTATTAGATGGGATGTTTCAGCCCCCCTGGACAGGCTGGCAATGCAATAGAGGAAAAACGCATCATTGGCAGGCAAAGTAGGCATTCTAACCTTCTAAGTGACCATGATTCACTGAGGAATCATATAGTCAGTCCAAAAGATATTGAAGACCAACTCGCTCCATCAAGTTCAAATGTTGACGATACATACTGAGTTAATCTCGAAAGGAAAAATCAACAGCTGTAAGGAGATGGTTGCCTGCCGCCTAAATAAGAACATCCGCAGAACCACCATAGTTCATCCAGGAGCAAGATAGACTCACATATAGCAGTTTAGCCACATTCTACGACAAAAAGGATGATTTTCCCTATTCGGGTGTAATAAAATCATCAGCCTTTGGTCAGAAGTCCCCCCGCCGGCTTGGTTGCTGGCGAAAGATTTTGTAGAAGGCGTTCCCTCCATGAAATTATTTCTAGGCTTTGTGTTAATTTCCGGCATAGGGTGGCTGCTCGATATGCTGACCTATGCCGCCTTATCCCAACTCATTGGAGTCGAGCCGGCTTATGCAAACTTCCTCTCCTCAATGGTCGGTGTGACCTATGTCTGGATCATCGCACTTAATCGCCTCTTCAAGCGACGGGAGTATAGTAAGTCGATTTACCTTCCTATTTATTGGGGCTACCAAGGGATATCTATTCTGGCATACTCAGCATTGATCTCCGTCGTTGCATCATCCTCTATTAATTTTAGAATTGGAGAAATGCTCGGGGTTCATTCCGGCCTGATCGCAAAAATCATCATCACTGGCCCCAATTTGCTGACCAATTTCATTTTCATGACAATTTTAACCAGGTTCATGAAGCCTGGAGCTCAATAACAGGCACTACTATGAAACCCAGAATTCTAGTTTTTATCCCCGCCTATCGATGCGAAGCGCAAATTTGCCGCGTCCTGAAGCAATTTGATGTGCACGTACAACAATGGATTGATACCGTGATGGTCGTCGACAATCAGTCACCCGACCAAACCCTGGAATTGGCAATTGAATGTGGAAAAGAAGTGTTAACTCATTGCAATTTCATTGCCTGGCGCAACGATGATAACTATGGGCTAGGTGGCTCTCACAAAGCAGCTTTTCTCTACGCAATTGAACAGGGGTTCGACTACCTCGTCGTATTGCACGGAGATGATCAGGCCGACATCCATGATCTCATTCCCCAACTGGAGGCAAATGCTCATCTGAATGTGGACTGTTTGCTCGGAGCACGATTCATGCGTAACAGCCGACTTCAGGGTTATTCGTGGTTCCGTACATTCGGCAACCGAGTATACAACACACTGTTTTCTCTTGTTGCACGACGAGCCATTTACGACCTTGGTTCAGGTCTGAATTTATACCGTCTGGAAACCTTCCGTGATTTCTATTTGAAAACCTTTCCTGACGATTTGACCTTCAACTACGTGATGCTTCTGGCTAGCTATTATCGCAAGCAAAAAGTACGTTTCTTCCCTATCTCCTGGCGCGAAGAAGACCAACGTTCCAATGTAAAACTGTTCCATCAGGCATTCAAAGTGCTTTGGCTACTGGCAGGCTACGCCGTAAAACGCGGTGCTTTTTTAACCAGGGATCTGCGTGTGCGTGCATTTGAAACTTACACCGGTCAGATTCGCTATCGCCATAACAAACAGAACTGATGAGCTAGACATGAGTAAAAGCTTGAGTATTTATCTGACATTACTACTTGCCATCGTCATCGGATGGCTCTGGTGGCATGCACCCGTAGTAGCTGATATTAGCCATGTCACAAACTGGGCAGGCTTGTTTGGCATCACGATGCTATATCTTTGTTCACATGTTTTCCGTATGCTCCGCTTAGTTTTACTGACACTCGATAAACGCGACAATGCGTTTTCCCTTGTCTCAGCGCACGCACTCACCGCTTTGCCCAGCAGTTTTCTTCCCTTTAAACTCGGTGAAGTCTTGCGATTGGTCGCATTCTTTCGTGTGTATGACGTACGGCAGAAGGCAATTGCAGTCTGGTTGGCTGAGCGTTTTGGCGACATATTGGTACTTACTGTGTTCATTTTTAGCCTTTACCTTCTGGACATCAAAATACCGCCTAGCATGCAAGCCGTTTTCATCATCTTCGTGCTGGTGAGCGGAGTCGGCCTATTTGGGCTGTTCGCTATCGCAAATGTATTCGTTTATCTCAACCGTCATCTGGTACATACTAGTCTGTCACCTCGTGGACTGGTAATCCTACGCACGAGTCATGCTTTGCGCGGCCTCGAAAAGAGTATCCACAGGTCCATTGAAGGACGAGTTTCTGGTTTCTTGCTGTTGTCAGTGTTGATATGGTTCTTCGAGATAATGGCTCTATCACTCTTTATCAAATTGCTTGCAATTGACGAACCAAATTTTGCTGAACTGTTCGCTTCAGGCCTGCTAGCGAGCTTGCCAGCTGGCAGCCAGGGCACCTTTGGCGTTTACCAGTCTCTCGCTCTTGTCGTGCTAACCATTGTTTTCCTGTTGGCTGTATGGCTTGTAGCACGCTTCAAAATCACGAGAATTTGACATGTCAGATATCCATTCAAAACTAATCCTGATCATAGATGATCGCGAGTTCACCAGCGGTGAAGTACGCAGCCTGGTTGGAGTCCGCAACTATGGCGATATAATATTGAAGCGTCGCCCGTTGTTTGAGCATTTTCGCGATGCTTTGCCTGAGTGGGCGAAACAGCGCTTGATCCGCTTGCAAAACGATGCCGACCTGGCAACGTTGCGTTCGACTCTGGAGACATGCAGCGAAGATACGGCAGCATGTGTAATTGCAGGACGAGCTGGCTTTTCCCGAGCTGATTTACTCACCCAGTTGATTGAACGTCTGCCCTATGCCGAAGAGGACTTTACAAATACCCTATACAAGCCTCTATTGGTATTTTTGCATAATGCCCACAAATTGGTTGACCAGTGGGCTGAGTTCACATCTGCACCATTGCATACATGGGCACAATCCTGGCAGCACAGTCAACGCCTGCAGTCGTTGCAACCACTCGATTTGGGGAAAATCCGAGACTTTTTGTCGTTCAGCAGCGGTTCGACTGCAACACGTCACTTCAATGAAGTACAAATCGATACGTATTACTATACTAAAAGTTCAAGTGATAAACGTAAGATGCTGGCCGAGTACTCATTTTATAGTTTGGTACCTGAGCGTATGCGGCCATGGGTTATCCAGACCTTTGATTTCAAGGATGAGGGCGAACGAGCTTCATACAAAATGCTGCGGTATTACCTCGCAGACTCTGCGCTTCAATGGGTGCACGGCGCATTCGAACCAGATACCTTCACACCTTTTATCGAAAGACTGCTGTTCTTTATTTCCGATCGTCCAAGGCAGACCTGCACTAAAGAGCAGTCAGCCGCATTAGCTCAAAACCTATTTGTAACCAAGCTGGAAAAGCGGGTAAATGAGTTCCTAATGATGGATGAGGGTAAACGAATCAATCAGTTGGCATCCAGCACCACGCCAGAACTTGATTTGTCCCATCTCCTGAACCGCTATTTGAAGCTTTACAAGCGATTCGAAAAAGCATTTTCCTTCGATTATCGTGTAGTGGGCCACGGCGATCCATGCTTCTCAAATATCCTTTATGATCAGCAGCAATATTTACTCAAGCTAATCGACCCTAAAGGTGCCACAACTGAAGAAGATCTCTGGACACACCCACTGTACGACCTGTGTAAAATCTCGCACAGCGTGTTGGGTGATTATGATTTCATCAACAATGGTCTCTACAAAGTAGGCTTTGCTGACAATAACGATTTAGTTCTAAACTTCAGCCATACCAATCATGCAAGCCTGAAACCTATTTTTGTCGATCAGGTGAAAGCTATGGGTCACGACGTTCGCATTATGCGTTTGGGCGAGGCCTCTTTATTTTTGTCGATGCTGCCGCTGCACATCGATTATCCAAATAAGGTGCTAGCCTTTATGCTAAAGGCGCGCCAAATACTTGATGAGGTTGAAGGTGATTAATCAATTTGAAGAAGTTGACGGTACGCTGGTTGTCGATATCGACGGCACGCTGTGCGGCATCAAAGCATCGGGGCAATCTTATGCGGATTTAGTGCCACGCCAAGCAATGCTCAGCAAGCTGGCAGAATACCAGCAAAAAGGCTACAGAATACTGCTTTATACATCACGAAACATGAATACCTACAAAAACAATCTTGGCGAGATCAACAAGCATACGGCACCTGTGTTGATCGAGTGGTTGGCAAAGTGGGAAGTCCCTTATGATGAAATTCTATTCGGAAAACCATGGCCGAGGAAACACGGTTTTTATATTGACGACCGCTCAATTCGACCTGATGAATTTCTGAACCTGAGTGAAGAAGAAATTCAAAAATTGCTCGGACAAGGACAGGGATAAACACATGTCACTTAACGTAGTTATCACGATGGCAGGCCGTGGCTCGCGATTTTATGACGCTGGTTATACAACCCCAAAATACGAAATTATGGCGCACAACCGCAGCCTGTTCGACTGGTCTATGCTGTCTCTAAAAAACTTTCTGACGCCAGACAGTCGGATTATATTCGTTTGTCTTGGAGAGAATAAATCATCGGATTTCGTTTTACGCCAGACTCAAGCACTAGGCCTTACTAATATCTATATCGTTGAGCTCACAGAGTTAACAGATGGACAAGCTACCAGTGCTTATTTAGCGCGTGAACATTGGAATCCAGAGTGGCCGCTTCTGATTTATAATATTGATACATACGTCAAACCTAATGCACTGGCTCCGTCTGATATTCGTCCTGGCTCTGATGGATGGGTGCCTTGCTTCCAGGTTCCCGGAGATCACTGGAGCTTCGTTAAGCCAGGCGGCGATGGATGGGCAGTCGATCTGGCTGAAAAACAGCGTATCTCAGACTATGCCTCGATCGGTTTATATTGGTTCAATTGTGCCAACCGATATGTAGATCTTTATGACCAGTTTTTCAGCGATCCGAAAAACCTCGTTCGCGGAGAAAAATACATCGCACCACTATACCGACAATTGATTGCTGAAGGCGGCAAGGTATCCTTGTCGAATTTACAACTGTCTGATGTTCATGTGTTGGGGACACCTGCTGAGCTTGACAGATTCCTTCAGTTACCAGTTGAAGCGTTGAGGGACTAAACCCTGGCAGCCGCGGTGGGCATCATCGCCGCGGCAAGTATGACTTACCGCATATTCGTACACACAGCCTGATAGAAAACCCGTATTTGTTACTCCTCTTGCACGCCAGGCAATTCATCAGTGTCATCCTTATGAACGCCCCACATTCGACTACCGAATTCTTTTTAGTTTTTCTTGATTATTTTCTTCAGATATCCTTTTCACCTAACTACAGCAACTACAATCAATTAGCAAGGTAGTAGCAATTTTTCTCTGATTCTCAGTGTAACGTGTATTTTCATTCAGACTGTCTTTTTGTGAGAATAAGAAAAGCTGAAGTGCCAAACTCGGAGCACAGAAAAGGTAACAATGAAGCGATTAATTCATAAGCAAGGTGACCGTCTAAACGATCACCTTTATATATTTGAAACTATGTAGTGTCAGGAACAGATTTTTTGATAGCAATAATTAAATGCCTAACTCCCAACCCAATAAATTACGATTGAATCGTGAAGTAATTTCATTTAGCACCTTCGTTTGGTGCTACAAAATGATCGAAAATAAATAAACCATGGCCTTCGCTCCCAATATTCCCACCAGACATAGGTATGAATGGGATACGTTTTGGCGGGTTAAAATATATCTCATAACCTTCCGGTTTGTATAATTTTTCGACTACCCATTCTTTCTGAAGACTTATACCGAAAACAGGCCACGCCCATCCCCATCGATACTTATAGACATCATCATTACCTTCAGCCACTAACTTATTGTGAACTTCAATCGGATCAATAATTGATACGGAAGAATTCTGCAGAACTTGTGACGTAGCATTTTTAAATATGGACCACTGAAGATTATTAGAAATCTGCCACAAAGATGCAGAAATAATTCCAACTGCAAGCGTAATCTTGCCTAATGACCTAACATTATTACTAACATTTTTATTAGATAATACAAATACTATAGCCAAAAACATCCATCCACTAGAGCCGAATGTCATCAAGAATCTATAGTCATATTCTCTTACTGGGTTTGTAAGGCTAAAGTCCTCAAGCGCTGAGATGCCAGATAACAACATCCATCCCAGGATGAAAATCAGCCCGGCAGCAGCAAACACTTTTAGCGCATCCCCCTCGGCCTGCTTACGTTTAAAGCCACCCTGCACCACAAAAATGAGAATTACAGCAACCAACATCAGTAAACTTATTCTTGTATTCCCAACCCATAGCTCGCTCGGTTTTAACAACAAAATAAGTTGTAAGAATGCAGATGTCTGTTCTCCTACTGGGTGCGAAAATTGCCAGAATGCAACAAAAGCAGACTGAAGAACGCCTAGTATACCAATCGTGTATACAAGTAAATTTTTATTATTAACCTTGCATTTATCTCGAAGAACTATAACACCAGCCGCACCAATAAAGAAAATTCCGCCCCAGACAATTAGGCTTTCATGCGCACGAAAAAGAATCAAAGAAATAATTAAACAAACAACCCAGTCACCCCACCTTGTATTCAAGTTCAAAAGTAAATAATGAATAATAATCCATGACAGGGCTAAAGATGTAAATGCTTGATTCAGGATAAACATGTCAGATGGGATTGCGCAGGTAATCAAACTGACAATTGAGAAAAATAAAACCCTGTAGTCATTAGCTCGACGACTCAAATAAAGACAATAGAAGTAAATGAATAATGGAAACAAGAAAAGCCCAGCACCAAATAAAATCTTAAGAGTATGTAAACTAGTTACACCTAATTTAAGGGCAAGAACAACTGGGAATTGATTTATAATATTAACAAATAATCTAATATGTTTAGCATCATCTGCAATAGGCCAACCTCGATCCTTACTTAATAATTCCACGAAAAAATTTGCACCATCAGCATACAATGCCCTTTCGACGTGAATTGCCTGAATCAGATATGCCATATAAATAATAAAAGCAGCTATTGGCAAGAGCATTAATGCCAACCTAACTGAATTGGACCTATATTTATCGGTAGTCAAAGCGTTACCCCTAGTCGAAAAAATATCATTTACACTTATTTTATGTTAGGCAAATTTTGCGCTAATGAAAGCATTTTAACTGGTCTGATACTCTTTAGCCACCTCGCCGTGTACTGAGCTCCCATAATTCCATAGCAATAAAACAACAAACGTCGGGCCATTGATGCTCAATGCACTTCGAACTAAACTTACTTTCACTCTGAAGGTTAAACTTAGAAGCACCACTAAGGTTGTTATATATCAGTATGATGCTAAGGAATATTTTATGCTCAATTAAGCCCCAACTAATTGGGTAAAGTAAGAACAACACTATAAGTGTCCAGTGAAACCTGTTCAGTGGATACCAAATAACTCCAGGAAGTGAAATGTCAGATACTCATAGATGCGTTATTCCCAACTGACATAAGAGCCACCACTGTTATTCCTAGAGATTTTAAAAAATATCTCGCGACACTCTGTGCGCTCATATCAGTAATGACTAGTCCTGATATCGGTTGACATTTTTTGTCTGTAAAACACCTGATGAACATCATCGGGCGTTTTGTATTTCAGGGAGTGGTGTAGTCGCTCATAGTTATAAATTGCCACAGATTCTTTTACCATCATTCTGGCTTGTACCAGAACGGTTGGGTGTGAGAGTAAACTCCAGTCAAGCCGACCATATTTACGCAGCCAGACCACACGGTGGAGAGTCCCTGAATGCCATATGCTGCCAGGACTGTTTATAAGTGATCCCGCCTTTTTCGAGCTACTCAACAACGGCTATTTTAAAAGATGGAGAATAATTACGTAGGTGCGTTTGAACTCCGTCATCGTCACGTTCTCCGGATTTAAGTCTGGAACGTGTCAACGCTATTCAGGACTGGTCACCTCAAACAAAAAAGCCTCTGTATCAACAGAGGCTTAATAGATAATTAATTACAAAAACGTCTTAGGTAAATCTTAGAACGGAATATCGTCGTCGAAGTCCATCGGCGGTTCGTTAGACGGCGCTGCCGGAGCGGACTGCTGCGGACGAGACTGTGCGCCGCCGCTGAACTGGTTGCCGCCCTGCGGCTGCTGAGGCTGACCCCAACCACCCTGCTGCTGACCACCACCTGCCGGCGCGCCGCCGCCCTGACGACCACCCAGCATTTGCATGGTGCCGCCAACGTTAACAACGACTTCAGTGGTGTATTTTTCTACGCCGGATTGATCGGTCCATTTGCGGGTACGCAGTTGGCCTTCAATATAGACCTGAGAACCTTTACGCAGATATTCGCTGGCGACTTCCGCCAGTTTGCCAAACAGCACAACACGGTGCCATTCAGTCTGCTCTTTCATTTCGCCGGTCGCTTTATCACGCCAGGATTCGGAAGTAGCCAGCGTAATGTTGGCAACTGCGCCACCATTCGGCATATAGCGTACTTCCGGGTCCTGGCCCAGATTACCGACGAGAATCACCTTGTTTACGCCTCTGCTGGCCATGATCGTGTCTCCTGAAAAACGTTACTGAATAAGTGTAAGCGCGGGATTGTAGCATTTCCAATAGCGCTTTTACTACGTTGAGAAGTTGATTCCAGTAAACAACTCCCGCCAGACATTGTTGCACAGGAACATGCGTTTTGCATTCCAATACTGTATATCCATTCAGGTCGGATTGTGTCATAATTAACCGTTTGTGATCGCCGGTAGCACCATGCAGCCAGGCAAAAAAGCGTTTAATCCGGGAAAGATGAATGGATAAGATCGAAGTTCGGGGCGCCCGCACCCATAATCTCAAAAACATCAACCTCGTCATCCCGCGCGACAAGCTGATTGTCGTCACCGGGCTTTCGGGCTCAGGCAAATCTTCGCTCGCTTTCGACACCTTGTATGCCGAAGGGCAGCGTCGTTACGTTGAATCCCTTTCCGCGTACGCACGTCAGTTTCTGTCGCTGATGGAAAAACCGGACGTCGACCACATTGAGGGGCTTTCTCCTGCCATCTCAATTGAACAAAAATCGACGTCGCATAACCCGCGATCCACGGTAGGTACGATTACCGAAATTCACGACTATCTGCGTCTGCTGTTTGCCCGCGTTGGCGAGCCGCGCTGCCCGGATCACGACGTTCCCCTGGCAGCGCAGACCGTTAGCCAGATGGTGGACAACGTCCTGTCGCAGCCGGAAGGCAAACGTCTGATGCTGCTGGCGCCGGTAATTAAGGAGCGTAAAGGCGAGCACACCAAAACGCTGGAAAACCTGGCGGGCCAGGGCTATATCCGCGCCCGTATCGATGGCGAAGTGTGTGACCTTTCCGATCCGCCCAAGCTTGAGCTGCAAAAGAAACACACTATTGAAGTGGTGATTGACCGCTTTAAAGTACGCGACGACCTCACCCAGCGACTGGCTGAATCCTTTGAAACCGCGCTGGAGCTTTCCGGTGGTACGGCGGTGGTCGCCGATATGGACGACCCGAAAGCGGAAGAGCTGCTGTTCTCCGCCAACTTCGCCTGCCCGATTTGCGGCTACAGCATGCGCGAACTGGAACCCCGCCTGTTCTCGTTCAACAACCCGGCGGGTGCATGCCCAACCTGTGACGGTCTCGGTGTGCAGCAGTATTTCGATCCTGACCGGGTGATTCAAAACCCGGAACTGTCGCTCGCCGGTGGGGCTATTCGTGGTTGGGATCGCCGTAACTTCTATTATTTCCAGATGCTTAAGTCACTGGCGGAACACTATAAGTTCGATGTCGAAGCCCCATGGGCCAGCCTGAACCCTACCGTGCATAAAGTGGTGCTGTACGGTTCGGGTAAAGAAAATATCGAATTCAAATACATGAACGATCGCGGCGATACGTCCGTACGTCGTCACCCGTTTGAAGGTGTGCTACACAATATGGAGCGCCGTTATAAAGAGACGGAATCCAGTGCGGTACGCGAAGAATTAGCCAAATTCATCAGTAACCGACCGTGCGCCAGCTGTGAAGGGACGCGTTTACGTCGCGAGGCCCGCCACGTATTTGTTGAAAATACGCCGCTGCCCGCGATTTCCGACATGAGCATCGGTCATGCGATGGACTTCTTCAACAACCTGAAGCTTGCAGGTCAGCGGGCGAAGATTGCCGAGAAAATTCTTAAAGAGATTGGCGATCGTCTGAAGTTCCTGGTCAACGTCGGCCTCAACTATCTGACGCTGTCGCGTTCAGCGGAAACGCTCTCCGGCGGTGAGGCCCAGCGTATTCGCCTGGCAAGCCAGATCGGCGCGGGTCTGGTCGGTGTAATGTACGTGCTGGATGAACCATCTATCGGTCTGCATCAGCGCGATAACGAGCGTCTGCTGGGTACGCTTATCCACCTGCGTAACCTGGGTAATACCGTGATTGTGGTCGAGCACGATGAAGATGCGATTCGCGCCGCTGACCACGTTATCGACATCGGCCCCGGCGCGGGCGTTCACGGCGGCCAGGTGGTTGCTGAAGGAACGCTAAAAGATATCATGGCGGTGCCTGAGTCGCTGACCGGCCAGTACATGAGCGGTAAGCGCAAAATTGAAGTACCGAAACAGCGCGTGGCGGCTGACCCGGAAAAAGTGCTGAAGCTCACCGGCGCACGCGGTAACAACCTGAAAGATGTCACTCTGACGCTGCCGGTTGGTTTATTTACCTGCATTACCGGGGTTTCCGGCTCAGGTAAATCGACGCTGATCAACGATACGCTGTTCCCAATTGCGCAGACGGCGCTGAACGGTGCGACGCTGGCGGAACCTGCGCCGTATCGCGATGTTCAGGGTCTGGAACATTTCGACAAAGTCATCGATATTGACCAAAGCCCGATTGGCCGTACGCCGCGCTCTAACCCGGCAACCTACACCGGCGTGTTTACGCCAGTGCGCGAACTGTTTGCCGGCGTGCCGGAGTCACGTGCGCGCGGTTACACGCCAGGCCGTTTCAGCTTTAACGTCCGTGGTGGACGCTGTGAAGCCTGTCAGGGCGACGGCGTGATCAAAGTCGAAATGCACTTCCTGCCGGATATCTACGTGCCGTGCGATCAGTGCAAAGGTAAGCGCTATAACCGCGAAACGCTGGAGATTAAGTACAAGGGCAAGACTATCCACGAAGTGCTGGATATGACGATTGAAGAAGCCCGTGAGTTCTTCGATGCCGTTCCGGCGCTGGCGCGTAAGCTGCAAACGCTGATGGACGTTGGTCTGACGTACATCCGACTGGGTCAGTCCGCAACGACCCTCTCTGGCGGTGAGGCGCAGCGCGTGAAGCTGGCGCGTGAGTTGTCCAAACGCGGTACCGGACAGACGCTGTATATTCTCGATGAGCCGACCACTGGTCTGCATTTTGCGGATATTCAGCAACTGCTGGACGTGCTGCATCAGCTCCGGGATCAGGGCAACACCATCGTGGTGATTGAGCACAATCTGGACGTGATTAAAACCGCAGACTGGATTGTCGATCTCGGTCCGGAAGGCGGCAGCGGCGGCGGGGAAATTTTAGTCTCCGGCACACCGGAGACGGTCGCTGAATGTGAAGCCTCACACACGGCGCGTTTCCTCAAGCCGCTGTTGTAATCCTGCCCTTATCAGGCCTACGGGCACATATCCTGTAGGCCGGATAAGTCGCTGGCGACGCCATCCGGCAAAACGGATCAAAGCTGCACCAGCAACCTGCGTTTATCTTCCGGCAAGGTGTTTATGGCCTGCTGGTAAGACGCGTCCACCAGATAATAAATCTGTGAACCTGGCAGTGAGCCGTCAAGATACACCGTGCTCCAGTGCGCTTTATTGAGATGGCGGCTGGGTCGCACGTCTTTATGTTGCTGACGCAGCAATTCTGCCAGTTCAGGGCTGGTTTTCAGAGAGACCGCCGGGCGGCCTTCGACCTCTTTGACCATGGCAAAAAGTACATCTTCAACTTTGATTTGCGTGGCTTTCCAGTCACTATGCACGCTCTGCTCCGCACCCGTTTTTGCCATGCAGTATTGCAGCAACTCCGAATTCGTCATCTTTATTCCCCTTACCAGCATATTGCCTAATGAGAACATCTTTTATTCAGTGTGCAGCAAGTCCGCAAAAGGTAAAAGCCAGCAGCGTAAATTTGTTTAAAAAAGCAGCACTTTGTATTCTCAATACTCCGAGTTGACGATCACCTCTTCACCAAACGCGCCAGCCTGCGGCAGCGGTTTATAGGTAGAGTTAGAGGCGCGTAAAATACGGATACCGCGGATTCCTACGTCGCGAGCGGCGGTGATGTCATTGTCGGAGTCACCGTAGAACATGCGGATGCTTTTATCCTGCAACCACTGCGTTTTGGTGTTCTGACCGGGTTTATCACCGGCAAAAATGACCGGATTCATATTGCCGGCCGGGATGTGAAAGTTATCGGCCAGCGTTTTCGATACCGTTTCGGTCTTCGTCTGACTACGCCCGGTCACGAAAAAGATGCTGTCGCCACGACGCACATGCATATCAATCAACTGGCGCGCCACTTCTTTCGGAATACTGAATTCATCCCAGCCATTGTTCATTTTTTCCCAGAAGGCCGGATTCTTCAGGTAATCCTCACTGTCCGGGGAATACGTTTTTTTACCGCGCCAGAAGCCCGGGCTGGAAAAGAGAACCGTATCATCGATATCAAAGCCAACGGCCATCGGCGGGCGTCCGGTCAGGCTGTTTTCGATTTGTGCCACGGAGACCCAGTGAATGGGGGCCTGCTCAGCGAGTTTTGCAACGTTAGTGCCCGGATTAAGCTGAGAAGGAGAGGAAACTAACGCCTGAGCGGGCTGATTTAACGTGAACAATAAACAAACGGCACTCAGTGCCAGGGTAAACTTGCGCATATTTTTCCCTAAGTAGTCAGTTAGTTATGATTTTTTATTTAACAACTGGTCAAAAAACTATCTGACCTTACCCCCTGGGGGAAGGGAAAGGAAGGATTTTCTCTGGTTTTGTCCAGGAAAAGGAGCATGATCACACAGGAAAGTACGCCTGATGGCGCTCCGCTTATCAGGCCTACAAACTAAAATCCATGTATCCTTGTAGGACAGATAAGGCGTTTACGCGCCATCCGGCATCACACAAAGCCGATTACATGACGGCGGCAAATGCCTTCGCCACGCGCTGCACATTACCGTGATTCAACCCGGCCACGCACATACGTCCGCTGGCTATCAGGTAAACACCAAACTCATCGCGCAGGCGATCGACCTGAGCGGCGCTGAGCCCAGTATAGCTGAACATACCGCGCTGTTGCAGCAGGTAATCAAAGTTACGACCCGGGATCTCCGCATTCAATACGTTAACCAGTTCCTGACGCATCGCCAGAATGCGGGTACGCATTGCCTCAACTTCCGCCAGCCAGCTCGCTTTCAGCTCTTCATCCCCCAGTACCGCGGCAACCACCTGCGCACCAAAGTTTGGCGGACTGGAGTAGTTCCGGCGCACCGTCGCTTTTAGCTGCCCCAGAACGCGGCTGGCAGCATCGGCGTCTTCACACACCACAGAAAGCCCGCCAACACGTTCGCCATACAATGAGAAAATTTTGGAGAATGAGTTGCTAACCAGAGTTGGTAAACCAGCACTCGCAATCGCACGGATGGCGTACGCATCATCTTCCATTCCGCCACCAAAACCCTGGTAGGCAATGTCGAGGAACGGGATCAGGTCGCGCGCTTTCAGGATCTCAATCACCGCATCCCACTGTGCTGGTGTTAAATCCGCACCCGTGGGGTTATGGCAGCACGGATGCAGCAGCACAATGCTACGCGCCGGTAAGGTATTCAGCGCTGCCAGCAGATCGTTGAAACGCACGCCATTAGTCGCGTTGTCATACCATGGGTAAGTACTTACTTCGAATCCCGCCCCTTCAAAAATCGCGATGTGGTTTTCCCAGGTCGGATCGCTGACCCACACGCCAGAATCAGGGAAATAGCGCTTCAGGAAGTCTGCGCCAACCTTTAGCGCGCCGGAGCCGCCCAGCGTCTGAATGGTTGCCACGCGCTGTTGCTGGAGTACCGGATGCTGCGCCCCAAACAGCAACGGCGCAATAGTATGGCGATAAGCGTTCAGACCTTCCATCGGCAGATACAGCGAAGCGCCATGCGGTTTGGCATTGAGTCTGGCTTCCGCTTCCGCTACCGCTTTAAGCTGAGGAATAATCCCATCTTCGTTGTAATACAGGCCAATGCTGAGGTTCACTTTGTCGCTACGTGAATCTTCTTTGAACCGCTCCATGAGCGATAAAATCGGGTCGCCGGCGTAGGCGTCAACTTTTTGAAACACGTGTGGTTCTCCAGGTTTACAGGCAGAGGATATGAACACAATAAACCGGAAGCAGGAGAAGATCGAGAGGATGTTGAGAGGAATATTGCCGGATAGCGGCGTAACCGCCTTATCCGGCACATCATGCGCTTAATCGATATACTTCATCGCCACGCGCGACGTCAGGCGCGTAATAAGTTCGTAAGCACTTACTTTCGTCATTTCAGCAATGCGTTCAACGGGCAGGCCTTCCCCCCACAGGATCACCGAATCGCCAGCTTTATCCTGCGCCTCGGGGCCTAAATCGACGCAGATCATATCCATCGCGACGCGGCCGACGATCGGCACTTCACGGCCATTAACCAGCACCGGCGTCCCGGACGGCGCTGCGCGCGGATAACCGTCGCCGTAGCCCATCGCCACCACGCCGAGACGCGTGTCGCGCTCGCTTTGCCAGGTTCCACCATAGCCAACCGGCTCGCCCGCTTTGTGCTCACGCACCGCAATCAGGCTGGAGGTCAGCGACATCACCGGCTGACAGCCAAAATCGGCGCCGATAGAGTGGTTTTCCAGCGGCGATACGCCGTACAGAATCAGCCCCGGACGCGCCCAGTCGAAGTGGGACTGGGGCCACAGCAAAATACCACCCGACGCAGCAATTGAACGCTGTCCAGGTTTTCCCTCGCAAAAGCTATTAAAGATATCGAGCTGTTTTTCCGTCGCGCCGCATTCAGGTTCATCCGCGCGCGCAAAGTGGCTGACGATATTAACCGGCTGGCGCACGTTGTCACATTGCGTTAAACGCTGATAAAACGCTTCGGCCTGCTCAGGGCGCACGCCCAGGCGGTGCATCCCCGTGTCGAGCTTCATCCAGACGGTGACCGGTTCAGCCAGTTCTGCGGCTTCCAGGGCTTCAAGCTGCTCCAGGTTGTGGACGGCAGTATGCAGACGCTGCGCGGAGATCGTTGGCAGATCGGCGGCATCAAAAAATCCCTCCAGCAGCAGGATGGGCTGCGTGATCCCTCCCGCTCGCAGCCGCAGGGCTTCTTCAAGACGAGCGACACCAAAAGCGTCCGCATCGGGGAGCGTTCGCGCAGTCTCTAACAGACCGTGGCCGTAAGCGTTCGCTTTCACGACCGCAACCAGTTTGCTGGCAGGAGCCAGTTCACGCAGACGTTGCAGGTTGTGTCGCAGAGCGCGGCGGTTAATGACTACAGTTGCCGCTTGCATTTGTATTCCTTAGAAATTACTCATCATCATATTGAGGACCGGCATAGTTGTCGAAGCGGGACCACTGTCCGTTAAACGTCAGGCGCACCGTACCGATCGGACCGTTACGCTGCTTACCAATAATAATTTCGGCGATACCTTTTAAATCGCTGTTTTCGTGATAAACCTCATCACGATAGATAAACATGATTAAGTCGGCATCCTGTTCGATGGAGCCGGATTCACGCAGATCCGAGTTGACCGGACGCTTGTCCGCGCGTTGTTCCAGTGAACGGTTAAGCTGCGATAGCGCTACCACCGGCACATGCAGTTCTTTTGCTAACGCCTTCAGCGAGCGGGAGATTTCTGCAATTTCCAGCGTACGGTTGTCGGAGAGCGACGGTACACGCATTAGTTGCAGGTAGTCGATCATGATAAGGCCGATACCGCCGTGTTCACGGGCGATACGACGGGCACGCGAGCGCACTTCCGTTGGCGTCAGGCCGGAGGAGTCATCAATATAGATGTTTCGTTTCTCCAGCAAAATACCCATTGTTCCGGAAATTCGTGCCCAGTCTTCATCATCCAGTTGACCGGTACGGATTTTGGTTTGGTCTACGCGTGACAGCGAGGCCAGGGTACGCATCATGATCTGTTCTGAGGGCATTTCAAGACTAAAGATAAGAACCGGCTTATCCTGCAACATCGCCGCATTTTCGACAAGGTTCATTGCAAATGTCGTTTTACCCATCGACGGACGCGCGGCGACGATAATCAAGTCCGACGGCTGTAGACCCGCGGTCTTTTTGTTGAGGTCATCATAGCCGGTATTCACTCCGGTGACGCCGTCGTGCGGCTGCTGGAACAACTGCTCGATACGCGCGACGGTGGCGTCGAGCACATCGGTGATGTTTTTCGGGCCTTCGTCTTTGTTGGCGCGGCTTTCGGCGATTTTAAAGACGCGGGATTCCGCGAGATCCAGCAGGTCTTCACTGGAGCGCCCTTGTGGATCGAAACCAGCTTCCGCAATTTCATGGGCCACCGAAATCATGTCACGAACAACGGCGCGTTCGCGGACGATATCCGCATAAGCACTAATGTTCGCCGCACTTGGCGTGTTTTTAGATAACTCAGCCAGGTAAGCAAAGCCGCCGACGCTGTCCAGTTGTCCCTGAACCTCCAGCGATTCTGCGAGTGTGATCAGGTCGATAGGTTTTCCCATCTCCTGCAGTCGATGCATTTCCGTGAAGATGTGCCGGTGCGGTCGGGTATAGAAATCTTCCGCCACCACGCGCTCGGCCACATCGTCCCAGCGTTCGTTATCCAGCATTAAACCGCCCAACACCGACTGTTCCGCTTCAATCGAGTGCGGCGGTACTTTCAGCCCGGCGACCTGGGGATCGCGCTCACGAGCATCAGTCTGTTGTTTGTTGAAGGGTTTATTTCCTGCCATAGTGAATGGAGTTACCGAGATAATGATTGGGTCGAAAGATTACCACATTTCTTTTGGAGGAAGCATGGCAACGCGTATTGAATTTCACAAGCATGGTGGTCCTGAAGTGCTTCAGGTCGTCGAGTTTACGCCTGCAGATCCGGCAGAGAACGAAATCCAGGTCGAGAACAAAGCGATTGGCATCAACTATATCGACACTTACATCCGCAGTGGTCTTTATCCACCGCCTTCTCTGCCCAGCGGTCTGGGAACCGAAGCCGCCGGCGTAGTCAGCAAAGTGGGGAGCAAAGTGACGCACATTAAAGCTGGCGATCGCGTGGTGTATGCGCAGTCAGCGCTTGGCGCTTACAGCTCAGTACATAACGTTCCGGCCGATAAAGCCGCCATCCTGCCCAATGCGATCTCGTTTGAACAGGCAGCCGCGTCGTTTCTGAAAGGGCTGACCGTGTTTTACCTGTTACGTAAAACCTATGAAATTCAGCCTGATGAACCCTTCTTGTTCCATGCAGCAGCGGGCGGCGTCGGGATGATTGCCTGCCAGTGGGCAAAAGCATTGGGCGCGAAGCTGATTGGTACCGTCGGTAGTGCGCAAAAAGCGCAAATTGCGCTGCAGGCCGGCGCATGGCAGGTCATTAACTACCGCGAAGAAAGTATCGTCGAACGGGTTAAGGAGATAACCGGAGGTAAAAAAGTACGGGTGGTGTATGACTCGGTGGGGAAAGATACCTGGGAAGCCTCGCTGGATTGTTTACAGCGCCGGGGACTAATGGTCAGCTTTGGTAATGCTTCCGGGCCAGTGACCGGCGTGAACTTAGGTATTCTGAATCAGAAAGGCTCCCTGTATGTCACGCGCCCTTCTCTGCAGGGTTACATCACCAACCATCATGAATTAACCGAAGCCAGCAATGAACTGTTCTCGCTGATTGCCAGTGGGGTGATCAAAGTGGATGTCGCGCCGGGTCAGAAATTTGCGTTAAGTGACGCGCAACGGGCCCATGAAGCACTGGAAAGCCGGGCCACGCAGGGATCGAGTTTGCTAATCCCATAATGCTTCGACTTCCCCTAAATAATTCAAATTGCAGGAAGGCGGCAATTGAATGAATCCCCAGGAGCTTACTGGAGTAAGTGACTGGGGTGAATGAAAGCAGCCAACACACCTGCGGTTTGAATTATGACGGGGAAGTAAAGAATTAGGGCTTCCCATGGGAAGCCCTTTCTTTTTTTAGTTCGGCTGTATGTAGGGTACAGCTCGATGAATTCGTTAACCACGCAATAGTGACAGATTTGATAATCAATTCCTATTTGGTTCTAAAGGCAATGTTGCAGGTTGTGACGCACCGCTCAATACCTTAGTAAAATCGGCGGTTATTGCGCTGATACTGTGGGACTTTTGGCGCTTTTATCGCCTTGATAACCCACACCACGGCAACGGCCAGTAACAGCCAGGGTAACAGTTTAATCATCAACGCAAACATCCCACCGAGGAACATTACTGCCGTCGCCACCATCAGCGCGGCGAGGATGCCCAACAGTGATATGCCAGTGACCATCAGCATGATAAAAAAACCAATCACAAAAAGTAGTTCCAGCATGACGCTCTCCCGAAATGAAATTCTCTCCATTGCATTACAAGAAACATGCCAAAATTAATGCATTGATTTATAAAGAAAATACCCCGCAACAAAGCGCAGGGCGTGGTGAAATTAACTAACTTTTGGTGAAAACTTAACGCTTGTCTGCCACCAGTTTCAGCGCGTGTTCCAGAACGTTAATATCGGCCCCGGCTTTATGCGCATTTTCACTCAGATAACGACGCCATTGGCGTGCGCCGGGAATTCCCTGAAACAACCCCAGCATGTGGCGGGTCACATGCCCCAGATACGTACCTTTACTCCGCTCCCGCTCAATATAGGGATACATGGCACGCACCACGGCGACAGGGTCTGCATCCGGCGTGGTCGCAGCAAAAATTTCACGGTCGACCGATGCCAGAATCCCCGGGTTTTGATAGGCTTCCCGGCCCACCATTACGCCGTCCATATATTGCAGATGCGTTTTTGCTTCTTCCAGTGATTTAATTCCGCCGTTAATCGACATCGTCAACTGCGGGAAATCACGCTTCAACTGATAAACACGGTCATAATCCAGCGGTGGGATTTCGCGGTTTTCTTTCGGGCTTAACCCCGACAGCCAGGCCTTGCGGGCGTGGATGATAAACATCTCACATTCGCCGTTGCCAGATACCGTGTTGATGAAATCGCAGAGGAATTCGTAGCTGTCCTGGTCATCAATGCCGATACGGGTTTTCACCGTCACCGGAATCGACACCACATCGCGCATCGCCTTCACGCAATCGGCGACCAGTTGCGCATTCCCCATCAGGCAAGCGCCAAACATCCCGTTTTGTACGCGATCGGAAGGGCAGCCGACGTTGAGGTTAATCTCGTCATAACCTCGTGCTTCAGCCAGCTTTGCGCACTGCGCCAGTGCCGCCGGATCGCTCCCGCCCAGTTGCAATGCGACCGGATGTTCTTCTTCGCTATACGCCAGGTAATCGCCTTTGCCATGAATAATTGCCCCGGTAGTCACCATCTCCGTATAGAGCAACGTCTGGCGGGACAGCAGGCGCAAAAAGTAGCGGCAGTGTCTGTCCGTCCAGTCGAGCATCGGCGCGATAGAAAAACGATGAGCGGGAAAAGCGGTAGACTGAGATTCAGGCAGCATGGCGAATATTCAAGCATCCGGTTAAAAAAGGGGCGCTACTATAGCATAGACCGTTGCGATAGTGAGCCACATCATCGTGGATAGCGCCCTTCGTTCGCGTGGATTGTCATTTCCGCCCAGGTTTTCCGTCGTGTGGACCAAAAAACTGTGGAGGATGATCAACCCAGCGATCTTCACGCGTGACTGCATAGACCGGATTGAGTGGATAGTAGATGCGGTTATGCTTCTTGTTCGCCTCACCGACGACCAGCAGCCGCACCTCGTCACTGGTGTTGTTGATAAAAGTGTGGCACACACCGGTTCCTGCCGGAAAACCAACGCTGTCGCCGGGTTCCAGCTTCCATAAGTAACCATTTATCCAGGCTTCCGGGTACCCTTCCAGTACGTAGATGAACTCTTCTTCATCACTTTCAGCGTGTGGATAAGAAGTACGCCGACCCGGCGGCAGACGTTCGTGATGGATGCCTAATCGCCCTAACCCCAACCTGCGGGCCAGCGGCGCGCCAATAGAAAAAAGCTCATCGCTGCCTGGATAGGTGGAGTCATCAGGCCCCTCAACTTCACGCCAGTGGCGAATACAATCGGGTCTTTTCATGTTAATTTTCCAGTGTTGCGATGCGTCAGGTATAGCACACAGCGGTGGATCTCGGCGTTTTAAGCAGAACATGATAAAGTAAGGGATTAACCTTCCACGCAAATCGAGGCGCCAAATGGACAAAACCACCACGCAGGAGTTATTGGCTCAAGCTGAAAAACTCTGTGCGCAACGTAACGTGCGGCTCACGCCACAACGCCTCGAAGTGTTGCGCCTGATGAGCCTGCAGGAAGGGGCAATCAGCGCTTACGATCTGCTTGATCTGTTGAGGGAAACCGAACCACAGGCTAAGCCGCCTACCGTCTATCGTGCGCTCGATTTTCTGCTTGAACAAGGTTTTGTGCACAAAGTGGAGTCAACCAACAGCTATGTGCTTTGCCATCTGTTCGATCAGCCAACCCACAGCTCCGCAATGTTCATCTGCGACCGCTGTGGCGTGGTAAAAGAAGAGTGTGCGGAAGGCGTGGAAGATATTATGCATACGCTGGCAGCTAAAATGGGATTTGCTCTGCGCCATAATGTGATTGAAGCCCACGGCCTGTGTCCGGCATGTGTGGAAGTTGAATCATGCCGCCATCCTGGCGAATGCCAGCATGACCATACCATTCAGGTGAAAAAGAAAGTCGGGCGGTAAATAAAAGAGCGTACGTCCTTGTACTCTCAGGAGGGAGGGGTTAATTACCAGCGGTAATCGTTGCGTTTTTCCCAATCTTTAACTTCTTTCTCCGCCTGATCTTTCGCGTACCCGTATCGTTCCTGGACTTTACCAACCAGCTGGTCGCGTTTACCTTCAATGACCGTCATATCATCATCGGTCAGTTTGCCCCATTGCTCTTTCACTTTACCTTTGAACTGTTTCCAGTTACCACTGACTTCGTCTTTATTCATCATCAAGTCCTCATCGTTAGGTTGTGAATAGCGAGAGTGCCGCGCCCGAATACATGCTGTTTTTGCTGGACGTGATAGTAAGTGTAGTCAGGGATTCTGGGTTTTATTTACTATTCGGAATTTTTAACCATAGGCATCAGGCAAACCAGGTGCCATTACGCCAGTGACGTCGCCAGATGAAGGCCAGTGAAAGCCCGCGCAGCGCGAGAAAAACGGTTAACGCCAGCCACAAGCCGTGGTTTCCCAGCAGCGGTAAAGTCAGGAGCGTTAAGGCGAATCCCACTGCGGCAACGGCCATACTGTTGCGCATTTCTGCGGCACGCGTTGCGCCAATAAACATGCCGTCCAGCAGATAACACCACACACCCACCAGCGGCAAAACCACCTGCCAGAAAAGATAGCGATCAGCCAGGTGTTGGATTTGCGGCAGCGAGGTCAGCAGCGCCACAATCTGCTCGCCGAACAGGGCATAAACCATCGAAAACAAGACGGCAACAATACCCGACTGCCGGCAGGCCGCCCGCCAGACATCCAGCAACTGGCTACCATCGCGTGCCCCATAGGCCTGGCCAGAGTGCGCTTCCACGGCATAGGCAAACCCGTCCAGCGCATAGGCAGTGAACGTCAGCAGGGTCATCAGAACGGCATTGACCGCAATGACATCGCTACCGAGGCGAGCCCCGAGTACCGTGATAGCACCAAAGCAGAGTTGCAACAGCAGCGAACGCAGCATGATGTCACGGTTGAGCGCCAGCAAACGGCGGAAGTTGCCACGCCACGCCTGCTTCAGCATTGCCAGCGAAACTCCGCGCAAATGCAGGACTTTACGTACCATCATCAGACCGATAAGCAGCGTGGCATATTCGGCAATCACCGTCGCCAGTGCTGCACCCTGCACGTTCATATGCAGGCCCATCACCAGCCATAAATCGAGCGCAATGTTGAGAATATTGCCGACAATCAGCAGGATAACCGGCGCACGCGCATATTGTACGCCAAGCAACCAGCCGAGCAGCACCAGATTAGCCAGTGAGGCGGGCGCGCTTAGCCAGCGGATTTCCAGGAAACGCCGGGCTTGTTCCAGTACCGCTTCACTACCCCCGACAATATGCAGCGCTAAATCGATAATCGGCGTGCGAAACAGCGCGATAAGCAGCCCCGCTCCCAGCGCCAGTATCAGCGGTTGTACCAGCGCGCGCGCCAGCGCCTGAGGATTTTTCGCACCGAACGCCTGGGCCGTCAGGCCGGTGGTACTCATGCGTAAAAACAGCAGCAGCATAAAGAGAAAACTGGTCGCTGTTGCGCCGACAGCAACGCCACCCAGGTAGACCGGGCTATCCAAATGACCAATCACTGCGGTATCCACCAGCCCCAGCAGTGGAACAGTGATGTTGGAGAAAATCATCGGTAAGGCAAGGTGCCAGAGTGCTTTATCAGAGGAGGTAAAGAAAGGCATGGAAAAGAGCCTGAAAAGAAATTAACGCGTTTTTGTAGGCCCGATAAGCGTAGCATCATCGGGCAATTTGCCGGAGAGCAGCGTAAACGCCCTTTCCGGCCGACAGGAAATCAGCAGATCATTACAGCCATTCACCGTTACGAATTACGCCGACAGCCAACCCTTCAATGGTGAAGTTTTGCTCGCGCAGATCGACAACGATAGGTTTAAATTCACTGTTTTCCGGCAGAAGTTCAACCTTGTTACCCTGCTTTTTCAGGCGCTTAACCGTGACTTCATCATCAATACGGGCAACAACAACCTGGCCGTTACGCACGTCCTGCGTTTTATGCACAGCCAGTAAATCGCCATCCATAATCCCGATATCTTTCATCGACATACCGCTGACGCGCAGCAGAAAGTCGGCGTTCGGTTTGAACAGTGATGGGTCAACCTGGTAATGGCCTTCGATGTGCTGCTGTGCCAGAAGTGGCTCACCGGCCGCCACACGACCGACAAGCGGTAAGCCTTCCTCTTCTTCCTGCAGCAGGCGAATACCACGCGATGCGCCAGAAACGATTTCCAGCACACCTTTACGCGCCAGTGCTTTCAGGTGTTCTTCAGCCGCGTTTGGGGAACGGAACCCCAAACGCTGCGCGATCTCCGCACGCGTCGGTGGCATACCTGTCTGGCTGATGTGATCTCTAATGAGATCAAACACCTCTTGCTGCCTGGCCGTTAACGCTTTCATTCCGCCCCCTGGGTGTATATACAGTTATGCTGTGAGTATATACAGCTAAAGGCGAATTTGGAACCGCAAACTGCACAAAAAACAGGAGATTTATGAAGTTGTGGAATCTTTATCGCAAATGCGACCACAACAGGATGCCCCAGGTGATCACAGCGACAAAAATAGAAAGCAATACCGCAGCCGATCCCATATCTTTCGCCCGACCAGAAAGCTCGTGATACTCAGAACCAATTCGGTCGACAACCGCCTCAATGGCGCTATTCAGAATTTCAACGATCATCACCAGCATCACCGAACCAATCAGCAGTACGCGGGTAATCGCGTCAACGTCCAGCCAGCAGGCAATTGCTACCCCCAACAGTACGGCAACGCTTTCCTGACGAAATGCCGCCTCATTGATCCATGCTGCGCGGAAACCTTGCCAGGAATAGCCTGCTGCTTTGATAATCCGAGTGAATCCAGTGGTATTATTGGCCATCAAAAGAACCTTTTTACATTATTAGCGTGAGTATTATTGCATCGTTACCCTGTTTGTTTCAGGGCATAAGCAAAGCTGCGCGAAGTATGACGGGATACCACAGAAATTCACTAAACTTTCTGATATCCTTGCAGCGCATTTGCATTATTAACCAGAGGCTTTACATCGTTTATGTCCGGCTGGCCACGAATTTACTACAAATTACTGAATTTACCATTAAGCATCCTGGTAAAAAGCAAGTCTATCCCGGCGGAACCCGCCCCGGAATTGGGACTCGATACCTCTCGTCCCATTATGTACGTCTTACCGTACAACTCAAAAGCTGACTTGCTGACGCTGCGTGCCCAATGCCTGGTGCACGATCTCCCCGATCCCCTGGAACCGCTGGAGATAGACGGGACTTTGCTGCCGCGCTACGTGTTTATACACGGCGGCCCACGTGTATTCACCTATTACACGCCAAAAGAAGAGTCCATCAAGTTGTTCCATAACTATCTCGACTTACATCGCAGCAACCCCGATCTGGATGTTCAGATGGTGCCGGTGTCTGTGATGTTTGGCCGTGCTCCTGGGCGCGAGAAAGGCGAAGTCAATCCACCACTGCGCATGCTGAATGGCATACAGAAATTCTTTGCTGTGTCCTGGCTGGGCCGCGACAGTTTTGTCCGCTTCTCACCTTCCGTCTCCCTGCGCCGCATGGCAGACGAACACGGCACAGATAAAACCATCGCGCAGAAACTGGCACGCGTGGCGCGTATGCACTTTGCCCGCCAGCGCTTAGCGGCGGTTGGCCCTCG
>NZ_SZWR01000015.1:93649-104961 GCF_005280875.1 Citrobacter sp. wls827
CCAGGATCTGTTTAATAAACTGCTGGCCTCAAAAGCCATCGCACGCGCGGTGGAAGATGAAGCACGCAGCAAAAAAATTTCCCACGAAAAAGCGCAGCAAAATGCCATTGCGCTGATGGAAGAGATTGCCGCCAACTTCTCCTACGAAATGATCCGTTTGACGGACCGTATTCTGGGCTTTACCTGGAACCGTCTGTATCAGGGGATTAACGTTCATAATGCGGAGCGCGTACGCCAACTGGCGCACGACGGACATGAAATCGTCTATGTGCCGTGCCACCGCAGCCATATGGACTACATGCTGCTGTCGTACGTTCTGTACCATCAGGGACTGGTTCCACCGCATATCGCGGCAGGGATCAACCTGAACTTCTGGCCGGCAGGTCCGATTTTCCGCCGTCTTGGCGCATTCTTTATTCGTCGTACGTTTAAAGGCAATAAGCTCTATTCCACCGTATTCCGCGAATACCTGGGCGAGTTGTTCAGCCGCGGCTATTCGGTTGAGTACTTTGTCGAAGGTGGGCGGTCGCGTACCGGCCGCCTGCTCGACCCGAAAACCGGCACCCTGTCGATGACCATTCAGGCGATGCTGCGCGGCGGTACGCGTCCGATTACCCTCGTACCGATCTACATCGGCTACGAGCACGTAATGGAAGTGGGCACCTACGCCAAAGAGCTGCGTGGCGCGACGAAAGAAAAAGAGAGCCTGCCGCAAATGCTGCGTGGCTTAAGCAAGCTGCGTAATCTGGGTCAGGGCTACGTTAACTTTGGCGAACCAATGCCGCTGATGACTTACCTCAACCAGCATGTGCCGGAGTGGCGTGAATCTATCGATCCTATCGAGTCTATCCGTCCTGCCTGGCTGACGCCGACGGTGAATAACATTGCTGCCGATCTGATGGTGCGCATTAACAACGCAGGCGCGGCCAACGCCATGAACCTGTGTTGTACCGCGCTGTTGGCTTCCCGCCAGCGCTCTCTGACCCGTGAACAGTTAACCGAGCAGCTCGACTGCTACCTGAGCCTGCTGCGCAACGTGCCGTACGCGACGGACTCAACCGTTCCCGCGCAGAGCGCCAGTGAACTGATCGACCACGCCTTGCAGATGAACAAGTTTGAGGTTGAGAAAGACACCATCGGTGACATCATCATTCTGCCGCGCGAGCAGGCGGTACTGATGACCTACTACCGCAACAACATTGCCCACATGCTGGTTCTACCTTCGTTGATGGCCGCGATTGTGACTCAGCACCGCCGGATTTCACGCGCCGCATTGCAGCAGCATATTGAAGCGCTGTACCCGATGCTGAAAGCCGAGCTGTTCCTGCGTTGGGAGCGTGATGAGCTTGCCGGGGTAATTGACGAGCTGGCCAACGAAATGCAACGTCAGGGTCTGATAACCCTGCAGAACGATGAGCTGCATATCAACCCGGTTCATTCTCGCACGCTGCAGCTGTTGGCTGCGGGCGCGCGTGAAACGCTACAGCGCTATGCCATTACCTTCTGGCTGCTGAGTGCGAACCCGTCCATCAACCGCAGTACCCTGGAGAAAGAGAGCCGCACCGTGGCACAACGTCTTTCCGTGCTGCACGGTATCAACGCGCCTGAGTTCTTCGATAAAGCCGTGTTCAGCTCCCTGGTGCTGACGCTGCGTGACGAGGGCTACATCAGCGATACCGGTGATGCCGAACCGGAAGAGACGATGAAGATCTATCAGATGCTGGCCGAGCTGGTCACGTCCGATGTGCGTCTGACCATCGAAAGCGCAACGCAGGGCGAGTAAGCATAAAAAAACCGGTCGAAATGACCGGTTTTTATTTTGCAGGCTAAGCCAAACTCAAAGGTGCCAGTAGCTCATCGCCAGCCCTAAGAACAGTACCAGCCCCACATAGTTATTGTTCATAAACGCTTTAAAGCAGGCATCCCGTTCACGATCGACAATCAGTTTCTGCTGATACACAAACAGCGCGCCCGCCACCAGCAGTGACCAGTAATAGCCCAGCCCCAACCCGTTTAACCACCCCACCATCGCCATCAGCGCCAGCACACCGACCTGCAGAATGCCAATAATCAGCTTGTCGTTCTGGCCGAACAGAATGGCGGTCGATTTAATGCCAATCTTCAGATCGTCATCGCGATCAACCATCGCATACTGCGTGTCATACGCCACCGCCCAGAGAATGTTGGCGAGGAACATCAGCCAGCAGCTCAGCGGTACAGATTCACTGACGGCGGCGAACGCCATGGGAATAGACCAGCCAAACGCCGCCCCCAGCACCACCTGCGGCAGGTGCGTATAGCGTTTCATGAAGGGATAAACCCACGCCAGTGCTAACGCGGCAACGGACAACAAAATCGTCATCGTGTTAAGAGTCAGAACCAACAGGAAGGCGAGCAACACCAGCACAACAAACAGTGTTCGGGCCTCTTTCTCCGTGACTGCACCGCTCGGCAGCGGCCGGTTTGCGGTCCGTTTGACGTGTCCGTCAAATTTCCTGTCGGCGTAATCATTCACCACGCATCCGGCAGCGCGCATCAGCCACACTCCGGCGACAAACACCGCCAGTATCCATAATTGCGGTACACCAGGGGTCGCTACCCACAGCGCCCACAACGTCGGCCAGAGCAGCAGTAAGGCGCCAATTGGCTTATCCGTACGCATCAAGCGGTGAAACGCCAGCAGCTTACTCTGCGTCAGACTCCACTCCATCTTTATCTTCCTCTCAGTACAACGGCGATGCAGGCAAAAAAAGCTCGGTAAGCATCAGCGGCTTACCGCTCAGCCGCAGTCGGGAACGACGCCCCCACAGCGCTGCATCGCGGCCAATCTCAATAAAATCGCGGGTCAATGTCGATGATGTAAACAGATAGCGCCCGAGCGGGGTTTTCCCCAGATTTTGTAAAGCCAGTTCGGGGCCGCACAAGGTGGATTCAGGCACCACGGTCCGCCCGGCAAGCCATGGCTCACCATCCGCGCATAACAGGATTTCCCGCAACCAATAGCGGGATTCTGCCGGCAGCAGCGTCAACTCTTCAGCGACTTCATTTTGCCCAACGAATCCTTCTCGTATCAATGTTACGGTGACCTGTTTTCCCTGCTGCTCAAAACGTTTGGTCATCGAATCTTCCAGTAACAACCAGTCGAGCAATTGAGGGTCAAGCGACGGGATCGCATCAAAATAACGCAGAGCACGCAGTTGCGTTAACGCGGGGTGTGGCATGCCTTACTCTCCGATTCATAACCTGAAGGCATTGTATCGCAGAAAAGGCTTTGCGGGGTGAGCAAACACGATTAAGTGATCGGTAGGGCAACATAAGTGTAACAAGTAGCATCGAAGGATAAAAAAAGGTGCGCCAGGAGACGCACCAGTTGTTGCAAAATCAACAATGTGGGGAGATGGTTACCCCTTGCCTTTTACACTGCTGATAAAGGTGGAACGGGCAGATTTGGATCCCAGACGTTCAGCTTCATCAAGCAGCTTCAGCGCTTTATCAACATCACCTTTCGCCACGGCATCCTTAATCGCCTGGTTAAAATAGTTCTCAGTGTCATTCAGCATCGGCTCGCTTTTCTTCACCGGTTGCGGTGCCGGTGCGGCTACCGCGGCAGCCGGGGCTGCATAGGCCACCGCAGGTGCAGCGGTATTACCCACCGTCACCGGACCCGGGCCAGAGGAGCCAAACAGCGGCCCAACCAGCACGCTGGAGGTGCTGTTAGTTTTCACCTGCAGTTTCACCAGACCATCGGTAGTATGGCGGGCAATCGGGTCCGGAATATCCGGAACAGCATTGCCCACGCCCTTGGCATACGCTTTCGCCGGGTCAAGCAGCGTGGTGGTCTGTTGGAGATCTTTATCAGTAGTAAAGACCAGAACATAAAGCTTCTGCTGTCCCAGCGCTGGCGTCAGACGCATCACCCCTTCCAGGCGATCCGCACTCATCACACCCGGTGCCTGGTAGGTAAAGTAGCTGCTGGGGAAGAACGCCGATGGCGTCATGTTCTGATCAAGAATTAAAACGTTTGGCGCAAATACGCTGGTTTGTTGGTTAACTTCACTGCTCAGCGTCAGGGTCAGTTCACCAATATTGGCCGGTACGCTATAGGCGGCAACCGGGCCGCTAATACCGGCAATGTCCAGACGCTGTCCCGCTGTCGCCAACGGGGTTGACTGGGTTTTCGATTGGTCGACGGGCGTCCAGGCCAGTTGTTGCAACGCAGCCGTCGGAATCGACGGTGCAGCTGCGGTGTCCTGCGGAACGATATTCACATCGGCCAGGCTGATTCCAGGAACGCTGGCAAATAACCCTGCCGATAAACAAAGGGCAACGAGACTTTTCTTCATTTTCATTGTTATCACCTCAGATAGCATGGGTTCAGCGGTGGCCAGGCAATAGCGCGCTAAACCGTAAGTAAGAGGGGCTTACGCCCCTCTTTAGGTCATTACGTCAGGTTAATGCTGGATTACCACCAGATTTCCATCTGGGCACCGAAGGACCACTCGTCGCTATCGCCACGGCTGGTTGTGCTGATACCGGAGTTGGTTGCAGCAGCATATTTAGAGACCTTATCTCCGTTTTTCACGTAGCCCCATTCTTCATCCCATTTGGCATAGGTTGCAAAGACGCGGATTGCCGGACGAGACCAGATGCTGTCGCCTGCCTGCCACTGTTGCGCCAGGGTGATTTTGTATTGGCTGTTGCGATCGCCAGTCTGTTGAGATTTGACGTTATCGTAGCCGACTTCCATCAGGGTGCTCATGATTGGCGTCCATTTGTACATCGGACGAATACCCACGGTGTACCATTCAGTACCCAGGTCGTTATCCATGTCGATATTCTGATACATACCGACGTACATCAGGTCCCACTTGTCGCCCAGAGAGATAGCACCGTGGTCAAGTACGCGCACCAGGCTACCGTTGTTATTGATGTTGTTGTTTACATGATGGATAACGGGATCATTTGGTGTTGCCTGGGTATCGAAGGTTGAACCGTAAGTACCCTGCGAGCCACCTTTACCCTGCGTGGTCATCGCGTCAGTTGCATACTGAACCACAAACTTGTTATAGCCCTTCAGCATGCTCTGAGTATGTTCTGCAGTGAACATCCAGCCATCTTTAGAAGCGCTATCCGCGTAGCTATAACCGTCAGTTTTATTCGCACGACCGTAGTCAACACCCAGTTCCAGCATGCCGTCCGGGTTAATGGCCATCTGCGCTAAACGCATGTCGAATACGTCGTTCGCGGTATCTTTGGATGTGTCGTAGATATTCTGGCTACTGAAGGTGTAAGAACCACCCGCTTCCTGAGAACGGGTTGCGGCCAGAGACAGCTTACCAAAGCCCAGATCGATGTTTTCAATACCGGCACCAGGACCTGAAATATCCCAGTAGTAGAAGTCGATCATATGGACGTCATGACGCTGATAGAAACGTTTACCGGCCCAGATGGTGGAACCCGGCAGCCATTCAATCAGGTTTTTACCCTGCACGTTGGCTTCGCGGAAAGCAGGATCGGTCGCTTCCCAGTCATTCTGCTGTGCAACAGAGTAGGCAACGTTAGTGTCGAAGTAGAAGCTCTTATCGCCTTCTTTCCACACTTCCTGGCCCAGCTTAATTTCAGCATAGGTTTCACATTCGTTACCGAGACGGTATTTACTTTGGGCACCGGTTGCCTGGAAACATTGTTGTTCGCCGCCACTACCCGTCCAGCCGATACCGGAACGAGCATAACCATGGAAATCGACAGCCATTGCCTGAACAGACATAATGCCTGCTGCCACAGCAACCGCCAGAGGAAGTTTGCGCAGAGTAATCATCGTTCTATCTCCTGAGATCATTGCTTTTCTTTAAACGCTTCACCTTGACGGTTTTGCGCTTTTTTTTAATGGGATACCTTAAACGCCCGGCTCTTGATGCAACCGACGACATGCAGTGCCATCCTCACGGAACAGATGGCAACGCTCTGGCGGCAGGCCGATAGCGAATGTGGCACCCTCTTCTACCAACACCACGTCGTTCTGGCGGTAAACCAGGTTCTGACGGATGGCGGGGATCTGGATATGGATTTGTGTTTCGTGACCAAGCTGCTCGACGACCTGTACTTCACCTTCGAGGGTGACATCAGCAATATCGCTGGGCAGCAGATGTTCCGGGCGGATACCTAAAGACATATTGGCGCCGACCTGCACCGCGCGGCTTTCCACTGGTAGCCATATTTGCTGGCGGTTAGGCAGCTCAACCTGAACCTGATCGATCGCCGTTGCCGTCACTTTCACCGGCAGGAAGTTCATCTTTGGCGAACCAATAAACCCGGCAACAAAGCGGTCAGCCGGGTAGTGGTACAGCTCCAGGGGTTTGCCTACTTGCGCGACGCGGCCGGCATCCAGCACCACAATTTTGTCGGCCAGGGTCATCGCTTCGACCTGATCGTGGGTGACGTAAATCATCGTGCGGCCAAGACGCTTATGCAGGCGGGAGATTTCAATGCGCATCTGGACGCGCAGTGCGGCATCGAGGTTTGACAGCGGTTCGTCCAACAGAAAGACACGCGGCTCTGCAACCAACGTACGGCCAATAGCCACACGCTGACGTTGTCCACCAGAGAGCGCTTTGGGTTTGCGCTCCAGCAGATGGGCCAGTTGCAGCACTTCTGCGACCTGATTAACACGCTGGTTCATCACCTCTTTTTTGGCGCCTGCCAGCTTGAGGCCGAACGACATGTTTTCGGCGACGGACAAATGGGGATACAGCGCATAGGACTGGAAGACCATCCCCACGCCACGTTCGGCGGGCGGAATGTCGTTCATCCGGGTCTCCCCGATAAACAAATCACCACTGGTGATGGTTTCAAGTCCGGCGATCATACGCAGCAAGGTTGACTTACCACAGCCTGACGGTCCGACAAACACCACGAATTCCCCTTCGTGAATGTCGAGATTGATATCTTTCGATACCACCACGTCACCCCAGGCTTTCGTTACATTTCGCAGCTGTACGCTCGCCATGCCCTTCTCCCTTCGTTACAACCTGTCATCGACAGCAACATTCATTGATGGATTGACTATGCGTTATCCCTTAACGGCGTGAATCCTCCACCCCCCAGCTTTTTTATGGGGGAGGAGGCGGGAGGATGAGAGAGCAGCGTCTGAGACCCTGGCTGTACGCCGTGGAGGAATTTCGTGATGTCGCTTGCAAAAATCAGTGGGTTTTTATGTGCGCCAGTACGCATTACTCACATTTATGTAACACAGATCACATAAAGAATGGGTGGGGCGTAGGGGTAAGGAGGATGGAAAGAGGTTGTCGTATAAAGAAACTAGTCACCGTTAAGCCACCTCTGCAAAATCACCAAACAGGATGGGAACTATGAAAATCAAAACTGGCGCACGCATCCTCGCATTGTCCGCATTGACGACGATGATGTTCTCCGCCTCGGCTCTCGCCAAGATTGAAGAAGGTAAGCTGGTTATCTGGATTAACGGCGATAAAGGCTACAACGGCCTCGCTGAAGTGGGCAAAAAATTCGAGAAAGACACCGGGATCAAAGTCACCATTGAGCACCCGGACAAACTAGAAGAAAAATTCCCGCAGGTTGCCGCGACCGGTGATGGCCCGGACATCATCTTCTGGGCACATGACCGCTTTGGCGGCTACGCGCAGTCTGGCCTGCTGGCTGAAATCACTCCGGATAAAGCGTTCCAGGACAAACTCTACCCGTTCACCTGGGATGCCGTACGCTACAACGGCAAACTGATTGCTTACCCAATCGCGGTTGAAGCGCTGTCGCTGATTTACAACAAAGACCTCGTGCCAAATCCACCAAAAACCTGGGAAGAGATCCCAGCGCTGGATAAGACACTGAAGGCGAAGGGTAAATCTGCGCTGATGTTCAACCTGCAAGAACCGTACTTCACCTGGCCGCTGATTGCTGCCGACGGCGGTTACGCGTTCAAGTTTGAAAACGGCAAATATGACGTGAAAGACGTGGGCGTGGACAACGCTGGCGCGAAAGCGGGTCTGACCTTCCTGGTTGACCTTATCAAGAACAAACACATGAACGCGGATACCGACTACTCCATCGCAGAAGCGGCCTTCAACAAGGGCGAAACGGCGATGACCATCAACGGTCCGTGGGCGTGGTCCAACATCGACAAGAGCAAAATTAACTACGGCGTCACGCTGCTGCCAACCTTCAAAGGCAAAGCGTCTAAACCGTTTGTTGGGGTACTGAGCGCCGGTATTAACGCCGCCAGCCCGAACAAAGAACTGGCGAAAGAGTTCCTCGAAAACTACCTGCTGACCGATCAGGGCCTGGATGAAGTGAACAAGGACAAACCGCTGGGTGCCGTGGCGCTGAAATCCTTCCAGGATCAATTAGCAAAAGATCCACGCATCGCCGCCACCATGGATAACGCCCAGAAAGGCGAAATCATGCCGAACATCCCGCAGATGTCCGCATTCTGGTATGCCGTTCGTACCGCAGTGATCAACGCAGCCAGCGGCCGTCAGACCGTCGATGCCGCGCTGAAAGATGCACAAGGTCGTATCACCAAGTAATACGGTTTCCCTTATTTCTTAGGGAATCAGGTTTATTGAATACGTTGTTACGCGAAATCATTCGCGCTACATCGAGGCGGCAAGGAGGCAAATCCCCAGGAGCTTACATAAGTAAGTGACTGGGGTGCGCTTCCGCAGCCAACAAAGAGGTAGTGCGAAGGATAAAGCGTAAAGAGGAAGATCCCCATGGATGTCATTAAAAAGAAACACTGGTGGCAAAGCGACCGGCTTAAATGGTCAGTGATAGGTCTGCTTGGGCTGCTGGTCGGTTACCTTGTTGTTTTGATGTACGCTCAGGGGGAGTACCTGTTTGCCATCATGACGCTGATTTTAAGCTCTGCTGGCCTGTATATTTTCGCTAACCGTAAAACCTATGCCTGGCGTTATGTTTATCCTGGCGTCGCTGGTATGGGGCTGTTTGTTCTGTTTCCATTGGTTTGCACCATCGCAATTGCCTTTACCAACTACAGCAGCACCAACCAGCTGACCTTTGAACGTGCTCAGGAAGTCCTGATGGATCGTTCGTATCAGGCTGGTAAAACCTACAACTTCGGTCTGTATCCGGCGGGTACGGAGTGGCAACTGGCGCTCACCGACGGTGAAACCGGCAAAAATTATGTTTCCGATGCCTTCAAATTTGGCGGCGAACAGAAACTGCAACTAAAAGAAACGGATGCCTTACCAGCAAGCGAACGTGGGACGCTGCGCATCATCACCCAGAATCGCCAGGCGCTGAACCAACTGACCGCTATTCTGCCGGATGAAAGCAAAGTGATCATGAGTTCACTGCGCCAGTTTTCCGGCACGCAACCGCTCTATACCCTCGCTGACGACGGCACGCTCACCAATAACCAGAGCGGCGTAAAATACCGTCCGAACAGCGACATTGGTTATTACCAGGCGATTAACGCTGACGGTAGCTGGGGTAGCGAAAAACTCAGTCCAGGCTATACCGTTGCCATCGGCTGGGATAACTTCACCCGCGTGTTTACCGACGAAGGCATCCAGAAACCGTTTTTCGCCATCTTTGTCTGGACGGTGGTCTTCTCCGTTCTGACAGTGATCCTCACCGTTGCTGTGGGGATGGTGCTGGCCTGTCTCGTACAGTGGGAGTCTCTCAAAGGCAAAGCGATTTACCGTGTCCTGCTGATTCTTCCGTATGCCGTACCGTCGTTTATCTCGATTCTGATTTTCAAGGGCTTATTCAACCAGAGCTTTGGTGAAATCAACATGATGCTGAGCGCACTGTTTGGTATCAAACCGGCCTGGTTCAGCGACCCAACCACCGCACGTTCGATGATTATTATCGTCAACACCTGGCTCGGTTATCCGTACATGATGATCCTGTGCATGGGTCTGCTGAAAGCAATTCCTGACGATCTGTATGAAGCCTCGGCGATGGATGGCGCAGGCCCGTTCCAGAACTTCTTTAAGATAACGCTACCGCTGCTGATTAAGCCGCTAACGCCGCTGATGATCGCCAGCTTCGCCTTTAACTTTAACAACTTCGTGCTGATTCAGCTGTTGACCAACGGTGGCCCGGACCGACTTGGCACCACCACGCCAGCCGGCTATACCGACCTGCTCGTGAGCTACACCTACCGTATCGCCTTCGAAGGCGGCGGCGGACAGGACTTCGGTCTGGCAGCGGCGATTGCCACGCTGATCTTCCTGCTGGTGGGTGCGCTGGCGATTGTTAACCTGAAAGCCACACGAATGAAATTCGACTAAGGAGGGCACGGAATATGGCTATGGTCCAACCCAAATCTCAGAAGCTACGTTTATTGACCACGCACCTTCTGCTACTGATTTTCATCGCGGCGATCATGTTCCCGCTGCTGATGGTCATTGCTATTTCGCTGCGCGAAGGTAACTTCGCCACCGGTAGCCTGATCCCGGAAAACATCTCCTGGGAACACTGGAAACTGGCGCTGGGCTTTAGCGTTGAGCACGCAGATGGCCGTGTGACGCCGCCGCCGTTCCCGGTACTGCTGTGGCTGTGGAACTCAGTGAAGGTGGCCACCATTACCGCGATTGGTATCGTGACGCTTTCCACCACCTGTGCTTACGCCTTTGCCCGTATGCGTTTCCCGGGTAAAGCAACCCTGCTGAAAGGGATGCTGATTTTCCAGATGTTCCCGGCAGTACTGTCTCTGGTCGCCCTGTACGCGTTGTTTGACCGCCTGGGCCAGTACATTCCGTTTATCGGCCTGAACACGCACGGCGGCGTGATCTTCGCCTATCTTGGCGGTATTGCACTGCATGTATGGACGATTAAGGGTTATTTCGAAACCATCGACGGTTCGCTGGAAGAAGCGGCCGCGCTGGATGGCGCAACGCCGTGGCAGGCATTCCGCCTGGTGCTGCTACCGCTTTCCGTTCCGATTCTGGCGGTGGTATTTATTCTGTCGTTCATTGCCGCTATTACCGAAGTCCCGGTCGCGTCACTGCTGCTGCGTGATGTGAACAGCTATACCCTCGCGGTAGGTATGCAGCAGTACCTCAATCCACAGAACTATTTGTGGGGCGACTTTGCCGCCGCAGCTGTACTTTCCGCCATTCCGATCACGCTGGTATTCCTGCTGGCGCAGCGCTGGCTGGTCAACGGCCTGACCGCGGGTGGTGTGAAAGGTTAAGTTTCATCAAAGTAGTTGTGTTACCCCGCCCGGCAACGGGCAATGCCACTGCAACCCTCAACTTATGTTATCCCAACCTGTGACTGTTATTCGGCGCTCTACGGAGCGCCCTTTTTTT
>NZ_SZWR01000015.1:105015-126340 GCF_005280875.1 Citrobacter sp. wls827
TACCGTTATGATTATTTCCTTTCGTGCTCTCCATCACTGCAATTCTATTTTTCGTCTGGAAATAAACTAATTAAACGGAATTAAGATCACAGAAAAGACAAAACGTAATTGCAATGTAAAAAATGATAATTGTCTTCCCTGCCTGTTAAATTCACCATCACAGCACTGATCAAAAGAGCTGTACCCTCTAAGGCAGGTCTGAATGAACACTCAATATAATTCCAGTTATATTTTTTCGATTACATTAGTCGCAACTTTAGGAGGACTATTATTCGGTTACGACACTGCGGTCATATCCGGAACGGTAGAATCCTTAAATACCGTATTTGTCGCTCCACAACACTTAAGTGAATCCGCCGCCAACTCATTGTTGGGTTTTTGCGTCGCCAGTGCGTTGATTGGCTGCATCATCGGTGGTGCGCTGGGCGGGTATTGTAGTAACCGCTTTGGTCGCCGGGATTCGCTGAAAATCGCTGCGCTGTTATTTTTTATTTCCGGCATCGGATCCGCATGGCCAGAATTAGGTTTTACCACCATTAACCCCGATAATGCTGTGCCTGTTTATTTAGCAGGATACGTCCCCGAATTCGTTATTTATCGCATCATCGGTGGTATTGGCGTAGGTTTAGCCTCAATGCTCTCACCTATGTATATTGCTGAGCTGGCTCCGGCACATATTCGTGGGAAATTGGTTTCCTTTAACCAATTCGCGATTATTTTTGGCCAGTTACTGGTGTATTGCGTTAACTATTTTATTGCCCGTTCAGGCGACGCCAACTGGCTGAATACCGATGGCTGGCGATATATGTTTGCCTCCGAAAGTATCCCCGCCCTGCTGTTTTTACTGCTGCTGTATACCGTACCAGAAAGCCCACGTTGGCTGATGGCGCGCGGCAGACATGAACAGGCAGAAGGTATTCTGCGCAAAATTATGGGTAGCACTCTCGCCACTCAGGCCATGCAGGAGATTAATCAGTCACTCGAGCATGGGCGCAAAACCGGTGGTCGCCTGTTGATGTTTGGTGCAGGCGTGATCGTTATCGGCGTGATGTTATCCATCTTCCAGCAGTTTGTCGGTATTAACGTCGTGCTGTACTACGCACCGGAAGTCTTCAAAACGCTTGGGGCCAGCACCGATGTGGCGTTATTGCAGACCATTATTGTCGGCGTGATCAACCTGAGCTTCACCGTGCTGGCTATCATGACTGTGGACAAATTTGGTCGCAAACCGCTGCAGATCATTGGCGCACTCGGCATGGCAATTGGGATGTTCAGCCTCGGCACTGCATTTTATACGCAGGCTTCCGGCCTGGTGGCGCTGCTGTCGATGCTATTTTATGTCGCGGCATTCGCCATGTCCTGGGGACCGGTTTGTTGGGTGTTGCTGGCAGAAATCTTCCCGAATGCGATTCGCGGTAAAGCGCTCGCCATTGCAGTTGCGGCCCAGTGGCTGGCGAACTACTTCGTCTCCTGGACCTTCCCAATGATGGACAAAAATTCGTGGCTGGTTTCCCATTTCCACAACGGTTTCTCCTACTGGATCTACGGTTGTATGGGCATCCTGGCGGCGCTGTTCATGTGGAAGTTCGTGCCGGAAACCAAAGGCAAAACACTGGAAGAACTTGAAGAACTGTGGGAACCCGCCGCAGAGAAAACCCAGCCCGTCTCTGCACAATAAGCCTGACATACAACACGCCGCCCCAACGGCGTGTTGTTTTTTTACTCTCGCTTCAACCGCTTCGAGTTGCACAGCCACAGGGTGATCACCAGCAGCAGGATCGCCGCGGAATAGGTAAGCACATCCATAGGTGCTTTATGATCGACAATGATCAACCGCACAATCGCGGTGATCCCGATATAGATAAAATAGCGCAGCGGAAAGTGAAACCCTGACTGAAAGTACTTCACAATCAGTGCGATAAATTCAAAATACAGAAAGTAAACCACCAGTCCTTCCACCAGCTCATATTTGCTGGTTTGTTCCGGCGCGAACAGCACATCTGCCAGATGCAGCGTTTCTTTCCCGAGGAATACGACCAGGATCAGGCCCAGACTCAGCAGCCCCAGATTCAGCACGGTCTGCAAGATGGTGGAGATAAACTCCACGCGGGGACGAGATAGCGACGTCATAACAGCACCTCTTACTCAGTGGCGAGGTTCCTGTATAACGCAAAAATGTGACAGAGATCTACATTTTTTGTTTATATTTTGTTCGTATGACGGTTCTTGCCGGATGCCCGGTAAGCGTAGCGCCACCGGGCGATCAACATTCACATCACCGGAAATTCTCACTCCTGTCACTGGTCATATCGTACAGACCAAACTTACGCCCAAGCTGCTGACCGCCATCACGCGTTAACGGTGTCCAGCCTATCGCCGCGCGACTGCGGGTTGGGCCTGACGAGAACAGATCCAGCGGCACGGAAACGTACACCCCTTTGGTAAAATCCCCCTCGCCGTACTCATCCGGTGAGGCGTTAGTGATAGTCGCATAACCGCCCACCACGACACCGCTGTCAAAGCGTTTGGCTATCTCCAACGTTCCGCCCTTATCCCCGGCCAGATACTGACCCACGCTGGCTTTCACCAGCACATCCTGGGCGAAAGAAGGATTCCAGTACGCGGTCAAATGCCCGGTCTTCACGCTGTAGTCGGTGAATTTCATCATGTCCTGCGCGCTACGCCAGTCACGCTGTTTCACGTAGTTGGCATCAACACCAAACGCCCAGTTGCTGTCCAATGGACGGTACAATACTTCCGCGCCCGCCCCGCCATACATGGTCTCCAGATAGCCGCCGTAAACCTGTCCGTAAAACCCGTTCCCGAGTGACTGGAAGTAATTGGCCTGCAGGTTATTCACGTAGACGTCGTTCTGTACATACTCACGCACATGGGTACGCACCCGCGGTAAATGCGAATCCTGCGGCGGGTTGGTGTAGTTAAACTTGTCATAGTTATTGGCGAGGTTGGCGAACAAACTCCCGGTGGTCAGCAGATGATCGGTCACCCACCAATCTGCCGTGCCCATCACGCCCAACTGATACATATAGAAATTTTCCGGGCCGCCTACCGACTGGTTAAGCACCGGATCGATGTGGAAATCGAAGCGCGACTTATCGATATACCAGCCCTGCTCGGTCGTTTTCGGCACTACGGGCTCAACGCGTTTTTGCGCCAGTTGAGTCTCATGGCCCAACGGCTCGCCTTCCAGATGGCGCTTCAGGCTGGAAACATCCGTTTCGGTCGTCACCTGAGGCAAGTTAAGGCGATTTTCCGTAATACGGATCGTGCGGATCCCGTCGGGAAGATCGTTCATCACGATCCGGTTGGCACGCTCGATCCCCTCGCGCGAGTCACGGTATTTCACCTGTTCGCCTGTTACATACAGCGTATCGCCCTGCACCTGGATTTTAGGATCCGCCAGCCCGGCATTGTATTTCAGCAGCGTTAGCTGATTCGCCACCACCGAATGTTGCAGGATGGCATCCTGCGGCTGCGGCTGATATTTCGGGCGGGCGTTGTCGTTATAGTGTGGTCGCAGATCGTTAAAGTTAGTCCGCAGCGTGACCCCAAACATAAAGGTGTTGCCGCGCTCATAGCTGAGGTTAACGTCGGCCCAATCGGTGACGCGATAAATAGCGCCGACGTTAAACTTGCTCTTCTGATCCAGCTTGCCCGCAAAATCCTGCTGATAATTATTTCCCTCGTACTCCAGCTTCAGGCGCAGCGGCTGCCAGGGAGTCTGATACTCTACGCCGCCAAACAGCGACGCCGGGCCGTGGAACAACATCTGGCTGCCGTCAATGGAACCCGCCTGCTTGTAGCTGTTATCGCGATGACAGAATTTATCGCTGTATGAGCAAAACGGATTGCTGACGTTGCCGCTGGTCCCGAGGTATCCCCAGCCGAGACCGAGTGAGAAATCAAACGGTCCCCAGGCTTTGTTCGCCACAATATACTCCGCATCGAACAGGCCCGTTCCGCCTATATCGCGTGCCCCCACCGCCACCTGCGGCATCCAGTAGCTCTCTTCCCACAACCGCAGCTTCAGGTCGAACGCCTTATCCTTGTATGTCTGATCGCCTGAAAACGACTCCACGCTGCTGTATTTTTTGGTGCGCACATCGGTATAGCGCAGGGTCGTTTCCAGCCACGGGAACATTTGCACCGACGCGGAGTAGTAGCGGTACTGATCGTTATCGCGGTAGTTAAGGCTCATTTCGCCCTCACGCGCCATGCGTGCGGTTGGGGTTTGCAGCAGCCCCACGCCGCCAAAATCAGACTGGGAAGGACCAATCGGCGCAGGATACGTTTCACCGTGACAGGCCGCGCTGATACCCAGCGCCAACAGGCTGAGCAGATAAGTTTTTCTCATTATTCGGGTATCCGCTGGGTCAGGGTGCGAAGAATGTCGGCATTGATTTCATCCGGGGTGCTGCTCCAGACAGAGTCCCACAGCCCGACAAAAATGATGCTGCCGGGCATCGGCTCAATGTGACGTTTGTTCCAGTAGGCGACCGGCACTTTTTGTGTGCGTCCGTTGGGATAGACAACCCAGGCGTAGCTACGATCCGCGCCGCTGAGCCGATGCTGCCCATCGAGATAGCTGGCAACATCACGTCCGGGTATAAACGGCTGTTTACCCGGGTGGCTTAGCAAACCCAACAGCGTGATATCCGTGGGCTGCGGCCCAACCCACAGCGTGTAATTGCCCTGCAGCGGCGGGTTGCCTCGCTCGCTGACGCGTACAACATCCGGGTCGAGATTAATCGTCTGTCTACCGGTCACCTTCAGCGCCTGAATTTGCTGGCGCAGCGTGTTGATAGCCGCGGCATCGTCAGCGCTTGCTTCAGCGCTCAACGTCGCCAGACGAGCCAGTAATGCCTGCTGTTGACGTTGCGCCTCAGCCGTTGCCCGTTCTTCGCCAATCACCGCGCCTGGCCACCAGCTATTCGCCAGCTTCGGTTGACCCACCAGATCGACCAAATGCTCCGCGCCGGTCAGCGTTTTTGCTTCGGTGCTGCCTGTCGTGATCACTTTTACACTGCCCGCAGCAAAAACAGATGCCGCGCACAGGCTGAAGGAAAGCGCGGTAATCATTCGTTTCATCATGATTTTGCCGCCTTAATCAGCGTAGTTTTCACCGGGAAGAAACCTGCGCCAAGATACTGTTCCGACTGACGAATCATGCCGTCACTGTCTACCCAGTAGCGGTTATGCCAGCGCGTTTGATCGGTGGTGACGTCTTCATCGAGGATGCGTACCGGCGTTTCATCGCTGCCGACCTTGATGGTGTCAGCGCCATCCCATGTGAAAACCGAGCGGGCGGTGGCATAGCGCGCCTGCTGATGCTCGGTCCAGCCCATCGTGCGAGACCACGTTGCGCCATCGACTATCTGATTTGGCTTACTGAGCGGGTCGGCAGCCAGATTATTCACCTCGATGAGGTTGTCTCCGTCGAGCTGTGTTTTCACCAGTCGCCCATGTTGCGTCACGAGAATGGCCCGATCCTGAGTCACCCATTTCTGCTGTCCGTTTTCTGCGAACGCGAGTACCACAAACAGCTGGGGACCGCCGTTGAGCTGCATATACTGGCTGGCGTAAGGCATATTTTGGATTTCATCATCCGTCATCTTTACGCCGGGAGTCCCAAATACGCTATCCCACAGCGAATGCCCCAAACCTTCGGTGGTGGCTGAGCACGCCTGTAGTAACAGACAAACCATTATGAGCGCGGGTCGCTTCACGACGTTTCTCCAGAGAGGCAAAATAACCACACCGAAGTGTGGTTAGAATTAAACGTACCGGTATTACTGGGTACTGGTGGTTGTCGTGGTGGTGGTTCCGGTATTAGAACCATCGCCACCACCGGTTGCCGCCAGGGCAACCCCCACCGCAGAACTTACGGTGCTCACGCTGGTCGCGGAGGAACTTCCCGCCGAAACCGACGCGGCAGCCGACCCTGCAGCCTCACCCACCTGAACGGGGGCGGCATAGACAGACGTCACCGCAAGCGCAGATATAGCCCAAAGGCCATACACAACTTTTTTCATCACAAATTCCCTTCATTGCATGAATGGAGATTTACCCAAAAGAATTTCGGGCGAGATCGAGTATACACAAGCCAAAGTGTTCAAATTACGCCACAGGGGAATTTAGGATAATTAGATAGCGAGAGAGAAAACGATTAACAATAAATAATAAAAACAATTAAATTCAAAGAGTTAAGATATAATAGTGAAAACACAATATCCGGTAAATCTTAAAACATCAGAAACAGGAGAACGTTGAACATATTATTTTAGGATTAAGCTCAATTAAATTTTTAGGTAATAAGGTGGAGAAGTGGAATTATCTTATAAAAAAAGCTGATAATAATATCAGCTTCTATCACAGGTAATCTGCAAATTCATTCGAATTGCAGCAAGGCGGCAAGATCGTTAATCCCCGGGAGCATAGATAGCTATGTGACCGGGGTTAACGAACGCAGCCAACACCGCTGCGGTTCGAAGGAAGAAGCAGATTAGCGCCAGGACTTATAACGGTTAATCAACCCATTAGTAGAAACATCATGGGAAGAAACAGTTTTATCATCGTTCAGCTCTGGCAGAATGCGGTTCGCCAGCTGTTTGCCCAGCTCAACGCCCCACTGGTCAAAGGTGAAGATGTTCAGGATCGCGCCCTGAGTGAAGATTTTGTGTTCGTACAGCGCAATCAGCGCACCCAGGCTGAACGGCGTGATTTCGCGCAGCAGGATGGAGTTCGTTGGACGGTTACCTTCGAACACTTTGAACGGCACAACGTGCTCAAGCGTAGCCGGATCTTTACCCTGGTCGCGATATTCCTGCTCAACCACTTCACGAGATTTACCAAAAGCCAGCGCTTCGGTTTGCGCGAAGAAGTTAGACAGCAGTTTCGGATGGTGATCCGACAGCGGGTTGTGGGTGATTGCCGGCGCGATGAAATCGCACGGCACCATTTTGGTACCCTGGTGGATCAGCTGGTAGAACGCATGCTGGCCGTTAGTACCCGGCTCACCCCAGATGATTGGGCCAGTCTGGTAATCCACCGCATTGCCGTTACGGTCAACGTATTTACCGTTGGATTCCATGTTGCCCTGCTGGAAGTAGGCCGCGAAACGGTGCATATACTGGTCATACGGCAGAATCGCTTCGGTTTCGGCACCGAAGAAGTTGTTGTACCAGATACCGATCAGCGCCAGCAGCACCGGCAGGTTTTTCTCTGCTGGCGTGGTGGAGAAGTGTTTGTCCATCGCATGCGCGCCGGAGAGCAGCTCAACAAAGTTGTCGAAGCCCACGGACAGGATGATGGACAGGCCAATGGCAGACCACAGGGAGTAACGACCGCCAACCCAGTCCCAGAACTCGAACATATTGGCAGTATCAATACCGAACTCGCCAACCGCTTTACCGTTGGTAGACAGCGCTGCGAAGTGTTTGGCTACGTGCTTGTTGTCGCCAGCGGTCGCCAGGAACCAGTCGCGTGCGCTGTGGGCGTTGGTCATGGTTTCCTGGGTGGTGAAGGTTTTAGACGCGACCAGGAACAGCGTGGTTTCCGGGTTCACTTTTTTCAGCACTTCGGCAATGTGTGTACCATCGACGTTAGACACAAAGTGCATGTTCAGGTGATTTTTATACGGACGCAGCGCTTCGGTCACCATGAACGGGCCAAGGTCAGAACCGCCGATACCGATGTTTACTACATCAGTGATGGCTTTGCCGGTATAGCCTTTCCAGCTCCCGGAGATGATCGCTTCAGAGAAAGATTTCATCTTCTCCAGTACCGCATTCACTTCCGGCATCACATCTTTGCCGTCAACGATGATTGGCGTATTGCTACGGTTGCGCAGCGCCACGTGCAGCACGGCACGGTCTTCAGTACGGTTGATTTTCTCACCGGAGAACATGGACTTGATGGCACCGGCCAAATCGGTTTCTTTCGCCAGATCCTGCAGTTTAGCCAGCGTCTCTTCAGTGATGCGGTTTTTGGAGAAATCCACCAGCATCAGATCGTCAAACGTCGCGGAAAACTTCGTGAAACGATCGCTATCTTTCGCGAACAGATCCGCGATAGTAACGTCTTTCATCTCTTCAAAGTGTTTTTGTAGTGCCTGCCAGGCTGAGGTCTGCGTTGGATTGATGTTTTTCATTAGCAATACTCTTCTGATTTTGAGAATTGTGACTGAGATCGATTGTAACGCCAGTCACAGAAAAGTGTGATTGTTTTAATGCCATTGCCAGGGCATCCGCCAAACGTGGCTAAAAAGTATAGCGGTTATCAGCGTTGTTATTAGTACCGTTACTCAACACAGTTGCAGCATGAAAAATCCGCATAATCCCAGCGTTGACAGTGCAAGCTACACATTTTATTTATAAATACGGTATTTGCATTTGCGCCTGCACCAGTTTCCTTTGTGCCATGGTCGCTCTATTCATTCCCTGACACGAGGTAGTTATGACTGATGTAGTTGTCTCCAAGTTTGGTGGTACCAGCGTGGCGGATTTTGATGCCATGAATCGCAGCGCTGATGTCGTGCTTTCTGATGCTAACGTCCGTGTGGTGGTACTTTCCGCTTCTGCGGGAATCACCAACCTGCTGGTCGCACTGGCTGAAGGGCTGGAGCCAACCGCGCGCTTCGAAAAACTCGATGCCATTCGTCAAATTCAGTTCAATATTCTGGAACGCCTGCGTTATCCAAACGTGATCCGTGAAGAGATCGAACGTCTGCTGGAAAACATCACCACACTGGCAGAAGCGGCGTCACTGGCGACCTCAACCGCGCTGACCGACGAACTGGTCAGCCACGGTGAACTGATGTCTACCCTGCTGTTCGTCGAGATCCTGCGTGAACGCAACGTGCAGGCGCAGTGGTTTGACGTGCGTAAAGTGATGCGCACCAACGATCGTTTTGGTCGTGCAGAACCCGACGTCACGGCGCTGGCTGAACTGGCGACGCTCCAGTTGGCCCCGCGTCTGAGCGAAGGTCTGGTGATTACTCAGGGCTTTATCGGCAGTGAAGGCAAGGGCCGCACCACCACGCTGGGACGCGGCGGCAGCGATTATACCGCCGCCTTACTGGCAGAAGCCCTACACGCAACGCGCGTTGATATCTGGACCGACGTTCCCGGCATCTACACTACCGATCCGCGCGTGGTTCCGGCTGCGCAGCGTATTGATGAAATCGCCTTTGAAGAGGCCGCGGAAATGGCGACCTTTGGCGCGAAAGTTCTGCACCCGGCAACCCTGTTGCCAGCCGTACGCAGCGATATTCCGGTGTTTGTGGGCTCCAGTAAGGATCCAAAAGCAGGCGGTACGCTGGTATGTAATAAAACCGCGAATCCACCGCTGTTCCGGGCGCTGGCATTACGCCGTAAGCAGACGCTGCTGACACTGCATAGCCTGAATATGCTGCACTCTCGCGGCTTTTTGGCGGAAGTGTTCGGCATCCTGGCACGCCACAATATCTCGGTCGATTTAATTACCACATCCGAAGTCAGCGTGGCGCTGACGCTGGATACCACCGGTTCAACGTCCACCGGCGATACACTGTTAACACAGTCTCTGCTGATGGAACTGTCTGCCCTGTGTCGGGTTGAAGTTGAAGAAGGCCTGGCACTGGTGGCATTGATTGGCAATGACCTGTCCAAAGCCTGTGGCGTGGGTAAAGAGGTGTTCGGCGTACTGGAACCGTTCAATATTCGGATGATTTGCTACGGCGCGTCCAGCCACAACCTGTGCTTCCTCGTGCCCGGTAGCGAAGCCGAGCAGGTGGTACAGAAGCTGCACCATAATTTGTTTGAATAATATTCCATCACGCGATAAACAATAACTATAGCCGGGCTCGAACCCGGCTTTTTTATAACAACACAACATCTTTAAATCGCAAGGAATACAATATGCTCGCTACTCTCACGCGGCTGTTCCCGTTATGGGCGCTGCTGCTCTCTGTTATTGCGTATTACACGCCCTCCACCTTTACGCCTGTCGGGCCATTAGTGCCGTCGTTACTGATGCTGATTATGTTCGGCATGGGCGTGCACCTGAAGGTGGATGATTTTAAACGCGTACTCTCACGCCCAGCCCCGGTCGCGGCGGGTATTTTCCTGCACTATCTGGTGATGCCGCTCGCCGCATGGATTTTGGCGCTGGCTTTTAATATGCCGCCGGAATTGTCCGCAGGTATGGTACTGGTCGGTAGCGTGGCCAGCGGAACGGCATCTAACGTAATGATCTACCTGGCGAAAGGCGATGTGGCGCTCTCCGTGACGATTTCATCGGTTTCAACGCTGGTCGGTGTTGTCGCCACGCCGCTGCTGACGCGCCTGTACGTTGATGCGCATATTCAGGTCGACGTGATGGGAATGCTGTTGAGTATATTGCAGATTGTGGTCATTCCGATTGCGCTGGGCCTGGTCATTCACCATCTGTTCCCCCGCGTGGTCAAAGCGGTCGAGCCTTTCCTGCCCGCCTTTTCTATGGTGTGCATTCTGGCGATTATCAGCGCTGTTGTGGCAGGTTCTGCATCGCACATTGCGTCGGTCGGCTTTGTGGTGATTATCGCCGTTATTCTGCATAACACCATTGGCCTGCTTGGCGGCTACTGGGGCGGGAAACTGTTCGGCTTTGATGAATCCACCTGCCGCACACTGGCGATTGAAGTCGGCATGCAGAACTCCGGCCTCGCCGCTGCGCTGGGCAAAATCTACTTCGGTCCGCTCGCCGCTCTGCCCGGCGCGTTGTTCTCCGTCTGGCATAACCTTTCTGGTTCGCTGCTTGCGGGTTACTGGTCCGGTAAACCGATTACTGAAAAGCGAAGCGCTATAAAACAAAACTGATCGCGTATAAATGGAGGGTTACCCTCCATTTATATAGATACTCCTTTGAACTCCATCACAAAACAACAAACTACCACAAAAAACAAAATCTTGATTTATTCTTTTTATTTCAATCAATTAATAAATAAACATCATGCAAATGGCAATTTCACTCGATCATTTGATGTTGATTTGCTTTGTTTTAGTTGGAATTATGATTCCACTACAACACAGATAACCCCTTTACCCTATCTTTGAGGCCGCTATGAAAAAAATTGCGATTATTGGAAGCAGTGGAGGCAACCTCTACAACCTGGGTGGCGCAGAGCCAGAGAAGTTACTCCAGGAAATCTATCAGCAGTGCGAAGCCGCAGGTGTGGAAGTTGCCGCCGTGCAGTTTATCGCGGCGGAAGCCTCGATGGATGTTGCCAAACCCCACACAGCGGCATCCGTGTTTGCATTAACCAAAGAAAACCAACAAAAACCACAACGGATATTTCAGGGCAAACTCTCAGAGGTGAACGCTTCGGTGGTTGAAAGCGATCGCCAGATTGCCGGGATGATCCGTAGCGGCACGATCGACGGGATCGTCGTGATGAGTGCCGATCCGGGAAAAGCGAACCACGAAGTCTTCACCGCTGCCGTTGAAATGAAAACGCCGATCGTTGGCACCGGCGGAACGTCAATGGCGCTGGTGGCCGCAAAAGGGGCAAATGTCGTCGCAACCTCGGGCACGACGGGTACCACCAGCCGCACCCGCGCAGTCTCCTTCGTGGCGTCTCTGTGTAAACACTGGGGCATTAAGTACAAGCCGCAGTTGGGTAGCGCTTCACCCTCCCAGGGTGGCTCCGGAAAGAGCCTGCTCAAACGCTTTAACATTCGCAGCATTATGATCCCTGCGCTGCCTGGCTTTATCGCGATGGCGATTGTTCTCGCTCTGAGCCACATCCCGGGTCTGGAAAAGCTTAACGATATTTTTGAAATCCTGCTGAAAGGTCTGCCGGTATTGGTTGCCGTGCTGGCGGCAAAACAGATTTCTGAGCTGGATGAAGTCTCAATCGTTGCCGGGGTCGTCGCCGGGGTGCTGTCCGTCGAGGGGGGCCTGATCGGCGGGATTATCGGCGGATTGATGGCCGGGATTTTCGTTCGTTGGCTGTTTGAATTGTGCCTGAACTGGCGCTTTCCGATGACCACCGTCAACATCGTTGCCGGTGGGATTTCAGGTCTTGCCGCCGGGTTGATCATGCACTATCTGCTGAGTCCGCTGGCGCTGTCGGCAGGTAATTACATCAAACTGGCTATCGAAAGCACCCTGGCTTTCAGTCCTGTTCTTGCCGGACTGCTGGCGGGGTTGGTTATCTGGCCAGCCATCCTGGGCGGAGTCTACCACGCGGTCATCCTGCCGCTGGTCCTGCTGGAGATGGAAAAATCCGGCGTAAGCTTCCTCGGCGCAGTCGATATGGTGGGTCTGGTGATGGTTGCCGCAGGGATTAACCTTGCCAACGTTATCGCCCCTCGCGAAAAAAGTGAAGCCGCCGTCGCCACACCGGGGCTGCTTATTAACCTGGGTTTCGGAACCTTCGTGGAATCTGCCTATCCCTTCATGTTCGCCAACAAAATTGTCTTTGGCTCCGCCATTTTCTGGGCCGGAATGGGCGGCATGATGCTGGGCTTCTTTAACGTTAAAGGCGTGGCTTATGTTCCCGCTTTTGCCTCGCCGTTCTTGTCCAGCAATGCGCTTCAGATGGCTATCGTGATGATCACAACAATGGCGATGACCTGTATTACCACCATTATTGCTAACCGTTTTAAGGCTGTCGTACAGAGCGAACCTGCAGCGTCAGCCCGTTAATTAATGCACCAACACCAGAGGTACACCATGTTTAAAGGCGATATGAATAAAAAACGCGCCAAAGCGTTACAGAAAGTGAAAGATGCCATTGCGCTCCACGGCGGACAAACCATCCTCAGTACGGGGATCACTGGCGACGATGCGCGTCTGGCGAAAGCGGTGTGTGAGGCAGGCGTTAAGCTGCTGGAACCAAACCACCCGGCACTGGCGCTGGCGCGTGGACACAAAGGCGTGAGCAATATGCATGCAGCAGAGCAGATCCGCCATGAAATCACCAACGGGCAAATGGCTGAAGCGGTACACGGCGTGCGTAACGTGGTTCCTGACGATATTTTCATTACCGTGGGTATTGCGGGAGGTTTTACCGAAACCTTGCCCGTGCCGCTCAGTGACACTGAGATTCTGGAGATTGCCCGTGCCGGAGCCGATGGTTTGCACACGCATAAATCCGACTGGGACGATCTGCAGGATATCGTTAATCTCGCCCATCAATATGGTCTGACCGTTGACGCCTATATTGGTCACCCGGACGATCTGCATACTTTCGGTATTCCTGCGCGTACGCCGGAAGAGGTTTCCAGCGTGGCGAAGCGGATGCAGGAAATTGGCGTCGATATGATCGGCCTGATGACCGGTATGAGCTATGAAGGCGTAGCAGCAGGCGACATTCCACAGGCCATTAAAGAAAGGCTGCGAGCGCTGGTTGGCGCGGTTGATGTACCAACGCTGGCAGAAGGCGGTATTAACCTCGCCAACGCCAAAGCGTTTAAAGATACCGGGGTCAATATTCTGGTCGTAGGTACGGCAATCGACAATATGGTCTGCAACGCCGCCAAAGAGGCCGTCACACCGTTTATTGCTCAGTAAACGCAGAGGAAAGAGAAATGTTGCTGGTGACCGATCTGGATGGAACGTTACTGACATCGCAGAAAACAATCAGCCCGCGCACGCGTCAGGCGCTGATTGAGTTCCGCCAGCGTGGCGGTCTGCTGGCAGCCTGTTCCGCCAGGCCGGTCTCCTCTATGGTGCGCCTGTTACAACAGCAACAGGTAGATAAATTGTTTGCCTGGTGCGCCGGTTTTAATGGCGGGCAAATTCTGGAGATGACGTCGCAGCATATTATTCATACTGCGACACTCTCTTGCATGGATCTCCGGGAGATTGACCGATCTATTTCTCTTTCCTGCTACCCCCATCATTTTTTTAGCGCCGATGCTATTTATCATCGTGATGACCGACTCGTAGCACCATGGACGACTTATGAGGCCAACTTATTTGAGCTACCCTTTATTTCGGCAACGCCTGAATATATTTTTAATCAGCATGACATTTATAAGATCACATTAGTGGCAGAACAATCAAAAATAAAGGCATTATGTACGGCAATGATTAATGAATTGCCCTGTGGTTATATAGCGACAATCACCGGGGGGAATTATATTGACATCCAACGAACTGAAATAAACAAAGGCTATGCTATAAACATGTTAAGGCAACAGCTAAATATAGCGACCGAACAGGTTACGGCGATTGGCGATCAGCAGAACGATATCAGTATGTTTACCGCTGCGAACATCGGTATCGCCATGGGCAATGCGCCTGATGCAGTAAAACAACACGCCAGCTATGTGACGGCCTCTAATGATGATGAAGGTATTGTCTGTGCGCTGGAGTGGTTGCGTTGCTTTGCGCATCCAGTTACCATGCGCCAAAGCACGACATTGGCGGAAAATAATGAACCCGATTAAAAGAAGAAAACATATTCTTGATGAATTAAATAAGTTCGGTGAAGTCACAGTTATCAAATTATCGGAAACGCTAAAAGTTACATCAGAGACCATTCGCCGTGACCTCTCGATACTGGAGTCCGAAGGACAAATTACCAAAATCCATGGCGGGGCTGTCAAAAAACAGGTCGTTCAGGAAGATGAGTTTGGCGCGCGGATTGATATACACCGTGATGAAAAAATGGCAATTGGTAAAATTGCCGCCACGATGGTTAGCGAACGCGATACGCTGTTTATTGACTCCTGTACGACTAACTTAATTCTTGCTGAACTATTACCCCCACTCGCTTATTCTGTTATTACCAACTCAGCGTTAATTGCGGATAAAATTAAAGAGCATAATCTTCAGGCCCGCGTTTACGTCTTAGGCGGTGAATATGACTACCATTTTCGCGCCAATCTCGGTGTCTCGGTTTGTCAGCAAATTAACGCCATTCACGCCGATATCTGCTTCATTGGCGCAGGTGGAATTTCGCCTCAGCATGGAGTGCTGGTAAAAAGTTTTGATGAGGCGTACGTGGCGAAGTCCATGATTGCCATGAGCAAAAAAGCGGTAATTCTCGCCGACCATACCAAATTTGGTCAGGATGGGGTGATGTGTATCGCCACGTTAAAAGAAATCGATAGCATCATCACGGATAAAGGATTCAAAACAACGGGTTATACCCAGCAGGACTTTGGCGGGAAATTGCGTATTGCCTATTGAGCGCTATCAGCCTGACCAGGATTACCGTACACTGAGAATATCGGCTAACAGAGGGCACCCGTATGGCACTCCCCCGCATTACCCAAAAAGAGATGACCGAGCGCGAACAGCGTGAACTGAAAACGCTGCTTGACCGCGCGCGCATTGCACATGGTCGCCTGCTGACCAACGCTGAGACCAACAGCATCAAGAAAGAGTACATCGATAAACTGATGGCCTTGCGCGAAGCAGAAGCTAAAAAAGCCCGCCAGTTGAAGAAAAAGCAGGCTTATAAACCGGATTCAGAGGCGTCATTTTCCTGGTCGGCGAATACGCCAACGCGCGGCAGACGTTAACGTCCTTTCTTCTTACGCCCCGGCGAGGTAAAACGCTTCCCGTTTGCCGCCGGGCGCGATTTCTCTTTCTCCGCCGATTTTTCGATTTTCACTACCGGGCGCTTGATGCCTGCGGTGGCGGCTTTTGGCTTCGCTTTCGCCTTCGGTTTAGCTTCTGATGATGAATTCTCAATCAGCTTGAACAGATCGATCAGTTCGTCATCCGTCAGGTCACGCCATTCTCCCAGCGGCAGGCCGGACAAACTCACGTTCATGATGCGTGTGCGCTCAAGCTTCGTCACTTCATAACCAAAGTGCTCACACATACGGCGGATCTGGCGGTTCAGCCCCTGAATCAGCGTGATGCGAAACACAAACGGCGCTTCTTTCTTGACCTTACATTTCTTGGTAACGGTGCCGAGGATTGGCACACCGGCTCCCATCCCACGAATAAAGTCGTCGGTTACGGGCTTATCGACCGTCACCAGATACTCTTTTTCGTGATCGTTACCGGCACGCAGGATTTTATTCACCAGGTCGCCGTGGTTGGTCAGAAAGATTAACCCCTGGGAATCTTTATCCAGACGGCCAATGGGGAACACGCGTTTGCTGTGATTGACGAAATCAACAATGTTGTCGCGTTCGCTGTCTTCGGTGGTGCTGACAATTCCTACCGGCTTGTTCAGCGCGATAAAAACCAGATCCTCCGCTTCACGCGGCTCAATCAACCGACCATTCACTTTTACGATGTCGCCAGGCATCACCTGATCGCCAATGGTGGCGCGTTTACCATTCAGGAAGACATTCCCTTGTTCGATAAAGCGATCCGCCTCGCGACGCGAGCAGATTCCGCTTTCACTGATGTATTTATTTAATCGGATGGATGAGTCGGGCAGCATAATTTCTCCTGTATACACTTCATCCTTCAAGCCGTCTCTGCGTTGGCTGCCCTCACTCACCCTGGTCACATAGTTATCTATGCTCCCAGGAATTCGTTCCCTTGCCGCCTTGATACAACTTGAATGCTTTTGTGTATTAAAAGCGAAATATACCCTACCTTGCGGACGATAAAAAATAATCGTGTTCGACTGCCCACGCGCTATTTGTGATCCGTCACACCTTTTGACACAAAAGTGTCAGCGATCCATCCCTGCAATTTTGTTGGGTGAAAACAAACAGAATCAATACATTAGAGAGATAAGCACATCTGTGCCAACAACACGCCATCACCACATCAAATGTGCAACACAATCGGTCATTACAGGGCGCTGAAATAAGTGAAAATAGCTTTGAGATGGAGAACAGTTGGGGTTATATCAGATCAAGAAGACAATTTCGTGATTTGCACAAATGTGCAGGAGTCCAAAAATGGCGACGGAAAACAGCGATGATATCCGCCTGATCGTAAAGATAGCGCAGCTGTATTACGAACAGGATATGACACAAGCGCAAATCGCCCGCGAGCTGGGTATTTACCGCACCACGATCAGCCGTTTGCTAAAACGTGGACGCGAGCAGGGTATCGTCACCATCGCCATTAATTACGACTACAACGAAAATCTGTGGCTGGAACAGCAGCTAAAACAGAAATTTGGCCTGAAAGAGGCGGTGGTGGTCTCATGCGACAGCGAACAGGAAGACGAACAACTCGCGATGATGGGTGTGCACGGCGCACAGTTGCTGGAACGCTTACTGGAACCCGGCGACATTATTGGGTTCTCATGGGGCCGCGCGGTGCGGGGACTTGTTGAAGGATTATCCCCTGCCAGTCAGTCACGTCAGCTGATCTGCGTGCCGATTATTGGCGGGCCATCCGGCAAGCTTGAAAGCCGCTACCACGTTAATACGCTGACCTACGGCGCAGCAGCAAAGCTCAAGGGGGAATCGCATCTGGCCGATTTCCCGGCACTGCTGGAGAACCCGCTCATTCGCAATGGCATTATGCAGTCCCAACATTTCAAATCGATTTCCGCTTATTGGGATAATCTGGACGTCGCACTGGTCGGGATTGGATCTCCGGCAATACGTGATGGCGCCAACTGGCACGCTTTTTACGGCAGTGAAGAGAGCGATGACCTGCATGCCCGTCAGGTAGCCGGAGACATTTGCTCGCGCTTTTACGATATCAACGGCGTGACGGTAGAAACCAATATGAGTGAAAAAACACTTTCCATTGAAACCAATAAATTAAAGCAGGCGCGCTACTCAATTGGCATTGCAATGGGTGAAGAGAAATACAGTGGAATTTTGGGCGCATTGCGTGGAAATTATATTAACGGTTTAGTGACTAACAGCCATACCGCTGAATTATTGTTGAAGTAAATATATTCGAATGGGTCCTGACATAATTAATTTTATGTGGGCTCCCCTTATCTGAAACTGGGAGTTAATTATGCAAACGTGGTTAAATCTGCAGGACAAAGTCATTATTGTTACTGGCGGCGCGTCCGGAATTGGGCTGGCGATTGTTGAAGAGTTATTAGCGCAGGGCGCGAATGTGCAAATGGCGGATATTCACGGTGGTGCAGGTCAATATGAAGGCCATAGTGGATATCATTTCTGGCCGACAGATATTTCCAGTGCCAAAGAAGTTAATCATACCGTTACCGAAATTATCCACCGCCATGGGCGTATTGATGGTTTGGTGAATAACGCAGGCGTTAATTTTCCGCGGCTGCTGGTCGATGAAAAAGCACCCGCCGGGCAATATGAACTCAATGAAGCCGCTTTTGAAAAAATGGTCAATATCAACCAGAAAGGTGTGTTCTTAATGTCGCAAGCCGTAGCACGCCAAATGGTAAAACAGCGTAACGGCGTGATTGTGAATGTCTCTTCAGAAAGCGGGCTGGAAGGTTCAGAGGGCCAAAGTTGCTATGCCGCCACCAAGGCCGCACTGAATAGCTTTACCCGTTCCTGGTCGAAAGAGTTGGGCAAACACGGCATTCGTGTGGTGGGCATTGCACCTGGCATTCTGGAAAAAACCGGACTGCGGACCCCCGAGTATGAAGAAGCGCTGGCCTGGACTCGCAACATCACCGTCGAACAGCTGCGCGAGGGCTACACCAGGAACGCGATCCCAATTGGTCGCTCAGGGCGCTTAAGCGAAGTCGCTGATTTTGTTTGTTATCTTTTGTCTGATCGTGCCAGTTACATAACCGGAGTAACCACTAACATTGCGGGCGGAAAAACGCGCGGCTAAGGAGGTTTTATGGTCAATGCAATCTTCTGTGCTCACGGCAAACTGGCCTGCGCCATGCTGGAATCGGTACAGATGGTCTACGGTGATGCCAACGTTGAAGCCGTGGCATTTGTCCCCGGAGAAAACGCCAGCGACATCGTGGAAAAGCTGAAAAAGTTAGTAAGTATTCACACCGGCGATGAATGGCTGATTGCCGTCGATTTGCAGTGTGGCAGTCCCTGGAATGCCGCCGCGACGCTGGCGATGCACAATCCGGCGATACGGGTCATCAGCGGGTTATCACTGCCTTTGGCGCTGGAACTGGTAGACAACCAAAGCAGTATGAATGTGGATGAACTGTGTGAACACCTGACGACCATTGCTCAACAAACCTGTGTCGTCTGGAAACATCTGGAAACGGCCGAAGAGGATTTCTGATGAACATTACCCTTGCTCGTATTGATGACCGCCTGATCCACGGTCAGGTCACCACCGTCTGGTCGAAGGTGGCGAATGCACAACGGATTATTATCTGTAATGACGACGTTTATCACGATGAAGTACGTCGCACATTATTGCGTCAGGCCGCCCCGCCGGGAATGAAAGTGAACGTCGTTAATATCGAAAAAGCAGTCGCGGTTTACCATAATCCGCAATATCAGAACGAAACCGTTTTTTATCTTTTTACTCGTCCGCAAGATGCATTAGCAATGGTAAAACAAGGGGTAAAAATCGCCACGTTAAATATTGGCGGCATGGCCTGGCGACCCGGTAAAAAACAATTAACCAAAGCGGTCTCATTAGATGATGACGATATTCATGCTTTTCATGAGTTAGCTAAATTAGGCGTTACGCTGGATTTACGCGTCGTCGCATCCGATCCATCTATTAATATCCTTGAAAAAATAAAAGAACAATCGCTCGCTGAATAAATAATAACGCCTGTGTATTTATGCTGTAACAGGCAGGGATGATCACATTCACAAGGTGACATATTATGGAAATAAGTACCCTACAGATTATCGCCATATTTCTATTTTCCTGTATTGCCGGAATGGGTAGCGTGCTGGATGAGTTCCAGACCCACCGTCCGCTAATTGCTTGTACCGTTATCGGCCTGATCCTCGGTGATTTAAAAACCGGGATTATGCTCGGCGGCACGCTGGAGTTAATCGCTCTGGGTTGGATGAACGTTGGCGCTGCGCAGTCTCCCGATTCGGCACTCGCCAGTATTATCTCCGCCATTCTGGTGATTGTCGGGCAACAGAGTATCGCCACCGGGATCGCCATCGCTCTGCCAGTCGCGGCAGCAGGCCAGGTACTGACGGTATTCGCCCGTACCATCACCGTTGTGTTCCAGCACGCGGCGGATAAAGCCGCCGAAGACGCCCGTTTTCGCACCATCGATTTGCTGCACGTTTCCGCCCTCGGCGTACAGGCGCTGCGCGTCGCCATTCCAGCGCTGATTGTCTCGCTGTTTGTCAGCGCGGATATGGTCAGCAACATGCTGAATGCCATTCCGGAATTCGTCACCCGTGGGCTGCAGATTGCCGGAGGATTTATCGTAGTCGTCGGTTACGCCATGGTACTGCGCATGATGGGCGTGAAGTACCTGATGCCCTTCTTCTTCCTCGGGTTTATCGCTGGGGGTTATCTCGATTTGAGCCTGCTGGCTTTCGGTGGGGTTGGCGTGATTATCGCGCTGGTCTACATCCAGTTGAACCCACAGTGGCGTAAGACTGAACCGCAGGCGCAAGCCCCCTCTTCTCAAGCTCTTGATCAGCTTGAAGACTAACGGAGCCCATCATGGAACAGAAAAAACTGACCAAATCCGACCTGTTTAGCATGTTTGTTCGCTCCAACCTGCAACAGGCGTCATTCAACTTCGAACGCATTCATGGGCTGGGCTTTTGCTACGACATGATCCCCGCCATCAAGCGCTTGTATCCACTAAAAGAGGATCAGGTTGCCGCACTCAAACGCCACCTGGTGTTCTTCAATACCACCCCTGCCGTTTGCGGCCCAGTGATTGGCGTCACCGCCGCAATGGAGGAAGCACGCGCCAACGGTGCGGAAATTGACGATGGCGCAATCAACGGCATCAAAGTCGGCCTGATGGGTCCGCTGGCAGGCGTCGGCGATCCGCTGGTATGGGGAACGCTGCGCCCGATTACCGCCGCGCTCGGCGCATCGCTGGCGCTGTCCGGTAACATTCTCGGCCCGCTATTGTTCTTCTTTATTTTCAATGCAGTACGTCTGGCAATGAAGTGGTACGGCTTACAGCTTGGCTTTCGTAAAGGGGTCAACATCGTCAGCGACATGGGCGGCAACCTGCTGCAGAAACTGACCGAAGGCGCATCGATTCTCGGCCTGTTTGTGATGGGAGTATTGGTCACCAAATGGACCAGCATCAACGTGCCGCTGGTGGTATCGCAAACGCCTGGCGCAGACGGCACCACCGTCACCATGACCGTGCAGAACATTCTCGACCAACTCTGCCCCGGCCTGCTGGCGTTGGGTCTGACGCTGCTGATGGTGCGTCTGCTCAACAAGAAAATTAATCCGGTATGGCTAATCTTCGCCCTGTTTGCGCTGGGAATTATCGGTAACGCACTGGGCTTCCTGTCCTGATTTTTCGCCCCGGCAATGCCGG
>NZ_SZWR01000015.1:126416-128161 GCF_005280875.1 Citrobacter sp. wls827
AAGAGGTGGTAACAATGCAAACAACAACAGCTTTACGTCTTTATGGTAAACGCGATCTGCGCCTGGAAACCTTCGACCTTCCTGAAATGCAGGACGATGAAATTCTGGCCTCAGTCGTAACCGACAGCCTGTGCCTTTCTTCCTGGAAAGAGGCTAACCAGGGCGAGAACCACAAAAAGGTGCCGGACGATGTGGCCACCAACCCGATCATCATCGGTCATGAGTTTTGCGGCGACATTATTGCCGTAGGCAAAAAATGGCAGCATAAGTTTCAACCCGGCCAGCGCTATGTCATTCAGGCTAACCTGCAACTGCCGGATCGCCCGGACTGCCCGGGATACTCCTTCCCGTGGGTGGGCGGTGAAGCCACCCACGTCATCATTCCTGATGAAGTCATGGAGCAGGACTGCCTGTTGGCCTACGAAGGTGAAACCTATTTTGAAGGTTCGCTGGTTGAGCCGCTATCCTGCGTGATTGGCGCATTCAACGCCAACTATCACCTGCAGGAAGGCACTTATAACCACAAGATGGGCATTCGTCCGCAGGGGCGTACACTGATACTCGGCGGCACCGGGCCGATGGGACTGCTGGCGATCGACTATGCACTGCATGGCCCGGTTAACCCGGCGCTGCTGGTGGTAACCGACACCAATAACGACAAGTTGAGCTACGCCCGCAAGCACTATCCATCAGAACCACAAACGTTGATCCATTATCTCCACGCCCAGGATGCGAGTTATGACACCTTAATGGCGCTGAGCGGCGGGCACGGGTTTGATGACATCTTTGTGTTTGTGCCCAACGAACAGCTGGTTACGCTGGCCTCTTCCCTGCTGGCTGCCGATGGCTGCATGAACTTCTTTGCGGGTCCGCAGGATAAGCAATTTAGCGCGCCGATTAACTTCTACGACGTACACTACGCCTTCACCCATTATGTTGGGACGTCTGGCGGCAATACCGACGACATGCGCACGGCGGTAAAACTGATCGAAGAGAAGAAGGTTCAGGCGGCAAAAGTGGTGACGCACATTCTGGGGCTGAATGCGGCAGGTGAAACCACGCTGGAACTGCCAACAGTCGGCGGCGGGAAAAAACTGGTTTACACCGGCAAAGCCTTACCATTAACCGCGCTCACCCAGATTGATGATCCAGCCTTACGTGACATCCTGGAACGACATGAGGGGATTTGGTCGCAGGAAGCCGAACAGTACATATTGTCTCACGCCGAGGAAATTTAACATGATTAACCGCGACACCCAGTTGTGCATGTCGCTTGCCGGCCGACCCGGCAACTTCGGCACTCGCTTTCACAACTATCTGTATGAAAAATTAGGTTTAAATTTTATCTACAAAGCCTTTACCACGCAGGATATTGAGGACGCAGTGAAAGGCGTTCGCGCGCTGGGTATCCGCGGTTGCGCGGTCTCAATGCCGTTTAAAGAGAGCTGCATGTCGTTTCTGGATGCCATCGATCCTTCCGCAAGCGTCATTGATTCCGTCAATACCATCGTCAATGACAACGGTACGCTGACAGGATTTAACACCGACTATATTGCGGTAAAAAGTCTGATTGCCAGCCACCAGCTCAATAGCAGCGCACGCGTGATGATTCGCGGCAGCGGTGGAATGGGTAAAGCGGTTATCGCCGCGTTTCGCGATGCGGGGTTTACGGATGTCATCATTGCCGCGCGCAATCGCGAGAGCGGCCCGACGCTGGCAAAACAGTACGGTTTCCAGTGGCAGCC
>NZ_SZWR01000015.1:128209-132586 GCF_005280875.1 Citrobacter sp. wls827
CGGAAGGGATTGCCTGCGATATTCTGGTCAACGTGACGCCCGTCGGCATGGCTGGCGGTAAAGAGAGCGATGAACTGGCCTACAGCGAAGCGATGGTCGCTGCCGCCAGCGTAGTGTTTGACGTCGTCGCCCTACCGCCGGAAACACCGGTGATTAAGCTGGCACAGCAGTTGGGTAAAAAGACCATCAGCGGTGCAGAGGTGATTGCCTTACAGGCTGTAGAGCAGTTCGCCATGTATACCGGCGTACGCCCGGATGACGCGCTAATCGCCGAAGCGGCAGAATTTGCGCGGGCGGGGTAACGAAGCAGGAACAGAGCGCCAGGGATGGGCGCTCTAATAGCCATTAATCAGAAAATCAATCGCATCTCGAAGTTCTGCCCTGTTTGCGGTCAGATCTCCCACAAAGTTACCCACATTCTTCACAGGTATGCCTGTCATCATGTACGTCATCACCACATAGGCTTGCCCACCAATGCTAACAACCGGGCAAATTTTAGCTGGCGGGACTTCGTTGGGAAACTGGCTTAGCGCTATAACGGGTGCGACCAGTACATGCTGCAAAACAGCGGCCACCGGATGCTGTAAGCTAATTAAAAACGGATAAACGCTTTTTCCACTTCCTGTATTCTCATAAGCGCAATACTGCTCCATCAGAATGTCCTTTGAAAATCACTGAACGAACCGTTTTCTTCCACCCATTGATTTAATGCTTCTATCGATTTTTTATTATCCCGCAACCATTCTTCGCGTTTGTTCTCGCGAAATTTTTCGATCAGGGCTTCGGTTAAAACCGCTGACAGATTGATTTTAAGCTTGCGCGCCTCTTCCAGTATCTCTGGAGCCAGAGAGACATTGACTGATTTTTTTACCTTAGACACAGTGCGCATGATAACCCCCATAGCAGTGCGCATGATATGCCTAAGATTAGCGTAATAAGCGAGCATTTCCTATTCCCCGACCAGCAAATCATCATGTCACACTAAGGTGGTTGCACAGGCCTGTCACGCCCCGAAGAAGATGTCTGCGAGGCGCTTTCCTGTTTACGCCCACCAGCATTTCCTCTCACCTCCCAGTTTTTTATTCTCTACTTTCAACTTGTCAATTCACAATGTAGTTTATAAAATACATGGAACGTAATCATGGAAATTCTTCAGACCACGGTTTTCCAACGCTGGGAGCAGAATCTGCGAGATCGCAGGGCCAAAACGCTCATTGCCGCACGACTTTTTCGACTGGCGAATGGTTTAGCTGGCGATGTTAAACCTGTAGGTGAAGGCATCAGCGAAATGCGCATTTCTTACGGTCCTGGTTACAGGATTTACTTTAAACAGCATGGCTGCCGCATCATCATTTTGCTATGTGGTGGCGATAAAAGCTCACAAGCCAACGATATCACCCTTGCAAAAGTGCTCGCCCGTTCACTGGATTATCAGGAGACCTTCCGCCATGAATAAGCTTACTCAGTACGATCCCGCAGCTGCGCTGGTTGATGATGAAGAAATTGCTGTATTTATGGCGGATGCCCTCGAAACAGGCGATGCAACGTACATTGCAAAAGCATTGGGCGTGGTGGCACGCGCTAAGGGAATGGCGAGCATCGCGGCAGAAACGGGGTTATCCCGCGAACAACTCTATCGCTCGTTTAGTGAGAAAGGAAACCCGACGCTGAAAACCACGCTGGCGGTGATGAAGGCGCTCGGTATTGGATTGACACTTAGAAAATAGTCCCAGCACTTCCAACATCGTGAGCCATATCAGGAAGGCGTTATACTGACGGTGGTAACATGACTGCGGTTGGTAATTTTCTGATTACATGGAGAAATGATGGAACTGCTTTTATTGAGTAACTCGACGCTGCCGGGCAAAGGCTGGATGGAACATGCGCTGCCGCTGATCGCAGAGCAACTGAATGGTCGCCGCACGGCGGTGTTTATTCCGTTCGCTGGCGTGACGCAAACCTGGGATGAGTACACGGCGAAAACGGCAGCCATCTTTGCGCCAATGGGCGTTAACGTTACCGGTATTCATACCGTTGTCGATCCGATTGCCGCTATTGAAAACGCCGAGCTGGTGATTGTCGGCGGCGGGAATACCTTCCAGTTGCTGAAAGAGAGTCGTGAGCGCGGGTTGCTGGCGCCGATCGTGGATGTCGTCAAACGCGGTGCGCTGTACATCGGCTGGAGCGCGGGTTCCAACCTTGCCTGCCAGACCATCCGCACTACCAACGACATGCCGATTGTCGATCCCAAAGGTTTTGATGCGCTGGGTCTGTTCCCGCTGCAGATTAACCCACATTTCACCAACGCGCTGCCGGAAGGCCACAAAGGCGAAACGCGTGAACAGCGTATCCGCGAACTGCTGGTTGTGGCACCGGAGCTGACGGTGATTGGCTTGCCGGAAGGTAACTGGATTAAAGTGAGTAACGGTCAATCTGTGCTCGGCGGCCCAAACACCACGTATATCTTTAAAGCGGGTGAAGAGGCGGTTGCCGTTGAAGCAGGCCACTGCTTTTAGTTGATTTATTGTCTGATGCCGGATGGCGGCTTCGCCTTATCCGGCCTACAAGGTAAATGACAACATTGACGGTTATCCGTAGGCCCGGTAAGCATCAGCGTCACCGGGCAACATTTCATCTGTCCTCGTTAGTACTCACGCTCATCGTCTTCATCCGGCTGTTCCAGCACGCTGTAAGCCACAGAGCAAAACAGTGAGTTCAGACGCTGCATATCGCCCAACAGTGCCAGGTGCAAGGAGCTGGTTTCGATGCTTTGCACGTTCTGCTGATGCAGACGATCAACGTGCGCATGCGAATAGCGGCGGTTGAGAATACGGAAACGGTGCTTGCTGCGGCGCAGACGGCGGGCGCTGGTCACATCGCCTGAGAAGAACACCGACATCGCCAGCTGCAGATTGCTGAGCAGCTGATCGTAAAGCGCATCCAGCTCTTTCAGCCCTTCCACAGAGAATGCCCGACGGGCGGCCAGCGACTTATCGGCAATCTCACTCCCCATACGCTCGACGATATCGGAAGCCTGTTCGAGGTTGAGCGACATTTCGATAATCTCCGCCCAACGGCGTGATTCCTCTTCCGCCAGTTCATCCTTTGGCATCCGCGCCAGATAGAGCTTAATCGCCGTGTACAGCACGTTGATGTCATCTGCCATCCTGCGCAACTCTTTCTCTTCGCGCGGCTCGCCGTGCATTACTTTCTTCAGCCCGTCCATCATCTGCTCCATCGCGTCGCCGATACGCAGGGCTTCACGGGCGGCATTAGCCAGAGCGAGCGTCGGCGTATCCAGCGCGCTGACGTCCAGATGTTTGGGCTTCAGATGCGCGTCCAGCTCCGGCTCATCGCGGATGATGCGCTTACAAAAACGCGCCATCGGTTCGGCGAACGGCACCATCGCCACGCAGCGCACCAGGTTGTAGAAGACGTGGAAGTAGATAACCAGTTCAGATTTCGGCAGCGGCAGTTCATCCATCAGATTGGCCAGCGGATGAACAAACGGCAGGATAATCAGGCTGCCCACCAGCTTAAACAGCAGGCTGCCGAGCGCCACACGACGTGCAGCAGCATTCGCAGCACTGTTGTTGAGCATCGCCAGCAGGCCGGATCCGAGGTTGGCGCCAATCACCAGACACAACGCTACCGGGAACGAGATAATGCCCGCCGCGGTCAGCGTGGCCGTCAGCAGTACCGCCGCCAGGCTGGAGTAACTGATAATCGCAAACATGGCGCCAATCAGCGCATCGAGCATGATATCGCCGGTGAGCGAGGCGAAAATAACCTGTACGCCGTTAGCCTGGGTAATCGGCGTTACCGCCTGCACAATCAGCTCCAGCGCCAGCAAAATCAACCCCAGACCAATACCTACCCGGCCCAGCTGTCCGGCACGAGACTGCTTGCGCCCAAGAAAGAAAATGACGCCGATAAAAATCAGCAAGGGCGACAGCCAGGAGAGATCGAAGGTCAGGATACGCGCCATCAGCGCGGTCCCCACGTCGGCGCCGAGGACAATCACCAGCGCAGGGGTGAGCGCCACGAGATCCTGCGCGACAAACGACGTCACCAGCATGGTGGTAGCGTTACTGCTTTGCACCAGAGCAGTAACGCCGATCCCCGCGCAAAAGGCGAGCGGCTTCTTTTCAACACTACGGCTGAGCACGGTACGCAAGCGGGCGCCGAAGACGCGCATCACACCGGTACGCACAATATGCGTCCCCCAAACCAGCATCGCGACGGCAGAAAGCAGGTGTAACAGAGTTAACACGGAATCAGGTACTCCTTATCGTTATATGTTCCTGAGGCCGAAGCCTTCTTTCAGTATAAGGGTTTAAACGTAATAAAGAGACAGGGCACTCATTGAGTGCCCTG
>NZ_SZWR01000015.1:132652-137007 GCF_005280875.1 Citrobacter sp. wls827
AGTTTTGTGAATCAGTCGGCGTCGTAGCCGAGGTTCGGCGCTAACCAGCGCTCCACTTCTGCCACGCTCATCCCTTTACGGAAGGCATAATCTTCAACCTGATCGCGCTGGATTTGCGCCACAGCGTAGTACTTGCTGTCCGGATGACTGAAATACCAGCCGGAAACCGAGGCACCTGGCCACATGGCGAAGGATTCGGTGAGCTTCATCCCGGTATGCGCCTCCACGTCCAGCAGTTCCCAAATGGTGGCTTTTTCGGTGTGTTCCGGACACGCCGGATAGCCCGGTGCCGGGCGAATCCCCTGGTAGTTTTCGCGGATCAGCTCCTCGTTACTGAGATTCTCATTCGCCGCATAGCCCCAGTAGACTTTACGCACGCGCTCATGCAGATATTCCGCGAACGCTTCCGCCAGACGGTCAGCAATCGCTTTCACCATGATCTTGTTGTAGTCGTCATGTTGCGCTTCGAAAGCATCTGCCAGCGCGTCTTCTTCCAGACCACCAGTGACCGCAAAAGCACCGATGTAATCCGCTTTACCGCTCAGTTTCGGTGCAACAAAGTCAGACAAGCAGTAGTTGGCGAAACCGACTTTTTCCGTCTGCTGGCGCAGGTGATGACTCACATTGATGACGTGCGTACGCGTCTCGTCACGGTAAATCTCGATGTCGTCACCCACGCGGTTGGCCGGGAATAAACCCACCACGCCACGCGGATTCAGCGTCTTCTCAGCGCTGAGTTTATCCAGCATGTCGTTGGCATCTTTGAACAAGCGCTTCGCCTCTTCGCCCACTACTTCATCTTCGAGGATTCGCGGATATTTCCCGGCCAACGACCAGGTCATAAAGAACGGCGTCCAGTCGATGTAGTTGCGCAGGGTTTCGATGCTGGCTTCCACTTCCTGTACGCCCAGACGGTGCGCCACCGGCGGCGTGTAGTTTTCCCAGTCAAAGGCCAGATCGTTGTCGCGGGCAGCCTGTAACGTTACGGGCGGAGTACGCGGTTTTTTACGCGCATGCTGGATACGCACGGTTTCGTACTCTTTACGCGTACGGGCGACAAAGTCATCGCGCTGGGTGTCAGAGAGCAGCGCGGCCACGACACCCACAGTACGCGAGGCGTTCTGCACGTACACCGTCGGGCCGCTGTAGTTCTGCTCAATTTTCACCGCCGTGTGCGCTTTCGAGGTGGTCGCGCCGCCAATCAGCAGCGGAATAGTGAAGCCCTGACGCTCCATCTCTTTCGCCACGTTGACCATTTCATCCAGCGAAGGGGTAATCAGCCCGGAAAGGCCAATCAGATCGGCATTCACTTCACGCGCCGTTCTGAGGATTTTCTCCGCGGGCACCATCACGCCAAGATCGACGATTTCGTAGTTGTTACATTGCAGCACCACGCCGACGATATTTTTGCCGATATCGTGCACATCGCCCTTCACGGTAGCGATGACCATTTTGCCGTTGCTGGAGCCTTTCTCTTTGCTGGCCTCAATGTACGGTTCGAGGTACGCCACCGCCTGCTTCATCACGCGGGCGGATTTCACCACCTGCGGCAGGAACATTTTGCCCTCGCCGAACAGGTCGCCAACCACGTTCATGCCGTCCATCAGCGGTCCTTCAATAACCTCGATCGGGCGCGCGGCCTGCTGGCGAGCTTCTTCGGTATCCAGCTCAATAAACTCGGTAATGCCTTTCACCAGCGAGTATTCGAGGCGCTTTTTCACGTCCCAGGTGCGCCATTCCGCCATCTGGGCATTCGCCGTGTCGTCGGTTTTACTGCCGCGATATTTCTCAGCCAGCTCCAGCAGTCGTTCGGTGCCATCGTCACGGCGGTTAAGGATCACGTCTTCAACCGCATCGCGCAGCTCGGCGGGCAGGTCGTCATAGATTGCCAGTTGTCCGGCGTTGACGATCCCCATGTCCATACCGTTGCGAATGGCGTAGTAGAGGAATACCGCGTGAATAGCTTCACGTACCGGGTCGTTGCCGCGAAACGAGAATGAAACGTTTGAAACGCCGCCGGAGATCAGCGCATGCGGCAGTTCGCGTTTGATGTCCTCACAGGCGCCGATAAAGTCCTGCGCGTAGTTGTTGTGCTCATCAATACCGGTCGCGACGGCAAAGATGTTCGGGTCAAAGATAATGTCTTCCGGCGGGAAGCCCACTTCTTCGGTAAGAATTTTGTACGCCCGACGGCAGATCTCAATTTTGCGCGCGCGGGTGTCGGCCTGGCCCTGCTCGTCAAAGGCCATCACCACCACTGCAGCACCGTAGCGACGCAGCAGCTTCGCGTGATGAATAAAGGTCTCAACCCCCTCTTTCATCGAAATGGAGTTAACGATGCCTTTACCCTGAATGCACTTCAGCCCTTTTTCGATTACTTCCCATTTCGAGGAGTCGATCATAATCGGCACGCGGGCGATATCCGGTTCACCGGCAATCAGGTTGAGGAAACGAACCATCGCCGCTTCGGCGTCGAGCATCCCCTCATCCATGTTGATATCGATGATCTGCGCGCCGCTTTCCACCTGCTGGCGGGCGACGTCCAGCGCCTCGCTGTATTTCTCTTCTTTGATCAGGCGCTTAAACTTCGCCGAACCGGTAACGTTGGTACGCTCGCCGACGTTCACAAACAGGCTGTCGTCGCCGATGTTCAGCGGCTCAAGGCCGGAAAGGCGGCAGGCAACCGGGATTTCCGGCAAGCGGCGTGGCGGCAAGCCATCCACCGCGCGGCTCATGGCAGCGATGTGTTCCGGCGTGGTGCCGCAGCAGCCGCCAACAATATTCAGGAAGCCCGCCTCGGCCCATTCGCGGATTTGCGCCGCCATGGTGTCGGCATCGAGATCGTACTCACCAAATGCGTTCGGCAGCCCGGCGTTCGGGTGCGCGGTCACGTAGCATTCGGCAATGCGCGACAGTTCCTGCACGTACTGGCGCAGTTCGTCCGGGCCTAAGGCACAGTTCAGACCAAAGGTCAGCGCGTCGGCGTGGCGCAGTGAGTTATAAAACGCTTCGGTGGTCTGGCCGGAGAGCGTACGGCCAGAGGCGTCGGTGATGGTGCCGGAGAGCATGATCGGCAGTTCAACGCCCAGCGCTTCGAATTCAGTTTTAACCGCGAAAATAGCGGCTTTGGCGTTGAGGGTATCGAAAACGGTTTCAATCAGGATCAGGTCACTGCCGCCTTCCACCAGCGCTTTGGTGGATTCGCGGTAGGCGGCCACCAGCTGATCAAAGGTAATATTACGGTAAGCCGGGTCGTTGACGTCGGGCGAGATAGACGCTGTACGGTTGGTTGGGCCAAGCACGCCCGCGACATAGCGCGGTTTGTTCGGCGTGCGCGCCGTCCATTCGTCTGCCGCCGCGCGCGCCAGTTTGGCTGCCGCAAAGTTGATTTCCGCCGACAGGGATTCCATCTGGTAATCCGCCATGGCGATAGTCGTGGAGTTAAAGGTGTTGGTTTCGATGATGTCCGCGCCCGCCTCGAAGTAGGCGTTGTGAATCGCGGCGATCACCTCCGGTTTGCTGAGCACCAGCAGGTCGTTGTTACCTTTCAGATCGCACGGCCATTCGGCAAAGCGTCCGCCGCGGAAATCCTCTTCGCTCAGACGATATCCCTGGATCATGGTGCCCATACCGCCGTCCAGCACCAGAATACGTTCATTTAACTGCTGACGTAATTGTTCTACTTTGCTGCTCACACTCGCTCCCGACAACGCTCAACCAGACCGAAAAAAACTCAACAGGTCATACTGGCACAAACCTGAGAGGCGGAAAAGAGAACAACAGCCAACATGAGACATGTTCAGCTTCACTCATCCGATCAGTACAGGAATTCTTGCATTATAATTGAATAAAACGAAAATGATTTCCACGATACAGAAAAGGAGTCTGCCATGGTTGCCCCCGTTCCCGCGAAACGCGGTAGAAAACCCGCCGCTACTACTGCGCCCGCAACCGGGCAGGTTCAGTCCCTGACGCGTGGCCTGAAGCTACTGGAGTGGATTGCGGAATCCAACGGCAGCGTGGCGCTGACCGAGCTGGCGCAGCAGGCCGGCCTGCCAAACTCCACGACTCACCGTTTGCTGACCACCATGCAGCAGCAGGGATTTGTTCGTCAGGTCGGTGAATTAGGGCATTGGGCTGTGGGTGCACATGCGTTTATCGTCGGCAGCAGCTTTCTGCAAAGCCGTAATCTGCTGGCGATTGTCCACCCAATCCTGCGCAAACTGATGGAAGATTCCGGTGAAACGGTCAACCTCGCCGTGCTTGATCAAAGCGACCATCAGGCGATTATTATCGACCAGGTGCAGTGCACCCAATTGATGCGTATGTCTGCGCCTATCGGCGGCAAACTGCCG
>NZ_SZWR01000015.1:137080-141934 GCF_005280875.1 Citrobacter sp. wls827
ATCCCAGCTGAGCGAAGAACAGGTAACTGGGCTGTTGCACCGTAAAGGTCTGCACGCATACACCCACGCCACGCTGGTGTCGCCGGTGCATCTGAAAGAGGATTTGGCCCAGACGCGTAAGCGCGGCTATTCCTTTGATGATGAGGAACATGCGCTGGGCCTGCGCTGCGTGGCGTCGTGCATTTATGACGAGCACCGCGAGCCGTTCGCCGCGATTTCCATCTCCGGCCCGATTTCGCGCATTACCGACGATCGCGTGACCGAGTTCGGCGCCATGGCGATCAAAGCGGCGAAAGAAGTGACGCTGGCGTATGGCGGATTTCGCTAAGATGGGGTTGCCGGGTGGCGGCTACGCCTTACCAGGCCTACGGTCGGTTTCATAACGCACGCTGAAACGTTGTTTGCGCCGGTAGGCGTAAACATCTTCCACATGCCCGTTTTTAATCCGCGTTTGCAGACCACGCCAGTAGTCGGCGCTGAACAAGTCAGCGTGCATCTCTTCAAATAGCGGACCAATACGCGGATCGGCACATAGCCAGTGCCGAAACTCTTCCGGGAAGACATCTCCAGGCGATACGCTGTACCACGGCTCAGCGCTCATCTCATCTTCCGGGTAGCGTGGCGGCGGGATATGACGGAAATTAACCTCCGTCATGTAGCAGATTTCATCGTAATCGTAGAACACCACGCGCCCGTGGCGGGTGACGCCGAAGTTCTTAAACAGCATATCGCCGGGGAAAATATTGGCGGCGGCCAGTTGACGAATCGCGTTGCCGTACTCTTCAATGGCATCGCGCAGTTGTTGACCTTCGACCTGCTCCAGCCAGATATTCAGCGGCACCATCCGTCGTTCGATATACAGATGGCGAATGACAATCTGATCGCCAAGATCGGTAATTTTTTCCGGGGCTTCCTGCAATAACAGCGCCATCAGCGCCGGATCGATTTGCCGTTTATCCAGCACAAAATTCTCGAACTCCTGGGTGTCAGCCATCCGCCCAACGCGATCGTGCTCTTTGACCAGTTGATAACAGGCGCGGACGTGGGCGGCAGACATCTCTTTTTGCGGCGCAAATTTGTCTTTGATGATTTTAAACACCCGGTCAAAGCCCGGTAGTGTAAACACCAGCATCACCATACCGCGGATCCCCGGCGCTTCAATAAACTGCTCATCACAGTTGGCCAGGTAGAGCAGATACTCCCGATAGCTTTCCGTTTTTGCATGCTTCTGGCAGCCAATCGCCATATACAATTCAGCGGTGGTTTTACCGGGCAGGATCTCGCGCAGCCACTCCACTAACGCCGCGGGCAGCGGAGCGTAAACCATAAAGTAGGAGCGGGCAAAGCCAAACACAATGCTCGCCTCCGCCGTCGTGGTCAGGCAGGTATCGACAAACAGCTCACCTTCGTCTGTCCGGTGGATTGGCAGTAAAAACGGCAGCGTTCCAGAAGGGGTAATCAGTTTCCCGACCAGCCAGGCGGCCTTGTTACGATAAAACAGTTCATTCGCCACCTGTAAATGGCAGCCCTGCAACACATCCGCTCCCAGGGTTTCGGTCAGGTGTTCGATGATGTAGTGGATATCACGATGTTTATTCTGCCATGGAAGACGCAGGGGCAGATCGCTAAGGACGCGAGTCAGCAGCCACTCCCAGCCGGTATCAGGAAAAAAGTCTTTCGCCAACGGGCGTGGGATCGTGCGGAAACGACGCTCTGGCTGAGAACTGAAAATAAACAGCCGCTCGGGAGTCAGCGAGCGGTGATCAAATAACCGACAGTAAACGGAGTTAAAAAAGCTCTCCGCAATCTCGAAGCGCGGGTAATCCGGCAGTAGCCGGGTGTAATGCTCTTTCACGCGAAGTAAAAAATCCGCGTCGGTACTTTTGCCGTCTGTAATGCAGCGCAACTGCTCCACCACCAGACCCACGTGATGATCGTAAAGGTGAATACGGCTTTTCATCGCCTGCTGAACCGCATGCCAGTCGGCATGTTCAAAACGCTGCTGCGCGCCGGAGGTGACTTCCAGAAAACGCCCGTACTGGGCGTCGAAACCTTGCAAAATCGTCTGAGCAATCAGTAATTCCAGGCCACGCGTCATCGACTTCTCCCATCCGGCACAACGTCATGCCGGATGGCGCGTTCGCTTATCCGGCCTACATCCCTTCGTAGGCCCGGTAAGCGCAGCGCCACCGGGCATTAATCAAAACTGCGATTCTTCGGTCGAGCCGGTCAGCGCGGTCACCGAGGAAGCGCCGCCCTGAATGATAGTAGTGACTTTGTCGAAGTAGCCTGTACCCACTTCCTGCTGATGGGACACGAAGGTGTAACCGTCTTTAGCCGCCGCAAATTCTGGCTGCTGAACCTTCTCAACATAGTGGCGCATGCCTTCACCCTGCGCATAGGAGTGCGCGAGGTCGAACATGTTGAACCACATGCTGTGGATGCCCGCCAGGGTAATGAACTGGTATTTGTAACCCATATCCGACAGTTGCTGCTGGAAGCTGGCGATGGTTTTGTCGTCCAGGTTTTTCTGCCAGTTAAATGACGGCGAACAGTTGTAGGCCAGCAGTTTGCCAGGGAATTTCGCGTGAATCGCATCGGCAAAGCGCTTCGCCAGTTCGAGATCCGGCGTGGAGGTTTCACACCACACCAGGTCGGCATATGGCGCATACGCCAGGCCACGGCTGATCGCCTGCTCAATGCCCGCATGCGTACGGTAGAACCCTTCACTGGTACGTTCGCCGGTGATGAACTCGCTGTCGTACGGGTCACAGTCAGAGGTAATCAGGTCAGCGGCGTCAGCATCGGTACGCGCAATCACCAGCGTCGGAACGCCCATGACGTCGGCCGCCAGACGGGCCGCCACCAGTTTCTGAATAGCTTCCTGAGTCGGCACCAGAACTTTGCCGCCCATGTGACCACATTTTTTCACCGATGCGAGCTGATCTTCGAAGTGAACGGCCGCTGCACCAGCCTCAATCATCGATTTCATCAGTTCAAACGCGTTCAGTACGCCGCCAAAACCGGCTTCCGCATCGGCAACGATCGGCAGGAAGTAATCCACATAGCGCGGATCGTTCGGTTCAATACCGGTTGACCATTGGATCTGATCGGCGCGACGGAATGTGTTGTTGATCCGATCCACCACCGACGGGACGGAGTTCGCCGGATACAGCGATTGGTCCGGGTACATGCTGGATGCCAGGTTTGCATCTGCCGCCACCTGCCATCCTGAAAGGTAGACTGCTTCAATACCGGCTTTCGCCTGCTGCAGCGCCTGACCGCCAGTCAGCGCGCCGAGGCTGTTGATATAACCTTTCTTCGATTCGCCGTGCAGCAGACGCCACATTTTCGCCGCGCCAAGCTGAGCCAGCGTGCATTCCTGGTTGACCGAGCCACGTAATTTCACCACTTCCTCCGCGCTATATGGACGGGTGATGCCTTCCCAGCGCGGTTGAGTCCATTCTTTCTGTAATTCTTCGATTTGTTGAGTACGGGTTTTCATGTGCAGATGCTCCATATTGTTTTGTGGTGAATGAGTTACGCCAGCAGGCGGTAGCCTGGCAGGGTCAAGAAATCGATCAGTTCATCAGAGGTAGTGATTTGCTCCATCAGGCGCGCGGCATCGTCAAAACGCCCGCTGCTGTAGCGGTGTTCGCCCAGCTCGTCCTGAATCACCAGCATCTCTTCGGCCAGCATCTGGCGAAACAGCGGTTTGGTGACCGGCTTGCCGTTGCTGAGGGTTTTCTGGTGGTGGATCCACTGCCAGATGGAGGTTCGGGAGATTTCTGCGGTAGCCGCATCTTCCATCAGACCGTAAATCGGTACGCAGCCGTTACCGGAGATCCACGCTTCGATGTACTGCACCGCAACACGGATGTTGGCGCGCATGCCTTCTTCGGTGCGTTCCCCCTCACACGGAGCCAACAGCTGTTCGGCGGTAATCAGCGCATCTTCATTGCGGGTCACAAACAGCTGGTTTTTGTGATCGCCCAGTACCTCATCGAAAATCGCCATCGCGGTATCAGCCAGCCCAGGATGTGCAACCCAGGTTCCGTCATGACCGTTATTGGCTTCCAGCGCTTTGTCCGCTTTGACTTTGGTCAGCACCTGGTTGTTACGTTCCGCATCTTTGCTGGGAATGAACGCCGCCATGCCGCCCATCGCGAACGCGCCGCGTTTATGGCAGGTTTTAATCAGCAGGCGCGAATAGGCGCTGAGGAATGGCTTATCCATCGTCACCACCTGACGGTCCGGCAACACGCGATCCGGGTGGTTCTTCAGGGTTTTGATATAGCTGAAAATGTAGTCCCAGCGACCACAGTTCAGGCCGACAATGTGATCACGCAGCGCGTGCAGAATTTCGTCCATCTGGAAAACAGCCGGCAGCGTTTCAATCAGCAGAGTCGCTTTGATGGTGCCGCGCGGCAGATTAAAACGATCCTCCGCATAGCTGAACACTTCGCTCCACCATGCCGCTTCTTGCCAGGCCTGCGTTTTTGGCAGATAGAAATAAGGGCCACTGCCTTTTGCCAGCAACGCTTTGTAGTTGTGGAAGAAATAGAGGGCAAAATCGAACAGGCTGCCCGGGATGGATTCGCCACGCCAGGTAACGTGTTTTTCCGGCAGATGCAGACCACGAACGCGGCATACCAACAGAGCCGGATTAGGTTTGAGCTGATAAATTTTACCCGCTTCGTTGGTATAGCTAATGGTGCCATTGACCGCATCACGCAGGTTTATCTGCCCGTCGATTACTTTGCTCCACTCAGGAGCCAGCGAATCTTCAAAATCAGCCATAAAGACTTTGACGTTCGCGTTGAGCGCGTTGATGACCATCTTGCGCTCAACGGG
>NZ_SZWR01000016.1:0-16529 GCF_005280875.1 Citrobacter sp. wls827
CAGGGGGTCGCGGGTTCGAGTCCCGTCCGTTCCGCCACTTATTAGAAAATTAAGCCTGCTTAGTAGCAGGCTTAATGATAAGAAAATTTAGGGGCGTAGCTCAGTTGGTAGAGCACCGGTCTCCAAAACCGGGTGTCGCGAGTTCGAGTCTCTCCGCCCCTGCCAGAAACAATCCTTAGCATCCTTGCTAAGGATTTTTTTTTACCTGAACATCATGTTCTGGATCTTCCAGTTCATTTTTTCCCGGCATCCTTGCCAGCGTTTTCATTAATCTTCCAAAATATTTGTTTTCAGCAGATCGCGAATAAGTGCATGTTTGTCGCTATTTTGCAGCCAAACCGCATATAACGGACGTGAAAGAGTCGCACTGTCAGTAACTGTGTGAAGATCGCTTTTGGTTCTGGCCCAACTGACGGGAAGCCAACTAAACCCTTTAATTACAGAAAGTTGCTGTCTTGCCAGTTCTGCAGAACTGGTGGTAAGTACCGGCACTTCATCTCCAGCAATCAATCCCGCTTCATGCTGCTGAAAATCCGGTCCCCATTCCAGGCGTAGGTAATTCAGTTCATCTTTGGTTTGCGATGGAGAGCTACAATAGAGCGCCAGCGTGAAATATCCCAACAGTTGGCTGCTAAATTCGTCCATTTTTGGTGTTTCGGTCGTAATTAACAGATCCAGCTGTCGTTCATGGAGCTGCTTTACTAGCGACTGGCGCTGAGCGATCCTCGCTTCAAACTGCAGGCTGGATTGTGGCTCCTGAGATTGGTATAAACGCCGCAACCAGTCATTGAGCATGCATTCCCAAAGGGATGCACTGGCACCGATCGAAAACTCGTTGTGCCGTGAGGTATTCGCGACCTCCTTACGTGCTGCTTGCCATGTATTCATCAGCGTTTCAGCGTAAGGCAATAATTTTTCACCTGCAGCGGTCAAACGAATATTGTTTCTGTGTCGGGTGAACAGGTTCACACCCAGTTGATTTTCCAGTTGTCTGATCCGAAAACTCACCGCCGACTGGGTCAGGTAGAGCGCTTCAGCTGCCCGACCAAAGTGGCGTGTCCGGCTAACTTCCAGGAAAGTTTTTAACAATTCCGTATCCACAACGCGCTCCATAAAATTATTTGTCGTGATGATTTAAATCTTTTGTTTGACGCTCTGTCAAGCGTAACTAATACTCCGCGCCATAAATAGCTCGGCCAAAGAATTAGGAGCGTGCAGGATGGCGGAAAGCTTTACGACGACTAATCGATATTTCGACAATAAATATTACCCCCGCGGATTCTCCCGTCATGGTGATTTCACCATTAAAGAGGCACAGCTGCTTGAGCGTCATGGCTATGCCTTCAACGAGCTGGATCTGGGTAAACGTGAGCCAGTAACTGAAGAAGAAAAATTGTTTGTTGCGGTATGCCGTGGTGAACGTGAGCCAGTTACCGAAGCTGAACGCGTGTGGTCTAAATACATGACGCGCATTAAGCGTCCAAAACGCTTCCACACGCTGTCTGGCGGGAAACCTCAGGTGGAAGGTGCAGAAGACTACACCGAATCTGATGATTAATAAAAAAGGGCGTAAGCCCTTTTTTTATGCCAGTAATTTCTGCAGGTGAATTAATAACCTGTCTATCGCCCGATAAGCAACGGCCTCCTGCAAGTGCTGGCGGGTGATATGGTCGCACTGTTCAATATCCGCAATGGTACGTGCGACTTTTATCAGGCGTAGCCAGGCGCGGATGGACAATCCAAGACGAGCTAACGTGTCCTCAAGCCAGTGCGCATCATCACTGCGAAGCATGCAAAATTTATGGATATCCTGGCTGTCCAGATACGCATTTAACTTATTTTGCCGCCGATACTGACGCTCTCGTGCGGCGATGACGCGTTGCTTCACCGTTGCGCTATCTTCACCTTTCACTACGCTCTGGCTGAGTATGCCGGGTGGCGGTAAGGGAATTTCGAGGGAGAGGTCAAAGCGGTCAAGAAATGGTCCTGACAGCCGATTGAGGTAGCGCAGAGTCTGTTCTGGGGTACAGCGGTTATGATTCCCCTGATAATGGCCTGTCGGGCTTGGATTCATTGCAGCAATGAGTTGAAAGCGCGCGGGATAGGTTATTTTTGCTCTGGTACGGGATAGATGGATCTGCCCGGACTCAATGGGTTCGCGCAGTGCATCCAGCGTGCGTCGCTCAAACTCAGGTAATTCATCCAGAAATAATATACCGTTATGCGCCAGGGAGATCTCGCCTGGCGCAGGAATAGAGCCTCCACCGACCATTGCGGTTAATGAAGCACTGTGATGGGGAGAACGAAAAGGGCGTTGCTTCCACTGTTTTTGTATCGTATCGGAATTGACCAGACTGAGGATCGCTGCACTTTCCAGCGCCTCATCGTTGCTAAGTGGAGGAAGCAGCCCTCTGAGACGGCTGGCCAGCATGGTCTTGCCCGTACCAGGCGGGCCGATAAACAGGAGGTTGTGACCACCAGCGGCGGTGATCTCCAGCCCTCGTTTACCCTGTTCCTGACCGATAACATCGCTGAGATCCTCTGGTGAAGGTTCGGCGGTAAAGTCTGCAGATTGCGGTTTGTCTAAATCATGCTTTCCTTCCAGGAATGCGCATACCGCCTGCAGGTGATCGGCAATCAGGCACCCTTCGCCGTGTATTAGACCAACCTCTGCGGCATTCTCTTTAGCGACAATGATTCGCCGGCCTGCACGAATCGCTTCGGTTGCGCTTGATATAGCGCCTGGAACGCCGCGTAAAGCGCCTGTAAGCGCTAATTCGCCTACCAGCTCATAGGTATCGAGATTATGGGGTGTAAGCTGCTCAGAAGCGACCAGAAGCGCAACAGCGATAGGTAAATCATATCGCCCCCCTTCTTTGGGGAGGTCAGCCGGAGCCAGGTTGATGGTTATCTTCCTGGTCGGGAATTCATACCCGCTATTAATAATTGCACTGCGTACCCGATCGCGAGCCTCTTTCACTGTCGTTTCAGGTAACCCCACCATGGTTAAACCAGGCAGGCCATTACTAATATGTACCTCGATGGTAATGGCTGGTGCATTCACGCCGAGGGCGGCGCGTGTGTGAACAATCGATAGTGACATAACCCCTCCTGATGGGAATATTATGTCGCAATAGATATCAGCAAGATTCTGCATAATTGATGTTTTTAGATGCTTATTCCTGTGTTTTTGTGTAATCAGGAATTGCTTGCCCCATGTCTGGAATCTCGCTCGCAAATGCGTATAAGTGTGCCGAGGAAAGAGATCGCAGGTGGTGCTGATGCGCTGAAACGTGAAATATTTTCATTTTATATTTTTTGTATAAAAAACAACGATATTTATCTAAACCGTTAACGGCGTCAGAAAAATGAAAACAAAAATATCTTGTGCTATTCGCAAATTCTATGGTAACTCTTTAGGTATTCCTTCGAACAAGATGCAAGAAAATACAAAAATGACAGCCCTTCTACGAGTGATTAGCCTGGTCGTGATTAGCGTGGTGGTGATTATTATCCCACCGTGCGGGGCTGCACTTGGACGAGGAAAGGCTTAGAAAACAAGCCTTAACGAACTAAGACCCCCGCACCGAAAGGTCCGGGGGTTTTTTTTGACCTTAAAAACTTAAACGAGGAGCAGAAAGTGAACGACAGCATAAAATTCTGTTTCTCAAGATTTACGGCGGGGATGTAACTATGAATGGGGCACAGTGGGTGGTACATGCGTTGCGTGCACAAGGGGTTCAAACCGTCTTTGGTTATCCTGGTGGCGCAATTATGCCGGTTTACGATGCATTGTATGACGGCGGCGTAGAGCACCTGTTGTGCCGACACGAGCAGGGCGCGGCAATGGCAGCAATTGGCTATGCCCGTGCGACCGGTAAAACCGGCGTGTGTATCGCCACTTCCGGCCCTGGTGCTACCAACCTGATCACCGGACTTGCCGATGCGCTGTTAGATTCTGTTCCAGTGGTCGCGATCACCGGCCAGGTGGCATCACCTTTCATCGGAACGGATGCGTTCCAGGAAGTGGACGTGCTTGGTATGTCGCTGTCCTGCACCAAACACAGCTTCCTGGTGCAGTCACTGGAAGAGCTGCCGCGCATCATGGCTGAGGCCTTCTCCGTGGCGAATTCCGGTCGCCCGGGTCCGGTTCTGGTGGATATCCCGAAAGATATCCAATTAGCCAGCGGTACGCTGGAGCCGTATTTTACCACCGTCGAAAACGTTGAGGCTTTTCCGCATGCTGACGTTGAGCAGGCGCGTAACATGCTGGCGCAGGCGCAGAAACCCATTCTGTACGTTGGTGGCGGCGTAGGTATGGCACAGGCGGTTCCGGCCCTGCGTGAGTTTATTGCGCTTACTCAAATGCCTGTCGCTTGCACGCTGAAAGGTCTGGGCGCAGTAGATGCTGACTACCCATACTATTTGGGCATGTTGGGTATGCACGGTACTAAAGCGGCAAATTTCGCGGTGCAAGAGTGTGATTTACTGATTGCAGTTGGCGCGCGTTTTGATGACCGGGTGACTGGTAAGCTGAATACTTTCGCACCGAACGCCAGCGTGATCCACATGGATATCGACCCGGCAGAAATGAACAAACTGCGCCAGGCGCATGTGGCCCTGCAGGGCGATTTAAATTCGCTGCTGCCGGCATTACAGCAGACGTTGAAGATTGACGAATGGCGTCAGCACAGTGCAGAACTGCGAGCAGAGCATGCCTGGCGCTACGACCATCCGGGTGAGGCCATCTATGCACCGTTGTTGTTAAAACAACTGTCGGACCGTAAACCAGCGGATAGCGTTGTTACGACGGATGTTGGCCAGCATCAGATGTGGTCTGCACAGCATATGATCTATACCCGCCCGGAAAATTTCATCACCTCGAGCGGCTTGGGTACGATGGGCTTTGGTTTACCTGCCGCGGTTGGCGCACAGGTTGCTCGCCCGAACGATACGGTAATCTGTATCTCCGGTGACGGTTCCTTCATGATGAATGTACAGGAACTCGGCACCGTAAAACGCAAGCAGTTGCCGCTGAAGATAGTTTTACTCGACAACCAGCGGTTAGGCATGGTGCGACAATGGCAGCAGCTGTTTTTCCAGGAACGTTATAGCGAAACCACCCTTACCGATAACCCCGATTTCCTCATGTTGGCCAGCGCCTTCGGCATACCTGGTCAGCACATCACCCGTAAAGACCAGGTTGAAGCGGCACTCGACACCATGCTGAACAGCGAGGGGCCATACCTGCTTCATGTCTCAATCGACGAACTTGAGAATGTCTGGCCTCTGGTACCACCAGGTGCCAGCAACTCAGAAATGCTGGAGAAATTATCATGATGCAACATCAGGTCGCCGTTGAGGCTCGTTTCAATCCGGAAACGTTAGAACGTGTTTTACGCGTGGTACGCCATCGTGGTTTTCAGGTGTGCTCCATGAATATGGAAGCCGCCAGCGATGCGCAGAATATAAATATCGAATTGACCGTTGCCAGCCCCCGGTCGGTCGACTTACTGTTTAGTCAGTTAAGTAAACTGGTGGACGTTGCACATGTTGCCATCTGCCAGAGCACAACCACATCACAACAAATCCGCGCCTGAGCGCAAAAGGAAGAAAAATGACGACGAAAAAAGCTGATTACATTTGGTCTAATGGCGAGATGATTCGTTGGGAAGACGCGAAGGTTCACGTGATGTCCCACGCGCTGCACTACGGTACTTCTGTATTTGAAGGCATCCGTTGCTACGATTCTCACAAAGGGCCGGTGGTGTTCCGTCATCGCGAACATATGCAGCGTCTGCGTGATTCAGCCAAGATCTATCGTTTTCCGGTTTCTCAGAGCGTTGATGAGCTGATGGAAGCTTGCCGTGCTGTGATCCGCAAAAACAATCTGACCAGCGCCTATATCCGTCCGCTGGTGTTTGTTGGCGATGTGGGGATGGGCGTTAACCCGCCAGCGGGTTACACCACCGACGTGATTATCGCCGCGTTCCCGTGGGGGGCTTACCTCGGTGCTGAAGCGCTGGAACAGGGGATCGATGCGATGGTTTCTTCCTGGAACCGCGTTGCGCCAAACACTATCCCTACCGCTGCTAAGGCTGGTGGTAACTATCTGTCTTCGCTGCTGGTGGGTAGCGAAGCGCGTCGTCATGGTTACCAGGAAGGTATTGCGCTGGATGTGAATGGTTACATCTCTGAAGGCGCGGGTGAAAACCTGTTTGAAGTAAAAGACGGCATTCTGTTTACCCCGCCGTTTACCTCCTCCGCGCTGCCAGGTATCACCCGTGACGCAATCATTAAGCTGGCGAAAGATCTCGATATCGAAGTGCGTGAGCAGGTGCTGTCCCGTGAATCGCTGTACCTGGCCGACGAAGTGTTTATGTCCGGTACTGCGGCCGAAATCACGCCCGTACGCAGCGTCGATGGTATTCAGGTGGGCGAAGGCCGCTGCGGCCCTGTCACCAAACGCATCCAGCAGGCCTTCTTTGGTCTCTTCACCGGTGAAACGGAAGATAAATACGGCTGGTTGGATCAGGTTAATCAATAAACATAAATTTGGGACGGCACGCACCGTCCCAATTATTAGACAGACGGGAGTTAATCAAGCATGCCTAAGTATCGTTCTGCTACCACCACCCACGGCCGTAATATGGCGGGTGCCCGCGCACTGTGGCGCGCCACCGGGATGACCGATGATGACTTCGGTAAACCTATTATCGCTGTGGTGAACTCTTTTACCCAGTTTGTGCCGGGCCATGTCCATCTGCGCGATCTCGGTAAGCTGGTTGCCGAACAAATCGAAGCCTCTGGCGGCGTAGCGAAAGAGTTCAACACCATTGCTGTGGATGATGGTATCGCCATGGGCCACGGGGGCATGCTGTATTCACTGCCGTCACGCGAGCTGATCGCTGACTCCGTTGAGTACATGGTTAACGCCCACTGCGCCGATGCGATGGTCTGCATCTCCAACTGCGACAAAATCACCCCGGGGATGTTAATGGCCTCCCTGCGTCTGAACATTCCGGTGATCTTTGTTTCTGGTGGCCCGATGGAAGCCGGGAAAACCAAGCTCTCTGACCAAATCATCAAGCTCGATCTGGTTGATGCAATGATTCAGGGCGCGGACCCGAAAGTCTCTGACTCACAGAGCGAGCAGGTAGAACGTTCTGCTTGCCCAACCTGTGGCTCATGCTCAGGGATGTTTACCGCAAACTCCATGAACTGTCTGACCGAAGCGTTGGGTTTATCGCAGCCGGGTAACGGTTCGCTGCTGGCGACTCACGCCGACCGTAAAACGCTGTTCCTTAACGCGGGTAAACGCATCGTTGAGCTGACTAAACGCTACTATGAGCAGGATGATGCTTCTGCGCTGCCGCGCAACATTGCCAGCAAGGCGGCGTTTGAGAATGCCATGACGCTGGATATCGCCATGGGTGGCTCCACCAACACCGTTCTGCACCTGCTGGCGGCGGCGCAGGAAGCGGAAATCGACTTCACAATGAGTGATATCGACAAGCTGTCCCGCAAAGTCCCACAGCTGTGTAAAGTGGCGCCGAGCACGCAGAAATACCATATGGAAGATGTGCACCGCGCAGGCGGCGTATTGGGTATTTTAGGCGAACTGGATCGTGCCGGACTGCTGAACCGCGACGTGAAAAACGTGCTGGGGCTGACGCTGCCGCAAACGCTCGATCGGTATGACGTGATGCTGACCAAAGATGACGCGGTGAAAAAGATGTTCCGCGCTGGCCCGGCGGGCATCCGTACCACTCAGGCGTTCTCGCAGGACTGCCGCTGGGACACGCTGGATGACGATCGCGCCGAAGGCTGTATCCGTTCGCTGGAACATGCTTACAGCAAAGATGGCGGTCTGGCAGTCCTGTACGGTAACTTCGCGGAAAACGGCTGTATTGTGAAAACCGCAGGTGTGGATGACAGCATCCTGAAATTTACCGGCCCGGCGAAAGTGTACGAAAGCCAGGATGACGCGGTTGAGGCGATCCTTGGCGGCAAAGTGGTGGCGGGCGACGTGGTGGTGATTCGCTACGAAGGGCCGAAAGGCGGGCCAGGTATGCAGGAAATGCTCTACCCAACCACCTTCCTGAAATCGATGGGGCTCGGCAAGGCCTGTGCGCTGATAACAGATGGCCGTTTCTCCGGCGGCACATCCGGCCTGTCTATCGGCCACGTTTCCCCGGAAGCGGCCAGCGGCGGTAATATCGCGATTATCGAAGATGGCGACATGATTGCTATCGATATCCCGAATCGTGGTATTCAACTGCAGTTGAGCGATGCGGAAATCGCGGCACGCCGCGAAGCACAGGAAGCACGCGGTGACAAAGCCTGGACGCCTAAAGATCGTCAGCGTCAGGTCTCCTTTGCGCTGCGCGCCTACGCCAGTCTGGCAACCAGCGCCGACAAAGGCGCGGTGCGCGATAAGTCGAAACTCGGGGGATAATGACCATGGCGGATTCACAACCTCTATCTGGTGCTCCTGAGGGCGCCGAGTATCTCAGAGCGGTATTGCGTGCGCCGGTATACGAAGCGGCGCAGGTAACGCCGCTACAAAAAATGGACAAGCTCTCTTCGCGCCTCGATAACGTAATTCTGGTCAAGCGCGAAGACCGTCAACCCGTTCATAGCTTCAAGCTGCGCGGAGCCTACGCCATGATGGCGGGCCTGACCGAAGAGCAAAAAGCGCATGGGGTCATCACCGCATCGGCGGGTAATCATGCCCAGGGCGTCGCGTTCTCTTCTGCACGACTAGGCGTGAAGGCACTGATTGTCATGCCAACGGCTACTGCCGATATCAAAGTTGATGCCGTGCGCGGCTTCGGCGGAGAAGTGCTGCTGCATGGCGCGAATTTTGATGAAGCCAAAGCCAAAGCGATTGAGCTATCGCAGCAGCAGGGTTTTACCTGGGTTCCACCGTTTGATCATCCGATGGTGATTGCCGGGCAGGGCACGCTGGCGCTGGAGCTACTGCAGCAGGATGCTCATCTCGATCGCGTATTCGTGCCTGTTGGTGGTGGCGGATTAGCGGCAGGTGTTGCGGTGCTGATTAAACAGCTGATGCCGCAGATCAAAGTGATCGCCGTTGAAGCTGAAGATTCCGCCTGCCTGAAAGCGGCGCTGGATGCCGGTCATCCGGTTGATCTCCCGCGCGTCGGTCTTTTTGCTGAAGGCGTGGCGGTCAAACGCATTGGTGATGAAACCTTCCGTCTGTGCCAGGAATACCTCGACGACATTATCACCGTTGATAGCGATGCTATTTGCGCAGCGATGAAAGACTTGTTTGAAGACGTGCGAGCCGTGGCTGAGCCATCGGGCGCGCTGGCGCTGGCGGGAATGAAAAAATACATCGCCCAGCACAATATTCGCGGTGAGCGGCTGGCGCATGTGCTTTCCGGAGCTAACGTTAACTTCCACGGCCTGCGCTACGTGTCTGAACGCTGCGAGTTGGGGGAGCAACGTGAAGCATTGCTGGCGGTGACCATCCCGGAAGAGAAGGGCAGCTTCCTGAAATTCTGCCAACTGCTGGGTGGGCGCTCGGTTACTGAGTTTAACTACCGTTTTGCTGATGCCAAAGATGCCTGCATTTTTGTCGGCGTACGCCTGAGCCGTGGTCTGGAAGAACGTAAAGAAATCCTCCAGTTGCTTAGTGACGGCGGCTACAGCGTAGTGGATTTGTCCGACGACGAAATGGCGAAGCTGCACGTGCGCTATATGGTCGGTGGACGTCCGTCAAAACCCTTGCAGGAGCGACTGTTCAGCTTCGAATTCCCGGAATCGCCGGGGGCGCTGCTGAAGTTTCTGCATACTCTGGGGACGCACTGGAATATTTCATTGTTCCACTATCGCAGTCATGGAACTGACTACGGCCGTGTACTGGCGGCGTTTGAGTTGGGTGAGCATGAACCTGATTTCGAAACGCGGCTGAACGAACTGGGCTATGACTGTCATGATGAAACACATAACCCGGCGTTTCGTTTTTTTCTCGCAGGGTAATGTTTGGGGAGCCTGACTCTCTGCCGGTTAAGGTGCTTGCGCCGCCGTTCGGCGGCTAGTGATTTGGCAATATCTTCCAGAAAGCATCAATAAGCGGCTCATGCAGCCGCTTTTTTTGTGCGCATACGCCCAGCTCGAACGGTGTTTTTTCGTCGCTACGTTCCAGAATCATCACGCGGTTACGTACCGGCTCCGGGCTATTCTCCAGCACCACTTCTGGCAACAATGCTACGCCGCAGCCCAGCGCCACCATCGACACCATCGCCTCGTGGCCGCCCACGGTGGCGTAAATCGACGGGTTGCTGATTTTATGGCGACGGAACCACAGCTCAATGCGGCGGCGCACCGGCCCCTGGTCGGCCATGATAAACGGCACCGTTGACCAGTCTGGCTCATCCACCGAAATCTGGTTGCGCACCGGGCAGGGCAGTGCTGGCGCTATCAATACCACAGCCAGATTCTCCAGCATGGAAAAGGCCACCGCGCCGGGCAGTGTCTCGGGCTTACCGGCAATTGCCAGATCGGCCTCGCCGGTGACGACTTTTTCCATTGCATCAGCCGCGTCACCGGTGGTGAGTTTGATTTCCACCGACGGATGCTCGGCGCGGAAGCGGTCGAGGATCGGTGGTAAATGGCTGTAGGCGGCAGTCACTGAGCAGAAGATATGCAGTTCACCGGACAACGACGGTCCTTGTTGATCAATGGTATGGCGTAATTGCTGATACTGCAGCAGCGTCTGCTGGGCAAACACGCGCAGCTCCTCACCGGCTTCGGTGAGCGTCACCGTGCGGTTATCGCGGACAAACAGCGGCTGGCCGAGGTCTTCTTCAAGACGCTGAATTTGCCGGGAGAGCGTGGAGGGGCTGACGTGCATCGCCCGCGCGCTGCGGCCAAAATGGCGGCTTTCCGCCAGATGCAGGAACATTTTCAGATCGCGTAAATCCACCGGCGAACCTCATTATTTTGACGTTGCAGATATTGCAATGTGACGTTGTGAATATATCAATTTCCGCAATAAATTTCCTGTCATATAGTGGGTTCATTCTCGCAAAAGCGAACCGAATAATAAGCACCACAACACAACATCACGGAGTACACCATCATGGCTAACTACTTTAATACACTGAATCTGCGTCAGCAGCTGGCTCAGCTGGGCAAATGTCGCTTCATGGGCCGCGAAGAATTCGCCGACGGCGCAAGCTACCTTCAGGGTAAAAAAGTGGTCATCGTCGGCTGTGGCGCTCAGGGTCTGAACCAGGGCCTGAACATGCGTGACTCCGGTCTGGATATTTCCTACGCACTGCGCAAAGAAGCGATCGCTGAGAAACGTGCTTCGTGGCGTAAAGCGACCGAAAACGGCTTCAAAGTAGGTACCTACGAAGAACTGATCCCGCAGGCTGACCTGGTGGTTAACCTGACGCCAGACAAACAGCACTCCGACGTTGTGCGTTCCGTACAGCCGCTGATGAAAGACGGCGCGGCGCTGGGTTACTCCCACGGTTTCAATATCGTCGAAGTGGGCGAGCAGATCCGTAAAGACATCACCGTTGTGATGGTGGCACCGAAGTGCCCGGGTACCGAAGTGCGTGAAGAGTACAAACGTGGTTTCGGCGTACCGACGCTGATCGCCGTCCACCCGGAAAACGACCCGAAAGGCGAAGGCATGGCGATCGCTAAAGCCTGGGCTGCGGCAACCGGCGGTCACCGTGCTGGCGTACTGGAATCCTCCTTTGTTGCAGAAGTGAAATCTGACCTGATGGGCGAGCAGACTATCCTGTGCGGTATGCTGCAGGCGGGCTCTCTGCTGTGCTTCGACAAGCTGGTGGAAGAAGGTACTGACCCGGCTTATGCGGAAAAACTGATTCAGTTCGGCTGGGAAACCATCACCGAAGCGCTGAAGCAGGGCGGTATCACGCTGATGATGGACCGTCTGTCTAACCCGGCAAAACTGCGCGCTTATGCGCTGTCCGAACAGCTGAAAGAGATCATGGCACCGCTGTTCCAGAAACACATGGACGACATCATCTCCGGTGAATTCTCCTCCGGCATGATGGCTGACTGGGCCAACGACGATAAGAAACTGCTGACCTGGCGTGAAGAGACCGGTAAAACCGCGTTCGAAACCGCACCGCAGTTTGAAGGTAAAATCGGCGAGCAGGAGTACTTCGATAAAGGCGTACTGATGATCGCGATGGTGAAAGCGGGCGTTGAGCTGGCGTTCGAAACCATGGTTGATTCTGGCATCATCGAAGAGTCTGCTTACTACGAATCACTGCACGAACTGCCGCTGATCGCGAACACCATCGCGCGTAAGCGTCTGTACGAAATGAACGTGGTTATCTCCGATACCGCAGAATACGGTAACTACCTGTTCTCTTACGCTTGCGTACCGCTGCTGAAAGAGTTCATGACCACTCTGCAGACCGGCGATCTGGGCAAAGCTATTGCTGAGGGTGCGGTAGATAACGCGCAGCTGCGTGATGTGAACGAAGCGATTCGCGGCCACGCTATCGAGCAGGTTGGTAAGAAACTGCGTGGTTATATGACGGATATGAAGCGTATTGCGGTAGCGGGTTAAATAGATTGTCGGGTGGCGCTAGCGCTTACCCGACCTACAATTTGGCCAAGAATGTAGGCCGGGTAAGGCGACAGCCGCCACCCGGCTTTTTTATTAGTTACGGTACAGCACTTTAATGATGTGGTAACCGAACTGCGTGTGCAGCGGGCCAGTTGGCTCCAGCACCGGGCAAGAGAAGACGACTTTATCGAACGCCGGAACCATCTGGCCCTGGCGGAATTCGCCTAAATCACCGCCGCGTTTGCCTGATGGGCAGATTGAGTGTTTCTTCGCCAGCTTGCCAAAGTCGGCACCGTTTTTAATTTGTTCCAGAAGATCCAAAGCCAGTTTCTCTTCTTTAACAAGGATATGCACTGCTGCTGCTGTTTTTGCCATGATCGTGCCTTGAGTGGGGTAGTTGAGGCTGGCTATACTACCATGCTCTAAATTTCCCCTCCTGACTTTCATTGAGTGATCTTTATGCGTTTGAATCCCGGACAACAACAAGCCGTCGAATTTGTCACAGGACCTTGCCTGGTGCTGGCGGGGGCGGGTTCCGGAAAGACGCGCGTTATCACCAATAAAATTGCGCATCTGATCCGTGAATGTGGTTATCAGGCACGCCATATTGCGGCGGTGACTTTTACCAATAAGGCCGCGCGTGAAATGAAAGAGCGTGTGGCGCAGACGCTGGGTCGTAAAGAGGCGCGTGGATTGATGATCTCCACGTTCCACACGTTGGGGTTGGATATCATCAAGCGTGAATTTGCGGCGTTGGGGATGAAGTCGAACTTCTCGCTGTTTGACGATACCGATCAGGTGGCTCTGCTTAAGGAACTGACCGAAGGGCTAATTGAAGACGATAAACTTATCCTTCAACAGCTGATCTCAACGATCTCCAACTGGAAAAACGATCTGATGACCCCGGTGCAGGCAGCAGCCAGCGCTAAAGGCGAACGCGATCGTATTTTCGCGCACTGCTATGGCCTGTACGACGCGCATATGAAGGCGTGTAACGTGCTGGACTTTGACGATCTGATCCTACTGCCGACGTTGCTGCTTCAGCGTAATGAAGAGGTGCGCGAGCGCTGGCAGAACAAAATCCGCTACCTGCTGGTGGATGAATACCAGGATACCAACACCAGCCAGTACGAGCTGGTGAAGCTGCTGGTGGGGCAACGTGCGCGCTTTACCGTGGTGGGTGATGACGATCAGTCTATTTACTCCTGGCGCGGCGCGCGTCCGCAGAACCTGGTACTGCTGAGCAAAGATTTTCCGGCGCTGCAGGTGGTTAAGCTGGAGCAGAACTATCGCTCTTCCGGACGTATCCTCAAGGCCGCAAATATTCTCATTGCTAACAATCCGCACGTATTTGAAAAGCGGTTGTTCTCTGAGCTGGGCTACGGACCTGAGCTGAAAGTACTGAGTGCCAACAACGAAGAGCATGAAGCGGAACGCGTGACCGGGGAGTTGATTGCTCATCACTTTGTGAATAAGACGCAGTATAAGGACTATGCGATCCTGTATCGCGGCAACCACCAGTCACGGGTGTTCGAAAAATTCCTGATGCAAAACCGCATCCCGTACAAAATTTCCGGGGGGACATCGTTTTTCTCGCGTCCGGAAATCAAAGATCTGCTCGCCTACCTGCGTGTGCTGAGCAACCCGGATGACGACAGCGCGTTTTTGCGTATCGTCAATACGCCGAAGCGTGAGATCGGCCCGGCGACACTGCAAAAGTTGGGTGAGTGGGCGATGACGCGTAATAAAAGCTTGTTTACTGCCAGCTTTGATATGGGTCTAAGCCAGACGCTGACCGGCCGCGGTTATGATTCTCTAACCCGCTTTACGCACTGGCTGGGGGAAATCCAGCGCCTCGCGGAGCGTGAACCGATTGCTGCCGTGCGTGACCTGATCCATGGCATTGATTACGAATCCTGGCTGTATGAAACCTCCCCGAGCCCGAAAGCGGCTGAAATGCGTATGAAAAACGTCAATACGCTGTTCAGTTGGATGACGGAGATGCTGGAAGGCAGTGAGCTGGAAGAGCCAATGACCCTGACCCAGGTCGTTACCCGCTTTACCCTGCGCGACATGATGGAGCGTGGAGAGAGTGAAGAAGAGCTGGACCAGGTGCAGTTGATGACGTTACATGCCTCAAAAGGGCTGGAGTTCCCCTATGTGTTTATGGTGGGAATGGAAGAGGGCTTCTTACCTCATCAGAGCAGCATCGATGAAGACAACATTGATGAAGAGCGTCGTCTGGCCTACGTCGGCATTACCCGTGCACAGAAAGAGCTTATCTTCACGTTGTGCAAAGAACGCCGTCAGTACGGTGAACTGGTGCGTCCGGAGCCAAGCCGCTTCCTGCTGGAACTGCCACAGGATGACGTTATCTGGGAACAGGAGCGTAAAGTGGTGAGCGCTGAGGAGCGGATGCAAAAGGGGCAGGCCAGCATTGCGAATATCCGGGCAATGATGGCGAAAGCCAAAGAGAAGTAATATTTATTTGGTAGACCGGATAAGCGTGAGCGCCATCCGGCAGCCAGCATCTAACGCACTTCCAGCGGCCAGTGGACATAGCTTTGCCACTGGATTTCCTGATCGATCAACTCTTTACCTAATGGATGATGTTCCAGCCAGCTTTCCGGCAACGTTAGCGTCAGATCTTCATCCTGAGCTTGCAGGGTGATATGTGGCACTAAATCGTCACGGCGGCGGCTTGCGAAGATGATCGCCAGGCGTAGCAAACGGCAAAGGTGCTCCGCGATGCGCGGCGGCACGGCGTTTTGCTGGTGGAGCGAAGAGAGATCGACTGGGTTGGTCTGATTTAATAACAGCGTGGCTAACAGCTTTTTCTGCGCGGGAGTGAAGCCCGGAAGATCGAGATTACGCACCAGCCAGGCGGCATGCAGCGGTGCCTGCTTATATTCCACGCTCAGCCCTATTTCATGCAGCTGACAGGCACTTTGCAGCAGTTCACGGCTAATGGCCTCAAGATGCCACTCATCTTTCACCTGATCGAATAAATGTACAGCCAACTGTGCGACGCGGTTCGCCTGATCGGTGTCAACCATAAAGCGACGCTGAATATTACGCAGCGTACGGCTGCGAATATCCTGATCGACAGGCAGGTGCAGCATACCGTAAACCAGACCTTCACGCAGTGCGCCGCCGGCCAGGGTCATGCATTGAATATTCAACTCAGTGAAAATCGCGATCAGGATTGCCAGCCCGCTGGGGAACACCAGTGCGCGTTCCAGCGTTAACCCTTCGATTTCCAACTCTTCCAGACGACCGCAGTGGATAGCACGCTGCTTAAGCTGCTGAAGTTTGGCCAGCGTAATGCGCTCATCCATACCCTGCGCCATCATGATTTCCTGCAACGCCTGGACGGTACCGGAGGCACCAACGCAAACTTTCCAGCCATGAAAACGCAGTTTGTCGGCGACCGGGCGCAGAACCTCACGCGCCGCTTTCTCGGCTTCGTCAAAATTTTCCTGCGCCAGATTACGATCGGTGAAGTACCGTTCGAGCCAGGTAACGCAGCCCATTGACAGGCTGAACAGAGAGGTTGTTTGGGCGCCGGAGCCGGTAACCAGTTCCGTACTGGCGCCGCCAATATCAACGACCAGACGCTGATCGGCACCGCCAGTGGTGTGAGCAACACCCTGATAAATCAGTCGTGCTTCTTCTTCACCACTGATGACCTGGACAGGGCAGCCGAGAATCTCTTGCGCTTTGGCGATAAAGACATCGGCGTTTACCGCGATGCGCAATGTTGCCGTGGCGACCACGCGGATTTGCGGTTGCGGGATATCCTGCAGACGTTCAGCAAACAAGCGCAGGCATTGCCAGCCGCGTTCCATGGCTTCAGCGGAGAGAATGTTGTCGCTGTTGAGTCCAGCGGCCAGACGTACCTTGCGTTTAATACGCGTGAGCGTCTGGATGCTTCCCGCCACTT
>NZ_SZWR01000016.1:16578-37300 GCF_005280875.1 Citrobacter sp. wls827
ACAACCAGCATATGAAAACTATTCGAGCCTAAATCGATTGCGGCGTACAGCGAAGTGGTTGTGAGCATATCTTACGTTAACCTGAACGACGACGATTACGCGGAGCACCACCGGTACGACGCGGGCCATTGCCTGGGCGTGGGCGCGTCATGCGCAGCGGCTTTGGCAGGTCAGTCATTAGCGCGTCCGGGTTGTACTTGCTGACCGGAATCGAGTGGCCAATGTAGGTCTCGATTGCAGGTAAATTCAGCGCGTACTCTTCACAAGCCAGGCTAATAGAATGACCACTTGCGCCTGCACGACCTGTACGACCAATACGGTGGACGTAATCTTCACAGTCATCCGGCAGGTCATAGTTAAACACGTGCGTTACGGCTGGGATGTGCAGGCCACGCGCCGCGACATCGGTTGCGACGAGAATATCGAGATCGCCACGGGTGAACTCATCAAGGATACGCAGGCGTTTTTTCTGCGCCACGTCACCGGTAAGCAGGCCTACGCGATGTCCGTCAGCAGCAAGACTGCCCCAGATCTCTTCACAGCGATGTTTGGTGTTAGCAAAAACAATGGCGCGATCTGGCCACTCTTCTTCAATCAGCGTTTGCAGCAAACGCATTTTCTCTTCGTTGGAAGGATAGAAGAGTTCTTCTTTAATACGGTGGCCCGTCTTCTGTTCCGGTTCGACTTCAACGTACTCGGCGTTATTCATTTGTTCAAACGCCAGTTCGCGAACGCGATAAGACAGGGTTGCAGAAAACAGCATGTTCAGACGTTGGGTGGTTGGCGGCATACGACGGAACAGCCAACGGATATCTTTGATAAAGCCCAGATCGTACATACGATCGGCTTCATCCAGCACCACGACCTGAATCGCGCCCAGGTTGATATGGTTCTGTTTTGCGTAGTCGATAAGACGACCGGTCGTGCCGATAAGAATATCGACGCCGCTTTCCAGCACTTTCAGCTGTTTGTCGTAACCGTCGCCGCCATAAGCCAGGCCTAATTTCAGACCGGTGGTCTGTGCCAGCGGCTCGGCGTCGGCGTGGATCTGCACGGCTAACTCACGCGTTGGCGCCATAATTAACGCACGCGGTTGGTTCACCTTGCGATCGTCAATCGCGGGATGAGAGAGAAGATAATGAAACGTTGACGTCAGGAACGCCATCGTTTTTCCGGTACCGGTTTGCGCCTGCCCTGCAACATCACGGCCTGCCAGCGTAAGCGGCAGCGCGAGAGCCTGAATGGGCGTGCAGTTATGAAACCCTTTATTTTCAAGGGCTTCTATCACCTTCGGGTGCAGGGCGAAGTCGGAAAACTTCTGTTCTGTTAAATGTGTTTTGCTCATAGTGTGGTAGAATATCAGCTTACTATTGCTTTACGAAAGCGTATCCGGTGAAATAAAGTCAACCTTTAGTTGGTTAATACTGTACACAATTCATTCATGATGCGTCGAGATGGCAAGTGAATGGGTCCAAAGAAGCGTATTGAGTACGTGACCAGGACGCAGCGCACAGCCAACAAAAAGGCGGCTTGAAGGATGATGTGTAAACACCAACACACCAGGCTTATTCCTGTGGAGTTATTATGAGCGATAAAATTATTCACCTGACTGACGACAGTTTTGACACGGATGTACTCAAAGCGGACGGAGCTATCCTCGTTGATTTCTGGGCAGAGTGGTGCGGTCCGTGCAAAATGATCGCTCCGATTCTGGATGAAATCGCTGACGAATATCAGGGCAAATTGACGGTTGCTAAACTGAACATTGACCAAAACCCAGGCACCGCGCCGAAGTATGGTATTCGTGGCATCCCGACCCTTCTGCTGTTTAAAAACGGCGAAGTTGCGGCGACTAAAGTCGGCGCGCTGTCCAAAGGTCAGTTGAAAGAGTTCCTCGACGCTAACTTAGCGTAAGGAAGTATCATGATCGGGCGGCCATACTTCGAAATGATTCGGATGACTGGACGCCCGACTTGAGTCGTGCTAAGTTAGTGTTGACTTCGTATTAAACATACCTTATTAAGTTTGAATCTAGCTTTATCCAATACTTCCCGTTGTTTCTCGTGCGAGAAGTAGACAGATTCAGGGCCTTGTCACTCAATCCGTCTTGTCGTTTCAGTTCTGCGTACTTTCCTGTGACCAGACAGCGAACAGACATGAGTCGATGGCCGTAAACAGGCATGGATGACCCTGCCATACCATTCACAACATTAAGTTCGAGATTTACCCCAAGTTTAAGAACTCACACCATTATGAATCTTACCGAATTAAAGAATACGCCGGTTTCTGAGCTGATCACTCTCGGCGAAAATATGGGCCTTGAAAACCTGGCTCGTATGCGCAAGCAGGACATTATTTTTGCCATCCTGAAGCAGCACGCAAAGAGTGGCGAAGATATCTTTGGTGACGGTGTGCTGGAGATATTGCAGGATGGATTTGGTTTCCTCCGCTCTGCAGACAGCTCCTACCTCGCCGGTCCTGATGACATCTACGTTTCTCCAAGCCAAATCCGCCGTTTCAACCTCCGCACTGGTGATACCATTTCTGGTAAGATTCGCCCGCCAAAAGAAGGTGAACGCTATTTTGCGCTGTTGAAAGTTAACGAAGTTAACTACGACAAACCGGAAAACGCCCGTAACAAGATCCTCTTCGAAAACTTAACGCCGCTGCACGCAAACTCCCGTCTGCGTATGGAGCGTGGTAATGGTTCTACCGAGGACTTAACGGCGCGCGTACTGGATCTGGCATCGCCGATCGGTCGTGGCCAACGTGGTCTGATTGTGGCACCGCCAAAAGCGGGTAAAACCATGCTGCTGCAGAACATTGCGCAGAGCATTGCCTACAACCACCCGGACTGTGTGCTGATGGTGCTGCTGATTGACGAACGTCCGGAAGAAGTGACCGAGATGCAGCGTCTGGTTAAAGGTGAAGTTGTGGCTTCTACCTTTGATGAACCCGCATCTCGCCACGTTCAGGTTGCGGAAATGGTAATCGAGAAGGCGAAACGTCTGGTTGAACATAAGAAAGACGTTATCATCCTGCTCGACTCCATCACGCGTCTGGCGCGTGCGTACAACACCGTGGTCCCGGCTTCCGGTAAAGTCCTGACCGGTGGTGTTGATGCCAACGCCCTGCACCGTCCGAAGCGTTTCTTCGGTGCGGCACGTAACGTGGAAGAGGGCGGCAGCCTGACCATCATCGCGACTGCGCTTATCGATACCGGCTCTAAAATGGATGAAGTTATCTACGAAGAGTTTAAAGGTACCGGCAACATGGAACTGCATCTCTCTCGTAAGATCGCTGAAAAACGCGTCTTCCCGGCTATCGACTACAATCGTTCCGGTACCCGTAAAGAAGAGCTGCTTACCACCCAGGAAGAGCTGCAGAAAATGTGGATCCTGCGCAAAATCATCCATCCGATGGGTGAAATTGATGCAATGGAGTTCCTCATTAACAAGCTGGCGATGACGAAGACTAATGATGACTTCTTCGATATGATGAAGCGCTCATAATTCAGGCATCATCCGAAAACGCCACGTTTTTACGTGGCGTTTTGCTTTTATGCCTGTAATCTTAACGACACAATAACAATAATACGGTATGACATACCGCCAGGTTGAAAAAGATTCGTAATTTGTATCTTGTGGTTGATAATTATACAGAACCATCGGATATGGAGACGGGTTTCCCTTCTGAATAAAGGTCTTCGTGGTTATACTTCTGCTATTAATTTTCTCTGAGAGCATGCATTGTGAATTTACTGACAGTAAGCACTGATCTCATCAGTATTTTTTTATTCACAACACTGTTTCTTTTCTTTGCGCGTAAGGTCGCAAAAAAGATTGGTTTAGTGGATAAACCCAACTTTCGCAAACGGCATCAAGGATTGATCCCGCTGGTTGGGGGGATTTCGGCTTACGCAGGTATTTGCTTTACGTTTGTGATTGCTGATTATTACATCCCGCATGCTTCTCTCTATCTGGCCTGTGCCGGCGTGCTGGTTTTGGTTGGCGCGCTGGACGATCGTTTTGATATCAGTGTAAAAATCCGCGCAACTATCCAGGCCGCGATCGGCATTATCATGATGTCGGTTGGCAAACTCTATCTTCTTAGCCTTGGGTATATTTTTGGCCCCTGGGAGATGATTCTTGGCCCGTTTGGCTATTTACTGACGCTGTTTGCCGTCTGGGCGGCAATTAATGCTTTCAATATGGTGGATGGTATTGACGGCCTGTTAGGTGGGCTGTCCAGCGTTTCATTCGCGGCGATGGGGTTTATCCTGTGGTTCGATGGGCAGACGAGTCTGGCCGTATGGTGTTTTGCGATGATCGCCGCCATTCTGCCTTATATTCTGCTGAACCTGGGCGTTCTTGGGCGCCGTTATAAAGTCTTCATGGGTGATGCTGGCAGTACGCTGATTGGTTTTACCATCATCTGGATCCTGCTGGAAACCACGCAGGGCAAAACACATCCTATAAGCCCAGTTACCGCACTGTGGATTATCGCCATCCCGTTAATGGATATGGTGGCGATCATGTACCGCCGTTTGCGTAAGGGCATGAGCCCGTTCTCAGCCGATCGCCAGCACATTCATCATTTGGTGATGCGGGCAGGGTTTACTTCCCGCCAGGCATTTGTTCTGATTACGCTGGCGGCGGCCGTGCTGGCATCGATCGGTGTGCTGGCTGAATATTTCCGTTTGGTTCCGGAATGGGCCATGCTGGTGCTGTTTTTAATGGCATTTGGCCTCTACGGATACTGTATCAAGCGTGCCTGGAAAGTGGCGAGATTTATCAAGCGAGTGAAGCGCAGACTGCGAAGAATTCGTGAAGGCAAACCAAACTTAACCAAGTGAATTGAGGATGCGATGACACAACCATTACCGGGGGAAGACGCCATGAGCGCTGAAAATGAACTGGATATCCGTGGGTTGTTTCGTACCTTATGGGCAGGGAAGGTGTGGATTGTCGGTATGGCGCTCGCATTTGCACTTGTTGCTCTCGCCTATACTTTTTTCGCCCGTCAGGAGTGGAGCGCAACGGCTATTTCAGACAAGCCTACGGTGAATATGTTGGGGGGCTATTACTCTCAACAACAGTTCCTGCGCAACCTGGATATTAAGGCCAGCCTCGCATCAACGGACCAGCCGTCGGTGATGGATGAAGCCTATAAAGAATTTATCATGCAGCTTGCCTCCTGGGATACGCGTCGTGAATTCTGGCAGCAGACTGATTATTACAAGCAGCGTATGGTCGGAAACAGTAAAGCCGATGCCGCGCTGCTGGATGAACTGATCAACAACATTCAGTTTATGCCTGGTGATGCGTTGCGGAACACCAATGACAGCGTGAAGCTTATTGCGGAAACGGCACCTGATGCCAACAATCTTCTGCGCCAGTACGTGGCCTTTGCCAGCCAGCGTGCAGCACGTCATCTGAACGATGAGCTGAAAGGCGCATGGGCTGCGCGGACGGTGCAAATGAAAGCGCAGGTCAAACGGCAGGAAGAGGTAGCAAAATCGATTTTCTCTCGCCGTGTTCATAACATTGAACAAGCGCTCAAAATTGCTGAGCAGCATAATATTTCGCGTACTTCTACTGATGTCCCTGCTGAAGAGTTGCCTGATTCTGAGTTGTTTTTACTCGGACGCCCTATGCTGCAGGCGCGACTCGAAAACCTGCAATCTGTTGGCCCAGATTTTGATATGGACTATTTTCAAAACAGAGCCATGCTGAACACGCTGAACGTAGGACCGACCCTGGATCCGCGTTTTCAGACCTATCGTTATTTGCGGACGCCGGAAGAACCGGTAAAACGTGATAGCCCACGTCGTGCCTTCCTGATGATTATGTGGGGCATCGTTGGGGCCCTGATCGGTGCTGGTGTCGCGTTAACCCGTCGCCGTTCGATTTAGCAATACCGTTGCAGTGAGGGGCTGGGCTCTCACTGCCAATCCGAAGAGAATCGATGTGAAAGTACTGACTGTATTTGGTACGCGACCGGAGGCCATTAAGATGGCTCCTCTGGTTCATGCGCTGGCTAAAGATCCTGATTTCGACGCGAAAGTTTGCGTCACTGCACAGCATCGGGAGATGCTCGATCAGGTATTGCACCTCTTTTCCATCGTACCTGACTACGATCTCAATATTATGCAGCCAGGTCAGGGACTGACAGAAATTACCTGTCGAATTCTGGAAGGATTAAAGCCAATCCTCGCTGAGTTCAAACCTGATGTGGTGCTAGTCCACGGTGATACAACAACAACCCTTGCGACCAGCCTGGCCGCGTTTTATCAGCGTATTCCGGTGGGGCATGTTGAGGCTGGGTTGCGAACTGGCGATCTCTATTCTCCCTGGCCGGAAGAGGCAAACCGTACACTGACCGGGCGCCTGGCAATGTATCACTTTTCCCCAACTGAAAATTCACGCCAAAACCTGTTGCGTGAAACCATTCCGGATGACCGTATTTTTGTCACGGGGAACACGGTTATTGATGCGTTGATCTGGGTTCGCGATCGTGTACTCGGAAATGAAGCACTGCGCGCTGAACTGGCTGAGCGCTATCCTTTCCTGGATGCGGATAAGAAGATGATCCTGGTAACCGGTCATCGTCGGGAAAGCTTTGGTCGCGGCTTTGAGCAAATCTGCCATGCACTGGCGGAAATTGCCGCGGCTAATCAGAATGTACAGATTGTCTATCCCGTACACCTGAACCCCAACGTTAGCGAGCCGGTAAATCGTATTTTGGGTCATGTTGAGAACGTGATTCTGATTGAGCCACAGGACTATCTGCCATTCGTCTGGCTGATGAATCATGCCTGGCTTATCCTTACCGATTCCGGCGGGATTCAGGAGGAAGCCCCTTCTTTGGGCAAACCTGTGTTGGTGATGCGAGAAACAACGGAGCGGCCAGAAGCCATTACCGCAGGCACAGTACGTCTGGTTGGGACTGACCCTCAGCGTATTGTGGCAGAAGTCACGCGCTTGCTGCATGACGAAAATGAATATCAGACCATGAGCCGCGCCCATAATCCGTATGGTGATGGGCAGGCGTGTGGCCGCATTTTACACGCGTTAAAAAATAATCGGATATCGCTATGAGTTTTACGACCATTTCTGTCATTGGGCTGGGTTATATCGGACTGCCGACGGCGGCCGCTTTTGCTTCCCGTCAAAAACATGTTATTGGCGTAGATGTAAATCAACATGCGGTGGATACCATTAACCGCGGTGAAATCCACATCGTTGAACCTGATTTGGGTGCTGTGGTGAAAACAGCAGTCGAAAATGGCTTTCTGCGTGCGGTTACGACACCTGTTGAAGCAGACGCTTATCTGATTGCTGTGCCGACCCCCTTCAAGGGGGAGCATGAACCCGATATGGTCTATGTTGAAGCCGCAGCGAAGTCGCTTGCGCCGGTGCTGAAAAAAGGGGCGTTGGTAATCCTTGAATCGACGTCACCTGTCGGGGCAACGGAGCAGATGGCAGCATGGCTTGCAGAAATGCGCCCTGATCTGACTTTCCCGCAGCAGGCGGGGGAACAGGCTGACGTGAACATTGCTTATTGTCCGGAGCGCGTGCTGCCAGGCCAGGTAATGGTTGAACTGATTAAAAATGACCGTGTGATTGGCGGAATGACCCCCGTTTGTTCTATGCGCGCCAGCGAACTGTACAACATCTTCCTCGAAGGTGAATGTGTGGTGACTAACGCCCGCACTGCAGAAATGTGCAAGTTGACCGAAAACAGCTTCCGCGATGTCAATATCGCCTTTGCTAATGAACTGTCGCTGATTTGCGCCGATCAGGGGATTAACGTCTGGGAACTGATTCGTCTGGCGAACCGTCACCCGCGGGTTAACATTTTGCAGCCTGGACCTGGTGTTGGCGGGCACTGTATCGCGGTCGACCCGTGGTTTATTGTGGCGCAGAACCCGCAGCAGGCGAGATTGATCCGCACCGCGCGCGAGGTAAATGATAGTAAGCCTCATTGGGTTGTCGATCGGGTAAAAGCCGCTGTAGCGGATTGTCTGACGGAGACCAATAAACGTGCCAGCGACGTAAAAATTGCCTGTTTTGGTCTGGCGTTCAAACCGAATATTGATGATTTACGTGAAAGCCCGGCAATGGGGGTGGCGCAAAGTATCGCACGCTGGCACAGCGGCGAGACGCTGGTGGTTGAACCGAATATCCATCAGTTGCCGAAAAAACTGGATGGCCTGTGCCAACTGGCGAAACTGGACGATGCGCTGGCAAGCGCCGATGTGCTGGTGATGCTGGTTGACCATAATGAATTTAAAGCGATTAAAGGCGATGCGGTTCACCAGCAATACGTGGTTGATACCAAAGGAGTCTGGCGCTAATGAAACGAATTCTGGTTACCGGTGGTGCAGGATTTATTGGCTCAGCGGTTGTGCGTCACATCATTAATGAGACTCGGGATGCCGTGGTAGTGGTTGATAAGTTAACCTATGCCGGAAACCTGATGTCGCTGGCGCCGGTTGCACAGAATGCCCGTTTTGCCTTTGAACACGTGGATATCTGCGATCGCCTGGCGCTCGACAACGTGTTTCAACAGTATCAGCCGGATTGCGTGATGCACCTGGCGGCAGAAAGTCATGTTGATCGTTCTATCGATGGCCCCGCCGCATTTATTGAAACCAATATTGTCGGAACCTACACGTTGCTGGAAGCCGCTCGCGCATACTGGAATGTGTTAGCCGATGATAAAAAGCAGGCGTTTCGTTTCCACCATATATCAACCGACGAGGTGTACGGCGACCTGCATTCTACGGATGATTTCTTTACCGAAACAACGCCGTATGCACCGAGTAGTCCTTATTCCGCGTCAAAGGCCAGCAGCGATCATCTGGTACGTGCCTGGCTACGTACGTACGGGCTGCCAACGTTAATGACTAACTGCTCCAACAATTATGGGCCCTACCATTTCCCGGAAAAACTGATCCCGCTGATGATTCTCAATGCACTGGCGGGAAAACCTCTGCCGGTGTACGGCAACGGACAGCAGATTCGTGACTGGCTGTATGTGGAAGATCATGCCCGGGCGCTCTATTGCGTCGCGACTACAGGCGCGGTTGGCGAGACCTATAATATTGGTGGTCATAACGAGCGTAAAAACCTGGACGTGGTCGAAACGATTTGCAGCTTGTTGGAAGAACTGGCACCGCAAAAACCAAAAGGTGTTATGCGGTATCGTGAATTGATCACTTATGTTGAAGATCGCCCAGGCCATGATCTGCGCTATGCCATTGATGCGTCGAAAATTGCGCGTGAACTTGGCTGGGTGCCGCAGGAAACGTTTGAAAGTGGCATGCGTAAAACCGTGCAATGGTATCTGGCAAATGAGGCCTGGTGGAAACCCGTGCAGGATGGCAGCTACCAGGGTGAGCGTTTGGGCCTGAAGGGCTAACAGCCTGGTTTTGGCGCCCGGAGGAGGGATCATATGAAAGGTATCATTCTGGCAGGTGGCTCAGGCACTCGCCTGTACCCCATTACGCGCGGCGTATCGAAGCAGCTATTGCCTATTTACGATAAGCCCATGATCTATTACCCGCTATCGGTACTGATGCTGGCGGGAATTCGCGAGATCCTCATTATTACCACACCGGAAGATAAAGGGTATTTCCAGCGTTTGCTGGGAGATGGCTCTGAGTTCGGTATTGAATTGCATTATGCAGAGCAGCCCAGCCCGGATGGTTTAGCACAGGCATTCATTATTGGTGAAACGTTCCTTAACGGCGAACCATCATGTCTGGTGCTTGGGGACAATATCTTCTTTGGTCAGGGATTTAGTCCAAAACTACGCCACGTCGCTGCCAGAACACAAGGTGCGACGGTATTTGGCTATCAGGTGATGGATCCTGAGCGTTTCGGTGTGGTTGAGTTTGATGACAATTTTCGCGCAGTCTCGCTGGAAGAGAAGCCGAAAGAACCAAAATCAAACTGGGCGGTGACAGGACTCTATTTCTACGACAGTAAGGTAGTGGAATACGCAAAGCGCGTGAAACCTTCTGAGCGTGGGGAACTGGAAATTACCTCCATTAACCAGATGTACCTTGACGATGGCAATCTGACCGTTGAATTGCTTGGCCGTGGCTTTGCCTGGCTGGATACCGGTACGCACGACAGTCTGATTGAAGCGAGCACGTTTGTGCAGACGGTGGAGAAACGTCAGGGCTTTAAAATCGCCTGCCTGGAAGAGATAGCATGGCGTAATTGCTGGCTGGATGATGAAGGTGTTAGACGTGCCGCCAGCTCTCTGGCTAAAACAGGCTACGGCCAATATTTGCTGGAGCTTCTCCGTGCCCGTCCGCGCCAGTATTGAGTCTCTGGATTGGGAAAATACGTTCTTTGGCGTGAATAGCGCCATCGTACGGTTTGACCCGCACGCACCGATCCTGACAGCAGAAGTTTTACAGCGCTGGGAACGGGTGCAGGCAAAAATTCCTGCTGCATATACGTATGAATTAGATGCTTTACAGCAGTTGGGCTTTTCACTGGTCGAAGGTGAGATGGACTTTGTTCTGCCGGTAACGTGCGCCCGTGAAAATCCCGGTGCACAGGTGGCGCAAGCTGCGGATATTCCGCTGCTGCGTCGACTGGCAGGAGAGGCGTTCGCCCAAAGTCGTTTCCGCGCACCGTGGTATCCCGTGGAGGCCAGTGCGCGTTTTTATGCACAGTGGATAGAAAACGCTGTGCTGGGCACGTTCGATCATCAGTGCCTCATTTTTCGTACACAGACAGGTGGGATTCGCGGTTATGTCTCACTACGTGACGTCAATGATACTGATGCACGTATTGGCTTACTGGCTGGTCGTGGTGCGGGTGCCGAACTCATGCAGGCTGCGCTTTGCTGGGCACAGGCTCGCGGTAAAACAACATTGCGGGTGGCGACCCAGATGGGCAACACCGCCGCGCTTAAACGTTATATACAGAGCGGTGCAAATGTGGAAAGCACCGCGTACTGGTTATACAGGTGACAAAATGATTCCATTTAACGCACCGCCGGTGGTGGGAACCGAGCTTGAATACATGCAGTCAGCGATGAGCAGCGGCAAGCTGTGTGGCGATGGTGGTTTTACCCGCCGTTGCCAGCAATGGCTGGAGCAGCATTTTGGCAGTGAGAAAGTGCTGCTGACGCCTTCCTGTACCGCATCACTGGAGATGGCGGCATTATTGCTGGACATCCAGCCCGGCGATGAAGTCATCATGCCCAGCTACACATTTGTATCTACCGCGAACGCATTCGTGCTGCGTGGCGCAAAAATCGTCTTTGTCGATATCCGCCCGGATACCATGAACATTGATGAAACGCTGATTGAAGCGGCGATCACCGAGAAAACCCGCGCTATTGTGCCGGTGCACTACGCCGGGGTTGCCTGTGAAATGGATACCATTATGGCGTTGGCGTCACAATACAACCTGTTCGTGGTAGAAGATGCTGCTCAGGGCGTAATGTCGACCTACAAAGGCCGTGCGCTGGGGACCATTGGGCATATTGGCTGCTTTAGCTTCCATGAAACCAAAAACTATACCGCAGGCGGTGAAGGCGGGGCGACGCTGATCAACGACCGTAAATTAGTTGAACGTGCAGAAATCATCCGTGAAAAGGGGACGAATCGCAGTCAATTTTTCCGCGGTCAGGTTGATAAATATACCTGGCGTGATATTGGCTCCAGCTATTTGATGTCCGATCTCCAGGCTGCCTATCTGTGGGCGCAACTGGAAGCGGCAGAGCGTATTAATCATCAGCGCCTGGTGCTGTGGCAGAATTATTATGATGCCCTCGAACCACTGGCGCGTGCCGGGCGTATTGATTTACCCGCCATCCCGGAAGGTTGTGCGCAGAACGCCCATATGTTTTATATCAAGCTGCGTGATATTGACGATCGCACGGCGTTGATTAACTTCCTGAAAGAAGCCGAAATTATGGCGGTATTCCATTATATTCCGCTGCATGATTGTCCGGCTGGCGATAAATTTGGCGTGTTTTCCGGAGTCGATCGTTACACCACCAAAGAGAGTGAACGCCTGCTGCGTCTGCCGCTGTTTTATAACCTGTCGCTGGTGAACCAGCGCACAGTGATTACGACCTTACTCAACTACTTCTCCTGATATGTCGCTGGCTAAAGCGTCCTTGTGGACGGCTACCAGTACGCTGGTAAAAATTGGTGCGGGTTTGTTGGTGGTAAAACTGCTGGCGGTCTCTTTCGGCCCTGCGGGTGTGGGCCAGGCGGGAAACTTCCGTCAGATGGTCACCGTGCTTGGCGTGTTGGCGGGCGCCGGGATTTTCAACGGCGTCACGAAATACGTTGCGCAGCACCATGATGACCCGGCGCGGTTGCGTAAGGTGGTGGGGACATCGTCCGCAATGGTGTTGGGATTCTCTACGCTGATGGCGGCGATTTTTTTGCTGGCAGCAGCGCCTATCAGTCAGGGATTGTTTGGTCATACGCATTTTCAGGGGCTGGTACGCCTGGTTGCGCTGGTACAGATGGGGATTGCCTGGGCAAACCTGTTGCTGGCGTTGATGAAAGGATTCCGCGATGCCGCAGGTAATGCGCTATCGCTGATTATTGGCAGCCTGGTCGGCGTCGTGGCCTACTACGGCTGCTATCGGTTGGGCGGATACGAAGGTGCTTTGCTGGGGCTGGCGCTGGTGCCAGCGCTGGTGGTTATCCCTGCAGCCATCATGCTGATTAAGCGTGGCACTATTCCTCTGCATTACCTGAAGCCCTCGTGGGATAACGGTCTGGCAGGGCAGCTAAGCAAGTTTACGTTGATGGCGCTCATTACCTCTGTGACGCTGCCCGTGGCGTATGTGATGATGCGAAACCTATTGGCGGCGCAATACAGCTGGGATGACGTGGGGATTTGGCAGGGGGTGAGCAGTATCTCTGATGCGTACCTGCAATTTATTACCGCTTCATTCAGTGTGTATCTGTTGCCAACACTGTCTCGCCTGACTGAAAAGCGCGACATCACGCGTGAAGTTATCAAATCGCTGAAATTTGTATTACCGGCAGTTGCCGCCGCGAGTTTTACCGTCTGGCTGTTACGTGATTTTGCTATCTGGCTGCTTTTCTCCGCTAAATTCACCGCCATGCGTGATTTGTTTGCCTGGCAACTGGTGGGGGATGTACTGAAAGTGGGTGCCTACGTATTTGGCTATCTGGTGATCGCGAAGGCCTCGCTGCGGTTTTATATTCTGGCCGAAATTAGCCAGTTCATTTTGTTGACGGCATTTGCCCACTGGTTGATCCCCGCGCACGGTGCTCTGGGCGCGGCACAGGCCTATATGGCAACGTACATCGTCTATTTTTCTCTTTGTTGTGGCGTGTTTTTACTCTGGCGTAGGCGGGTATGACTGTACTGATTCACGTTCTGGGATCGGATATCCCTCACCATAACCAAACCGTGCTGCGGTTCTTCAACGACGCGTTGGCTGCAACAAGTGAGCACGCACGCGTGTTTATGGTTGCCGGTCAGGATACGGGATTTAGCGAGAGCTACCCGGCGTTATCACTGAGTTTCTACGGTGGAAAAAAGGCGCTGGCAGAGGCCGTTATCGCCAAAGCTAAGACGGATCGCCAGCAGCGTTTCTTCTTTCATGGGCAGTTCAATACTAGTCTGTGGCTGGCATTGCTGAGCGGGGGGATTAAGCCTGAGCAGTTTTACTGGCATATTTGGGGTGCCGATCTGTATGAAGTCTCCAGTGGGCTGAAATTCCGTCTGTTTTACCCGATTCGCCGAATGGCACAAAACCGCGTGGGTTGTGTCTTTGCCACGCGAGGCGATCTGAGCTATTTCGCTGAGCTGCATCCGCGTGTTCGCGGGGAATTGCTCTATTTCCCAACCCGTATGGATCCGTCGCTGAACAATATGAGCAATGAGCGCCAGCGACGCGGGAAAATGACGATCCTGGTCGGAAACTCTGGCGATCGCAGTAATGAGCATATTGCCGCGCTGCGTGCTGTCCATCAGCAGTTCGGCGACACGGTGAACGTGATTGTGCCAATGGGTTACCCGGCAAATAATGCAGGCTATATTGAAGATGTGCGCCAGGCGGGTCTGGCGTTATTTAGCGCCGATAACCTGCAAATTCTCAGTGAAAAGCTGGAGTTTGATGCCTATCTGGCGCTACTGCGTCAGTGCGATCTGGGTTACTTTATTTTTGCCCGTCAGCAGGGGATTGGTACATTGTGTCTGCTGATTCAGGCGGGGATCCCGTGCGTGCTCAATCGTGAAAACCCATTCTGGCAGGATATGGCAGAGCAAAACATCCCGGTTCTGTTTACGACAGATGTACTCAATGAAGGTATCGTACGCGAGGCGCAGCGCCAACTGGCATCGGTTGATAAAAGTGCAATTACTTTCTTTAGCCCGAATTATCTGCAACCGTGGCATAACGCGCTGCGCATTGCCTCAGGAGAAACCGTATGAGTCTGATGCAATTCAGCGGTCTGCTGGTGGTGTGGCTGCTCTCGACTTTGTTTATCGCCACGCTGACCTGGTTTGAATTCCGACGCGTGCGGTTTAACTTCAATGTCTTTTTCTCATTGCTGTTCTTATTGACGTTTTTCTTTGGTTTTCCGTTGACCAGCGTGCTGGTATTTCGCTTTGATGTGGCGGTGGCCCCGCCGGAAATTTTGCTGCAGGCGTTGCTGTCCGCTGCCTGCTTCTACGCAGTGTACTATGTGACCTATAAAACACGCCTGCGGAAACGGAGCCCGGAGAGAACGCGCAAACCGCTGTTTACCATCAATCGCGTTGAAGCACATTTGACCTGGATTATCCTGATGGCGATTGCGCTGGTGAGCGTGGGCATTTTCTTTATGCACAACGGTTTCCTGCTGTTCAGGTTGCAATCCTATAGCCAGATTTTCTCCAGTGAAGTCTCCGGGGTGGCTCTGAAACGCTTCTTCTACTTCTTCATTCCGGCGATGCTGGTGGTCTACTTCCTGCGTCAGGACAGCAAAGCGTGGTTGTTCTTCCTGGTGAGCACCGTTGCATTTGGGTTGCTGACGTACATGATTGTTGGCGGAACCCGCGCCAATATTATTATCGCGTTTGCCATTTTCCTGTTTATCGGCATTATTCGCGGCTGGATTTCGCTGTGGATGCTGGCCGCGGCGGGCGTCCTGGGTATTGTCGGGATGTTCTGGCTGGCGCTGAAGCGCTACGGGATGAACGTCAGCGGTGATGAGGCGTTCTATACTTTCCTGTACCTCACGCGCGATACCTTCTCGCCGTGGGAGAATCTGGCGCTATTGCTGCAAAATTACCACAATATTGAGTTCCAGGGGCTGGCGCCGATCGTTCGTGACTTCTACGTCTTTATCCCTTCCTGGCTGTGGCCAGGGCGACCTGGCATTGTTCTCAACTCAGCGAACTACTTTACCTGGGAAGTGTTGAATAACCACTCGGGGCTGGCGATTTCGCCGACGTTAATTGGTTCGCTGGTGGTGATGGGCGGGGCGCTGTTTATACCGTTAGGCGCGATTGTCGTCGGCCTAATTATTAAATGGTTCGACTGGTTGTATGAATTAGGCAACCGGGAAACTAATCGCTATAAGTCGGCGATTTTGCACAGTTTCTGTTTCGGTGCCATTTTTAATATGATCGTTTTGGCACGTGAAGGGTTAGATTCGTTTGTCTCGCGAGTGGTTTTTTTTCTCGTGATTTTCGGTATCTGTCTGTTGGTGGCAAAATTGTTGTACTGGCTGTTTGATAGTGCGGGACTCATCCATAAACGAATAAAGTCGGTGCCCCGGACACAGGTTGAAGGATCGTAATGACAGATAACACAACTGCGCCGCTGTATTCACTGCGCGGATTAGAACTGATTGGCTGGCGCGATATGCAACATGCGCTGAATTACCTGTTTGCCGGGGGACGTCTCAGGCAGGGGACGCTGGTAGCAATTAACGCTGAAAAAATGCTGACAGCGGAGGATAACCCAGAGGTTCGGACGTTGATCGAGGCCGCTGAGTTTAAATATGCGGATGGGATCAGCGTGGTGCGTTCCGTGTGTAAAAAATTCCCGCAGGCGCAGGTATCACGTGTGGCGGGGGCCGATCTCTGGGAAGCGCTGATGGCTCGCGCCGGGAAGGAAGGAACGCCCGTATTCCTGGTGGGCGGTAAGCCTGATGTCCTGACGCAAACAGAGGCAAAACTACGCGCACAATGGCACGTCAATATTGTTGGCAGTCAGGACGGCTATTTTACCGCCGATCAGCGTCAGGCGCTGTTTGAGCGTATTCATGCCAGCGGCGCACAACTTGTTACCGTGGCGATGGGTTCGCCGAAACAAGAAATTTTTATGCGCGACTGTCGCCAGGTCCATCCGTATGCGCTGTATATGGGCGTGGGCGGCACCTACGATGTGTTTACCGGGCACGTAAAGCGCGCGCCCAAATTCTGGCAGAGCCTGGGATTGGAGTGGCTGTATCGCTTGCTGCTGCAACCGAGTCGTATCACCCGCCAACTTCGTTTATTACGTTATCTCCGCTGGCACTATACCGGCAATCTCTGACATCACCTCTGCGTTGTTCAGTAGCGCGTTATGCTAAACGCGCTACTTATTCACAACATAATCGCTGCTTTCTCGCACAATCTATTCATTTTTTGAATGCTTTAATTGCCATTTAGGCGATTTTAAGAAACCATTCGCAACAATCATTGCAGTGCCGTGGTGTTTTTGGCGCCAACCGTAAAGTGGTCGGTGCTGAATGGCCTGTTATGGCAAAAAACGATGTACCCATAACGATAACCGGTAATACCGGAAACGATGCAAACACAACAAGAGGATCTATGGCCGAGAACAAACCTGAGCTACAGCGTGGGCTGGAGGCTCGTCACATCGAATTAATTGCCCTTGGGGGCACCATTGGCGTCGGACTGTTTATGGGGGCTGCCAGTACCCTGAAATGGGCGGGACCGTCGGTTCTTCTGGCGTATATCGTCGCTGGGTTGTTCGTCTTCTTCATCATGCGTTCCATGGGGGAGATGTTGTTCCTGGAGCCGGTCACCGGCTCATTCGCCGTTTACGCTCACCGCTACATGAGCCCCTTCTTTGGCTATCTTACCGCATGGTCATACTGGTTTATGTGGATGGCGGTGGGGATCTCGGAGATTACCGCCATTGGGGTCTACGTGCAGTTCTGGTTCCCGGAAATGGCGCAATGGATACCCGCACTGATTGCTGTTGGACTGGTTGCGTTAGCAAACCTGGCAGCAGTTCGCTTGTATGGTGAAATCGAATTCTGGTTTGCCATGATCAAAGTGACCACCATCATTGTGATGATTGTCATTGGCGTAGGGGTTATTTTCTTCGGCTTTGGTAACGGTGGTCAGGCGATCGGCTTTGGCAATTTGACCGAGCATGGCGGTTTCTTCGCGGGGGGCTGGAAAGGGTTCCTGACAGCATTGTGTATTGTTGTTGCTTCCTATCAGGGCGTGGAGCTGATCGGCATCACGGCTGGTGAAGCGAAAAATCCACAGGTCACACTGCGTAGCGCGGTAGGTAAAGTGCTGTGGCGTATCCTGATTTTCTACGTGGGGGCGATTTTTGTTATCGTCACTATCTTCCCGTGGAATGAGATTGGCAGCAACGGCAGCCCGTTCGTTCTCACTTTTGCCAGGATTGGTATTACAGCAGCCGCTGGGATTATCAACTTTGTGGTCCTGACGGCGGCGCTGTCTGGCTGTAACAGCGGGATGTACAGCTGTGGCCGTATGCTCTATGCGCTGGCAAAGAATCGCCAACTACCCGCCGCTGTTGGAAAAGTTTCGCGTCATGGCGTACCGGTTGCCGGCGTGGCCATTTCTATCGCCATCCTGCTGATTGGTTCGTGCCTGAACTACATCATTCCCAACCCGCAGCGTGTATTCGTTTATGTTTATAGCGCCAGCGTACTGCCGGGGATGGTGCCATGGTTTGTGATCCTGATAAGCCAGCTGCGTTTCCGTCAGGCCCATAAGGCGGCGATCGCCAGTCATCCTTTCCGCTCGATTTTGTTCCCGTGGGCGAATTATTTGACGATGGCGTTCCTGATTTGCGTATTAATCGGCATGTACTTTAATGAAGATACCCGAATGTCGCTGTTTGTTGGCATCGGCTTCTTACTGGCGGTGACGCTCATTTATAAGGTTTTTGGCCTGAATCGTCATGGCACAGCCCAAAAATTGCAGGAATAAGCGACAAAACGCACAAAGCGTGACCAAACGATAATTTATTTTAAAAAAGCACTAGACAGCAGACCGAGACCTCCGTAATATCCAGCCCCGCAACGGCGCTAAGCGCCCGTAGCTCAGCTGGATAGAGCGCTGCCCTCCGGAGGCAGAGGTCTCAGGTTCGAATCCTGTCGGGCGCACCATTTAGTAATGGTGCCGGAGCTGCGGTGGTTTTAATACCGCGTAAAAGATTTGCAGTGGTGGCTATAGCTCAGTTGGTAGAGCCCTGGATTGTGATTCCAGTTGTCGTGGGTTCGAATCCCATTAGCCACCCCATTAATTTAAAGTTGTGAAATGCGAAGGTGGCGGAATTGGTAGACGCGCTAGCTTCAGGTGTTAGTGTCCTTAGGATGTGGGGGTTCGAGTCCCCCCCCTCGCACCACGACTTAAAGAATTGAACTAAAAATTCAAAAAGCAGTAAAACGGCGAGTAGCGCAGCTTGGTAGCGCAACTGGTTTGGGACCAGTGGGTCGGAGGTTCGAATCCTCTCTCGCCGACCAATTTTGAACCCCGCTTCGGCGGGGTTTTTTGTTTTCTGTTCTTCGCTTTTGTACCTCTTCTCCCCCAAATGTCATGAAGTCCTAAAAAGCCGCAATCCCTGGTTTTTACAGTGCAATCACCGTATACGCTGTGTAATAATATGCGTGTAGATGCTCATTCCATCTCTTATGTTCGCCATCAGGCCTCATAAACTCAGGAATGATGCAGAGCCGTTTACGGTGCTTATCGTCCACTGACAGATGTCGCTTTAGCTTCATCAAACACCATGGACATAACGTTGAGTGAAGCACCCATTTATGTTGTCATACAGACCTGTTTAACGCCTGCTCCTTACCGAGCGGGCGTTTTTTTATGCATAAACAAAATCCTTCGAGCTGCTTCTCGAATGATTTTGCGTATACGATTGAAAAATATGTAGGCCCGGTAAGCGAAAGCGTCACCGGGCATTCAGGAGTTACTGCGGGGGATTGTTGTTCTGCAGTGTCAACATCAGGCCATCACGGCGCAGGGTGGCGGCTTCTTCCGGCTGATGCAGCCTGTCCAGTGCGTCGGCAAGCCAGGCGTAGTCGTATGCATCCGGGCGTTGTTTAAGCGCGGCACGGAAGGCGAGCGTAGCTTCCTGCCATTCACCGTGCTTCATCAATGACTGACCAAGCGTACTCCACAGCAACGGGCGGTCGCCCACCACTTTAATTTGCTGGCGCAGTACTTTTTCTATCTGTTCCGGGTTGTTGGTTTTCAGACGTGGGATCGGCAGCACCAGGCGGTCGTCATACTGACGTTTCAGACCATCGATGATGATTTGCTGTGCCGTATCGTGATCGTCACACTCAATCAGATGTTCTGCCATCGCCACCTGCAGGGCAACCTGATGACGAGTCTTACGGCTCTGGTTTTTCCACCATGCGCGTAATCCCTCGCTGCCCTGATCGGCGCGAACCTGATCCATCAGACCCACCCATGCCTGCTGTTCCAGCATCGCACGGTGCTCGTCATCACCCACATGCGCTTTCGCCATTGATGGAATGATATCCAGCAAAGAACTCCATGCGCCGGTGCGAATATAAGCCTGTTCAGCCAGGCGCAAGACTTCCGGATGACGTGGCGTCACTTCCAGCAGTTTGTCTACGCTGTGGCGTGCGGCATGGTTTTCATTACGCGCCAGCTGCAAACGAACACGGGCGATTTCGACTGGGATCGTATCATTTCCGGCGAGTTCGGCTGCGCGTTCAAGGTGTTGATTAGCGCGAGCTTCATCACCACGCTGCTGAGCCGCTTCTGCCGCCAACAGGTAATTCACCACCGGCTGTTCTGCGTGATCGGCATTTTTTGACATCAGCTTTTCAACCTGCTGATAGTCGCCTTCTGCCAGTTTAAGCAGCGCCTGCTCGGTCTGTTTACGCGCACGACGGCGTTTACGCCCCACGAACCAGCCGCGGGTATGCGCACCAGTACGGAATATACGGCGCAGCAGCCACTCAATCGCAAAAAGAATGACCATCGCGACGATCAGAATGATCACCAGACCCGTCACGCTGGTTTCGATGTTGTAGTTATCCGTCTGGATCAGCACGTAGCCCTGATGACCGGCTATCATCGGACCGACGACGATCCCGGCGATCAACAGCACAAAGAGCAACAATACTTTTAGCATCATTATTCTCCTTGCGGCGCGGCTGCCGGAGCATCTGCCTGAGGTGCTGGTGCAGGTGCGGCTTCAGCCGGTGATGTGGATGGCTGGGCCAGCAAATTACGCACGCGAGTCTGCATTAGCTTCTCAAGAATAACCTGGCTCTGAAGTGTTTCCGGTACGTCCATGCTGATGCTTTGCTGGCTCAGTTGATCGACCTCTTCAAGGAACGCTTTTGTCGCCGCATCGTCAGTGTCGTAATAGGCGCGAACCCACGTGGAGACATTTTCCAGCGCCTGGCGGTATGTTTCTTCCTGATGGCGAGGTACGGCTTGCGCCG
>NZ_SZWR01000016.1:37377-50541 GCF_005280875.1 Citrobacter sp. wls827
AAACATCCTGGTTTGGCGCCAGTAGCGGGACGGCGGTTTCATCACGACGGCGAATGGTGATAAAACTGTCCATAAAGTTCTGCCAGCTTTTTTGCAGATTGACGCGCCATTCGCTAATGGAACTGGAAAGCTCGCTGCTGTCAGAATCCATCGGTGAATCATCGGTATCGTTATCAGCCAGACGCAGGTTATCAATTTGGTTAGCGAGCTGGTTTACCTTGAGGATAATGCCATCATAGTCGACCTGAGTTACCGCAGAGAGGCTGGCGATATCGTCGGTAATCGCGCGACGAGCGGCAATTAAACTGGGGTCATTCATGTCAGCCAGGCTGGCGTCGGCGCTTTTCAGCAACGCTGCGGCGGTGGTAACGTCCTGATCGCTCCATAATTTACGCCCCGCCAGTTTCACCAGAAAATCGGCCTGCGCCAGTAGCCATGTTTTGGCATCGCTTCCGGAGATAGTGGCGATTTTTTGCTGAACCTCATCAAGCTGTTTGGCCAGCGCAGTCTGCTGGCGATTGGCTTCATCCAGCTGTGTTGCCTGCTGCTTAATAATGCCTTCCAGCTCGGTCTTTTGGGTTTCTTGCGCTTTTTGCAGCGCCATGAGCTGGTTTGCCAGCGCATCACTAGTTGCTGTCTGCGTAGTGGCCTGCTGTTTTCCCCAGCCATACAGCCCCACACCTGCCGCCAGCGCAATAGCAATCGCCACCGCGCTCAGAATCAGCGCCGTGCTGTTCTTACTCTTTTTTTCAGTATTGACTGGCTGTGATGTGGTTTCCACGGCCTCCCTGGTCTCTTCAACCACGGCGGAGGTTTTTTCTTGTTCCGTCATTATGGCATCCCATTATGAGAGTTATTGTAATGCGCGTAGCAGCGCATCGTTGTCAGCGTTATCAGCGACCTTAATATCTTGCCAGCCCAGTTCCCGGGCGAGGTGCGCCAGACGCTCACTGACGACCAGCAGCCGACAGCGTAGTAACCAGTGCTCACGATACCATTGCGGAATGAGCGACCAGAGCTGTTGTAGCATCTCTCCGCTGGTGACAACCAGCGTGGTCACGCCGCGAGATTGCCAGCGCATCGCTTCCTCTGCGCCATCGTAATGTTTTGCACTGCGTTGATAACATTCACAAAAATCGACATCAGCTCCGCGTGCTGTCAGGGTTTCACCTATTAGCTCGCGGCCACCGTTGCCGCGTAATATCAGTGCGCGTTTTCCCGCAATATTTTGTAATTCAGGTAATTGTAGCAAGACTTCGCTGATTTCCCGATCCAGAGGGTAGTGAATATTGCATCCGCTCACGGTGTGTAACGCCAGCGCCGTTGTACGGCCGATGGCAAAATAGTGCGGGAGAGTGGACCAACTTACCCCTTGCCGCTGAAGCTCGGCATCGGCAAAGGTGACGGCGTGCTGCGAGAGTGCGAAGACCAGATCGTTTTCGGTGAGCGCCGAAAGACGGGGGGCAAGCGTTGGCAGTTCCCGGCCCGGCGCGAACTCAATAAGCGGAAAGCTCCAGGCCACCTGCCCCAGTGTGCGCAGACGGCTCACTAACTCTTCCCCAGCGGGAGACGGGCGGGTGACCAGAATACTCATGCGGGGGCATCTCCGTTATAAACTTCAGCCAGAATGGCGCGCGCACCGTTCTCCAGCAGTTCTTCTGCCAGAGATATACCCATTTTTTCCGCATCCTGCGCGGCGCCGCGACGTTCTCCGCATACCATCTGCGAACCGTCAGGCGCGCCAACCAGCGCTCGTAGCCAAATCTCACCGTTGATGAGTTCGGCATAACTGCCGATTGGCACCTGACATCCCCCTTCCAGGCGGGTGTTCATGGCACGTTCGGCTTTGACGCGTAGCGCAGTTTCTTCATGGTTGAGCGGCGCTAACAGCGCCTGAGTGCGCATGTCATCCAGTCGACATTCTATGCCAACTGCGCCTTGTCCGACCGCAGGCAGGGAGACTTCTGGCGGCAGAGCAGTACGGATTCGCGACTCCAGTCCTAAGCGTTTTAATCCGGCGACCGCCAGAATAATCGCGTCGTAGTCGCCGTTATCCAGTTTGCTCAGGCGAGTGCCTACGTTGCCGCGCAGCGAACGGATGATGAGGTCCGGACGACGCTTCGCCAACTGGCACTGGCGACGTAAGCTGGACGTTCCAACGATGCTACCTGCCGGGAGTTCATCCAGCGTGTTGTACTTATTGGAGACAAAAGCATCACGCGGATCTTCACGCTCGCAAATGGTGACCAGTCCAAGACCGTCAGGGAATTCAACCGGCACATCCTTCATGGAGTGCACGGCGATATCGGCGCGTTTTTCCAGTAGTGCGACTTCCAGCTCTTTAACAAACAAACCTTTACCCCCGACTTTTGCCAGTGGGGTATCCAGAATCACGTCGCCACGGGTCACCATGGGAACCAGTTCCACGATCAGACCGGGGTGGTTTGCCATTAAGGCGTCTTTGACATAATGTGCCTGCCAGAGCGCAAGGGGGCTTTGGCGTGTGGCAATTCTCAAAACATTGTCTAACATGCTTGTTACCGTCATTATCAATCATTGACCATCCTAACATCCTTATCAAAGGGATGTCAGCGTTACGCTCAAACGTAAGTGAGAGGAAAAGGCGCTGCATCATCACTGGCAGTGATTAATGACGAGAAACCTCCCGACCGTATGAAGGAATTTACACGTAACGAACGGTGCTACACTTGTAAGTAGCGCATCTTTCTTTACGGTCAATGAGCAAGGTGTTAAATTGATCACGTTTTAGACCATTTTTTCATCTGTAACTAATAAAAGTGCAGGTGAAAAAGGTAACGGTTATTTTTGACATACGGTTTATCCGGATTGATAACGAGGGTGGTGAGCGTTTGCGCCGCCGCTATCGACACCATGACGGATGCAACATCAGGCGATACGTCTTGTACCTCTATATTGAGACTCTGAAACAGAGACTGGATGCCATAAATCAACTGCGTGTGGATCGCGCGCTTGCTGCCATGGGACCTGCCTTCCAGCAGGTATACAGTCTGCTGCCGACATTATTGCACTACCACCACCCACTGATGCCGGGTTACCTCGATGGTAACGTTCCCAAAGGCATATGCTTTTACACGCCTGATGAAACCCAACGCCACTACCTGAATGAGCTGGAACTGTACCGCGGTATGTCACCGCAGGATCCCCCAAAGGGCGAACTGCCGATCACCGGCGTTTACTCGATGGGTAGTACCTCTTCGGTAGGGCAGAGCTGTTCGTCTGACCTTGATATCTGGGTCTGCCATCAATCCTGGCTGGATAGCGAAGAGCGCCAGTTGCTGCAGCGTAAATGTAGCCTGCTGGAAAGTTGGGCCGCGTCGCTGGGCGTGGAAGTCAGTTTCTTCCTGATTGACGAAAACCGTTTCCGTCACAATGAAAGCGGCAGTCTGGGTGGTGAAGACTGTGGCTCGACGCAGCATATTCTGCTGCTTGATGAATTCTATCGCACCGCTGTGCGCCTCGCGGGTAAACGTATTCTGTGGAATATGGTGCCGGGCGACGAAGAAGAGCATTACGACGATTACGTCATGACGCTCTACGCACAAGGGGTGCTAACGCCAAACGAATGGTTGGATCTCGGCGGGCTCAGTTCGCTCTCTGCCGAAGAGTATTTTGGCGCCAGCCTCTGGCAGCTGTACAAGAGTATCGACTCCCCGTACAAAGCGGTGCTGAAAACGCTGCTGCTGGAAGCCTATTCCTGGGAATACCCCAATCCACGCCTGTTGGCGAAAGACATTAAACAGCGCCTGCACGACGGCGAGATTGTCTCTTTTGGTCTCGACCCATACTGCATGATGCTGGAGCGCGTGACCGAATACCTCACGGCGATCGAAGACCCGACGCGTCTGGATTTAGTGCGTCGATGTTTCTACTTAAAAGTCTGTGAGAAACTGAGCCGTGAACGCGCCTGCGTGGGCTGGCGTCGTGAAGTATTAAGTCAGTTAGTGACAGAGTGGGGTTGGGATGAAGCCCGTCTGACCATGCTGGATAATCGCGCTAACTGGAAAATTGACCAGGTACGCGAAGCGCACAACGAACTGCTCGACGCAATGATGCAGAGCTATCGTAATTTGATCCGTTTTGCGCGCCGTAACAATCTTAGCGTCAGCGCCAGTCCGCAGGATATTGGCGTGCTGACCCGTAAGCTGTATGCCGCATTTGAAGCCTTGCCCGGCAAAGTGACGCTGGTGAACCCGCAGATCTCACCGGATCTCTCAGAACCCAATCTGACCTTTATCCACGTGCCGCCAGGTCGCGCTAACCGTTCGGGTTGGTATCTCTACAACCGCGCGCCTAACATGGATTCGATCATCAGCCATCAGCCGCTGGAATATAACCGCTACCTCAATAAGCTGGTAGCGTGGGCGTGGTTTAACGGTCTGCTGACATCGCGTACGCATTTGTTTATTAAGGGTAACGGTATTGTCGACTTGCCGAAGCTGCAGGAGATGGTCGCTGATGTGTCGCACCACTTCCCGCTGCGTCTGCCGGCACCGACGCCAAAAGCGCTATACAGCCCGTGCGAAATTCGCCATCTGGCGATTATCGTTAACCTCGAATATGACCCGACGGCGGCGTTTCGCAATCAGGTGGTGCATTTTGATTTCCGTAAGCTGGATGTCTTCAGCTTTGGCGAAGAGCAAAATTGTCTGGTGGGTAGCGTAGACCTGCTGTATCGCAACTCGTGGAATGAAGTGCGAACCCTGCACTTCAACGGCGAGCAGGCGATGATTGAAGCGTTAAAAACGATTCTGGGCAAAATGCATCAGGATGCCGCGCCGCCGGATAGCGTCGAGGTCTTCTGCTATAGCCAGCATCTGCGCGGTTTAATTCGTACTCGCGTACAGCAACTGGTGTCTGAGTGCATCGAATTACGCCTGTCCAGTACGCGCCAGGAAACCGGACGCTTTAAAGCACTGCGTGTTTCCGGCCAGACATGGGGCCTGTTCTTCGAACGCCTGAACGTCTCGGTGCAGAAGCTGGAAAACGCGATTGAATTCTATGGCGCGATTTCACATAACAAACTGCACGGGCTTTCCGTTCAGGTTGAAACCAACCATGTGAAACTCCCGTCGGTGGTGGACGGATTTGCCAGTGAAGGGATCATTCAGTTCTTTTTCGAAGAAACGGGTGATGAGCAGGGCTTTAACATCTACATTCTGGACGAGAGTAACCGGGTCGAGGTGTATCACCACTGCGAAGGTAGCAAAGAGGAACTGGTACGCGACGTCAGCCGTTTCTATTCATCGTCGCACGATCGCTTCACTTACGGCTCCAGTTTTATCAACTTTAACCTGCCGCAGTTTTATCAGATTGTGAAAACTGACGGGCGCGCGCAGGTGATCCCGTTCCGCACCCAGCCGATTAGTCCAGTCCCGCAAACCAGTCAGGATAACGACACGCCGCTGTTGCAGCAGTATTTTTCGTGAACATGATGCCGGATGCCGGTGTAAACACCTTATCCGGCAATCACACTTAGCGGAAGCTCACCTCTTCACCTGCCTGCTGCGTTGCCGCCTGTTCCAGCAGATCCCAGAACGTTTCGCCGCTGCGATCGCAGATCCACTCGTCGCCTTTCAGATCAAAGTGGTAGCCGCCCTGTTTGGTCGCCAGCCACACCTGGTGCAGCGGCTCCTGACGGTTAATGATAATTTTACTGCCGTTTTCGAAGCTGATGGTCAGCACGCCGCCGTTGATTTCACAATCGATATCGCTGTCGCCGTCCCAGTCGTCCAGGCGTTCTTCAATGGTCATCCACAGGGTGTCGGCAAGGCGATGAAATTCACTGTCGTTCATTTTTTTATCCTGTTTTTCGTGATGGTCGCAGTATAACGCGGAATAAATCACGTTGCAGTTTTTAGCCAAACTCTTGCTTTTACGCCTTCTCCTGCGATGATAGAAAACAGAAAGCATGAACTTACAGGCAATCCATAATGAAAAACGTGTTTCAGGCACTCGCTGTACTTTTTACACTGTTCAGCCTGACGGGCTGTGGTCTGAAGGGACCTCTCTATTTCCCGCCAGCAGACAAAAACGCGCCGCCTCCGACGAAGAGCATTCAGTCACCAGCACAATCTACGACGCCAGATAAAAACGATCGTGGAATCAGTGATGGACCTTCTCAGGTGAATTACTGACGGTAAGTTTCTGTACCCGCGTGAACGGAGTAAACAATGCAATTCTCTAAAATGCATGGCCTTGGCAACGATTTTATGGTCGTCGACGCGGTAACGCAGAATGTCTTTTTCTCACCCGAGCTGATCCGCCGCCTGGCCGACAGACATCTCGGCGTTGGATTTGATCAACTGCTGGTGGTTGAGCCTCCGTACGATCCGGAGCTGGATTTCCACTACCGTATTTTTAATGCCGACGGCAGTGAAGTGTCACAGTGTGGCAATGGCGCCCGCTGTTTTGCCCGCTTTGTTCGCCTGAAAGGGCTGACCAATAAGCGCGATATTCGCGTCAGTACCGCGAATGGCCGGATGGTATTAAGCGTAACGGATGATGAGCTGGTGCGGGTCAACATGGGTGAACCCAACTTTGAACCCTCGCAGGTCCCTTTTCGTGCCAATAAAGCAGAGAAGACCTATATTATGCGAGTGGCCGAGCAGACAGTATTGTGCGGCGTGGTTTCAATGGGGAATCCGCACTGCGTGATTCAGGTTGATGATGTTGATACGGCCACGGTAGAAACACTGGGACCGGTTCTGGAAAGCCACGAGCGCTTCCCTGAACGCGCCAATATCGGCTTCATGCAAGTGGTCAAGCGTGAGCATATTCGACTGCGTGTTTATGAACGCGGAGCGGGTGAAACGCAGGCCTGCGGCAGCGGGGCGTGCGCCGCTGTTGCGGTTGGTATTCAGCAGGGCCTGCTGGCAGATGAAGTGAGGGTGGAATTACCGGGCGGTCGACTTGATATCGCCTGGAAAGGTCCGGGTCATCCGTTATATATGACTGGCCCGGCGGCACATGTCTACGACGGATTTATTCACTTATGAAGCAACCAGGGGAAGAACTACAGGAAACGCTCATGGAACTGGACGACCGGGCGGTCGTCGATTATCTGCAACGTAATCCTGAGTTTTTTATCCGTAATGCTCAAGCGGTTGAAGCGATGCGCGTCCCGCACCCGGTGCGGGGCACGGTCTCTTTAGTTGAATGGCATATGGCTCGGGCACGCAATCATATCAACGTGCTGGAAGAGAACATAGCGCTGTTGATGGAACAAGCGAATGCCAACGAAAGCCTGTTCTATCGACTGTTAAATCTGCAAGGACGACTGGTGTCCGCGAACAGTCTCGACGACATGCTGATGCGATTTCATCGCTGGGCGCGTGAGTTAGGGCTGGCGGGAGCGACGATTCGTTTGTTCCCGGATCGCTGGCGACTTGGCGCGCCCTCAAAATTCACCCATCTGGCATTAAGCCGTCAGGCTTTTGAACCGTTGCGTATCCAGCGTTTGGGTCAGTCGCAGCACTATCTTGGGCCGCTTAATGGTCCGGAATTGCTGGTCATGATGCCGGAGGCGAAAGCCATAGGCTCAGTCGCGATGTCGATGCTCGGGCAAGATGGATCCCTGGGTGTGATGCTGTTTAGCAGTCGTGATGTTAATCATTACCAGCAGGGGCAAGGCACGCAATTGCTGCAGGAAATCTCGCTGATGTTGCCGGAGCTGCTGGAGCGCTGGATTGAACGCGTATGACCGATTCACCCCTTTCTCAGGATGTGGCGCGCTTTTTGCGCTATCTGGGCGTTGAGCGCCAGCTTAGCCCGATCACATTGCTTAATTATCAGCGTCAGCTTGATGCCATCATCGCGTTAGCCGGTGAAACCGGTCTGCAAAGCTGGCAGCAGTGTGATGCGCTCATGGTTCGTAGTTTTGCCGTGCGCAGCCGCCGTAAAGGGCTGGGACCGGCGAGTCTGGCTTTGCGCCTGTCTGCACTGCGCAGTTTCTTCGACTGGATGGTCAGTCAGGGCGAGCTGAACGCCAATCCGGCAAAAAGCGTTTCCGCACCCAAAGCGCCGCGCCATTTACCCAAAAATATCGACGTCGACGACGTTAATCGCCTGCTGGATATCGATCTCAACGATCCCCTCGCCGTGCGCGACCGTGCGATGCTGGAAGTGATGTACGGTGCCGGGCTGCGTTTATCTGAACTGGTTGGGCTGGATATTAAACATCTCGATCTCGACACCGGCGAAGTGTGGGTGATGGGCAAGGGCAGTAAAGAGCGCCGCCTGCCGATTGGCCGCAATGCGGTGGCGTGGATTGAGCACTGGCTGGATCTGCGCGGACTCTTTGGCTGCGATGACGATGCGTTATTTCTGTCAAAACTGGGCAAACGCATCTCTGCGCGGAACGTGCAGAAACGCTTTGCTGAATGGGGTATCAAGCAGGGGCTGAACAGCCACGTACATCCCCACAAATTACGCCACTCCTTTGCGACGCATATGCTGGAGTCGAGCGGCGATCTGCGCGGAGTGCAGGAGTTATTGGGTCATGCCAATCTCTCCACAACCCAAATCTATACCCATCTTGATTTTCAACACCTGGCTTCAGTGTACGATGCGGCGCATCCGCGCGCCAAACGGGGGAAATAATGCGTTTTTACCGGCCTTTGGGGCGCATTTCTGCGCTCACCTTTGACCTTGATGACACTCTTTACGATAACCGTCCCGTTATCACACGCACCGAGCAGGAAGCGCTCGCGTTTGTACAGAATTACCATCCGGCGCTGAGTTCGTTGCAAAATAGCGACCTCCAGCGCTTACGTCAGGCCGTTCGCGACGCCGAGCCGGAAATCTACCACGATGTTACCCAATGGCGTCACCGTGCCGTAGAGCGCGCTATGCTGGAAGCGGGTTTGTCAGCGGCAGAAGCCAGAATGGGGGCGAATGCGGCGATGATGAATTTTGCCAAATGGCGTAGCCGCATTGAAGTCCCGCAGACGACGCATGACACGCTGAAAGCGCTGGCCCGCAAATGGCCGCTGGTGGCGATTACCAACGGTAACGCGCAGCCGGAACTGTTTGGCCTGGGTGATTACTTTGAGTTTGTGCTGCGCGCCGGTCCCGACGGACGATCAAAACCATTCAGCGACATGTACGCGCTGGCGGCGGAAAAACTGAACATGCCCGTGGGTGAGATTCTGCACGTGGGCGATGACCTGACGACAGACGTCGCGGGTGCCATCCGTTGTGGTATGCAGGCCTGCTGGATCAAACCGGAAAATGCCGACCTGATGCACACCGCAGACAGTCGTTTGCTTCCGCATATCGAAATTTCACAGTTGGCATCTCTGACCTCGCTGATATAATCACCAACAACTCTGTATAAATTCCCAGGGGTCCGGCTGGGCCCTGTTGATTCCGGCGGTGCCAATGGACGTTTCTTACCTGCTCGATAGCCTCAATGACGAACAGCGCCAGGCTGTGGCCGCGCCACGCAGCAACATGTTGGTTCTGGCAGGCGCGGGGAGTGGTAAAACGCGCGTGCTTGTGCACCGTATCGCCTGGTTACTGACGGTAGAGAACAACTCGCCGTACTCGATTATGGCGGTAACCTTTACCAACAAAGCGGCGGCGGAAATGCGCCACCGTATCGGCCAGATCATGGGAACCAGCCAGGGCGGTATGTGGGTGGGTACGTTCCACGGTCTGGCGCACCGTCTGCTGCGCGCGCACCATATGGATGCCAACCTGCCGCAGGATTTCCAGATCCTCGACAGCGAAGACCAATTGCGTCTGCTTAAGCGCCTGATCAAAGCGATGAACCTGGATGAGAAGCAGTGGCCGCCGCGTCAGGCGATGTGGTTTATCAATAGTCAGAAAGACGAAGGGCTGCGCCCGCATCATCTGCAGAGCTATGGCAACCCGGTTGAGCAAACCTGGCAGAAAGTGTATCAGGCTTACCAGGAAGCGTGTGACCGCGCCGGGTTGGTGGATTTCGCCGAGCTGCTGCTGCGCGCCCATGAACTGTGGCTCAACAAGCCGCATATCCTGCAGCACTATCGCGAACGCTTTACTAATATCCTGGTGGACGAATTCCAGGATACCAACAACATTCAATACGCCTGGATCCGCCTGCTGGCGGGCGATACCGGTAAAGTGATGATCGTGGGTGATGACGACCAGTCGATCTACGGTTGGCGCGGGGCGCAGGTGGAAAACATCCAGCGCTTCCTCACCGATTTCCCGGGCGCAGAAACCATTCGCCTCGAGCAGAATTACCGCTCGACCAACAATATCCTCAGCGCAGCTAACGCCCTGATTGAGAACAACAACGGGCGTCTGGGTAAAAAGCTGTGGACCGACGGCGTCGATGGTGAACCGATCTCGCTGTACTGCGCGTTCAACGAGCTCGATGAAGCGCGCTTTGTCGTTAACCGCATCAAGACCTGGCAGGACAACGGTGGTGCGCTGGAGCAATGCGCTATTCTTTATCGCAGCAACGCCCAGTCGCGCGTGCTGGAAGAGGCATTGTTACAGGCCAGCATGCCGTATCGGATTTATGGCGGGATGCGCTTCTTCGAACGCCAGGAAATCAAAGATGCACTCTCCTACCTGCGCCTGATCGCTAACCGCAACGATGATGCTGCGTTTGAACGCGTGGTGAATACACCGACGCGCGGGATTGGCGATCGTACTTTAGATGTGGTGCGCCAGACCTCACGTGACCGCCAGCTAACGCTGTGGCAGGCCTGTCGTGAACTGTTGCAGGAAAAAGCCCTCGCGGGGCGCGCCGCCAGCGCCTTACAGCGTTTTATGGAGCTGATTGACGCACTGGCCCAGGAGACCGCCGATATGCCGCTGCACGTGCAGACTGACCGGGTGATTAAAGACTCCGGGCTGCGCATGATGTACGAGCAGGAAAAAGGCGAGAAGGGCCAGACGCGTATCGAAAACTTAGACGAACTGGTGACGGCAACGCGCCAGTTCAGCTACAACGAAGAAGATGAAGACTTAATGCCGCTGCAGGCATTCCTGTCTCACGCCGCGCTGGAAGCGGGCGAAGGGCAGGCGGATACCTGGCAGGACGCGGTACAGCTGATGACCCTGCACTCGGCGAAAGGTCTGGAGTTCCCGCAGGTGTTTATCGTGGGGATGGAAGAAGGCATGTTCCCCAGCCAGATGTCGCTGGACGAAGGCGGACGTCTCGAAGAGGAACGCCGCCTGGCCTACGTCGGCGTAACCCGCGCGATGCAAAAGCTGACGCTGACCTACGCCGAAACGCGTCGTCTGTACGGCAAAGAGGTTTACCATCGCCCGTCGCGCTTTATTGGTGAACTGCCGGAAACGTGTGTTGAAGAGGTACGTCTGCGCGCCACGGTCAGCCGTCCGGTGAGCCATCAGCGAATGGGCACGCCAATGGCGGAAAACGATACCGGCTATAAGCTTGGCCAGCGGGTGCGCCATGCCAAGTTTGGCGAGGGCACCATTGTCAATCTGGAAGGCAGCGGCGAGCACAGTCGTTTGCAGGTTGCGTTCCAGGGGCAGGGGATCAAATGGCTGGTGGCGGCCTATGCCCGACTGGAAACGGTATAACTTTCAGAAAAATATCATTATTTTGTAACGATCTGCTAGCCTTACTGATGAGCAGGTAATTTATCCAGGCTAGCGTTTCGTTGCGTGTTGACGTCAAAATTTTGCTGGCGTAACATGCGCGCACGATTACGCTAAGAGGACATTCGCCTTGGACACACCCAGTAGATACTGGCTCATTATCCTGTCATCCAGGATCAACTCCTAAGGCTATCCCTTTTTGCTGATAGCCTTCGCGGTTGTCAGCGACCTTCTGTTTTTTCCCGTCGCGCTGAGTCAGGCTGTTTAATGGTCTGAAACCCAATTTGTTTCTGTGTGCCCTCCGAACTGTCCGATAATTTTTTGCATTGGGAGTCCCGGTCATGCTGAGCGCATTTCAACTGGAAAACAATCGTTTAACTCGCCTTGAGGCAGACGAGATCGAGCACCTGGCCAGTTCGGTTTGGGTCGATTTAGTCGAGCCGGATGACGAAGAACGAAACCGTGTGCAAAAGGACTTGGGCCAGAATCTGGCTACGCGCCCTGAACTGGAAGACATCGAAGCATCCGCGCGTTTTTTTGAAGACGAAGACGGTCTGCACATTCACTCCTTCTTCTTTTATGAAGACGCCGACGATCACGCGGGTAACTCAACCGTCGCATTTACTATTCGCGAAGGCCGTCTGTTTACCCTGCGCGAGCGCGAATTGCCGGCCTTTCGCCTGTACCGCATGCGTGCGCGTAACCAGGCGATGGTGGATGGCAATGCCTACGAGCTGTTGCTCGACCTGTTCGAAACCAAAATTGAACAGCTGGCGGATGAGATCGAAAACATCTACAGCGACCTGGAAAAACTCAGCCGTGTGATCATGGAAGGGCGTCAGGGCGATGAATATGATGAAGCGCTTTCTACGCTGGCGGAACTGGAAGATATCGGCTGGAAGGTACGTCTGTGTCTGATGGATACCCAGCGCGCACTGAATTTCCTGGTGCGTAAAGCGCGGTTGCCGGGCAGTCAGCTGGAGCAGGCGCGTGAGATCCTGCGCGATATCGAATCTCTGCTGCCGCACAATGAATCGCTGTTCCAGAAGGTTAACTTCTTGATGCAGGCGGCGATGGGTTTTATCAACATTGAGCAGAACCGCATCATCAAGATCTTCTCGGTGGTCTCCGTGGTGTTCCTGCCGCCGACGCTGGTGGCTTCAAGCTACGGGATGAACTTTGAATTCATGCCGGAACTGCACTGGAGCTTCGGTTATCCTGGGGCGATTGTCTTTATGATGCTCGCCGGTCTGGCGCCGTATCTGTACTTTAAGCGCAAGAACTGGCTGTAATAGCGGTGACTTATCCGGCCTACGGCGACGTGCTTTTGTAGGCCGGATAAGCGAAGCGCCATCCGGCAATGCCCTAGCTCCGACGTACCCGTCGTTGCGTATAAATCGCATCCATCACGAAAATCGCCAGCGCGACCCAGATAAACGCAAATGTGACCATTTTATCCGTTCCTGGGACTTCACCGTAGAAGGTGACGGCCAGCAGGAACATCAGCGTAGGTCCGATATACTGGAAGAAACCCAGCGTCGACAGACGCAGGCGGGTCGCCGC
>NZ_SZWR01000016.1:50615-71651 GCF_005280875.1 Citrobacter sp. wls827
CACGACACCCGCAGCAATCAGCAGCAGATTGAGCGACATCGGGTTTTGCCCCATATGGCTGGTTGGGCTGTCCGCAATACCAAACAGATAGATGGCTGCAACGGGTAAAAGCCACAGGGTTTCGATCAGCATGCCGGTTTGTGCTTCGACCGCAATCTTCTTGCGCACCAGACCATAGAAAGCAAAGCTGAACGCCAGTCCCAGCGCGATGATTGGCAGCGATCCAAAGGTCCACAGCTGTACCAGCACGCCGCAGGCGGCTAATAGTACCGCCAGCCACTGCATGCGACGAAAGCGTTCGCCGAGGAAAAGCATTCCCAGCACAATATTCACCAGTGGGTTAATAAAATAGCCGAGGCTGGCTTCCAGCATATGGTGATTATTGACCGCCCAAATGAACAGCAGCCAGTTTCCGCCGATGAGCACCGCCGAGAGCGCCAGCAGGAAGATCTTCTTTGGCGTTTGAAGCAGCGTTTTGACACCCGACCACTGGCGGCTGATGCTCATCAGTACCACCATAAAGAAAAATGACCAGATGACGCGGTGCGTCAGGATCTCATCTGCCGGGACATAGTAAATCAGCTTGAAGTAGGCAGGAGCGATACCCCAAATAAAATAAGCAGCAAGAGCGAGTAACACGCCCTGCCGCGTTTGTTTAGCATCCATCGGGAAAACTCATTGCAGAAATGTAACAGCAGTTTACCTTTTTTTGGCTGCTTACCCCACCATATAAGTGGCGGTTGCGCTGGCAATATAAAGCTGTTCTTCGTTATGCAGTTCCACGCGTGCAACGGCGACTTTATTACCCGCCCGCAGCAGGCTGCTGGTGGCGGTAAAGCGGTTCCCTCTACCAGGGCGCAGGTAATCAACGCGCAAATCGATGGTTCCCATGCGTGACATCCGCTGACGCAGTTCGTCTTCGCTGATCGTTTCATGGCTAGTCAGCGTACTCCCAACGCACACCAGTCCGGCGGCGACGTCCAGCGCCGAGGCGATCACGCCGCCATGCAAAATGCTTTGCGCCCAGTTGCCGACCATCATCGGTTGGTTATTAAAGGCTAATTGAGCAAATTCTTTCTCATAGCGTTCAAGCTCCAGTCCCAGCGCCCGGTTAAACGGCATATGATAGACAAACATTTCACCCACTAACTTCAGCGCTTCCTCAGCAGTAAGTACGGCAGACATACGATCCCTACATCTTAATAGTTAATGAAATGTTGATATTATGCTTATTGTTTGTTGTTTTCTACTTTAGGACGGGATGATTAACGAGGAACTCGCTAAGTATGTATACCCGTCATACTTCAAGTTGCATGTGCGTTGGCAGCGTCTGCTCACCCCAGTCACTTACTTTAGTAAGCTCCTGGGGTGAGCAGACTTGCCGCCTTCCTGCAATTTGAATTATTTAGGGTATAGAATACTTGTCAGAAAATTATACAATTCATCAATATTTTGGTTCAGGAGAACAGTACTGATGCGGGCGATTCTGGGATGGTTACTACCAGCAGTCATGCTGCCGTTGACCGCGTATGCGCAGGAAGCGACAGTGAAAGAGATTCATGATGCACCAGCAGTGAGAGGCAGTATTATCGCCAATATGCTGCAAGAACACGATAATCCTTTCACGCTGTACCCCTATGACACCAACTATCTCATCTACACCAATACCAGCGACATGAACAAAGAGGCGATCAGCAGCTATAGCTGGTCCGAAAATGCGCGCAAAGATGAGGTTAAGTTTCAGCTAAGCCTGGCGTTTCCGCTCTGGCGCGGGATATTAGGCCCGAATTCGGTACTCGGTGGTTCCTATACCCAGAAGTCCTGGTGGCAGCTTTCGAACAGTGAAGAGTCTTCACCGTTTCGCGAAACCAACTACGAACCGCAATTGTTCCTCGGTTTCGCCACCGACTATCGCTTTGCCGGTTGGACGCTTCGTGATGTCGAAATGGGTTATAACCATGACTCCAACGGCCGCTCCGATCCCACTTCACGTAGCTGGAACCGTCTTTATACTCGTCTGATGGCTGAAAATGGTAACTGGCTGGTGGAAGTTAAGCCGTGGTACGTCATCGGCAGCACTGACGATAACCCGGATATCACAAAATATATGGGCTACTATCAGCTCAAACTGGGTTATCACCTCGGTGACGCCGTCTTAAGTGCGAAAGGTCAGTACAACTGGAATACCGGTTACGGCGGCGCTGAGCTGGGTGTCAGTTACCCCATTACGAAGCATGTGCGTCTTTACACCCAGGTTTACAGCGGTTACGGCGAATCGCTGATTGACTATAACTTCAATCAGACCCGTGTTGGTGTGGGCGTGATGCTCAACGATATCTTCTGATAAGTATTGAGAGTATTTTAATCATTGCAGTTTCTCTCTCAGGCGCTGAAAATAGCGCCTGTTTTTATTTCAGGCTAATGGGGTTAATGTGGCGCAGGCGGAAGTGTTGAATCTGGAAATGGGCGCTAAGCAGGTTTTGCAAGAAACCTTTGGCTACCAACAGTTTCGCCCTGGTCAGGAAGAAATCATTGATACCGTGCTCTCCGGTCGCGACTGCCTGGTCGTTATGCCGACCGGTGGCGGTAAATCCCTGTGCTATCAAATTCCCGCATTATTGCTCAACGGGCTCACCGTTGTTGTTTCTCCGCTGATTTCTCTGATGAAAGATCAGGTCGATCAACTGCTGGCCAACGGCGTGGCCGCAGCATGCCTTAACTCCACTCAAAGTCGCGAGCAGCAGCTTGAGGTGATGGCAGGCTGTCGCAGCGGACAGATTCGCCTGTTGTACATTGCGCCTGAGCGCCTGATGCTGGATAACTTCCTTGAAAACCTGGCGCACTGGAACCCGGTGCTGCTGGCGGTAGATGAAGCGCACTGTATTTCGCAATGGGGACATGATTTCCGCCCGGAATACGCGGCGCTGGGCCAGTTACGTCAGCGTTTCCCAACCCTGCCGTTTGTGGCGCTGACCGCGACCGCGGATGAAACCACCCGGCTGGATATTGTGCGTCTGCTGGGACTCAACGACCCGTTAATTCAGATCAGCAGCTTTGACCGCCCGAACATTCGCTACATGTTGATGGAGAAGTTTAAGCCGCTCGATCAGCTGATGCGCTACGTGCAAGAGCAGCGCGGTAAGTCCGGCATTATCTACTGTAACAGTCGCGCTAAAGTAGAAGACACCGCCGCGCGTCTGCAAAGCCGGGGCATCAGTGCCGGGGCTTATCATGCCGGGCTGGAAAATACCGTACGCGCTGACGTGCAGGAGAAATTCCAGCGCGACGACCTGCAAATCGTGGTGGCGACCGTGGCGTTCGGTATGGGGATCAACAAACCCAACGTACGCTTCGTGGTGCATTTTGATATTCCGCGCAACATCGAGTCCTATTACCAGGAAACCGGCCGCGCCGGGCGTGATGGCTTGCCCGCGGAAGCGATGCTGTTTTACGATCCGGCTGATATGGCATGGCTACGCCGTTGCCTCGAAGAGAAACCCGCCGGACAGTTGCTGGATATCGAACGGCATAAGCTCAATGCGATGGGGGCATTTGCCGAGGCGCAAACCTGTCGTCGCCTGGTGCTACTGAATTATTTTGGCGAAGGGCGTCAGGAGCCGTGTGGTAACTGCGATATCTGCCTCGATCCGCCAAAACAGTACGACGGACTTATGGATGCGCGCAAAGCGCTGTCGACGATTTACCGTGTTAACCAACGCTTCGGCATGGGGTACGTCGTGGAAGTGCTGCGCGGAGCGAATAACCAGCGTATTCGCGAACTGGCCCATGACAAACTGCCGGTCTATGGCATTGGTCGCGAGCAAAGCCACGAACACTGGGTGAGCGTTATTCGCCAGCTTATTCACCTGGGCCTGGTGACGCAGAATATTGCTCATCACTCCGCGTTACAGTTAACCGAAGCCGCGCGTCCGGTGCTGCGCGGTGAAGTTCCACTACAGCTTGCCGTGCCGCGTATTGTGGCGCTGAAACCGCGCGCGATGCAGAAATCCTTCGGCGGCAACTATGACCGCAAACTGTTCGCCAAATTGCGTAAGCTGCGTAAAGCCATTGCCGATGAAGAGAACATCCCGCCGTACGTGGTGTTCAACGACGCCACGCTGATTGAAATGGCGGAGCAGATGCCAGTTTCACCGAGTGAAATGCTAAGCGTTAACGGTGTGGGGATGCGTAAACTTGAGCGTTTCGGTAAAGAGTTTATGGCGCTTATTCGCGCACACGTTGATGGTGACGACGAAGAGTAGTCAGCCGGGCAAAAAAGTGCCAGGATGATGACTCACTGAACTATTCCCCCGCGAGTCATTTTTATGTTAACGCTATTTTTCACCGTTGCGTTGGTGCACATCGTTGCGCTGATGAGTCCCGGTCCCGATTTCTTTTTTGTTTCTCAAACTGCGGTTAGTCGTTCGCGCAAAGAAGCGATGATGGGCGTGCTGGGTATTACCTGTGGCGTCATGGTCTGGGCAGGCGTGGCACTGCTCGGCCTGCATCTGATTATCGAAAAAATGGCCTGGCTGCACACCATTATTATGGTAGGTGGGGGGCTGTATCTGTGCTGGATGGGTTATCAGATGCTGCGCGGCGCATTTAAAAAACAGGATGTTGCAGCTCCCACTCCGCAGGTGGAGCTGGCGCAGAGCGGACGCAGCTTTTTGAAAGGTCTGCTGACCAACCTGGCGAACCCTAAAGCCATTATCTATTTTGGCTCCGTCTTCTCATTGTTCGTTGGCGATAACGTGGGAACGGGCGCGCGTTGGGGGATTTTTGCTCTGATTATCGTGGAAACGCTGGCGTGGTTTACCGTAGTTGCCAGCCTGTTTGCGCTGCCGAAAATGCGTCGTGGCTATCAGCGTCTGGCAAAGTGGATTGATGGTTTTGCTGGCGCGCTGTTCGCGGGTTTCGGCATCCACCTGATTATTTCGCGCTAAGTTTGTTACCCGCCTGGGAGCCCCAGGCGGAGTACGGTTTATTGCGCAAGCTTCTGTAATTCATCCTTCGAAAGGCCGGTCATTTCCATAATCGCATCGGTATCCAGACCTCGCTTGAGCATTGCTTTTGCTACATCAGTTAGGGCAATGCGTTTGCCCTCTTCACGTAGTTGATCCGCCATTGTCATCAGTTTGTCTCCATGCTGCGGCACACGCTGTGCCAGCTTATACAGTAATGTCTGAACATCTTGTGTATTCCCTGCTTGCACCATGTAGTTTACCAGCACGGTTATTTGTTGTCCGCTCATCTTCTCCAGCATAAACAGGCGGGTAAGTTTATCCAGCAACTGTGCCATGTCGCGCTGGCGAATATGCTTTTGCACTAATGTCAGCGCCGCCATACTGCGATGCTGCATGATTTCATCATCTGGAATAACCGTCACATCCACCAACGGAAATGGTGTGCTGTAAAGTTGAAGGGCGGTTCCCGAATCCTCAAAGTGATCCAGCCAGTTCATTGAGCCTTGCCATGGGCTTTGCTTGCCATGGTAAAAGAGCACTGGAATCACCAGCGGTAGAGTGTCGTTTCCAGCCTCAAGATGACGCTGCATCGCTGCGATAGCGTAGCGCATCAGGCGAAATGACATATGCTTGTCAGGTGAGCTTTGATGCTCGATGAGCACATGTACATAGCCATGCCCGCTGGTGGTTTCCAGTGAGTAGAGAATATCGCTGAAATAGGGGCGCAGATCGTCCTCCACAAAACTGCCTGATTCCAGACGGAGCGTTTCCAGTTTGCAGATTTTAATTAACGAAGGCGGAAGATGAAGTTCAATAAAGTCCCGCGCGGTTTCCACGCGGGAGAGGAAGGTCTTAAATACTGCGTCATGGGGTGTCGTTGCTTCCGCCATCGTCCATCATCCGTGAGAAGTGAGAGTGGCGGCATTCTGACTCTGGTATTCAACACCTAACAGCGCAGAATAAAAGACTTTTCCTCCTTTGCGGCTAAGTACGGAAAGTCATATTCAGACGCTCATACTGTTAGCATTTCTTTGCGAGTGCCGTTCCATTTGCTAGGCATGCCTTGCCGATGCCAGCAGGGCACCTATCAGCATAAACAGTGAACCGAACACTTTGTTGAGCGCCTTCATTTGCTTTGGCCCTTTAATCCAGCCAGCAATGCGCGTGGCCAGCGTCGCATAACCGATCATCACAATGATATCGACCACAATGGTCGTGACGCCAAGCACCACGTACTGCATCAGTTGTGGTTCCTGCGGCAGGATAAACTGCGGGAACAGGGCGGCAAGAAAAACAATGCTCTTGGGGTTGGTCAGATTCACAAAGACCGCGCGTTTGAACAGGCGGCTGCGCGATTGTGTATTCGCCATGGTGTTCAGATCGATAGCACCCGCCGCGCGCCATTGTTGAATACCCAGCCAAATCAGATAGGCCGCTCCCGCCCACTTCAGCACCTCAAACGCGATCACCGAACGTGAAAATAGCGTTCCCAGCCCCACGCCTACCAAAACGATATGAATGCCCAGCCCGGTCTGTAAACCCGCAATCGACGCGCTGGCACCGCGATAACCATGGCTGATGGCGGTGGTCATAGTGTTGATTGCGCCAGAGCCTGGAGACAAGCTCAAAATAATAGAGGTCAGCAGGTAGGCGAACCACCATTCAAAGGTCATGAGAAACTCCCGGATTGTCTATTTTTATGCCACAATACGCTACTGCCGTTAGGTTGTGTCAGCGACGGCGAAAAAAACGATTTTACTTGGTCAGCGAGGCTGGATACCCGATGTTTCAGCAGCAAAAAGACTGGGAAACAAGAGAAAACGCGTTTGCTGCTTTTTCCATGGGGCCACTGACAGATTTCTGGCGTCAGCGGGAAGAAGCGGAATTTACGGGTGTGGATAATATCCCCGTACATTTTGTGCGTTTTCATGCAGAAAAAAATGATCGCGTCATCGTCGTCTGTCCTGGACGCATAGAAAGCTACGTGAAATACGCTGAACTGGCGTATGACCTGTTTCATTCTGGTTTTGACGTGCTCATTATCGATCACCGTGGTCAGGGGCGTTCCGGGCGAATGCTTTCTGATCCACATCGCGGTCATGTCGATAACTTTAATGACTATGTCGACGATCTAACCGCCTTCTGGCAGCAGGAAGTGCTACCCGGTCCGTGGAGAAAACGCTATATACTGGCGCATTCTATGGGCGGAGCGATTGCCACATTGTTCCTGCAGCGCCACCCGAATCAGTGTGATGCCATCGCGCTTTGCGCGCCAATGTTTGGTATTGTGATGCGCTTTCCCGACTGGATGGTGCGCCACATTCTTGACTGGGCTGAAGGGCATCCGCGCATCCGTGAAGGCTATGCGATGGGAACTGGTCGCTGGCGGGCGCTGCCATTCGGTATGAATGCGCTCACCCATAGTCGACAGCGCTATCGGCGTAACCTACGCTTCTACGCAGATGATCCGCGGTTACGTGTGGGTGGCCCTACCTATCACTGGGTGCGTGAAGGCATTCAGGCGGGCGAACAGGTTCTGGCTGGCGCGGGAGACGACGCGACGCCGACGCTGCTGATTCAGGCCGAAGAAGAGCGTGTAGTGGATAACCGCATGCACGATCGTTTTTGTGAACTCCGCGCTGCAGCAGGCCATCCGGTAGAAGGAGGTCAGCCGCTTGTCATAAAAGGCGCGTACCATGAGATCCTTTTCGAAAAGGACGCAATGCGCTCAGTCGCGCTTAACGCTATTGTTGATTTTTTCAACAGGCATAACTCATCCAGCGGAACTCGCTTTTCCTAGAGGTTTAATTTTCTTATGTATCAGGTTGTTGCGTCTGATTTAGACGGTACGCTGCTTTCTCCCGACCATACTTTGTCCCCTTATGCCAAAGAGACGCTAAAACTACTGACGGCTCGCGGTGTTCACTTCGTGTTTGCCACCGGTCGTCATCATGTTGATGTGGGGCAAATTCGCGATAACCTCGGCATTAAAACCTACATGATCACCTCCAACGGCGCGCGGGTGCATGATTCTGACGGGAATCTGGTGTTTTCCCATAACCTGGATCGCGACATTGCCAGCGACCTGTTTGGTGTAGTGAATGCCAACCCGGATATCGTGACGAATGTTTACCGCGATGATGAGTGGTTCATGAACCGCCACCGCCCGGAAGAAATGCGTTTCTTTAAAGAGGCGGTATTCAATTATTCACTGTTTGAACCTGCGCTGCTGGAGCCGGATGGCGTCAGCAAAGTGTTTTTCACCACCGATTCTCACGAAAGGTTGCTGCCGCTGGAACAGGCGATTAACGCTCGCTGGGGCGATCGCGTCAATGTCAGCTTCTCTACGCTTACCTGTCTGGAAGTCATGGCGGGCGGCGTGTCGAAAGGTCATGCGCTGGAAGCTGTGGCGAAAGCGATGGGCTATAGCCTGAAAGACTGTATCGCTTTTGGCGACGGGATGAACGACGCGGAAATGCTCTCTATGGCGGGCAAAGGCTGCATCATGGGCAATGCCCACCAGCGCCTGAAGGATCTGCATCCGGAGCTGGAAGTCATCGGACTCAACGCCGACGATGCCGTGCCGCACTACCTGCGCGATCTCTTTTTAAAGTGATTGTTCTTTAGTTGACCAGTTGTCAACTAAACTCTCCGCTACAATGGATGTTCCCTGTTCTAAGAGGCATCCATTGTGGCGCTACTCATCATTACCACTATTTTGTGGGCCTTTTCCTTCAGCCTGTTTGGCGAATACCTTGCCGGTCATGTCGATAGCTATTTTGCAGTGCTGGTGCGCGTTGGACTTGCGGCGCTGGTGTTCCTGCCTTTTTTACGCACCCGCGGGCACAGCGTAAAAACGATCGCGCTGTATATGCTGGTGGGGGCCATGCAGCTTGGCATTATGTATATGCTGAGTTTTCACGCCTACCTGTATCTGACGGTTTCAGAGCTACTGCTTTTCACCGTGCTGACGCCGCTCTACATCACGCTGATTTATGACCTGATGAGCGGGCGCCGTTTGCGTTGGAGCTACGCTTTCAGTGCGTTACTGGCGGTGATTGGCGCGGGGATTATTCGTTACGATCAGGTAACCAGCCACTTCTGGACCGGTCTGCTGCTGGTGCAGTTGTCCAATATCAGCTTTGCTATTGGTATGGTGGGCTATAAACGTCTGATGGAAACGCGGCCAATGCCGCAGCACAACGCCTTTGCCTGGTTTTATATGGGCGCCTTTATGGTGGCTGTAGTGGCCTGGTTCATGCTGGGCAATGCGCAGAAAATGCCTGCAACCACGCTACAGTGGGGAATTCTGGTCTTTCTTGGCGTGGCAGCGTCCGGCATTGGTTACTTTATGTGGAACTACGGCGCGACCCAGGTGGATGCGGGCACACTGGGCATCATGAACAATATGCATGTCCCGGCCGGGCTGTTGGTCAACCTGGCCATCTGGCATCAACAGCCTCACTGGCCAAGCTTCATCATTGGCGCGGCTGTGATAGTGGCCTCACTGTGGGTACATCGAAAGTGGGTCGTTCCGCACTCCGCACAAACGGCAGATGATCGCAGGCGTGATTCCGCGCTGAGCGAATAAACGCTTCTGTTACCGGCTGGCGCTGCTCGCCATCACGCACGGCGGCGTACAGTCGGCTCCACAATCCATCGCCCAGGGTTTTGGTCACTACCAGGCCCTGGCGTTCAAAACTCTCCACCACCCAATGCGGTAACGCCGCGATGCCCATTCTGGCTGCAACCATCTGAATCAGCAGCAGGGTATTATCCACGCTCTTCAGCGACGGGCTAACGCCTGCGGGCTGCAGGAAATGTCGCCAGACATCCAGTCGACTCCGTTGCACCGGGTAAATAAGCAGCGTCTCGCTGGCTAAATCTTCCGGCGTGATTTGCGTTTTGCTGGCTAACGGGTGATCCGGCGCCAGTACCAGGCGGACTTCAAAATCGAACATCGGCGAATAGTGCAGTCCGCTGCGCGGCAGAATGTCGGAGGTTAACACCAGATCCAGCTCATCCTGCTGTAGCGCCGGTTGCGGATCGAACGTCACGCCGGATTTAAAGTCCATCTCCACCTGCGGCCAGTTGGCACGAAAATTCTCCAGCGCGGGCGTCAGCCACTGGATACAGCTGTGGCATTCAATCGCGATTCGCAGCCGGGTTTGCTGTGGTTCGTTGCAGGCCTGCAGCGCACGACCAATTTGCGGCAACACCTGATTGGCTAACTGCAGCAGGATTTCTCCCTGCGGCGTAAAGCGCAGAGGCTGGCTTTTACGGACAAAGAGTCGAAAGCCAAGGCGCTGCTCCAGATCGCTGAACTGGTGAGAAAGAGCGGATTGGGTCTGATGCAACGTCGCCGCGGCGGCTGCCAGCGAACCACTACTCCGCAACGCCTGGAGCGTTTTCAGGTGTTTAATCTCGATCATGAAAGTCCTTCACTTCGGCATGAACAAATTGCGCTTGAGGAATATACAGTACTTGCGAAATATAGCGGTGTAAACATCTGGACGGCTAAAACCTGCAAATTAAATAAGAGGCATGTAATGACAATACTTAATCACACCCTCGGTTTCCCTCGCGTTGGCCTGCGTCGCGAGTTGAAGAAAGCGCAAGAAAGCTACTGGGCGGGAAATTCCTCCCGTGAAGAATTGCTGGCCGTTGGCCGCGAGCTGCGTGCCCGCCACTGGGATCAGCAGAAGCAGGCGGGTGTTGACCTGCTGCCGGTAGGTGATTTTGCCTGGTACGATCACGTGCTGACTACCAGCCTGCTGCTCGGCAACGTTCCGGCCCGTCATCAGAATAAAGACGGCTCGGTCGATATCGATACCTTATTCCGCATTGGCCGTGGCCGCGCACCGACCGGTGAGCCAGCGGCGGCAGCAGAAATGACCAAATGGTTTAACACCAACTATCACTACATGGTGCCGGAATTCACCAAGGGTCAGCAGTTCAAACTGACCTGGACGCAACTGCTGGACGAAGTAGACGAAGCGCTGGCACTCGGGCACAAGGTGAAACCTGTGCTGCTGGGGCCGGTAACTTACCTGTGGCTGGGGAAAGTGAAAGGCGAACAGTTTGACCGCCTGAGTCTGTTGAACGACATTCTGCCGGTTTACCAGCAGGTGCTGGCTGAGCTGGCAAAACGGGGTATTGAGTGGGTGCAGATTGATGAACCTGCTCTGGTGCTGGAGCTGCCGCAAGCATGGCTGGATGCCTTTAAACCGGCTTATGACGCCCTGCAGGGCCAGGTGAAGCTGCTACTGACCACCTACTTCGAAGGCGTAACGCCAAACCTGGATACCATTACCGCGCTGCCGGTGCAGGGGCTGCACGTTGACTTCGTGCACGGTAAAGATGATGTCGCCGAGCTGCACAAACGTCTGCCTGCCGACTGGCTGCTGTCAGCGGGTCTGGTCAATGGTCGTAACGTCTGGCGCGCCGACCTCAGCGAAAAATACGCGCAAATTAAAGATATCGTCGGGAAACGTGACCTGTGGGTGGCTTCTTCCTGCTCCCTGCTGCATAGCCCCATCGATCTCAGCGTGGAAACCCGCCTTGATGCAGAGGTGAAGAGCTGGTTTGCCTTCGCCCTGCAAAAATGCGGCGAGCTGGCGCTGTTGCGTGATGCGTTGAACAGCGGTGATACGGCGGCAATTGTCGAGTGGAGCGCACCGATTCAGGCTCGTCGTCACTCTACCCGTGTCCATAACGCCGCAGTGGAAAAACGCCTGGCGGCGATCACCGCTCAGGACAGCCAGCGCGCCAACGCCTATCCGGTTCGTGCCGAGGCGCAGCGTGCCCGCTTTAATCTGCCGGCATGGCCGACCACGACTATCGGCTCATTCCCGCAAACCACCGAAATTCGCGGTCTGCGTCTGGACTTCAAAAAGGGCAACCTGGATGCTGGTAACTATCGCACCGGAATTGCGGAACATATTAAACAGGCGATCGCTGAACAGGAGCGTCTGGGTCTCGACGTGCTGGTACACGGTGAAGCCGAACGTAACGACATGGTGGAATACTTTGGTGAGCATCTGGACGGGTTCGTCTTTACCCAGAACGGTTGGGTGCAGAGCTATGGCTCCCGTTGCGTGAAGCCACCGGTAGTCATTGGCGACGTCAGCCGCCCGGAAGCGATCACCGTGGAGTGGGCGAAGTATGCCCAGTCGCTGACCGACAAACCGGTAAAAGGTATGCTGACCGGTCCGGTGACCATTCTTTGCTGGTCATTCCCGCGTGAAGACGTGACGCGTGAAACCATCGCGAAGCAGATTGCGCTGGCGCTGCGTGATGAAGTTGCGGATCTGGAAGCGGCGGGGATCGGCATCATCCAGATTGATGAGCCGGCACTGCGTGAAGGTTTACCGCTGCGTCGCAGCGACTGGGCGGCGTATCTGGAGTGGGGCGTGGAAGCCTTCCGCATTAACGCGGCAGTGGCGAAGGATGAAACCCAGATCCACACCCACATGTGTTACTGCGAGTTCAACGACATCATGGACTCCATTGCGGCGCTGGACGCGGACGTGATCACTATTGAGACTTCACGTTCTGATATGGAGTTGCTGGAGTCGTTCGAAGAGTTCGACTATCCGAACGAAATCGGGCCGGGCGTTTACGATATTCACTCGCCGAACGTTCCGAGCGTGGAATGGATTGAAGCCCTGTTGAAGAAAGCCGAGCAGCGTATTCCGGCTGAGCGTCTGTGGGTGAACCCGGACTGCGGTCTGAAAACGCGCGGCTGGCCGGAAACCCGTGCTGCGCTGGCAAACATGGTTAAAGCGGCACAGAATCTGCGTCAGGCGTAAAAACAAAACGGAGGCTGATGCCTCCGTTTTGTTTATTGGTTTGCCTGGCGGGAATTATTTCTTCCCACCGTATTGCGCGAACCACTCCAGCATTCTCTGCCAGCCGTCTTTCGCGGACTCTTCGTGATAGCTCGGGCGATAATCGGCGTTAAATGCATGCCCGGCATCGGGATAGACCACGATTTCCGCTTTCGCATTGGCGGCACGCAGCGCCTGACGCATTGTTTCAACGGTATCTTGTGGAATACTGGTATCCTGGCCGCCATACAGTCCCAAAACGGGGGCGTTAAGATCGGTTGCGATATCAACGGGATGTTTGGGGGAGTTCAGCGTTTTATCGCCCACCAGTTTGCCGTACCACGCCACCGCCGCTTTTAACTGCGGATTATGTGCGGCATACAACCAGGTGATGCGTCCACCCCAGCAAAATCCGGTGATCATCAGTTGGTGCGCATCTCCCCCGTTGCGGGAGGCCCAGCTGGCGACGTGGTCCAGATCGGCCAGTACCTGAGAGTCAGGCACTTTGGCGACGAGGCCGCTTAGAAGCGTCGGGATATCGGCAAAGTCATTGGGATCGCCTTCGCGAAAATAGAGTTCGGGTGCGATAGCCAGATATCCTTCCAGCGCCAGTCGACGGCAAACATCACGAATGTGCTCATGAATACCAAAAATCTCCTGCACGACAATGATGACGGGCAGCGGACCATCGGTCTGTTGCGGCCGTGCGTAATACGCAGGCATATCATCGCCTTGTGAAGGTATGGACGTTACACCGGCGATAATCGCGTTATCCGGAGTGTGAACCGTGGTAGACGTCGGTGGAGATACAGCAGGTGCAAAGCCAGATTGTCGTGTTGTCATGGTATTCTCCGTACCCTTAAATATTCAGCCAAAAAGCGCATTGTTAACTATAGACACATGCAACGAACCACATTGCCTTAAACGGGCTATCTTTTGTGCAGGGCTTCCTTACATCGCATCGTTTATGTGATATGTATCACTATTTGATGGTAATTGAATGCAATTGATTTACATCAGAGTGATGACTGTCACGAAAATATGTTCATGCCTTCGGTAAAGTGTGTTTTTGCTTCTTCTGACAAAACCGATTCACAGAGGAGTTTTTATGTCTAAGTCTGATGTTTTTCATCTCGGCCTCACTAAGAGCGATTTACAAGGGGCTACGCTTGCTATCGTCCCTGGCGACCCGGAGCGTGTGGAAAAGATCGCCGCGCTGATGGATAAGCCGGTTAAGCTGGCATCTCATCGCGAGTTCACTACCTGGCGTGCTGAGCTGGATGGTAAAGCCGTGATCGTTTGCTCTACCGGTATCGGCGGCCCGTCAACCTCTATCGCCGTAGAAGAACTGGCACAGCTGGGCATTCGTACCTTCCTGCGTATCGGTACGACTGGCGCTATCCAGCCGCATATCAACGTAGGTGACGTACTGGTCACCACGGCGTCTGTCCGTCTGGACGGCGCAAGCCTGCACTTCGCGCCAATGGAGTTCCCGGCTGTTGCAGACTTCGAGTGCACCACCGCGCTGGTGGAAGCGGCGAAATCTATCGGCGCTACTACCCACGTTGGCGTTACCGCGTCTTCTGATACCTTCTACCCGGGCCAGGAGCGTTACGACACCTTCTCTGGTCGCGTCGTGAGCCGTTTCAAAGGCTCAATGGAAGAGTGGCAGTCTATGGGCGTTATGAACTACGAAATGGAATCTGCCACGCTGCTGACCATGTGTGCAAGCCAGGGTCTGCGTGCCGGTATGGTCGCGGGTGTTATCGTGAACCGTACTCAGCAAGAGATCCCTAATGCGGAAACGATGAAACAAACGGAAAGCCACGCGGTGAAAATCGTGGTAGAAGCCGCACGTCGTTTACTGTAATTCTCCCGTCTATTCAAAAAGGCCGACTCGTTCGGCCTTTTTATTTTGCGTAGTACCTCGCAGGAAATACCTTTTAAACTGGACGTTTATACAGCACAATTCTATTTTGTGCGGGTAAGTCGTTGCTGTAAGGGGGTGTTGTGGATATTCCAATTTTGATGAGTGCCGTGCTGGCATTAGCTGCAGGGCTGCTGGTGGGTTGGCTGGCGACAAAAGCGCACGCCGACAGGATCCGTGCCGATCTCATCGAAGAACGACGAGAACTGGATATCGCGCTAAGCGCCGCCCGGCAACAACTCTCACAGGAAGCCCACTGGCGTGATGAGTGCGAACTGCTGAATAACGAACTCCGCAGCCTGCACAGTATCAATACCTCACTGGAGGCCGATCTCCGGGAAGTCACTACCCGGCTGGAAGCAACGCAACAGCATGCGGAAGATAAAATTCGCCAGATGATCAACAGCGAACAGCGCCTGAGCGAACAGTTTGAGAATCTGGCGAACCGTATTTTCGAGCACAGCAATCGCCGCGTAGATGAGCAAAATCGCCAAAGCCTGAACAGCCTGCTGGCACCGCTTCGCGAACAACTGGACGGTTTTCGCCGCCAGGTTCAGGACAGCTTCGGTAAAGAGGCTCAGGAGCGCCATACCCTGGCGCACGAAATTCGTAATCTCCAGCAACTGAACGCGCAGATGGCACAGGAAGCGGTAAACCTGACGCGGGCATTAAAAGGCGATAACAAAACGCAGGGAAACTGGGGAGAGGTCGTACTCACGCGGGTGCTTGAGGCTTCCGGTCTGCGCGAAGGCTATGAATACGAAACCCAGGTTAGCATCGAGAATGATGTGCGCTCGCGGATGCAACCGGACGTTATTGTCCGATTACCACAGGGCAAAGATGTGGTGATCGACGCGAAAATGACGCTGGTTGCCTATGAACGCTATTTTAACGCTGAAGATGAATTCACCCGTGAGAGTGCGTTGCAGGAGCATATCGCCTCCGTGCGAAACCATATTCGTCTGCTGGGGCGCAAAGATTATCAACAGCTTCCGGGGCTGCGTACGCTTGACTATGTGCTGATGTTTATCCCCGTTGAGCCTGCTTTTTTACTGGCGCTCGACAGGCAGCCCGAACTGATTACCGAAGCGCTTAGAAATAACATTATGCTGGTCAGTCCCACTACGCTGTTGGTGGCATTGCGTACGATTGCCAATCTGTGGCGCTACGAGCATCAGAGCCGCAACGCGCAACAAATTGCCGATCGGGCCAGTAAACTTTATGACAAGATGCGATTGTTTGTGGATGATATGTCGGCAATTGGTCAAAGCCTGGACAAAGCCCAGGATAACTACCGACAGGCGATGAAAAAACTCTCTTCAGGCCGTGGAAATGTCTTATCGCAGGCGGAAGCCTTCCGTGGCTTAGGGGTGGAAATTAAGCGTGAGATTAATCCTGAGCTGGCTGAACAAGCCACTACCCAGGATGAAGAGTACCGTTTGCGCTCGGTCCCTGAGACGCAACAAGATGAGCCTTACCCCGATGATGAAACGGTAAATCAGCAATCAAGCTAGTCCATTTGGGGTAGTTGAACCCGGCAGAAGGGTAGGGCAAATTGGCCCAATCTGTTACACTTCTCGAACATTTTTTGAATGAGCAGGCACTGAGATGGTGGATAATTCACAAGAAACGACGCACTTTGGCTTTCAGACCGTCGCTAAAGAGCAGAAAGCTGACATGGTGGCCCACGTTTTTCATTCTGTGGCCTCTAAATATGACGTTATGAATGACTTAATGTCATTCGGCATTCATCGTTTGTGGAAGCGCTTCACCATTGACTGCAGTGGCGTGCGTCGCGGACAAACCGTTCTCGATTTGGCTGGCGGTACCGGCGATCTGACGGCGAAATTCTCTCGCATGGTAGGCGAAACCGGCAAAGTTGTGCTGGCGGATATCAATGACTCAATGCTCAAAATGGGTCGCGAAAAGCTGCGCAATATTGGTGTGGTGGGTAACGTTGAGTACGTTCAGGCGAATGCGGAAGCACTACCTTTCCCTGACAACACGTTTGACTGCATCACCATCTCTTTCGGTCTGCGCAACGTTACGGATAAAGACAAAGCATTACGCTCTATGTATCGCGTGTTGAAGCCGGGCGGACGTCTACTGGTGCTGGAATTCTCCAAGCCGATTATCGAACCTCTGAGCAAAGCCTACGACGCATACTCTTTCCACGTTCTGCCGCGCATTGGCTCCATGGTAGCAAGCGATGCAGACAGTTATCGCTATCTGGCGGAATCCATCCGCATGCATCCCGATCAGGACACCTTAAAAGCAATGATGCAAGATGCCGGGTTCGAAAGCGTTGATTACTACAACCTGACGGCAGGTGTCGTTGCGCTGCATCGTGGCTACAAGTTCTGACAGGAGATTGGGGATGCCTTTAAAACCCTTAGTGACCGCAGGCGTTGAAAATCTGCTCAACACCTTTCTGTACCGTTCTCCTGCGCTGAAATCGGCCCGAACGCGTTTGCAGAGTAAGGTGCTGCGTTTTGACCTGAAAGGATTTTCGACGTCGCTAGTCCTGGTATTCAGTGAGCGCCAGGTCGATGTGCTGGGGGCATGGGAAGGCGCAGCCGATTGCACCGTGATTACACATGCCAGCGTGTTACCGAAACTACGCGATCGGCAGCAACTCACCACGCTTATTCGCAGCGGCGAACTGGAAGTGCAGGGCGATATTCAGGTGGTGCAGAACTTTGTGGCTCTGGCTGACCTGGCGGAATTCGACCCTGCAGAGCTATTAGCTCCTTATACCGGTGATATCGTCGCGGAAGGTGTTAGCAAAGTCCTGCGCGGTGGCGCGAAGTTCCTGCGTCATGGCATTCAACGTCAGCAACGTTATGTTGCTGAAGCGATCACCGAAGAGTGGCGTATGGCCCCTGGCCTGCTTGAAGTTGCATGGTTTGCGGAAGAAACGGCAGCGGTTGAGCGAGCGGTCGAATCTCTGGCCAGACGGCTGGAAAAACTGGAGGCCAAATGACGCCAGGAGAAGTACGGCGCCTTTATTTCATCATTCGCACTTTTTTAAGCTACGGTCTTGATGAACTCATCCCTAAAATGCGTATTACGCTGCCGCTCCGTCTGTGGCGTTACACATTGTTTTGGATGCCAAACCGACATAAAGATAAGCCGCTGGGTGAAAGGCTGAGACTGGCTTTGCAGGAATTGGGGCCGGTATGGATCAAATTTGGTCAAATGCTCTCCACCCGTCGAGATCTGTTTCCGCCGCACATCGCCGATCAGTTGGCCCTGTTGCAGGATCGGGTTGCTCCATTCGATGGACAACGGGCAAAAGAACAAATTGAAGAAGCAATGGGTGGGCTACCTGTTGAAGCGTGGTTTGATGATTTTGAGATAACACCACTGGCATCTGCGTCTATTGCTCAGGTTCATACCGCGCGACTGAAGTCGAATGGCAAAGAGGTGGTGATCAAAGTTATTCGCCCGGACATACTGCCGGTCATCAAAGCGGATTTAAAACTGATCTACCGCCTGGCTCGTTGGGTTCCTCGTCTGCTGCCAGATGGGCGTCGCCTGCGACCAACAGAAGTCGTCCGTGAATATGAAAAAACGTTGATTGATGAGCTAAATCTGCTGCGCGAATCGGCGAACGCCATTCAGCTACGACGTAATTTTGAAGATAGCCCGATGCTGTACATCCCGGAAGTGTATTCCGACTATTGCAGTCAGAACATGATGGTGATGGAGCGCATTTACGGTATCCCGGTTTCAGATGTCACCACGCTTGAGAAGAACGGCACCAATATGAAACTGTTGGCCGAGCGTGGTGTTCAGGTCTTCTTTACTCAGGTATTCCGCGACAGCTTTTTCCATGCAGATATGCACCCTGGGAACATTTTTGTCAGTTATGAGCACCCTGAAAACCCGAAATACATTGGTATTGATTGTGGGATTGTGGGCTCTTTAAACAAAGAAGATAAGCGTTACCTGGCTGAAAACTTCATTGCGTTCTTTAACCGCGATTACCGCAAAGTTGCTGAACTGCACGTGGATTCTGGATGGGTTCCACCGGATACCAACGTTGAAGAGTTCGAATTCGCCATTCGTACCGTGTGTGAGCCGATCTTCGAAAAGCCGCTAGCAGAGATCTCCTTTGGTCACGTGCTGTTGAATCTGTTCAATACGGCACGTCGATTTAATATGGAAGTCCAGCCTCAACTGGTGCTGTTACAGAAGACGCTGTTGTACGTTGAGGGTGTTGGTCGACAGCTCTATCCTCAGTTGGATCTGTGGAAAACGGCCAAACCTTTCCTTGAATCCTGGATTAAAGATCAGGTCGGTATTCCGGCGCTTGTCAGGGCATTTAAAGAAAAAGCACCGTTCTGGGTCGAAAAAATGCCAGAAATACCTGAACTGGTGTATGACAGTTTGCGCCAGGGCAAATATTTACAGCACAGTGTTGATAAGATTGCGCGCGAGCTTCATGCGAATCACGTACGTCAGGGACAATCCCGTTATTTATTGGGTATTGGCGCAACGTTGCTGTTAAGTGGGACATTCCTGCTGGTAAGCCGCCCTGAGTGGGGGCTTATGCCGGGCTGGTTAATCGCGGGTGGTGTTATCGCCTGGCTGATCGGCTGGCGCAAAATGCGCTGATTTTTTCATCGCCCAAGGCAGGTCGTGTAACGTATACTACGGCCTTATTAATTCATCATCTATGACAGAGGAACATGTATGGGTGGTATCAGTATTTGGCAGTTGTTGATCATTGCCGTCATCGTTGTACTGCTATTTGGCACCAAGAAACTCGGCTCCATCGGTTCCGACCTTGGCGCGTCTATTAAAGGCTTCAAGAAAGCGATGGGTGATGATGAACCTAAGCAGGATAAAACCAGCCAGGACGCTGATTTTACCGCTAAATCCATCACCGATAAGCAGGGTGAAGTGAAGAAAGAAGACGCCAAAAGCCAAGATAAAGAGCAGGTATAATCCGTGTTTGATATCGGTTTTAGCGAACTGTTATTGGTGTTCGTTATCGGCCTCATCGTACTGGGGCCACAACGATTGCCAGTAGCAGTAAAAACGGTCGCGGGCTGGGTCCGTGCGCTGCGCTCTCTTGCAACTACTGTGCAGAATGAACTGACCCAGGAGCTTAAGCTTCAGGAGTTTCAGGACAGCCTGAAGAAAGTAGAGAAAGCGAGCCTGACAAATTTGACGCCGGAGCTGAAAGCATCGATGGATGAGCTGCGTGAAGCGGCTGAGTCGATGAAGCGTTCTTACAGCGTGCACGATCCTGAGAAAGCGAGCGATGAAGCGCACACTATCCATAACCCTGTAGTGAAAGGAAGTGAAGCGCAGCACGAGGGGGTTACCCCTGCTACTGCTGAAGCACAGGCCAGTTCGCCGGAGCAAAAACCGGAATCCACGGGTGCTGACACGCCGGAGTTGAAAGACACTGCTTCCGTTACGTCGATGGACGCGGAAAAGAAACCTGCCGCACCTGCTGTCGAATCCTCACCCTCGTCGAGTGATAAACCGTAAACATGTCTGTAGAAGATACTCAACCGCTCATCACGCATCTTATTGAGCTGCGTAAGCGACTCCTGAACTGCATTATTGCGGTTATGGTGATCTTTCTGGCGTTGGTTTATTTTGCCAACGACATTTACCATATGGTTGCGGCACCGCTGATTAAGCAAATGCCGCAGGGCGCAACGATGATCGCCACCGATGTGGCTTCACCGTTCTTTACCCCGATAAAGCTAACCTTTATGGTGTCGCTGATCCTGTCGGCACCAGTGATCCTGTACCAGGTATGGGCATTTATTGCGCCTGCTTTGTATAAGCATGAACGTCGCCTTGTCGTGCCGCTGCTGGTCTCAAGTTCGCTGTTGTTCTATATCGGGATGGCATTCGCCTATTTTGTCGTCTTCCCGTTGGCGTTTGGCTTCCTTGCCAACACAGCTCCGCAAGGCGTGCAGGTTTCGACAGACATTGCCAGTTATCTCAGCTTTGTCATGGCGCTGTTTATGGCGTTTGGTGTCTCTTTTGAGGTTCCTGTCGCCATTGTATTGTTGTGCTGGATGGGCATTACGACACCTGAGGACCTACGTAAGAAACGTCCTTACGTAGTTGTCGGGGCATTTGTCGTGGGGATGTTACTGACTCCACCAGATGTCTTCTCGCAAACGCTGTTGGCGATACCGATGTACTGCCTGTTCGAAGTGGGTGTTTTCTTCTCTCGTTTTTATGTCGGCAAGCGACGTACGCGAGACGAAGACAACGAGGCTGAGAATGCGAAAGAAGCCGAAGCCACCGAGAAAACCGAAGAGTAAATTCAGCCGCCCGT
>NZ_SZWR01000016.1:71726-82852 GCF_005280875.1 Citrobacter sp. wls827
ATATTGGCGTTAATCTAACCAGTTCACAATTTGCGAAAGACAGGGATGAGGTTGTGGCGCGCGCCTTTGCTGCGGGTGTAAACGGCATGCTTCTGACCGGAACAAACCTGCATGAAAGCCAGCAGGCGCTAAAGTTGGCACAGCATTATCCACATTGCTGGTCCACAGCTGGCGTCCACCCGCATGACAGTAGCCAATGGCAATCCTCAACAGAGGCGGAAATTATTGCACTGGCGAACCAGTCCGAAGTGGTCGCCATTGGTGAGTGTGGCCTGGATTTCAATCGTAATTACTCCACTGCGCAGGAACAGGAACGGGCTTTTGAGGCGCAATTGCGTATTGCCGCCGAATTGCAGATGCCTGTTTTCATGCATTGTCGGGATGCCCACGAACGTTTTCTGACGCTGCTGGAACCCTGGCTGGACAGCCTCCCCGGCGCAGTGCTGCACTGTTTCACTGGCTCGCGCCGGGAGATGCAGGACTGCGTGGACAGAGGGCTTTATATCGGGATTACCGGATGGGTCTGCGATGAGCGTCGGGGTATGGAACTACGGGAGCTACTGCCGTTTATCCCGGTGGAAAGGCTGCTGATAGAAACAGACGCGCCCTATTTACTCCCACGCGATCTGGCCCCGAAGCCGACTTCCCGACGCAATGAACCTGCACACCTGCCGCATATTCTTGAGCGTATTGCGCACTGGCGCGGGGAAGATCCTCAGTGGCTATCAACGGCGATTGATGCCAACGTCAGAACGTTATTCGAAGTGACCTTCTGAGTCAGTCTGTTTATATTTTTCGAAAGCCGGTGTTTTTCACGCTCTGCTTAACCTCTTTATTCAACAGGTTAAGCAGGAGCATGGAACGTGCTTCGCCGTCGGGTTCGGTGAAAATCGCCTTCAACCCTTCAAATGCCCCTTCAGTGATAATGACGCAGTCTCCAGGATGCGGCGTTTCCGGGTCAACAATTCCTTCGGGCTTGTAGATAGAAAGCTGGTGAATGACGGGAGAGGGGACGGTGGCTGGTGTCGCTCCAAAACGTACAAAATGGCTAACGCCACGTGTCGCATTGATGGTCGTGGTGTGGATCACTTCCGGATCGAACTCGACAAACATGTAATTAGGGAAAAGTGGCTCACTGACTGTGGTACGTTTACCACGCACCATTTTTTCCAGGGTGATCATTGGCGTCAAACAGTTTACTGCTTGTCTTTCCAGGTGTTCCTGGGCACGTTGAAGTTGCCCGCGTTTGCAGTACAGTAAATACCAGGCTTGCATAATAACTCTTATCCGCTTGTTCTGAGCGCAAGCATAGCAAAAGTCATTATACACTTCATCTTTCAAGCCTCATCGGTGCTGGTTGCCAGAGTTCACGCTAATTTAACAAAAATACAGCATCACAATGATGAACGCCGTATAATGAGGCGCTTACACAGAGGCCATAATGGACGCCATGAAATATCACGATTTACGCGACTTCCTGACGCAGCTTGAACAGCAGGGCGAGCTCAAACGCATTACGCTTCCAGTGGATCCCCATCTGGAGATCACTGAAATTGCCGATCGCACCTTGCGTGCCGGTGGGCCTGCGCTGTTGTTTGAGAATCCAAAAGGCTATTCAATGCCGGTGCTGTGCAATCTGTTTGGCACGCCGAAGCGTGTCGCTATGGGGATGGGGCAAGAAGATGTCTCAGCACTACGGGAAGTTGGTAAGCTGTTGGCGTTTTTGAAAGAGCCGGAGCCGCCGAAAGGATTCCGCGATCTGTTTGATAAGCTGCCACAGTTCAAGCAGGTGCTGAACATGCCGACCAAACGGCTACGCGGTGCGCCTTGTCAGCAAAAAATCTACTCAGGCGATGACGTTGATTTAAATCGTATACCGATCATGACCTGCTGGCCGGAAGATGCAGCGCCTCTGATTACATGGGGACTCACCGTCACGCGTGGTCCGCATAAAGAGCGACAGAATCTGGGTATTTATCGCCAACAGTTGATTGGCAAAAATAAGCTCATTATGCGTTGGCTTTCACATCGTGGCGGCGCGCTGGATTATCAGGAGTGGTGCGCTGCACACCCTGGTGAGCGTTTCCCAGTCTCCGTTGCGTTAGGGGCAGACCCGGCGACCATTCTGGGCGCGGTGACCCCTGTACCTGATACATTATCAGAGTACGCCTTCGCCGGGCTGCTGCGTGGCACCAAGACCGAAGTCGTCAAATGCATCTCCAACGATCTCGAAGTACCCGCCAGCGCTGAAATCGTACTGGAAGGTTATATCGAGCCGGGTGAACTGGCACCGGAAGGACCGTATGGCGATCATACGGGTTATTACAATGAAGTGGATAGCTTCCCGGTTTTCACCGTCACCCACATTACCCAACGTGAAGATGCGATTTATCACTCCACCTACACCGGACGCCCACCAGATGAGCCAGCGGTTCTCGGTGTGGCGCTGAATGAGGTCTTTGTTCCTATTCTGCAAAAGCAGTTCCCGGAAATCGTCGACTTTTATCTGCCGCCGGAAGGTTGTTCTTATCGACTGGCCGTGGTGACGATGAAAAAACAGTACGCGGGTCATGCCAAACGCGTCATGATGGGCGTTTGGTCATTTTTGCGTCAGTTTATGTACACCAAATTTGTTATTGTCTGCGATGATGATGTCAACGCACGTGACTGGAACGATGTGATTTGGGCAATTACTACCCGTATGGACCCGGCCCGGGATACGGTACTGGTAGAGAATACGCCGATTGATTACCTGGATTTTGCCTCGCCGGTTTCCGGCCTTGGTTCAAAAATGGGGCTGGATGCCACAAATAAATGGCCGGGTGAAACCCAACGAGAGTGGGGACGCCCGATTAAAAAAGATCCTGAAGTGACTGCGCGTATTGACGCAATTTGGGATGAATTAGCCATCTTTAATGACGGCAAAAGCGCCTGAGGCGCGATCGTTTTGCCTATTGATCCGACAGAGAGAGCGCATGACAACCTTAAGCTGTAAAGTGACCTCGGTAGAAGCTATCACTGACACCGTATATCGCGTACGTTTAGTGCCGGACGCGGCGTTTTCCTTTCGTGCAGGTCAGTATTTAATGGTCGTGATGGACGAACGTGATAAACGCCCGTTCTCCATGGCATCTACGCCGGATGAGCATGGGTTCATTGAGCTGCACGTGGGTGCTTCTGAGCTAAATCTTTATGCCATGGCTGTTATGGACCGAATTCTGAAAGATCGGGAAATTAAGGTCGATATCCCACACGGTGAAGCCTGGCTGAGGGATGATGAGAATCGTCCGCTGATCCTGATTGCCGGAGGTACAGGGTTCTCTTACGTGCGTTCTATTCTGCTTACCGCACTGGCGCGCAATCCAAACCGCGATATCACTATTTACTGGGGCGGGCGCGAAGAGAAGCATCTCTACGATCTCTCAGAGCTGGAAGCATTGTCGGTGAATCACCCGAACCTGCGCGTTGAGCCGGTGGTAGAGCAGCCTGAAGACGGCTGGCGTGGTCGTACGGGAACCGTATTAACGGCAGTATTACAGGATTACGGCACTCTGGCGGAACATGATATTTATATCGCCGGGCGTTTCGAGATGGCTAAAATCGCGCGCGACCTGTTCTGCAATGAACGTAGTGCGCGTGAAGATCGCCTGTTTGGCGACGCTTTCGCGTTCATTTAAGCGCTGTGCGCCGGATCCCTTCCGGCGCATCCATTACCAACCTTACTTCTTCTAACTGGGTGCAAACCCGGTCTTGTTGTTTCTCTTTTTCAGCATATTTTTTAGTAAACATGTTTTTTCTATCTATTAATCATAAAACTGAGTTTTGTGACGGGTTTCATTTTGTTTAGTAAACAAAATGGGCAAGCTGTATCGCATCACATTGCGGGACGTCAGCGAGGGAAAACCATGAGGCTCGGACTGGATATCGGCGGGACTAAAATTGAAGCGGTGGTGATTGATAACGCAGGTGAAATTGTTTTCTGCGAGCGAAGTGCGACACCAAAGCAGAGTTACGGTGATTTTTTCCAGGCTGTGACCGAGATGATTGCTAAGGCGAGACAGGCCGTTAATCAGCCTTTATCGGTGGGTATCGGGGTGCCCGGCGCGGTGGATAGCGAAGGTTTGATTAAGAATTCCAATATCCTGGTGCTGAATCAGCAGGCCTTTGCTCAAGACCTTGAGCGAGCGTTAGGAATACCCGTGCCTGTTACTAATGATGCCAACTGCTTTACCCTGTCGGAAGCGATGGACGGTAGCGGACACGGGCATAACGTGGTATTTGGCGTGATCCTCGGTACCGGTTGCGGCGGTGGTCTGTGCTTCGATAATCGGTTGGTCTCCGGTCCTAACGCCTGTGCCGGAGAGTGGGGACATAATGCATTGCCGCGCTACCATGAATCTCGGGACGGGGCTGAAGTGACATGCTATTGCGGACAGGTGAACTGTATTGAGAGCTTTATTTCCGGCAGCGGCCTGGAGCGTCAGTATATGAATCACACCGCGCAACATGCAGGTGTGCCACAAATTATGCAACGGGTAGAATCGGGTGATACGGTAGCCTGTTTGTTATGGGAACGCTATTGCGATCAGCTGGCGCGCGCGTTGGCGGGGGTGGTGAATACGCTCGATCCCGATGTTATCGTGCTGGGCGGTGGGGTATCCAATATCACTTTACTGTATTCAGGCTTGCAGGCGCGAGTGGCGCAGTACGTATTTGGTAAACAGTGCCGTACGCCGATCGTTCAGGCCCGACACGGTGACAGCAGCGGCGTACGCGGCGCGGCCTGGCTGGGGGCGCAAAAGGACAGCGTAAATCAATGAGAGTGACATGACGAAACCTGTACGTATCAGGGACATTGCCGAAGCTTGTGGTGTCTCGGTTGGCGCGGTTTCCCGCGCCCTGAAAGGGCAGCCGGGGCTACGTGAAGATACCCGGCTGCGCATTATTTCTGTGGCGCAGCAGCAGGGTTATGATTTTTCCCGTCTGCGCACTGACAAGATCAAACGCGTCCTGTTTTTGCTGCACCGCCAGCACAATATCAGCCGGGCATTGCCGTTTTATTCTCAACTGCTGCTGGGGATAGAAGATAACTGTCGTGACCATGGTATTGCGCTGAGCTTTCTCTCCATTGGTCCAGGCGATGCAGTGAGTGAGCAGGTGATGTTGCACCAGCCTGATGCGCTGATCTGCGCGGGATTTTTTGAGCCTGAATTACTTGGCTTGCTGCAACAGATGAAACTGCCGTTGGTGCTGGTGGATCTCTGGGCGCCGGGCCTGCCTTGCGTGAACCCGGACAATACCCAGGGCGGTTATCTGGCCACGCAACATCTGATTGCACAAGGGCGCAGCCGTATCGCTTTTCTTGCCAGTTCGCTTGCGCACTACAGCATCCGTCAGCGCGAGAAGGGCTACCGTCAGGCATTGTATGAGGCCCGTTTGCTGATGCCGCCAGAATACGACGCCGTTGCGCCACCGCTGCTGGATACCGAGCAATCCCTGGTGGAAGCGGTTAATGAGCTTTTCAGGCTGCCGGAGCCGCCTGATGCCATTTTTGCCTATAACGACGCGGCGGCGATGGTTGTTCAGCGGGTGTGTGCGCAGCAGGATATACGTATCCCGGAAGATCTCGCGCTGGTGGGGTTTGATGATATCGATGCTGCGGCCTGGTCACATCCGCCGCTGACCACTATTGCGGTTGATAAAAAGCAACTGGGGCGTGAAGCGCTGCGTTTATTGCTGGAAGAGAAACTGGAAGAGAATCTGCTGTTGCCGGTGCAATTAGTGGTGCGTGGTAGTTCAGGTAAATAAAAAACCCGCCCCTGACAGGCGGGAAGAACGGCAACTAAACCTTTCCCCGTCATAATTCACTCTGCCTCTTTGTTGGCTGCCTTTGCTCACCCCGGTCACATAGTTATCTATGCTCCCGGGGATTCGCTCAGTTGCCGCCGCGATGCAGCGCGAATTATTTAGGGGAATTTATCTTTGATTAAACTCGCTCAAATACAGTTGCGATGCCCTGGCCTAACCCGATACACATCGTTGCCAGACCAAACTGCACGTCTTTGCGTTCCATCAGGTTGAGCAGGGTGGTGCTAATCCGCGCACCGGAACATCCCAGTGGGTGGCCCAGGGCGATCGCGCCGCCGTTGAGGTTGATCTTCTCGTCTATCTGCTCCATCAGCCCCAGATCTTTAATGCACGGCAGGATCTGGGCGGCAAAGGCTTCGTTCATCTCAAACAAGCCGATGTCGCTGGTGGAGAGTCCCGCTTTTTTCAGCGCCAGTTTTGAGGCCGGAACCGGACCGTAACCCATGATTGACGGGTCGCAGCCAACAACAGCCATCGAACGAATACGGGCACGCGGCGTCAGACCCAGCTCACGGGCGCGACTTTCACTCATGACCAGCATTGCCGCTGCTCCGTCGGAGAGCGCGGAGGAGGTACCGGCAGTGACCGTTCCGCTCACCGGATCGAACGCCGGGCGCAGGGTGGATAGCGCTTCGACAGTGGTTTCCGGACGAATAACCTCATCATAGTTAAACTGTTTCAGCACGCCGTCGGCATCATGACCGCCGGTCGGGATGATTTCGTTTTTAAATGCGCCAGACTGTGTTGCAGCCCAGGCGCGAGCATGTGAACGTGCGGCGAAAGCATCCTGCATTTCACGACTGATACCGTGCATACGCGAGAGCATTTCTGCCGTCAGCCCCATCATCCCCGCCGCTTTTGCTACGTTGCGGCTCATGCCCGGATGGAAATCAACGCCGTGGCTCATTGGTACATGGCCCATATGCTCCACGCCACCAATCAGGCACGCCTGAGCATCGCCGGTCATGATCATACGTGCCGCGTCGTGCAGCGCCTGCATCGAGGAACCGCACAGGCGGTTGACGGTGACCGCCGGAACGGAGTGCGGAATTTCTGCCAGCAGCGCGGCGTTACGGGCAATGTTGAAACCCTGCTCCAGCGTTTGCTGCACACAGCCCCAGTAAATGTCATCCAGCGCGGTTGGCTCCAGCGCCGGATTACGCGCCAGCAGGCTACGCATTAAATGTGCGGAGAGATCTTCTGCCCGTACGTTACGAAACGCACCCCCTTTCGAACGGCCCATCGGGGTACGGATCGCATCAACAATTACAACCTGTTCCATTGTGACTCCTTAAGCCGTTTTCAGGCTGCCAACCGGGCGGGCAGGCTCAACCTGGGGATAATACGGTTCGTTATGGCGCGCTTTGTCACGCAGACCGGCCGGAACTTCATACAGCGGGCCAAGGTGCTGATACTGTTGAGCCATATCGAGATACTTCGCGCTGCCGAGCGTATCCAGCCAGCGGAACGCGCCGCCGTGGAACGGAGGGAAGCCCAGGCCATACACCAGTGCCATATCGGCTTCTGCCGGGCTGGCGATAATGCCTTCTTCCAGACAACGCACCACTTCGTTGACCATTGGGATCATCATGCGGGCGATAATTTCTTCATCGCTAAAGTCGCGCTTCGGCTGGCTGATATCTGCCAGCAAACCGTCAACGGTGGCATCCTCTTCTTTTTTCGGCTTGCCCTTGTTGTCTTCTTTATAACGCCAGAATCCAAGACCGTTTTTCTGTCCGAAACGGTTAGCATCAAACAGGGCGTCTATCGCGTCGCGATAATCTTTCTGCATACGCTGAGGGAAGCCTGCGGACATCACTGCCTGCGCGTGATGTGCGGTATCAATTCCCACCACGTCCAGCAGATAAGCCGGGCCCATCGGCCAGCCAAACTGTTTTTCCATGACTTTGTCGACTTTGCGGAAATCCGCCCCATCGCGCAGCAACTGGCTGAAACCGGCAAAATATGGGAACAGCACGCGGTTCACGAAGAAACCGGGGCAATCGTTGACCACAATTGGCGTTTTGCCCATCTGGCTTGCCCACGCGACAACTTTGGCGATGGTTTCATCCGAGCTTTTCTCGCCGCGAATGATCTCAACCAGTGGCATGCGATGTACTGGGTTAAAGAAGTGCATCCCACAGAAGTTTTCCGGGCGCTTGAGCGCGCTGGCCAGCTCGTTGATTGGGATGGTAGAGGTATTCGACGCTAGTACGGTGTCCGGGCGAACTTTGTCTTCAGTCTCCGCCAGCACCGCTTTTTTCACTTTCGGGTTTTCTACGACCGCTTCAACCACCACATCCACACGCTCAAAACCGCTATAGTCGAGGGTTGGATGAATAGTGGAAATCACGCCCGCCATTTTCAGACCGTCAATTTTGCCGCGCTCAAGCTGTTTGTTCAGCAGTTTGGCCGCTTCGGTCATGCCCAGCGTTAATGATTTGTCGTTGATATCTTTCATCACAACCGGCACGCCTTTCCAGGCTGACTGGTAAGCGATGCCACCGCCCATAATGCCTGCACCCAGCACTGCCGCTTGCTTTGGTGCTTCAATATTTTTGGTGAGCTTTTTGGCTTTGGCTTTCACGAACTGATCGTTAAGGAAGATCCCAACCAGCGCGCGAGCTTCACTGGTGTGCGCCAGTGGCACAAAGCTTTTATTTTCCAGATTCAGTGCTTCTTCACGGCCAAAACGAGCCGCTGCTTCAATGGTTTTTACCGCGGTAATCGGTGCGGGATAATGCTTACCTGCCGTCTGCGCCACCATGCCTTTGGCGATGGTAAAGCTCATAGCCGCTTCAATTTTGCTGAGTTTCAACGGCTCCAGCTTCGGCTGACGTTTGGCTTTCCAGTCAAGGTCGCCGTTAATCGCCTGACGTAATACGGCAATCGCGCCATCAAGCAGTTTGTCTTGCTTCACCACGCCATCGACCAGGCCGATTTTTAGCGCCTGGTCAGCGCCAACATCTTTACCTGCAGCAATGATTTCCAGCGCGCTGTCCGCGCCCAGCATACGTGGCATACGCACGGAACCGCCAAAGCCCGGCATAATGCCCAGTTTGGTTTCCGGCAGGCCAATGCGCAGGTCTGGTGTTGCCAGACGATAATCGGTTGCCAGGACACACTCGCAGCCACCGCCCAGCGCGTAACCGTTTACCGCAGAGAGGGTCGGAACAGGCAGATCTTCGAGGCGGTTAAAGACGCTGTTGGCAAAATGCAGCCACTGGCTTAACTGTTCTTCAGGCACGAGGAACAGTGAAAGGAATTCGGTGATATCGGCACCAACAATAAAGGCTGCTTTGTTAGAACGCAGCAGCAGCCCTTTTAAATTCGGTTGTTTTTCCAGCACATCAAGCGCATGGCCCAGGCTGGCAACGGTGGCCGTGTCGAGTTTATTGACCGAACCAGGGGCATCGAACACCAGTTCGGCGATGCCATCTTCCAGCCAGTCGAGGTACAGGGTGTCGCCTTTGTAAAGCATGTCAGTCTCCTGAATCCGCAAGGTGATCTGGTCATACCAGATGAATCGAAGTGTGTATTTTGTGTTAAAAAAATGCAAATGAATGATTAAAGAAATGACGATTTGATCACGCTCGGCAGAAATCACGCACTCACAAGGCGATGTGCTAAGATGCGGAGACTTGAGGTCAAAAAAACAGAAGGATAGAAAATGGAATCACTGGCCGCTCTCTATAAAAATCATATCGTTACCCTACAAGAACGGACGCGCGACGCACTGGAACGCTTTAAGCTGGATGCGTTACTTATTCACTCAGGTGAGCTGATTAACGTCTTTCTCGACGATCATCCATATCCGTTTAAGGTTAATCCGCAGTTCAAAGCCTGGGTGCCTGTAACGCAGGTTCCTAACTGCTGGTTGCTGGTGGATGGCGTGAACAAGCCGAAACTGTGGTTCTACCTGCCGGTCGATTACTGGCACAACGTTGAGCCGCTGCCGACCTCCTTCTGGACGGAAGAAATTGAGATCATCGCGCTGCCAAAAGCGGATGGTATTGGTAGTCAACTGCCTGCTGCTCGCGGCAATATCGGTTACATTGGTCCGGTTCCGGAACGCGCACTGCAGCTGGATATCGCGGCCAGCAACATCAACCCGAAAGGGGTGATCGACTACCTGCACTATTACCGCGCCTATAAAACAGATTACGAACTGGCCTGTATGCGCGAAGCGCAGAAAATGGCGGTGAATGGACACCGTGCCGCGGAAGAAGCGTTCCGTTCCGGAATGAGCGAGTTTGACATCAACCTCGCTTACCTGACGGCTACCGGTCATCGTGACACCGACGTGCCGTACAGCAATATCGTTGCACTTAACGAGCATGCTTCGGTTCTGCATTACACCAAGCTGGATCATCAGGCTCCGTCTGAAATCCGCAGCTTCCTGCTGGACGCGGGTGCGGAATATAACGGCTATGCGGCAGACCTGACGCGTACCTGGTCGGCGAAAAGCGACAACGACTATGCGCATCTGGTGAAAGATGTGAATGACGAGCAACTGGCGCTGATTGCCACGATGAAAGCAGGCACCAGCTATGTGGATTACCACATTCAGTTCCATCAGCGCATCGCGAAACTGCTGCGTAAGCATCAAATCATCACCGATATGAGTGAAGAGGCGATGGTAGAAAACGATCTTACCGGGCCGTTTATGCCGCACGGCATTGGTCACCCGCTGGGTCTGCAGGTGCATGATGTTGCTGGCTTTATGCAGGATGATACGGGCACACACCTTGCCGCGCCGTCGAAGTATCCTTATCTGCGTTGCACCCGCGTTTTGCAACCGGGCATGGTTCTGACCATCGAACCGGGCATCTACTTTATTGAATCGCTGTTGGCACCGTGGCGTGAAGGGCAATTCAGCAAACACTTCAACTGGCAGAAAATCGAAGCCCTGAAGCCGTTCGGCGGGATTCGTATTGAAGACAACGTGGTTGTCCACGAGAGCAATATTGAAAACATGACCCGGGATTTGAAACTGGCGTAATGGACAGTTGGTTAATCCCTGCGGCGCCGGTTAGCGTCGTTGAAGAGATCAAAAAAAGCCGCTTCATTACGTTGCTCGCCCATACGGACGGTGTAGAAGCGGCGAAAGCGTTTGTTGAGTCAGTCAGAGCGGAACACCCGGATGCACGTCATCATTGTGTGGCGTGGGTGGCGGGTGCGCCCAATGACTCGCAACAACTGGGATTTTCAGACGATGGCGAACCGGCGGGTACCGCAGGCAAACCGATGCTCGCTCA
>NZ_SZWR01000016.1:82898-85377 GCF_005280875.1 Citrobacter sp. wls827
ACTGATGGGGAGCGGCGTTGGTGAGATTACTGCGGTGGTGGTGCGCTACTACGGCGGTATCCTTCTCGGTACGGGGGGGTTGGTAAAAGCCTACGGTGGTGGTGTGAATCAGGCGCTGCGCCAGTTAACGACACAGCGCAAGACGCCATTAACCGAATATACTTTGCAGTGTGAGTACGGCCAACTGGCAGGCATTGAAACACTGTTGGGGCAGTTTGACGGTAAAATCGTTTTCAGTGATTACCAGGCATTCGTTCTGCTTCGGGTAGCACTTCCTTATGCGAAAGTGGATGAATTTTCAGCAAAGCTGGCGGATTTTAGTCGTGGTTCATTGCAATTGTTATCGATTGCAGAATAATCCCCACCTCATTTTAAAGAACTAAGGAAGCGGCAGAGATGCATTTTCGCGCCATCACCCGAATCGTTGGACTACTGGTCATCTTATTTTCGGGAACGATGATCATCCCCGGACTGGTAGCACTTATCTACCGTGATGGTGCGGGTCGTGCATTTACCCAAACTTTCTTCGTTGCTCTGGCTATCGGCTCCATGCTGTGGTGGCCAAACCGTAAAGAGAAGGGCGAACTGAAATCCCGTGAAGGGTTTTTGATCGTCGTCTTATTCTGGACCGTGCTGGGGAGCGTGGGTGCGTTGCCGTTCATTTTTGCGGAAAGTCCTAACCTCACGATCACCGATGCTTTTTTTGAATCCTTTTCCGGGTTAACAACCACAGGTGCGACGACGCTGGTGGGGCTGGATTCACTGCCGCATGCCATTCTCTTTTATCGCCAGATGCTGCAATGGTTCGGCGGGATGGGGATCATCGTGCTGGCGGTGGCTATCCTGCCTATTCTTGGCGTGGGTGGCATGCAGCTCTATCGTGCAGAAATGCCGGGGCCGCTGAAAGATAACAAAATGCGCCCACGTATTGCCGAAACGGCGAAAACCTTGTGGCTCATCTATGTGCTATTGACGGTTGCGTGTGCGCTGGCGCTGTGGTTTGCCGGCATGCCTGCCTTTGACGCCATTGGACACAGCTTCGCCACCATTGCTATCGGCGGCTTTTCCACACACGATGCCAGTGTGGGGTATTTCGACAGCCCCACGATTAACACGATTATTGCTATCTTCCTGCTGATCTCCGGTTGTAACTACGGCCTGCACTTCTCTTTATTAAGCGGGCGTAGTCTGAAGGTCTACTGGCGCGATCCGGAATTCCGCATGTTTATCGGGGTGCAGCTAACGCTGGTGGCCGTCTGTACGCTGGTGTTGTGGATACATAATACCTATGGGTCGGCGCTCACGACGATCAACCAGGCATTTTTCCAGGTGGTATCGATGGCGACGACCGCCGGATTTACTACGGACAGTATTGCTCGCTGGCCGTTGTTCCTGCCGGTGCTGCTACTGTGTTCTGCGTTTATTGGTGGCTGTGCCGGGTCAACGGGCGGTGGTTTGAAGGTGATTCGTATCTTGTTACTGTTCAAACAGGGTAACCGCGAACTGAAGCGACTGGTTCACCCCAATGCGGTCTATAGCATTAAGTTGGGCAACCGAGCGTTGCCGGAACGAATCCTTGAAGCGGTATGGGGCTTCTTTTCTGCCTATGCGCTGGTCTTTATTATCAGTATGCTGGCAATTATTGCGACCGGTGTGGATGACTTCTCTGCGTTTGCCTCAGTTGTGGCGACGCTGAATAACCTCGGGCCTGGGCTGGGGGTTGTTGCCGACAATTTTGCCAGCATGAACCCGGTGGCGAAATGGATCCTGATTGCCAACATGCTGTTTGGTCGTCTGGAGGTCTTTACTCTGCTGGTGCTCTTTACCCCTACTTTCTGGCGTGAATAATGGAGTAACACGTGAAAACACTGATTCTTTTTTCTTCCCGGGACGGACAAACGCGCGAAATCGCTGAGTATCTGGCTTCTGAACTTAAAGAGCTGGGTGTCTGGGCAGATGTCATGAATTTGCATCGTACCGAAGAGCCTGAGTGGAAAAATTATGACAGTGTGGTGATTGGCGCATCAATTCGCTATGGCCATTACCATTCTGCATTTCAGGAATTTGTGAAAAAGCATGCCACGCAGCTGAATACGATGCCGAGTGCGTTTTACTCTGTAAACCTGGTTGCCCGTAAACCGGAGAAACGCACACCGCAAACTAATAGCTATGCGCGTAAGTTTCTGATGAGTTCACCGTGGCGACCAGACCACAGTGCAGTCATTGCGGGTGCTTTGTTGTATCCCCGCTATCGCTGGTATGACCGCGTCATGATCCAACTGATTATGAAGATGTCAGGTGGTGAAACGGATACGAAGAAAGAAGTGATCTATACCGACTGGGAACAGGTGGCGGGATTTGCCCGGGAAATTGCCCAATTAACCAACAAAACGTTGTTAAAATAAACGCAAAGAATAAAAAACACGCACTTGGAAAATTATTTTAAATTTCCCCTTGTCAGCCTGAAATAACTCCCTAT
>NZ_SZWR01000018.1:0-2554 GCF_005280875.1 Citrobacter sp. wls827
GGGAAAAAGTCATGGCGGGCATCCGTATTGAAAACTCGACGCATGCGCCGGTTGATTTTGATACCAATATTGCGACGACAATTACCGCACACGATGCGGGTTATATTGAACAGGAACTGGAAAAAATCGTCGGTCTGCAAACGGATAAGCCACTCAAGCGTGCTCTGCATCCGTTTGGCGGCATCAACATGATCAAAAGCTCTTTTGATGCTTATGGCCGTGAAATGGATGCTGATTTTGAGTACCAGTTTACTGAACTGCGTAAAACCCATAACCAGGGTGTATTCGACGCCTACTCTCCGGATATGCTGCGCTGCCGTAAATCCGGCGTGCTGACCGGTCTGCCGGACGGCTATGGTCGTGGCCGTATCATCGGTGACTATCGCCGCGTCGCGCTGTACGGTATCCGCTACCTGGTGCGCGAGCGTGAACTGCAGTTTGCCGATCTCCAGTCGAACCTGGAGTGGGGGCAGAATCTTGAAGCCACGATTCGCCTGCGTGAAGAGCTGTCTGAACATCGCCGCGCCCTGCTGCAAATGCAGGAAATGGCGGCGAAGTATGGCTGCGATATCTCCCGCCCGGCGCGTAATGCGCAGGAAGCGGTGCAGTGGGTGTACTTTGCTTATCTGGCTGCGGTGAAATCGCAGAACGGCGGCGCGATGTCGCTGGGTCGCACCGCATCGTTCCTCGACATTTACATTGAGCGCGATTTCAAAGCGGGAATTTTAGACGAGCAGCAGGCGCAGGAGCTGATCGACCACTTCATTATGAAGATCCGTATGGTACGCTTCCTGCGTACGCCGGAATTCGACACCCTGTTCTCAGGCGACCCTATCTGGGCGACCGAAGTTATCGGCGGTATGGGGCTGGATGGCCGCACGTTGGTGACGAAAAACTCGTTCCGCTACCTGCATACGCTGCACACTATGGGCCCGGCACCTGAGCCGAACCTGACGGTGCTGTGGTCTGAACAGCTACCGATTGCCTTCAAAAAATATGCCGCCCAGGTGTCGATCATCACCTCGTCTTTACAGTACGAAAACGACGATTTGATGCGTGCCGACTTTGACAGCGATGACTATGCCATTGCCTGCTGCGTCAGCCCGATGGTTATCGGCAAACAAATGCAGTTCTTCGGGGCGCGTGCCAACCTCGCCAAAACGTTGCTGTATGCAATCAACGGCGGTGTGGATGAGAAGCTGAAAATCCAGGTCGGGCCGAAAACGGCACCGCTGATGGATGACGTGCTGGACTACGACACGGTGATGGAGAGCCTGGACCACTTTATGGACTGGCTGGCCGTGCAGTACATCAGCGCGCTGAACATCATCCACTACATGCACGACAAGTACAGCTACGAAGCTTCGCTGATGGCGCTGCACGATCGTGATGTCTATCGCACGATGGCCTGCGGCATGGCGGGTCTGTCCGTAGCGGCGGATTCTCTGTCGGCTATTAAGTACGCCCGCGTGAAACCGATTCGCGATGAAAACGGCCTGGCAATTGATTTCGAAATCGAAGGCGACTATCCGCAGTACGGCAACAACGACGAGCGCGTGGACAGCATTGCCTGCGACCTGGTCGAACGCTTTATGAAGAAAATTAAAGTGTTGCCAACTTACCGTAACGCGGTGCCGACGCAGTCCATCCTGACCATCACTTCCAACGTAGTGTACGGACAGAAAACCGGTAACACGCCGGACGGACGTCGCGCAGGTACGCCGTTTGCGCCAGGGGCGAACCCGATGCATGGCCGCGATCGTAAAGGTGCGGTGGCGTCGTTAACCTCGGTCGCCAAACTGCCGTTTACCTATGCCAAAGACGGTATCTCGTACACCTTCTCCATTGTGCCGGCAGCGCTGGGCAAAGAGGACAGCGTACGTAAAACCAACCTGGTCGGTCTGCTGGACGGTTACTTCCATCATGAAGCGCATGTGGAAGGCGGGCAGCATCTGAACGTTAACGTCATGAACCGTGAAATGTTGATGGATGCCATTGAGCACCCGGAAAACTATCCGAACCTGACGATCCGCGTGTCTGGCTATGCGGTGCGCTTCAACGCGCTGACCCGCGAACAGCAGCAGGATGTTATTTCACGTACTTTCACCCAGGCGCTCTGACGCCGGAGGGACTATGAGAAAAGTTATTGCAACCGAATGTGCGCCAGGGGCGATTGGGCCTTACGTACAGGGTGTGGATCTGGGCAGCATGGTATTGACGTCAGGTCAAATCCCGGTGTGTCCACAGACCGGTGAAGTGGCGGAAAACGTAGCCGATCAGGCGCGTCAAAGCCTGGAGAACGTGAAAGCGATTGTCGAGTCTGCAGGTTTGAAAGTGAGCGATATCGTGAAGACCACCGTTTTCGTTTCCGACCTGAACGACTTCGCCACCATCAATCAGGTGTACCAGCAGTTCTTTGATGAGCATAAGGCAATCTACCCTACGCGCAGCTGCGTGCAGGTCGCTCGCTTACCGAAGGATGTGAAGCTGGAGATTGAAGCCATCGCCGTACGTGGCGACATGCTGTAATCCCTTGCGGGGCGATCTCAGGATC
>NZ_SZWR01000018.1:2622-4061 GCF_005280875.1 Citrobacter sp. wls827
GTCTTCACTGAACGGCAATCCGAGGGTGTGGATATGATTAGCGCATTCGATATTTTCAAGATTGGCATTGGACCTTCCAGCTCCCATACCGTGGGGCCAATGAATGCAGGTAAAAGCTTTATTGATCTGTTGGTCAGCAGCGGGGAACTTCCCAGGGCCACACATATTGTGGTCGATCTTTATGGATCGCTTTCCCTGACCGGAAAAGGTCATGCGACAGATGTCGCCATCATGATGGGGCTGGCCGGTAACAGTCCGCAAAACGTTAATATAGATTCAATCGCTGGTTTTACTCAGGAAGTAGCCCGTACCGGACGTTTACCGGTGGCAGAGGGCACGCATATTGTCGATTTCTCCCCAGACGAAAATATTCTCTTTCACGCCGAAACGCTGCCGCGCCATGAAAATGGTATGCGTATCACCGCGTGGAACGGCACCGAGACGCTATTAAGCAAAACCTATTACTCCGTCGGCGGTGGTTTTATCGTTGAAGAGGAGCAATTTGGTCAGGCGCATGATGTTGAAGCACACGTGCCCTACAATTTTCATTCCGCCAGCGAACTGCTGAAACTGTGTGAGCGCAACGGGCTGTCTGTTTCCGGCCTGATGATGCAAAACGAACTGGCGATGCGCAGCAAAGAAGAAATCGATGCTGGCTTTGCTGCCATTTGGGACGTCATGCATGCCGGGATTGAGCGCGGCATGAATACCGAAGGTGTGCTTCCGGGCCCGCTTAATGTACCGCGTCGCGCCGTGGCACTGCGTCGGCTGCTGGTTTCCAGCGACAACCTGTCCAGCGACCCGATGAACGTCATTGACTGGATCAACATGTTCGCGCTGGCCGTGAGCGAAGAAAACGCCGCCGGGTGTCGGGTGGTGACCGCACCGACCAACGGTGCATGCGGGATTATTCCCGCCGTCCTGGCCTATTACGACAAGTTCCGCCGTCCGGTGAATGCCAACTCCATCGCCCGTTATTTGCTGGCCGCGGGGGCGATAGGTGCGCTGTATAAGATGAATGCCTCGATTTCGGGTGCCGAAGTCGGCTGCCAGGGGGAAATTGGCGTAGCCTGTTCAATGGCGGCTGCCGGGCTGACAGAGTTGCTTGGCGGTAGCCCGTCTCAGGTGTGTATTGCGGCGGAAATCGCTATGGAGCATAACTTGGGCCTTACCTGCGATCCGGTGGCCGGGCAGGTGCAGATTCCGTGTATTGAACGTAATGCGATCAACGCAGTGAAAGCCGTCAACGCCGCGCGCATGGCGCTACGTAGGACGTCAGAACCACGCGTTTCGCTCGATAAAGTGATCGAGACCATGTATGAGACGGGCAAAGACATGAACGACAAATACCGTGAAACTTCACGTGGAGGCCTGGCTATCAAAGTGATTTGCACTTAACTGAATTTGTGTTTATTTCTCCTTTGGGCGCACTTGAGTGC
>NZ_SZWR01000018.1:4137-22297 GCF_005280875.1 Citrobacter sp. wls827
GAAAATAATCCCATTTTGTAAATATAAAATAGAATAATTTTATTAAACATCATGAAATGAAGGGGTATTTATGTGAAGTTTTTCTCTGACCCTCGGCGTATGATTTCTCCATTCTAACGAACTCGCCTGCACGACTCGTACCGCGTATCGCATTGATGCGGAACGGAAAAATAATAAAACCTTACCCTACATTTTGAGCGAGATTTTTATGGAAACGGCAACGAATAACAGCGTAATACTCGACGCATCAGCGCCTGCGCGTCGGGCGGGAATGACCGAAAGCGAATGGCGGGAAGCTATTAAGTTCGACAGCACGGACACCGGCTGGGTCATTATGAGTATTGGGATGGCGATTGGTGCGGGGATTGTTTTCCTTCCCGTTCAGGTGGGTCTGATGGGGCTGTGGGTTTTCTTGCTGTCCTCTATCATTGGCTACCCAGCCATGTATCTGTTCCAGCGCCTGTTTATTAACACGCTGGCGGAATCTCCGGAATGCAAAGACTACCCGAGCGTAATCAGCGGCTATTTGGGTAAAAACTGGGGCATCCTGTTAGGCGCATTATATTTTGTGATGCTGGTAATCTGGATGTTCGTCTACTCCACGGCTATCACTAACGATAGCGCCTCTTATCTGCACACTTTTGGCGTTACTGAAGGTTTACTGTCCGACAGCCCGTTCTATGGCCTGGTGCTGATTTGCATCCTGGTGGCCATCTCGTCACGCGGAGAAAAACTGCTGTTTAAAATCTCCACCGGCATGGTGCTGACCAAGCTGCTGGTGGTGGCTGCGCTTGGTGTATCGATGGTGGGAATGTGGCATTTGTATAACGCGGGCCCACTGCCGCCGATGGCGCTGCTGATCAAAAACGCAATTATCACGCTGCCGTTTACCCTGACTTCAATTCTGTTTATTCAGACGCTAAGCCCGATGGTTATTTCGTACCGCTCTCGTGAGAAATCGATTGAGGTGGCACGCCATAAAGCTCTGCGTGCTATGAACATCGCATTCGGTATTCTGTTTGTCACCGTCTTTTTCTACGCCGTTTCCTTCACGCTGGCGATGGGGCATGACGAAGCGGTTAAAGCCTATGAGCAGAACATTTCCGCTCTGGCGATTGCTGCGCAGTTTATCAGTGGTGATGGTGCAGGTTGGGTGAAAATCGTCAGCGTTATCCTGAACATTTTCGCCGTGATGACCGCCTTCTTCGGTGTTTACTTAGGCTTTCGTGAAGCGACTCAGGGGATCGTAATGAACGTGCTGCGCCGCAAAATGCCAGCCGAGAAAATCAACGAAACCCTGGTTCAGCGCGGCATTATGGTTTTCGCCATCCTGCTGGCCTGGAGTGCAATTGTGCTCAATGCGCCGGTGCTGAGCTTCACCTCTATTTGTAGCCCAATCTTCGGCATGGTGGGCTGCTTGATCCCGGCCTGGCTGGTCTACAAAGTTCCTGCATTGCACAAATACAAAGGCGCCTCTCTGTACCTGATTATCGTCACCGGCCTGTTGTTGTGCGTTTCTCCGTTCCTGGCATTTTCCTGAGTTATCTGAGCAAGGGTTGTTGTTATGTTTGAGACTACATTGAATCCATTATGGGATAGTTTTATTCGCGCGGTGCAGGAAGAAGTAAAACCTGCGCTGGGTTGTACTGAACCTATCTCTCTGGCTCTGGCGGCGGCCGTCGCTTCTGCTGAGCTGGACGGCGCGGTGGAACGCATTGATGCGTGGGTCTCACCAAACCTGATGAAAAACGGCATGGGCGTTACCGTGCCGGGTACCGGGATGGTAGGTCTTCCCGTAGCGGCTGCGCTTGGGGCTTTGGGGGGAAATGCCGAGGCTGGGTTAGAAGTACTGAAAGACGCGTCGCCACAAGCGATTGCTGATGCGAAAACGATGCTTAACGCAGGGAAGGTGGCGGTGATGCTGCAGGAGCCTTGCGAGGACATCCTCTTTTCCCGCGCGAAGGTGTACAGCGCTGAAGGATGGGCGTGCGTGACGATTGTCGGCGGTCATACCAACATTGTACACATCGAGACCAATAACGGCGTGGTGTTTACAACAGAACAGAACGCTGAGGAAGAGAAGCAAGAGTCACCGCTGGCGGTACTGTCTCACACATCGCTGGAAGAGATTCTGGCGTTCGTGAACGCGGTACCGTTTGAGTCAATCCGCTTTATTCTTGATGCGGCAAAACTGAACGGTGCGCTGTCTCAGGAAGGACTGCGCGGCAACTGGGGCTTGCACATCGGAACTACGCTGGAGAAGCAGTGCGCACGTGGTCTGCTGGCGAACGATCTCTCCACTGCCATTCTTATTCGTACCAGCGCGGCATCGGATGCGCGAATGGGCGGGGCGACGCTGCCGGCCATGAGCAACTCCGGTTCTGGTAATCAGGGGATTACCGCCACCGTCCCAGTGATGGTGGTAGCTGAGCATTTTGGCGCAGATGAGGAGAAACTGGCGCGTGCGCTGATGCTGTCTCACCTGAGCGCTATTTACATCCATCATCAGCTTCCGCGTTTGTCTGCGCTGTGCGCGGCAACCACGGCCGCAATGGGCGCCGCGGCGGGGATGGCATGGATCGTAGATGGTCGCTACAACACCATCGCGATGGCGATCAGCAGCATGATTGGCGACGTGAGTGGGATGATTTGCGATGGCGCCTCGAACAGTTGCGCAATGAAAGTCTCTACCAGTGCGTCAGCAGCCTGGAAAGCGGTACTCATGGCGCTGGACGATACCGCAGTGACGGGGAATGAAGGCATTGTGGCGCATAACGTGGAGCAATCTATCTCTAACTTGTGTGCGCTGGCGTGTCGTTCGATGCAGGAAACCGACAAGCAGATCATTGAGATCATGGCCAGTAAGGCACATTAATCTCCTGGCCGGGTAAGGCGGAGTCGTCACCCGGCCTAAGTCAAAGCCGCCTTTTCAGGCGGCTTCTTCATCTTCCAGCCGTAGCTCGGCATCGGCCACAATCGCCTCCAGCTCTGTCAGCATTTCTTCATAGCCGAAGGGAACTGTTTCCTGTTTTTTCGGCGCAGCCTGCGGCTGGCGTTTTTTTGATGACTTCTTGCTCAATAGTCGTACTCCCTTGATTCCAATGACTATACGGGCAAATCTATCAGCAAAGCGCGCAATGGGGTATCGGCAACTAACGTTATGTTAGTTTCATCACGAATAAATGCGCCATCACCGCAGGTGAGCGCCTCTTTTTCGGCACCTGAAGTGACCGCGTGGAACGTGCCATGGATCGACTGCAAATATGCGCGAGGTCCATGTAACTGAAAACTCAGTGATTCACCTTTTTGCAACTCAACATGATGTACCCAGACCTGCTGGCGAAGATGCAGGCTACCCTGTTCACCGTCCGGTGAAGCAAGCAGTTGATGTTTGCCGGCATTCAGCGTCGCTTTTTGCACGCAGGTGTTTTCGCGCTGCGGGCAGGCGTCCAGCCATAGCTGCATTCTGGTCAGGGGCTTATCTTTGCTGATATTGTGCTCGCTGTAGCTGATCCCAGGTTGCGTAGCGAGCAGTAACACCTCTCCGGCTTTGGCCTGAATATGGTTACCTTCGCTGTCGCGATACTCTGCTTCCCCTTCGAGGATCAGATTGACGATATCAACCTTTGGATAGGTACGTGGCTGGAAAGAGGCCCCCGGTGCCAGAACTTCCTGGTTCAGAACACGCAGCGAGGCATAACCCAGCAGTTTAGGATCAAAATAGTGTCCAAAGGAGAAGGTATAACGGGCCTGCAGCCAGCCGTAGTCTGCTTGCCCGCATTGTTTGGCTGTACGGGTAGTAATCATAGTTCTTGACCTCTCTTTACTTCCTTTTATGTTAAATGGCTAGACGCTGCATTGTTAGCCAGATATTCTGCCCGGTATGTTCAAATTTCCTGAATGAGAACGAGATGGCCAAAGAACGGGCTTTAACGCTTGAAGCGTTACGCGTCATGGACGCAATAGACAGGCGCGGCAGCTTTGCCGCCGCGGCAGATGAACTGGGACGCGTACCTTCCGCCCTCAGCTACACCATGCAGAAACTGGAAGAAGAGCTGGACGTGGTGCTGTTTGACCGCTCAGGTCACCGCACAAAATTTACCAACGTCGGGCGTATGCTGCTTGAACGTGGCCGCGTGTTGCTGGAGGCTGCGGATAAACTGACGACCGATGCTGAAGCACTGGCCCGTGGTTGGGAAACGCATCTGACGATTGTCACTGAAGCGTTGGTGCCAACGGCGGCATTCTTCCCGCTTATTGACCGCCTTGCCGGAAAGGCGAACACGCAGCTTTCCGTCATCACTGAAGTGCTGGCCGGGGCGTGGGAGCGTCTGGAGCAGGGCAGAGCGGATATCGTGATCGCGCCGGATATGCATTTCCGCTCATCCTCAGAAATTAACTCGCGCAAGCTGTACTCGCTGATGAACGTCTATGTGGCGGCGCCGGATCACCCGATCCACCAGGAGCCGGAACCGTTGTCAGAAGTCACTCGTGTGAAATACCGGGGCATAGCGGTGGCGGATACTGCCCGTGAGCGCCCGGTGCTGACAGTTCAGCTTCTCGATAAACAACCACGCCTGACGGTGAGTACGATAGAAGATAAACGCCAGGCGCTGTTGGCTGGACTTGGCGTGGCGACGATGCCATACCCGCTGGTGGAAGCGGATATTGCGGCTGGCCGGCTGCGTGTGGTTAGCCCGGAATCGACAAACGAAATAGATATCATCATGGCCTGGCGTCGGGACAGTATGGGCGAAGCGAAGTCCTGGTGTTTGCGGGAAATCCCCAAGCTGTTTGCCGGGAAATAAGAAATACGCCCCTTCAACTGAAGGGGCGTATTTAAATTCAGGACAACTGTTTGGGGTCAGCGCCGAAGCGGTTGCTCCCCGGCGTGCCGTTTTGACAGTTGAAAATAATGATGACCAACCAGCCGACGATCGGGATCAGCAGCACCAGTAGCCACCAGGCTGAACGGTCGGTGTCATGTAAACGCCGGAACTGTACTGCCCACCACGGTATAAAAACCAGAATTGCATAAATCGTTGTTAATATGCCTTCTCCCCCGGTGCGTTGCCAGCCAAACATCCTGTCTAACACGCTCAGCACGAACGTAAAGATGATGTTGACCAAAATAAACATCCAGTACTCTTTGCGCCGTGCACGACCACCAAAACCAAAGTAGTTCTTTAATACGTTTAAATACCAATCCATTTTCGCCTCGTTCTGCGTTCAATTACTTGTTTTTAAAGCAATCAAATTAAGAATAGCTGCGAATGGAATGCTGGTAAATGTTTGTAGTATTAATTATTTGGCCCGCAGATGGGTAATGCTATTCAGTTAACGCCTCAGTTTCAGAAAGTATCGCCTGTGTGGGTAGAAGTTATGAATATGCTCTCTCAGAGAAAGGGTTCCGTTCACCTCATGTTCATAGTTTCTCTGAAACACCGATTCCTGTGAACGTGTAAAGGGCGTTCTCCGCCACGCCCTTTACATTCCCGCTGGGAGCCTGGGTTGCAAGGGAGGCGGCGGTGAGCCTCCCTTGCACGTTCACGGGTATCAGCGCTTCAGAAAAGTGATACCGCTGAGGTGAACGGAACCCTGAGTCGAAATCTCATGTTCTGCAGAATGCTTAACTGACAAGCATTCCCCCCAAGGAGACCTGTGTAAATTATGCAAAACGGCTGTCACGTCCATGAGGTTCGCTGAGGTCCTGCCACGGGCCGATAGAAATAATGCCGGTCGGGTTGATCGTTTTGTGGCTACGGAAGTAGTGATTGCGGATGTGATCGAAATTGACGGTCTCCGCAATGCCTGGCATCTGGTAGATATCACGCAGAAAACCGTACAGATTCAGGTAGTCACTGATGCGGTGTTTGTCGCACTTGAAGTGGGTGACATAAACCGGATCAAAACGTACCAGCGTGGTCCACAGGCGAATATCGGCCTCGGTTAGCTGGTCGCCGGTCAGGTAGCGATGCTGACCCAGGATCTGCTCCAGTCGCGCCAGCGATTGAAAGACTTTTTCTACGGCGTCGTCGTAAGCTTCCTGGCTGGTGGCAAACCCGGCTTTATATACGCCGTTATTGACGTTGTCATAAATCCAACTGTTCAGATCGTCAATTTTACTTTGCAGAGTCGGTGGATAGTAATCCCCGGCTTTCGCACCCAGCGCATCAAACGCAGTGTTAAACATGCGGATGATTTCTGCAGATTCGTTGCTCACGATGGTGTGATTTTTTTTATCCCACAGCACCGGAACCGTTACCCGGCCGCTGTAGTGCGGATCGGCGTGTAAATACAGTTGATAGAGAAACTCGTGCTGGTAAAGCGTATCGCCGGTGGCCGCTGGGAAGTTGTCATCAAAGGTCCAGCCGTTTTCCAGCATCAGCGGATTGACAACGGAAATGGAAATAAACGGTTCCAGCCCTTTGAGTTTACGCAAAATCAGCGTGCGATGCGCCCACGGACAGGCCAGAGAAACGTACAGGTGATAGCGGTCTTTTTCGGCGGCGAAGCCACCTTCACCCGTTGGGCCTGGGGCGCCATCCGCGGTGAGCCAGTTACGGAAAGCCGATGCAGAGCGTTGAAATTTCCCCCCGGTTGATTTGGTGTCGTACCAGGTGTCATGCCAGACGCCGTCAATGAGTTGTCCCATAATTTTCGCTCCTCAGATAGCAAAAGCGAGGAGATATCTCCTCGCTTTTTGATGTGTTCAGTATAGTTTGCTTACCACTTTTTATTCAGTACGCGGTCAATACTGAATGCGCCCGGACCGGTGATAGCCAGCAGCAGGAAGCCGCCTGAGATGGTCAGGTTTTTCATAAACATCAGAGAGTTCACACCTTCCGCAAAGTTGCTGTGGAAGAGGAATGCCGTCAGCAGCGTGAAGCCTGCGGTGAACAGCGCGGTAGTACGGGTCAGGAAACCGAACAGAATTGCCAGACCGCCGCCAAACTCAAGCAGAATCACCAGCGGCAACATAAATCCTGGGACGCCCATGGCTTCCATGTACTGTTGGGTACCCGCATATCCGGTGATTTTTCCCCAACCTGCGGTAATAAACAGGATTGGCATCAGAATGCGCGCTACCAGTACACCAACATCTTCTAATTTCTTCATCATACTCTCCAGGAAACCACTCAGGCGGCTTATTGTGTTTTTTTGTGCAACGACGCCGCAGAGGGCGTCATTGCTGTCGATGAAGAGAATAATAAACGTGGCTAATGAGAATTGTTAGCAAGGAAAACTGTCAGAAATTTTCAAAAAATTTGAGGTTAGGTGGAAGGTGAGGGGATCAGCCGCGCAACTGCTGTTGTCTGATGGTCGATTTCACCAGACGCCAGATGCTCCAGGCGCTAAAGCCGCGTTTGGCCCAGCGTACCAGCAGGTTCGGATTACGGATGGTGCGAACCGCCATAATACTGCTCCCGACTAACACCCAACCACGCAGGTTCAACAGCGTTTTCCAGCCGCGATCGTAGACTTCAGTAGCCTCCAGCCAGTCGCGGCGAGTGGCTGACAGATCCAGCCGTTGCTGCTGGATCTGTCCAAGCAGTTGCGCCTTACGCTGTAGACGTTCGACTTTACTGCTCATTATGCATCATCCTCCAGGGCCTTCCTGTCGTTAGCGAGTTCATTGCGCGTATGGCGCAGCAGCGTTGTTTTACGCGCTTTTCGCAACGTCCATAGCCCACCGATAAGCGCTAAAAGCAACAGCACAACGGTAGTGGCAATCATGGCGTTCAGGCGATATTGAGGGTCGATGGCCCAGATGATAAGCACCATCAGGCTCATCAGACCAAACGCCGCAAACAGCATGGTCAGCCCAAGCATCAGCAGGATCTGGATGAGATTGGCTTTTTCCTCTTCCAGCTCAACGACGGCCAACCGCAGCCGCGTCTCTACGATCTCAACAAAAATCGTCAGGACCCGTTGTCCAATCCCCAGGACGCTTTTGCCTGGACCTTGTGCGTGTTGAGAGTCAGCCATTGTTAGCGGCGCGACAGCAGTACACCAAGCACCACACCGACCGCAGCGCCAATGCCGACGCCTGTCCATGGGTTTTCGCGCACATAGTTGTCGGCTTTAGCGGCCGCTTCACGGGTTTGCTTAGCAATCACATCGCTGGTCTCGCTCAGACGATGGCGGCTCTCGCGCAGCGCATGTTCGGCTTTGCTGCGAATTTTACTCATCTCTTCCTTCGACTTATCGCCAGAGGAGCTCAGTACTTCTTCGAGCGTATCCGCAAGGGATTTCAGTTCAGCGCGCAGATTTTCCGTAGCGTTATCTTTTGACATAGTTTTCTCCAGGTGAGTGGGTAGTTACCTTACTTAGTAATCGCGGGTCTCAAGTTCTTTCAGCTCTTTCTGAGCTTCTGCAAGCTTACGTTCGCGTTTTGCGATTTTATCCGCATCGCCTTTTTGCTTAGCTTCGGCTAAATCACGCTGACGTTCGGCTATCTCATTTTTCTGCTCTGCGATTTTTTTCTGGTGATTCGCGCGCAGTTTGCTGTCAGTACAGTTTGCCCGAACTTCACTAAGCGCTTTGTTTAACCCATTGATGCGGCTCTGATTATTGTGCTTTTCGGCATAACTAATTTCCCGCTGAATATCTTGTTCTTTTTCCTGACAGAGGGTGGACGCGTAGCTGCCGGCGCTGAGTGCGAAAAGGCTAATGGCCAAAGCGATGCGGTATTTCATTCTTGAACCTTCCATTGTGATGCGACCCGATGTTTTGTGGTCGATGCTCCAGAATAATAAAGCTGTAGGTCATAACTTCAGTTTATTAATCATAGGCACTAAACGGTGAAATCACCAAAGTGAGTGATCTAATTCAGATTCCTGGAGATTAACCAAAGCGGTGCGGTGTATCCCGTAAACGAGATAACCACTGCACTGCCTGATTGTCATCATCCTGTTGAGCGATAACGAAGCCGTGTGGCAACGTTCGGTCCAGCACGACCTTTGCGGCTGCGCTCTGCGCGCTGGAATCAAAGGTGATCAGCAGCGCGTCATTTTGCGGAGTAATGCTTTTAAAGCGAATGCCGTTGGCGTCCAGGTGATGCCAGATAGAGAAGCCATCAGGCATGCTGGCTCCCTGGTTTACAGCACGAATGGCAAGCGTTGACTCCTGCTGGCGGATGACCGACCAGGTCAGGAGCAACGCGCCGATAAACAACATAAAGGTGGTGGACCAGGCCAGTCGTCGGATCGTTATGCGTGATTTCAGCATAATTTACCCTCGGTTCCCGTATTTCTTTCTCCAGAGTACAACCAGTGAACCGGCCAGGCCAACCACCAGTAATACGACAGGAAGCAGCATCAGGCAAGACATCAACTGATCTTCATACTTAAGAAAAACAGGTGTTTTGCCCAGTAGATAGCCTAGCGTGGTCAGAATCAGTACCCACAATAGCCCGCTCATCCAGTTGAAGAACTGAAAACGTGCATTATTCAGGCCTGACAGCCCGGCAATGGTCGGCAGTAATGTTCTGACGAACGCAATGAAGCGACCGACCAACAGCGCGGATAAGCCATGCTTGTGGAAAAGATGATGCGCGCGTTGGTGATAATGAGCCGGAAGATGTGAAAGCCAGTTCTGCACAGTGCGGGTATTACCCAACCATCGGCCCTGAATATAGCTGAGCCAACAACCGAGGCTGGCTGCGGTGGTGAGTAGCAGTACCGTTTGCGGAAAACCCATTGCGCCTTTGGCAATAAGAACGCCGACCAGTACCAGCAAACTGTCACCAGGTAAAAAGGCCGCGGGTAGCAACCCATTTTCCAGAAACAAAATTGTAAACAGTACAAAATACAGCATACCAATCATGGAAGGATTGGCCAGAGTTTCAAAATCCTGAGCCCATAAAGCATTCAATAATTGAGTCAGTAGTTCCATTCAATATTCCTGGAGAATCGGTTGTTGTCATGCCGGTTTTCTGGAGTTTGTAACGCCGCAATTTTATTGGTGTTTTTTACATGGTTCGCGGTCTGACACAAATTCACGGCCTGAACTATTCCCTGTAAAGTTGTGAAGTAAGCAAGCTCTCAAACATAAAAATTCAAATAGCATCTAATTGTAACAAAGGTCAACGTTGTCCGTTATATAAATTACGGTGGTTGAACTCTGATTTTGCTGATCGCAAGGGAGTGAGGCGAGAGGATTTACACAGGCTGACACTTTATACCTAATGCTTACTGAGTGTCAGAAACAGGCGCTGTTATCGCGCCTGTGAAAGTCAGAACGTTTATTTTGTGCTGTTTGCCGCTGTATCCAGATGAACGACCGGATTTTCCGTGAAAAGGTAACGATCCGCGTTGAACTCGAAATCATCGCTGGTTTCGTTAAACAGCATCTGTTTCGTGTTCTCAAGGTGCTGCCACATCGCCAGCTTGGCTGCATGCGGATCTTTGCGAATTAATGCCCGCAGGATCTGGTCATGGTCATCACACCAGTTGTCTACCGTGCGCAGATCAATGTGATCGTGCAATTTCTTCCAGTAGGGGTTGTGAACGCGCTGAGTCCACATTTTTTCAACAATGGCGGCCAGAGCTGAGTTTTGCGTCGCTAGCGCGACCTGAACATGGAACTGCAGGTCCCATTCGGAGTCACGAAAGCTTTTTTCGTTGCGCGACTTCTCCTGGATTTCCATCAGTTTCATGATGTCCTGCTTAGTCACTTGGGTGGCGGCAAACTCGGCGATGTTGCTCTCAATAAGCTGACGCGCTTGCAGCAATTCAAAAGGACCGTAGCTGGCGAATTCCAGACCTTCGTCGGGAGCAACATAATGTTTGGGTTGGTTAGAGATGACGTGGATACCTGATCCTTTACGCACCTCAACGTAGCCTTCAACCTCGAGCATGATAATCGCTTCACGAACCACGGTACGGCTGACATTCTTTTCATCGGCAATAAAGCGCTCGGCGGGAAGTTTATCGCCCACCAGATAGACGCCTTGCTCGATGCGTTCTTTTAGATCGGCAGCAAGTTGTTGGTACAAACGTCGTGGTTCAGTGATTTCCATATGCACTCCAGGCATGATACAGCAGACTATATTTGTTATACCACTTTTGCGATGGCGGCTCTACTCGCACCGACAAAAAAGCCGCCAGTTAACTGGCGGCTCTGCATTATATACCTATGACGACTAGCGTCAGGTTAATTTTGCGTAGCGGGAGAGCCGGTTTGCGGACCTGAATCAATCTCGCTTGCCGATTTGTTCTGCAGTACCGTCCAGATGACTAACGCACCGAGCAGGTCGAATACTGCCAGTACGGCGAACAGCGGGCTAAAGCCGATGGTATCAGCCAGGGCGCCAACGACCAGGGCAAACAGAGTACTCGCCAGCCAGGCTGACATCCCCGTCAGGCCGTTAGCTGTCGCGACCTCATTGCGGCCAAATACGTCAGAAGAGAGCGTAATCAGCGCGCCAGACAGTGCCTGGTGAGCAAAACCACCGACGCACAGCAGGGCAATAGCAATATACGGGCTGGTAAACAGACCAATCATCCCTGGGCCAATCATCAGCAGTGCACCCATGGTGACGACCATTTTACGGGACACGATCAGGTTTACGCCGAACCAGCGCTGGAACAGTGGCGGTAAGTAACCCCCGATGATACAACCCAGGTCAGCGAACAGCATTGGCATCCACGCGAACATCGCAATCTCTTTCAGGTTAAAGCCGTAGACTTTAAACATGAACAGCGGGATCCAGGCGTTGAATGTCCCCCAGGCTGGTTCTGCCAGAAAACGTGGCAGTGCGATACCCCAGAACTGGCGGTTACGCAGGATCTGGCCAAGCGACATTTTCTTCGCTGTGCTGTTTTTATGCTGTGATTCCTGACCGTTAAGGATGTAATCACGCTCTTCGTCAGACAGTTTTTTCTGGTCGCGCGGGTGCTTATAGAAGACAAGCCAGGACATCGCCCAGATGAAGCTCAGGGCACCAGAAATAATGAACGCCATCTGCCAGCTGTGCATGACGATAGCCCACACGACCAGCGGCGGAGCGATCATCGCGCCAATAGAAGAGCCGACGTTAAAGTAACCTACGGCAATCGAACGCTCTTTTGCCGGGAACCATTCTGAACTGGCTTTCAGACCCGCAGGGATCATCGCGGCTTCTGCGGCACCGACTGCGCCTCGTGCCAGTGCCAGTCCACCCCAGCTACCAGCCAGCGCCGTGGCACCACAGAAGACGGCCCACAGAACGGCGAACATCGCGTAGCCTACTTTGGTGCCGAGCACATCCAGCACGTAGCCAGCAACGGGTTGCATTACGGTGTAAGCAGCAGAATACGCTGCGATGATATAGGAATACTGTTGAGTGGAGATGTGTAACTCTTCCATCAGAGTTGGCGCAGCTGCCGCCACAGTGTTACGTGTCAGGTAACCCAGCACGGTGCCAAGCGTCACCAGTGCAATCATGTACCAACGTAACCCTTTAATTTTACGCATGTAAAACCTCATCGTTTTGTTATGTCCGCTAACGAGCGGTCATCTTCCAGTCCAGGGCGGAGGATGTTCTTTTACGAAGGGCGTGACCGAAAAAAAACCGGCACTGCCCCGAACTTTGCCATGTCAATGATTGTGCTAATTCGGTTTCCGTACCGGTCAATCCGATGGCGGACCATCGGTAATTTGCATTCCGTCGGCTTATGTATCGCGACGGCAAAAAGATAACTTGTCATACAGCTTTAAAAGGTGAGTGCCATCACAAAAGTGTGAATCTTCGTGTGGTCATTAATTCGATTCAGCAAAGCCAGTGCTGGCGCGGCTTGCCGTGAGTTTTACCTCTTTGAGAGTAATTTTTTTGTCATCATTTGTTGATCTAACTCACGAAAATATCTTCAGCGTATGGAAATTGGTGTGATAACTTTGACAACATCAAAACATAAGCAATCTGACGCACTCGCTGAGAGGAAGACGATAATGACCCCGTTTATGACTGAAGATTTCCTGCTGGATACCGAATTTGCCCGCCGTCTGTATCATGATTACGCTAAAGACCAGCCAATCTTCGACTACCACTGCCATTTGCCGCCGCAACAAATCGCGGATAACTACCGTTTTAATAACCTGTATGACATCTGGCTGAAAGGTGATCACTACAAGTGGCGCGCCATGCGCACTAACGGCGTCGCTGAACGCTTGTGTACCGGTGATGCGTCCGATCGCGAGAAGTTTGATGCATGGGCCGCGACGGTCCCACACACCATCGGTAACCCGCTCTACCACTGGACGCATCTTGAACTGCGTCGCCCATTTGGTATTACAGGTAAGCTGTTGTCTCCTGCAACTGCCGATGAAATCTGGAATCAGTGCAACGAATTGCTGGCGCAGGATCGGTTTTCCGCACGTGGAATCATGCAGCATATGAATGTGAAAATGGTCGGTACCACCGATGACCCGATCGATTCTCTGGAGCATCACGCAGCGGTCGCGAAAGACAGCACCTTTGCTATCAAAGTGCTGCCAAGCTGGCGTCCGGATAAAGCCTTCAACATTGAACTGGCGACCTTTAACGATTACATGGCGAAGCTCGGTGAAGTGTCTGACACCGAGATCCGCCGCTTTACCGACCTGCAAACCGCGCTGACCAAACGTCTTGATCACTTTGCTGCGCACGGCTGTAAAGTCTCCGACCATGCGCTGGATGTGGTGTTGTTTGCCGAGTCTAACGAAGCTGAACTGGATAACATCCTGGCGCGTCGTCTGGCGGGTGAAACCCTGAGCGAGCATGAAGTTGCCCAGTTCAAAACTGCCGTACTGGTGTTCCTTGGCGCTGAATACGCACGTCGCGAATGGGTGCAGCAGTACCACATTGGCGCACTGCGTAATAACAACCTGCGTCAGTTCAAACTGCTGGGCGCGGATGTCGGTTTCGACTCCATTAACGATCGTCCGATGGCTGAAGAACTGTCCAAACTGCTAAGCAAGCAGAATGAACAGAACCTGCTGCCGAAAACCATCCTGTACTGCCTGAACCCGCGCGATAACGAAGTGCTGGGCACCATGATCGGTAACTTCCAGGGCGAAGGTATGCCGGGCAAAATGCAGTTCGGTTCCGGCTGGTGGTTCAACGACCAGAAAGACGGGATGGAACGTCAGATGACCCAACTGGCACAGCTCGGTCTGCTGAGCCGTTTTGTGGGTATGCTGACTGATAGCCGCAGCTTCCTGTCTTACACGCGCCATGAATACTTCCGCCGTATTCTGTGCCAGATGATTGGCCGTTGGGTTGCCGCCGGTGAAGCACCTGCCGACATCCAGCTGCTGGGTGAGATGGTGAGAAATATTTGCTTCAACAATGCGCGTGATTACTTCGCCATTGAACTGAACTAAGAGCCTATCCATTAGGCTATTTTACTTGCCAGTTTGAACCTGGGCAGTGCTCAAAATCCTCACGTACTGCGTGTACGCTCCGGTTTTTGCGCGCTGTCCGTGTCCAAACTGGCTGCGACAATATACGCCTACTGAGATAGGCTCTAAGGTCCGGGTTGATATGCAATACATCAAGATCCATGCGCTGGATAACGTCGCGGTAGCGCTCGCTGATTTGGCTGAAGGGATGGAAGTTACCGTTGATGGTCAGGTCGTCACCCTGCGCCAGGCGGTGACTCGCGGTCATAAATTCGCTTTACGCGATATTGCGAAAGGCGAAAACGTCATTAAATACGGTTTGCCAATCGGCCATACGCTGGCGGACGTTGCGGCGGGTGAGCATATTCATGCTCATAACACGCGCACCAATCTGAGCGACCTGGACACGTATCGCTACCAACCTGATTTCCAGCCGGAAGTCGCGCAACCTGCCGATCGCGATGTGCAGATTTATCGTCGCGCGAACGGTGACGTTGGGGTGCGTAATGAACTGTGGATCCTGCCAACCGTAGGCTGCGTCAACGCCATGGCGCGCCAGATGCAGAACCGTTTCCTGAAAGAAACGAATGACGCTGACGGTATCGACGGCGTGCATCTCTTCAGCCACACCTACGGCTGTTCACAGCTTGGCGATGACCACATCAACACTCGCACCATGCTGCAAAACATGGTGCGTCACCCGAATGCGGGGGCGGTGCTGGTGGTTGGCCTCGGTTGTGAAAACAACCAGGTGGATGCTTTCCGCGAAACGTTAGGGGAGTATGATCCTGACCGCGTTCACTTTATGGTCTGCCAGCATCAGGAAGACGAAGTGGAAGCAGGGATTGAACATCTCCATCAGCTGTACAACGTGATGCGTAACGATAAGCGCGAGCCGGGTAAGCTCGGCGAGCTGAAGTTTGGTCTGGAATGTGGCGGATCTGACGGCTTGTCCGGGATCACCGCTAACCCGATGCTGGGACGTTTCTCTGACTACGTGATCGCCAACGGCGGGACTACCGTGCTGACTGAAGTTCCGGAGATGTTCGGTGCCGAGCAGCTATTAATGGACCACTGCCGCGATGAAGAAACCTTCGATAAGCTGGTGACCATGGTCAATGACTTCAAGCAATACTTCATTGCTCACGACCAGCCGATCTACGAGAACCCATCGCCGGGGAACAAAGCGGGTGGTATCACCACGCTGGAAGATAAATCACTGGGCTGTACACAGAAAGCGGGTTCCAGCAAAGTTGTCGATGTACTACGCTACGGTGAACGCCTGAAAACGCCTGGTCTGAATCTGTTAAGTGCTCCGGGTAATGACGCCGTTGCGACCAGTGCGTTGGCGGGGGCCGGCTGTCATATGGTGTTGTTCAGTACCGGGCGCGGTACACCGTACGGCGGTTTTGTACCGACGGTGAAAATCGCGACCAACAGCGAGCTGGCCGCGAAGAAAAAGCATTGGATCGATTTTGATGCCGGGCAGCTAATCCACGGTAAAGCGATGCCGCAATTGCTGAACGAGTTTGTCGATACCATCGTTGAGTTTGCTAACGGCAAGCAAACCTGCAATGAGCGCAACGATTTCCGGGAACTCGCGCTGTTTAAGTCGGGAGTGACGCTGTAATAAATCCCTGATGGTGCCTGCAGGTCTGCGCAAACCGTAGGCCTGATAAGCGTAGCGCCATCAGGCACAAACCGTTGCCGGATGGTGGCGAACACGCCTTATCCGGCCTACAAAATGGAGTTGGGGTTGCTTGCATGACCGCGTATTGGCTGGCCCAGGGCGTAGGTGTCATCGCCTTTCTGATCGGTATTACCACTTTTTTTAATCGTGACGAGCGCCGGTTCCGGCTACAGCTCGCCGTCTATAGCGCCACCATTGGCGTGCATTTTTTCCTGATGGGGGCCTGGCCCGCGGGAATGAGCGCTGAGCTTAATACCGTACGTACCCTGGTCTCAATGCATACCCGCAAACTGTGGGTAATGACCGTTTTTATTCTCCTCACGCTGGTTCTTGGGTTGGCAAAATTGCAGCATGCTATGGAGCTACTGCCTATTATTGGCACGCTTGCCAGTACCTGGGCACTGTTTCGTTGCAAAGGGCTAACCGTGCGCTGTGTGATGTGGTGTGCAACCGCCTGCTGGGTTGTTCATAATTTCTGGTTAGGATCGATTGGCGGGACGATGATCGAAGGCAGCTTTCTGGTGATGAACGGCCTGAACATTATCCGCTTTCGGCGGATGCAAAAGCGCGGAATTGATCCGTTCAAAATTGAAAAAAGCGTACAGCAAGAAAAGCCCTCCGCCCGATGACGGAGGGGCTGTGATTAGCCGCGCAGGGCGTTATTTGCCAGACGTTCGTCTTCAGCCTGGCAGGCTGCTGCGGTAAACAGCACGTCAGTAGAAGAGTTCAGCGCCGTTTCACAGGAGTCCTGCAATACACCGATGATAAAGCCAACGGCCACCACCTGCATGGCGATGTCATTCGGGATACCGAACATATTGCACGCCAGCGGGATCAGCAGCAGGGAGCCACCCGCTACGCCCGATGCGCCGCAGGCGCACAGCGACGCCACCACGCTCAGTAACAGCGCCGTCGGTAAATCAACCGGGACTCCCAGCGTATTCACCGCCGCCAGCGTCAGCACCGTAATGGTGATCGCCGCGCCCGCCATATTGATGGTGGCGCCCAGTGGGATAGATACCGAGTAGGTATCACGGTCCAGATTCAGCTTTTCACACAGCGCCATATTCACCGGAATGTTGGCGGCAGAGCTACGGGTAAAGAAAGCGTACACGCCGCTTTCGCGCAGACAGGCCAGCACCAGCGGATACGGGTTACGGCGAATTTTCCAGAATACCAGCAGCGGGTTGACCACCAGCGCCACCAACAGCATACAACCGACCAGTACGGTCAGCAGCTGCGCGTAGCCCCACAGCGTGGCAAAACCGGTGGTTGCCAGCGTGGAGGAGACCAGGCCGAAGATGCCGATCGGGGCGAAACGGATCACCAGCTTCACCATAAAGGTAACGGCGTTGGACATATCATTGACCAGATTTTTGGTCGTTTCATTACCGTGGCGCAACGCAAAGCCCAGACCGACGGCCCAGACCAGAATACCGATATAGTTGGCGTTAAGCAGGGCGTCAATTGGGTTGGAAACCATGCTCATCAGCAGGCTACGCATCACTTCAACAATACCGGATGGCGGCACGATATCGCCAGCGCTGCTGGAAAGGTGCAGTGTCGACGGGAAGGCGAAGCTGAAGACGACGGCTGCTAACGCGGCTGAAAACGTTCCGAGCAGGTAGAGGAACAGGATGGGGCGGATGTTGGTTTTTTGCCCGTGCTGGTGGTTGGCGATAGAGGCCATGACCAGCATCAAAACCAGAATTGGCGCGACGGCTTTTAATGCGCCGACGAACAGCGTACCCAGCAGACCAACGGCTTCTGCCGCAGGTTTTGACACCAGTGCGAGTAAAATCCCCAGTACCAAACCTACCAAAATTTGTTTAACCAGGCTCCCTTGCGCCAAACGCAAGAGTAGCCCCGATGAACGTTGCGTAGTCATGTCGTGATCCTTTGATTGTGTTGTTGCTCATCCATTGTGCGTTCTCATGACGCATCTTTCTGGATGTAACAAAGTGTTTGCCTGGTTGAGTATAAGGAAAGATAAAGCTTCGGGAAGAGAAATATGCTGGATTCCGCGTTGAGATCATATTTTATAACTTTGTGTTAACATTATTTTGACATGATAAACAAAAAGCCCGACGCACATAGTGTGCCGTC
>NZ_SZWR01000018.1:22359-27326 GCF_005280875.1 Citrobacter sp. wls827
TAACCTTACTGTATTTGCTGCTTTTTATCGTGCTGGTGGTTGACCCACGCGTTCACAATCAGCGTTACAAACAGAATACCGAACACTACGCCTAACGAAATAGCGATCGGGATATGGTAGAAATCGACGATCAGCATCTTGATACCGATAAACACCAGGATGACCGCCAGACCGTACTTCAGCATGGAGAAACGCTCTGCAACGCCTGCCAGCAGGAAGTACATCGCGCGCAGACCTAAAATAGCAAACAGGTTCGAGGTCAACACGATGAACGGATCGGTGGTGACGGCGAAGATTGCCGGAATACTGTCGACGGCGAAAATCACGTCGCTCAGCTCAACCAGGATCAATACCAGCATCAGCGGCGTCGCAAATAGCAGACCGTTTTTACGCACAAAGAATTTTTCGTCTTCAATGGTATCGGTCATACGTAAATGGCCGCGCAGCCAACGCACTAAGGGTTTGTCGCCAATACCGGAAGCGTCTTCTTTCGCCAGCGCCATCTTCACGCCGGTAAACAGCAGGAACGCGCCGAACACGTACAGCAGCCACTCAAACTGGGCGATAAGCCAACTGCCCGTGAAGATCATGATCGTACGTAATACAATCGCACCCAGTACGCCATACACCAGTACCCGACGCTGCAATGCAGGGGGGACGGAGAAGTAGCTGAACAGCATCAGCCAGACAAAGACGTTATCTACTGCCAGCGATTTTTCAATTAAATAGCCGGTAAGGAACGCCAGCGCCTGCGGGTCGGCAACGGCGCGGCCCTGAGTCTCAGCCAGGTACCACCAGAATGCCGCGTTAAACAGCAACGACAACGTTACCCAGACGATTGACCAGGCCGCGGCCTGCTTCATCGACATCGTATGTGCGCCACGACGACCCTGTAGCAGCAGATCGATGGCCAGCATAATGACCACCACAACAGCGAAGCCACCCCATAACAACGGTGTGCCGACAGTATTCATTTTATTTCCCCATGCATAAAAAAACGGCCAACGCCGAATGACGTTAGCCGCTGCTTTTTATGCATAGACCTTGCCATTCGGCAAGGTCTCACTTACAACAACAAAGGAATACGATGGCGTATTCCTTTGTTATCGCCCGGTGACCGGATGTGGTTTTTCACACATCGTAATGACGATCAACCGACAACGAAGTTACTCCCCTTTGCGGGTTACAAAATATTACAGGCCATGCATTCAGTCAATGGCCTGCAACATTCGTTTTACACACATTTACGCAGTCAGCGAGGTTACCGCTTCGTCTGCCGGGAAAACCACGCCGGTCTGGCGGCGAATCTCCGTTTGTAGTTTAGCGGTGATACGGCTGACGGCCAGTGCCGGGTGATCCACTTCGCCGGATTCAACCAAATGAGCAAACGCCTCTGCCTCATACAGCATAGTATTGATGTGCTGAGGCACCGTAAGATCCTGCGTTTTGCCCCCGCGCGGAATAAAGCACACTTTCTGACACTCGGAAATCTTCTCGATAACCAGTGACCCTGATTCGCCCTGAATTTCGCTGGCCAGTACGGAATCACTGACTTTCGAGTGCTGCAACGTGACGCTAAAATCGCCGTAATTGAGTACGACCACGCCGTGGGCATCCACACCGCTCTCCAGCAGGCTGGCGCTGGCCTGAACGCTTTTTGGCTCACCCCATAGCGCAACCGCTGAGGCCAGGCAGTAAAAACCGATATCCATAATCGAGCCATTGGAGAACGCCGGATTAAACGTGTTTGGATTTTCACCGTCGAGATAGCGCTGGTAACGCGAGGAGTACTGGCAGTAATTGATAAACGCTTTTCTGATTCTTCCAACTTTGGGAAGCGATTCCTGCAACAACAGGAAGTTAGGCAGGCTGGCGGTTTTAAATGCTTCAAACAGCACCACTTGGTTTTCGCGCGCGCAGGCGATAGCGGCTTCGGCTTGCGCCAGGTTTGAGGCCAGTGGTTTCTCGCAAATGACATGCTTTTTGTGCTGTAGAAACAGCGTTGTCTGCGGGAAGTGCAGAGAGTTCGGACTGGCAATGTAAACAGCATCAATCGCGTCGCTTTGCGCCATTGCCTCCAGCGAGGTAAACAGATGCTCGACGGGATAATCATTGGCGAAGGTCTGCGCCTGCTCAAGGCTACGGGAATAGACTGCGGTTAACTTATATTTGCCGGTTTCATGGGCGGCATCGACAAACTGGCGGGTGATCCAGTTTGTGCCAATTACTGCGAAACGTATCATAAAGGCCTTCAGGCTGCGAAAAGGGATCCTTGCGTCAATTTAGCATGCCCTGAAGACAAAGCCAGTGCGCTACGGCGCAGTTTGCTTTAACGATTGTTGCGTTAACCACAGGCGGGTATCGAACTCCAGTTGGTGATACTGAGGCTCCATATGGCAGCAGAGCTGGTAAAACGCTTTGTCGTGCTCTTTTTCTTTCAGATGCGCCAGTTCATGCACGACGATCATGCGTAAAAAGGGTTCGGGGGCATTGCGAAAAACGGTCGCCACGCGGATTTCCGCTTTGGCTTTGAGCTTGCCACCCTGCACGCGGGAGACGGCAGTATGCAGTCCCAGCGCATTTTTCAGCACGTGTATCTTACTGTCATACATGACTTTATTCAGCGGCGGGGCGTTTCGCAGAAACTGATTTTTCAGATCCTGGGTATATTGCCAGAGCGCTTTATCGGTCGCGAAGTCATGCGTACCCGGATAGCGCTTCTCCAGCACCGCCCCCAGACGCTGTTCAGCAATCAGCGTACGAACCTGGGAAAGTAAATTCTCCGGGTAGCCTTGCAGATAGGTCAACTGACTCATTAGTGCCCCATATAAAGTATAAAAAGTGTATACTCACGCACCCTTTTCAGGGATACGCCGAAATTTTACCATTCAGGAGGGCCGATGAGCCACATAGACAACGGTTTCCGTTCGCTGTCACTTAAACGTTTCCCGGAGACGGATGACGTTAACCCGCTGCTGGCGTGGGAAGCTGCAGATGAATATCTGCTGCAACAGCTGGACGATACCGAGATTAGCGGCCCGGTGCTTCTCCTGAATGATACTTTCGGCGCGCTGGGCTGTGCGCTGGCGGAACATACGCCGTATAGCATTGGCGACTCTTATCTCAGCGAGCTTGCCACACGCGAGAACCTGCGTCACAACGATATTGCCGAGTCGAACGTCAAATTCCTCGACAGCACCGCTGAATATCCGCAGGCGCCGGGCGTGGTGCTGATTAAGCTGCCAAAAACCATGGCGCTGCTGGAACAGCAACTGCGTGCGTTGCGTGAAGTGGTGACTCCACAAACGCGCATCATCGCGGGCGCGAAGGCGCGCGATGTGCATACCTCGACGCTGGAGCTGTTCGAAAAAGTGTTGGGTCCAACCACCACGACGCTGGCGTGGAAAAAAGCCCGTCTGATCAACTGTACGTTCAGCAAACCTGAGCTGGCCGCTGCCTCGCAAACGTTGAGCTGGAAGCTGGAAGGTACCGAGTGGACTATCCATAACCACGCCAACGTCTTTTCCCGTACCGGGCTGGATATTGGTGCGCGCTTCTTTATGGAACATCTGCCGGAAAACCTCGAAGGCGAGATTGTCGATCTCGGTTGTGGCAACGGTGTGATTGGCCTGACTTTGCTGGAGAAGAACCCGCAAGCCAGGGTGGTCTTTGTGGATGAATCGCCGATGGCGGTGGCTTCAAGCCATCTGAACGTCGAAAGCAACATGCCGGAAGCATTGGATCGCTGCGAGTTTATGATCAACAACGCGCTGTCTGGCGTGGAGCCTTTCCGCTTTAACGCTGTGTTGTGTAACCCGCCGTTCCACCAGAAGCATGCGCTGACCGATAACATCGCCTGGGAGATGTTCCACCACGCGCGCCGTTGCCTGAAAATCAATGGTGAACTGTACATCGTGGCCAACCGCCACCTCGACTACTTCCACAAGCTGAAGAAGATTTTCGGCAACTGCGTGACCATCGCCACCAATAATAAATTCGTGGTGCTGAAAGCGGTCAAAACTGGTCGTCGCCGCTAATCGCGTGTGCCGGATAGCAGCTAACGCCTTATCCGGCCTACAGGATACAACGTGTTAAATCTCCAGTGCTAAGCGGGTTCCCTGCGCAATAGCGCGTCGGGCATCCAGTTCCATTGCCACATCGCAGCCGCCGATCAGATGCACCGTTTTACCTGCCGCGTGCAGCGGATCGACCAGTTCACGGCGTGGCTCTTGTCCGGCGCAAATCACCACGTGATCCACATTCAGGATCTGTAGCTCGCCGTTGATCATCACGTGTAACCCGTCATCATCGATCTTCTGATAGCTCACCGCCGGGATCATTTTTACGCCGCGTGAAAGCAGGGTAGCACGGTGGATCCATCCCGTTGTTTTGCCTAAACCTTGTCCTGGTTTACTGGCTTTACGCTGCAACATCACTATCTGGCGTGGGCTGCGGGGTAGATGTGGGCCTTCCGGACGTAAACCGCCGGGCTGTTGCAGACTGGTGTCGATTCCCCATTCCACGCAGAACTCGGCAATGTTCTGGCTGGTGGGATCGCCAGGCTGGCTCAGATACATGGCGGTATCAAAACCGATCCCGCCACAGCCAACGATCGCCACGCGTTTACCCACTGGCGTTTTATCGCGCAGGACGTCGAGATAGCTCAGCACTTTAGGGTGATCGATCCCCTCGATCGGCGGCATGCGCGGCTCGATCCCGCTGGCGAGGATCACTTCGTCGAAGGTGTGCAGATCGCGTGCGCTGACAAAGTGATTCAGTTTCAGCGTTACGCCAGTCACGTCGATCATCCGGCGGTAGTAGCGCAGGGTTTCATAGAATTCTTCCTTGCCGGGGATCTGTTTGGCGATATTAAACTGCCCGCCAATTTCGCCATATGCGTCAAACAGCGTAACGTGATGCCCGCGCGCGGCGGCATTAATGGCGAAGGCGAGGCCCGCAGGGCCCGC
>NZ_SZWR01000018.1:27393-28429 GCF_005280875.1 Citrobacter sp. wls827
AGTGGCCGCAACGATCGGCATTTTGGTTTCATGGCAAGCGCGCGGATTGACCAGGCAAGAGGTGACTTTGCCGACGAAGATCTGATCCAGGCAGGCCTGGTTACAGCCGATACAGGTATTGATCTCATCCGCTCGTCCGCTTTGCGCTTTTGACAGCAGTTCGGCATCGGCGAGGAACGGGCGAGCCATCGACACCATATCGGCATCGCCACGGGCCAGAATATCATCGGCGACTTTAGGATCGTTAATGCGGTTGGTGGTAACCAGTGGGATCGTCACATGCCCTTTCAGCTTTCGCGTCACCCAACTAAACGCGCCGCGCGGTACCGGGGTCGCGATAGTGGGAATGCGTGCCTCATGCCAGCCAATACCGGTGTTAATAATGGTGGCGCCTGCAGCTTCTATCGCCTGTGCAAGCTGGACGGTTTCGTCGAAGGTTCCGCCGTTTTCCACCAGGTCGAGCATCGACAGGCGGAAGATAATAATAAAGTCATTGCCGGCGCGCTGGCGTACCGCCCGCACGACTTCCACGGCAAAACGCATGCGGTTGGTATACTCGCCGCCCCATTGGTCATTGCGCTGATTGGTGCGCAGAGTCAGGAATTCGTTGATCAGATACCCTTCCGACCCCATCACTTCTACGCCATCGTAGCCCGCTTCCCGCGCCAGTTGGGCGCAATGGGCAAAATCTTCAATCAGTTGCAGCACTTCATCGTGCGTCAGCTCATGCGGCGTAAAGCGGTTAATAGGGGCCTGAATGGCTGAAGGCGCAACCAGATGCGGTTGATAGCTGTAGCGACCAGTGTGCAGGATTTGCAGGGCGATTTTCCCGCCTTCATCGTGAACCGCATCGGTAATGACGCGATGGTGTACGAGCTGGCTAGTGTCGTTCAGCATCGCCCCGCCTTCCATACCCACGCCCGATAACGCGGGCGCAATTCCTCCGGTCACAATCAGGGCTACGCCGTGACGAGCGCGTTCAGCATAGAACGCGGCTAGCCGTTCTGCACCATCAGGATACTCTTCCAGACCGGTA
>NZ_SZWR01000018.1:28475-45078 GCF_005280875.1 Citrobacter sp. wls827
CATTGAACCCATCAGCACGCGGTTTTTAAGCGTGGTGAATCCCAAATCGAGCGGGGCGAACAGCGACGGATAGCTCATAAAGGTGTCCAGTATGTAAAATTATTGTTATGTGGTCGGATGAGTTACTAATTTAGCCGTCGCCGCGTAAAAGGGAAAAGGGGAATGCCGTGATTGTGATGGGATTCAAAAAAGAGGCTCTCCTTTTCAGGAGAGCCAATCGACGTTACTGCTGTTTAAGAAAATCGTTATACAGCATGTAGAGATGCGCGGCGCTCCAGGAGAAGTTAGGTGCGCCCTGCTGTGCGCCGGTCAACGGGTTGTAGTTTTCCTGAATTGGACCTTCTGCCGTCAGCCCTTTGGCATGCTGGAAGAAAGTATCGGCCAGTTTTAATGCTTCAGCGCGATAGCCATAACGCGCCATCCCTTTTAGCCCAAACCAGAACTGATCCACCCAGACGCGTCCGCGCCAGTATATGTCCGCGCCGAAGGCCGGATTGGTCAGTGCTGCGGTGCCAAGTGGGACATATGTGTTGAACTCTTTCGGATCGAGCATCACGCTAACTACCGCATCCGCATGGGATTGTGTGGCCGCACCGTTAAACAGCGGTGACCAGCCTTCCGGTCCTTTACCCCGCTCAACAATCGGTTTTCCTGCGCAGCCGTTGACCAACGGCTGATCTTCGATCCTGATGTCGTAGAAGAACTGTGTGGTTGAATCAAACATGCAGGTATTGATGTAATCCGCCAGTTTCTTCGCTAACGTTTGATAGCGCTTCGCGTCTTCTGGTTTACCGAGGATCGTTGCCATCCCTGCCAGATAATGGTTATCACTGTACATGTAGCTGGTCTGATCGACAGATTCCTGAAGTAATGAGTAACCGAGCAGATTGCCATTTTTATCCCGGTTTTCAGCAAAGCTGACCGTCCAGTCGCTGCGTTTTCCGCCACTGGCAACGTACTTATCCAGCTGATCTTTGTCGATAAAACCAAATACGGCGGCATCATCACGTCCGGATTCCCAGCCAGCGGCTTCCTGTGCCGGGATCGTCAGGCTGTCATACTGGCCTTTACGGGTGATGTTGGCGTAGTTTTTCAGTCCGGAAAGGGTTTCTTCCTTGTCGCCATTTTTCACCGTAAACAGCATTTCACCGCTGTCGGTATTGTGGGCTTTATCGCGGGTTGCGCCGTATTCCGGCACGCCGTTGCCGTTATGATCGCGGTTACGCAGCCACCAGTCGTGGTATGCGACCAGTTTCGGGTACATCTCTTCGAGCCAGGCCTTATCCTTGGTGACGTTGTAGATTTCCATCACCGACCATGCCGCCAGGCTGGGCTTGGTGTTGCGCTCGTTCCAGTTGCCTCCGTCACCACCGCGCTCTGGGATCGTGTTCCAGGTCACTAAATCGAGGATCATCCCGGCATCTTGCGGGCGTATCGGATCGTTGAGCTGGATTTGCCAGTCAAAGAGCGCACGAATGCTGTCTTTTGCAATCTCTGGGTTGAAGTGCACCATTGCCGAGGCAATTTTCCAGCTATCCCAGGCATAGGTCTGATTACCGGAGAACCAACGGGCCGTCACCGACGGCGTTACGGTATTGTGTGCCACTGCGCCACCCGGTGAGCGCCAGTTGCCGTTGAGTGTTTCAATGGCTTTCACGGCAACCCGTGTTTGTTCCACCGTGGCATCCGGGTTGGTTAATCCTTTCTGGAGATAACCTTCCCAGCGCTGTTGTGAAACGAGCATGTAATAAGCCGGGCGCGCCAGAATATCGCGGATTTGCGCCTGTTCCTTACTGACTTCCAGTGAAGTCAGCAGATGTGAATAGGTGGTATAGAATGTGGTTGAACCTTTGATATGCGCCTTGCTGGTGAAACGATGACCGCTGACCTTCGTCTTCATCGGCAGCGATTTATGCACCTGATATTCTGACTCGCCAGAGGTAAGCAGATCCCAGGTCGAACGCACTTTCCCAAAAGTGACTTTCAGGCCATCACGTGTTGTGAGGATCTTACGTTGATAATTTGGGTATTCCTCATCAATTGTTTTATCTGACGTCGCTTTTCCATCTTTCGCTTCCAGCTTATTCAGTAATTGCCCCTCCCACACCAGATCCAGCGGGGTATTGCTGGTAATATTTGTTTCTAATAGCGAGGTATGCGCGCTGGCAAAACGCAACGTCATATCAATCTGAATGCCTGGCGCGGTAAGCTTTTGTATTAATGCACCAGGGATGCTGTAAGCCTGCATGGCAAAATTAACTTTTTTCCCTTTTTGGTATACCGTCAGGCGATCGAAATTGGTCGCCATAAAGTTGATGTATTCTTCGGTCAGGAGAGTCACGCCCGGAAATCCACCCATGGTACTCGGGCCATCCGGCAGCAGGTGTCCGTGCCAGGCCCCCAGATCGAAGAAGGGATTAAAGCGCTGGTGACTATCATTGCCATTGTCATGCATATATTCAGGCGCACCGTGACGGTCAATCACGTTTTTAAAGTCGGTGGCCGTTGCCGCATGAGCGGGGATGCTAAGTAATAACGCACAGGCCAGTGGTGTCAGAGAATAAAACGGTTTCATAATGCAGAAACTCCTTTTCGCAATAGCGGTAAGATAAATAGAAAATGCGCTGGCGTTACCAGTAAAAATATTGCATCAGGAACAGCGTATCTGTGGGATCGCCGCTGCTGTTTTGTAGGTGAAATTTGCTGTCGAAAGCGGTCGCAAAACGACCTCCGCCGTATTCGTACCAGATACCAAACTGCACAAATGACGTGGTTTCATCATCGGCGTCATCCAGACGATGTTTGGCGTAGCTGTAAGCCGTGGAGAGGTAAACACCTTTGAGGGCTTCATACATAGCGCTTATCATCGCGCCGGTTTCTGTTCCCGGGTTGTCGAGGCCATCGCCACGCCCGGTATGGTGCCAGGCGCGTGCACCGAAATGAGGCGTCAGGATCCCGGTTAAAAAAAGCTGACCGGTGCCATCAGTCATTTCCATGCCGTTCATCCAGGTAACATCCTGCATCAGGTCATACTGGATATAGCCATTCATCATTGCCGGGTAGGTGTACTTATCGTCGTAGCGATCGTACTTACCGAAATGCAACCAGGCCTTACTTTCATCATGATGACCGGCGGGGGTTGCGGTCACGCTATAGCGCAGAGGACCGGTCAGGTTCTGTACCTTAATGGCGGTCATGATGTCGCGAGTATTGGGAATGACGTAGCCGAGGTCAGGCGTGAAGTCGCCCCACCATTGAAGGTCATCAAGTGATGAGTCCTGCCGTAAGCTGAGCATCATTTCTGTACCATTAGCGCTACGATAGCCGCCGTAAAATCGATTGAGTCCGCCTTCGAATCCACCCCAACTATGGTCGGGAACCCAGGCGTTACCGTTATGATCGGCTTGTACGGTCCAGCCTTCACCGTAAATAAGACCAAACCAGCGACCATATTTCCCTTCAAGACCGCCTTCGATATAGGTGCCGTCGCTGTATTTGTGTTTATCTTCACCTTCCAGATCCATATAACCACCAATTCCCATCTCGCCATAAAAGCGATATGAAGGTTCGGTATTCGTGATTTCTGGCGTTTTGGTGTCGTCATGTTCGGCCGGAATGCTTTCTGATGCGACAACCAGAGGCAAGTAACAACAAAAGGAAAGGGCGATCAGTGCCCTGGTGGCATTAATATTAAATGTCATTTTTCTATTCCATCAGAAGAAATTATTATATTTTTATATTGGTCATGCCGTTATATCATTCATAAGCCCACCACGCTGTCATGTTATTGACGGCGAGGTGGGCTTTAAACGATAAATCTATAACGGGAAATATAATTAAACTTTATTGAAGAGTGAGTTGTCGTGAGGGTTTTTGACCCTCCAGCGGTTATACATAATGCTGCAATAATAGAATACGGCAATAATACTAACCGGTCCAAGAATGACCTGGATTAATGAACCCATAAAGTTTGCACTCCAGTCTTCTGGTCCTGGAATTAATGCCGCAACCGTAGAAGCAGTAAAAATAATAACTATTGGTGCAACGGATAACAGTGCCCAAAAACGCCCTTTTCCCAGGAAGTGGAAATCACGGACGTAGTCATGGTGGTTGGGCTTCATACGTAGCTTGATATAGCCTGCAACCATAAACAGCACAGGAATTGTTGCAGCCCCACCATCAAGATTTTTAACGGCCACCAGGATAGTGTTCATTTCAGAGTTAAACTGACCCAGCATAAACAGGATAATGATAATTGTGACCACGACACCCTGCATCTTCAGGGCATTGACTGGCGTACCCTCACTGTTTACTTCAGAGAGTTTATGGCCAAAGATACCTTTTGGCGCATCAACAAACAGCATTTTAACCGGTGCGGCGGTCCATAACATCAGCGAGCCGCACAGGGTGGTGATCATCAGGAATAAGGCAATGACGTTGGTCCACCAGTCGGGGAAGCCTAACTGTTGGAAGGCCACGTAAATAGCGGATAACAAGCCAAGATTGGCGGCCTGATCTGCAGGTAAAATAAAATTCATCAGGATAGACGAAATAACAATAATACCTGAGAAGATAAATACGTTAAGAATTAACCCGGTTCTGAAATTACGATCGCCACCCCGAATGTTTCGCTTGTATGCCGCTAATGCTTCCAGTCCACCTAACGATTGCAAGGCCCATGACATTGAGGCTATTTTTGACCAGGATAAATCAATGTGCTGTAAATACTCTGGCGCAATCGGCGTTCCGTTAAATGTGACCGTACCGGAAGATAACTTCCAGGTTGCCGCGATGATGAACAACATAGTCAGTGCAAATCCGGCGTATCCAGAGAACGACAGCGCGCGCGATAGCCATTTTGGCCCCTTCATCGATACCCATGTTGCCAGCCAGAACAACGCGATCGAAGTGATACTGATCACCGGCTTAAACCAGGTTTGATTGGTTAATGCGGTAACAAAGGCAACATCGCTGGTACAGGTGTAGATAAAATAGGTAATGATGTTAGGTAACAGGTCAACGAAATAAAAAATATTAACGTAGAAATAGAAAAAACCGGCAATAAATCCCAGTTTTCGACCCAAAATCAGGTTCAACCATGTCTGATATCCACTCTCAGATTCACGTAGCTTTTTAATCGAGGAAAGCTCAATGATCATGAAGGTGTAAGGAATTGCATAAAATAATGAAGCGAAAGCATATAATAACCAGGAGTTATATCCCCAGTCAGTGTATTGGCTCACAACGCCTTTAAGAACAAATCCCCCTCCGGCAATGGAGAAAAACAGGAATGTTATTAATGACATCTGATATCTTGCATCGGATTTTTCAGACATACCATTTCCCTTTACTTATGTATCAATATAGTTCTATTTAGATGAGCATTTCGAATGCCCTGTAGCGGACATTCGAAAAGGGGAGAAATAAAAATCACCTTACGTATTGCGACGTACCGGGCGTAAATAAAATGCATAGTGATAAGGTTGCGCCGGTAGTTGATAATCCTTAGGTGGCAAAGAACCCCATGAATTTTGACCACCTGTACCCATCTGCGCTAAATCGATGTTCCATGTGGTGATATCTCCTGGCTGAACATCAACGCCATGTTTGCGTGATAATGGTGTTAACCCGGATGCGCTACTGCCGTTATTGTCTGCGACAAAATCGAGCTCACTGGCGGCGAAAGGCCAGGCACTGGTATTTAGTAATTGCGAGTCGGCAATGGCCTCCAGACCAAGTCCATCGTGATTGACAATACGCACCCAGCGAACATCCGTTTTATTACCGCTTTCCTGTGGTCGTGGGTAAGCATGAAATTGCGCCCAGGTCGTTCCGCCGTAGATACTGGCTTTGGCACCTTTTCTGTCCGCATAGGTTTCCACCGGGCCACGGCCAAACCACTGAATGTATTTAAATTCGTTGGGTAATGTCAGTTGAGTACCCATTCGCAGTAAAAGCGGTAGCTCGCGTGTGCCCGGTATAAAATCAACGCTGACACGCATCTCACCAGTCGAATAGATGGTGTAGGTCAGCACATATTTGCAGTCCACGGAGGGGAGCGAGAATTCACTGGTCACGATCGCTTCGTGGCTGGCGGTCTGCGATACTTTGAGGTCGGATAATACGCGCTGCTTACCGGCGTCTTTCCAGACTGCAGACTTATCGAAAAGTCTGGCGCCCAGATCGTTATCCGTGAGCCCACGCCAGAAATTAGGTTCAATACCGGTAAGGAGAAGATTTTTTCCGCTAACGGTAAAGCGATCCATTCGACCACTGAGGCGATCAAACGCAAGAGAGAAATAAGATCCATTGATCTCAATAGCAGAAGACGTTTCTTGTACCGAGAGAGCAAGAGAATGGGCTTCAGGGGAGATATGAAACGTAGCGGGAGGCGTGATGCTGAACTGCTCCCAGGCAATTTCATAGCCACTGCCAATAAGCGGTGCTTCGTTTTTAGTGACGGCACTGAGAGTCACCAGATACTCTTTATTCTCCTGAAGCGCCAGGTTTGCTACGGGAACATTAACTGAACGGCGCAGACCAGGGGCAAGGGAAAGGGAACCCAGACTGCCGTTGACGATTTGATGCCCGTCTTCAGAGATGCTGTACTGAATATCGAGGTGGCGCAGGTCGATAAAATCGTATCGGTTTTCTATTTCAAACAGGCCTGATGCCGGATTTATTGCATGGAAATAGACAGGCTGATAGACCTTTTTCACTTCCGCCATATGAGGATGTGGAACCCGGTCAGCGGCGACCAGGCCATCGTTCATGAAATTACCGTCACTGGGTTTATCCGGGTGATAATCTTTACCGTATCCCCAATATTTTTGGCCACGCTCGTTGGTTAATGCCAGCGCGTGATCCATCCATTCCCAAATAAAGCCCCCCTGAAGATTGTCGTGGCTGTCGATTATGTTCCAGTAATCGCGCAGAATTCCGACGGAATTACCCATGGCGTGGGCATACTCAATCATTATCATCGGACGATCGTTACCTTGCCGGGCAAACTGTTCCAGGCGTTCAAGGGTCGGGTACATCGGGCACACAATATCGCTATAGTGTGCTTCACCGGCAGGTTCGTACTGGACTGGGCGGCTATCGTCCTTCTCTTTTATCCATTGATAAAGCGTTTCAAAGACACGTCCGGTTCCGGCCTCATTGCCCATTGACCAAACGATAACGCAGGCATGGTTTTTGTCGCGTTCAACCATAGCCTGTACACGATCTAAGTGTGCGGGTATCCAGGATTCGGTATCGCCAATTTGCGTGTCCGGCTTTAGCGCCAACGGGTGCGATTCGATATTAGCTTCGTCAACAATGTAGATGCCATATTCATCACATAGCTGATACCAGCGTGAATGGCAGGGGAAATGGCTGGTGCGCACCGCATTGATATTGTGCTCTTTCATGAGCCGAATATCGATCAGCATGTTTTCTTCCGTAGGCACATGTCCTAACGTCGGGTGCAGCTCGTGGCGGTTTACCCCTTTTATTTTGATCGCTTTACCGTTTACCGTAAGCTGGCTGTTGATGATTTGTACTTTGCGAAAACCTATTTTATGGCTGGTCGCTTCGATGGTTTCACCGTGCTGATCGGTGAGTGTTATTAATAATGTATAGAGGTTAGGTGTTTCTGCGCTCCACAAACGAGGGTGCTGCAGGCGATCGCTAAAGTTAAACTGTTGTGTTGTTCCGCTACGTGTAAAAGGCTGATTGTACTCTATTAATACAGACAGATTATTTGCGTCGTCCAGCAATTTGATATTCAGTGACAGATTATCTGGATGGTTATCGTAGTGAGTCAGGCTCACGTTAACGTTAAATATTCCCTGGGTAAAATCATCGTTCAATTCTGGCTTGCAATACACATCATAAATACGTGTTTTCGCCGTCGAATAGATAAAAACTTCCCGTTCAAGGCCAGACATATCCAGCATGTCTTGTTTTTCTACATAACTGGCATTAGACCAACGATAAATTTGCAGCGAAATCGTGTTTTCACCTTCCCGAATATAGGGGGTGATATTAAATTCAGCCGGGTTCTTCGCGTTCTGGGTATAGCCTACGCACTGGCCGTTAATCCAGATAAACGATGCAGTTCTGGCTCCTGCCAGTTGCAGGAAGATTTCACGTCCAGTCCAGCTTTGGTCGAGGTAAAATGTACGGCGGTAAGACCCCACCGGGTTGTAGTCGCGCGGTATCTCTGGCCAGTTGGTGGTGAATGGAAAACGCTCGTCAATATAAATCGCTTTATCAAACCCCTGTGCTTCCCAATTGCCTGGAACCTGAATGGTATCCCAGGTCGAAACATCATAATCTTCTTCATAAAACGTTTTGGGTCTGGACTGTGGGTTGCTCGCGCAGTTAAATTTCCAGATCCCATTCAGAGACAGAAAGTTACTGGCCTCGGCGGGAATATTCTTGATTGCCAGATATTGGCTGGTAAAGGGGAACAGGTATGGCCGTGGCAGTTCTTTGTTAATTCCATTGATACTATGGTCTTCCAATACAGCAGGAACATGATCGTGTTCTGTATATAAAGAAATAATCTGTTGCTTGTCAGAGACAACGACGCTCATAATACATCTCCAGATATTATCTATGGCATTTATAATTTGAAACTATCAATGATATGAATTAGTTATGCGATTTGTTTATGTAATTCAGATAAAATATAAATAAATGCTGTTGCCATGCACTGGCGTAATAATCTGTTTAAACCAGCCAGGTGTTCTCTTCCGTGATGATTTTAATAACCAATTTTTTCACGATAGCGTGGGTAATGAATCGATATGCCTCGTCAGTATCACAGATGAATACTTGTCCAGCGTTGACCTGTACGGTTTGCCCCAAACCTTTCAGGTATTCACGGTCGGTATCTTTCCGGTAGTAGTCAATTTCCTGTAGCTGGGTTTTCGGCGCGTATTCGATTTTTTGTGTGCCCTGTAAAAAATAATGCACCTCAATGCAGCGGCGATGGCCGATAAACAGGGCATCCGTTGTGCTGTCGATTCTGACGTTGTAGTTCAGCGTATCTCCCTGCGAGTAAACAACACCGGGAGAGAGGCTATCGAGCTTTCCTATCACCTCTGCGCAACGCTGCCAGTGATTTTTCGTATGCGTATGTTGTTGGAGCTGTTCTACGTTATCGATAATCCTCATTTTCTTTCCTTACGCATGAATCGACCGTTAACAGCCTGTGCTCAACGACATCATAGGTAATTATTTTAGTAAACTTTTTACTAAATAAAATAGAGGAATTCGATTTACTTTAACTTGATCACGAAATAGAGAAAATTGACGGCCGTGAGGAAGGGAGGATTTGCCCGACAATATGATCGGGCAAAGCGAACGCTAGCGGGTCGTACCGCGCAGTTTCAGCTGGCTGGGGACATAGACCTGAAGCGGCAACACGCGGCCATCGCGCGCTTTTTCAATCAGCAGGTTAACCCCCTGAATGCCCATCATCTCAGAATGGATACGTACGGTGGAGAGTGGGGGAAAGGTGAAACGCGCGGTAGGGATATCGTTGACGCTGATGAGCGAAATTTGCTCCGGAATCCGGACTCCATTTTCATGAATTGCCCGTAATACGCCGATAGCGATGGAGTCAGAAGCAACAAACAAGGCTGATGGATAATCCTGTTTTGCCAGCATTTTTTTGGCTAGCTCATAACCCGATGCGCTGGAGAAACCGCCCCGGTAGATATCCATTTCTGAAACGACACCTTTCTGCTGCCCGTATTTCACAAAGGCAACTTCGCGGATGTCCGCTTCTCCTGGCACGTCCTGACCACCAATAAAACCTATGCGTGTCGCCCCCTGTTTGATGAAAAAGTCGATGATCTCCTGGCTAATGCGTACCAGATCGGTATCAACGAAATCGTAACCGCCGCCCGGAGGTTGAAAATCAATAAAACAGATATTGTCCGTTAGCGCTGTGGCGGTCTGGCGTATTGCATCGCTGGCCTTCCCAACTACAAGGATACCCGTCAGTTTTTTGATGCTGGGTGGAACATGATGTTCATAGCAGCTGGTGAGCTCAATACCCAACTTTTCACACTGTGTTTCAATTCCGTGGCGGATAGACAGATAGTAGGGATCGTTGATCTCCAGCTTCTGCTGGTAACTGTAAAGTGCGAGAATGTGGTGCTGACTGGCAACACTCACCTGCATTTTGTGGGAAGAACTGCTTCTGTACTCCAGTTTTTCTGCAATCTCCAGAATACGATGCCGGGTTTCCTCTTTCACATTCAGGTTTGGATCGTCATTCAGAACGCGGGATACCGTTGCCAGAGAAACGCCAGCTTCCGCTGCTATATCTTTAAGTGTTGCCATATTTGCCTTTCATTCCACCATTCGACCGCATGGGCTGTTTATTGTAAATGAAGCCCCATGAGATGCATCTGTTTTTAGTAAATTCTTCGCGCTTTATCTTCCACGAAAATTCGGCTATTTTTTAGTAAAAGTTTACTCAGGAGAGATCAATGGATACCGTTGCATTTGCCGATTTTGCCCGGATGGAAATACGTGTTGGAAAAGTAGCGCAAGTGAAGCGCCACGAGAATGCCGATAAGCTCTATATCGTGCAGGTTGATGTCGGCGATAGAACGCTGCAAACGGTAACCAGTCTGGTACCGTATTACCGTGAAGAGGAGTTGATGGGGAAAACGGTGGTGGTGTTGTGCAATCTGCAAAAGGCCAAAATGCGCGGTGAAACCTCAGAGTGTATGCTGCTGTGCGCTGAAACGGACGATGGCAGCGAAAGTGTGCTGTTAACGCCAGAACGGGTGATGCCTGCAGGCGTGCGGATTGTTTAAATTGTGCTGATGCCGGATGGCGGCTATGCCTTATCCGGCCTACGTTTGCTCCCGCAGGCCGGACAGACATCTGTTACACCTGCTCCACGCTCACCCGTAATGCGGCCAGGGCTTTGCGGGTTGATCGCAATACCAGTTCGCATTGCTCGATCGTTAATGTTAACGGCGGCTCGATACGGATCGTCTTCGCGTTATTCAGTGTTCCGGCGACCAGCACTCGCTGACGGAACATTTCACTGGCAAAGCTGTAGCCAATCTCATTATCGACAAACTCAATCGCCATCAGCATGCCTTTGCCGCGAACGTCGTGTACCAGATCCGGATATTCACGCGCCAGGTGACGGAAACCATCCAGCAACATATCGCCTTTCTGCTCTGCCTGAGCGGGTAAATTTTGCTCCAGCAGGACGTTAATGGTCGCCAGCGCCGCCGCGCATGAGAGCGGGTTGCCACCGAACGTGGTGGTATGCAGGAAAGGATTGTCGAACAGGACGGAGAACACTTCTTCAGTGGCAATGGTCGCGCCAATTGGCATTACGCCACCCCCAAGCGCCTTGGCCAGACACAGAATGTCAGGCTGCACGTTTTCATGTTCGCAGGCGAACATCTTGCCGGTGCGCCCCATGCCGGTTTGCACTTCGTCGAGGATCATCAGCGCGCCAAACTCATCGCAAAGTTTACGTACCGCGGTTAAATACCCTTGCGGCGGCAGGATCACGCCTCCTTCCCCTTGGATTGGCTCCAGAATCACGGCGGCAACATCGTCGCCGGTCTTTTTGCATTCGCTCAGGACGGTGCGCATGGCATCAATATCGCCAAAAGGAACATGGCGGAAGCCCGGCAGCAGCGGCATAAACGGTTTGCGGAAGGTTGATTTAGCGGTGGCGGATAGCGACCCCAGCGATTTACCGTGGAAGGCTCCGCTGGTGGCAATAAATGTAAATTTACCGCGCGGCGATTGATACGCTTTCGCCAGTTTTAGCGCCGCTTCAACCGACTCGGTCCCGCTGTTACTGAAGAAACTGTATTTCAGCTTTCCGGGAGCCAGTGCAGCAAGCGTTTTTGCCAGCATGGCCCGTAATGGGTCAAGTAATTCCTGGCTGTGCAGAGGTTGTTTCGCGAGTTGATTCTGTACGGCGGAGACCACTACTGGATTACGGTGCCCCACGTTGAAAATTCCAAAACCTCCCAGGCAATCGACAAACTCCTGTCCCTGGGTGTCGACAAGCGTATTCAGGCTTCCCGCTTGCCACTCTACGGCTCCGTAATCCCCGCCGGCAGTTACAGATTTTCTATACTCTAAGAACCCCGGATTGACATGCTCTTTGAAGTAATCAATCACCTCTCGGTTTAGTGCTTTCATTTCCTCATGATCAAGCGTTCGCTTCTCGATGAGATTCAGTGCGTGTGCGCTGCAGGCCAGAGCCGATGCGCTGGAAGGTAACCTGTTCAAAATATGCTCCCGGAGCTCGCGTATCACATGATACTGAATTAAGTATTGCAGGGATTGCGCCATCCCGACGCGCTTAACGAAAATCGGGATAAACACCAGGGAAGATCTTGCTTGTACAACATTTAATCTCAAACATTAACATTTGCTGGCATTTTGCCCAGGTTTACGCGCGTAAAACCGACGAGAAAAACGCGTTATTGCGCTAAAAGTGGGCAAAAATTGCACTATTGCGGTGCGCTGAGTGAAGGTGCATTGAATAGTTACGCAATGAAAGTATTTTAAATCAATGAATTAGAAAACATACAAATTTTGAGGTTTAATCGCAAATTGCGATCTAAATCAAATTTAACAACTAAAGTTAAAAAGATTAGCGCCGAAATAACATAAGCCGAAAGAGTTAACAACCAGATAACCTGCACAGGACGCAACCATGTCTTCTCATCCCTACGTTAGTCAGCAAAATACACCGCTGGATGATGATATCACCCTCATGTCGACCACCGATTTACAAAGCTATATCACCCATGCGAACGATACCTTTGTTCAGGTCAGCGGCTATCAGCTGAATGAATTGCTTGCTCAGCCGCACAACCTGGTTCGTCACCCGGACATGCCGAAAGCGGCGTTTGCGGATATGTGGTACACCCTGAAACAGGGGGAACCGTGGAGCGGTATTGTGAAAAACCGGCGGAAGAATGGCGATCACTACTGGGTGAGGGCCAATGCGGTGCCGATGGTGCGGGAAGGACGCGTAACCGGGTATATGTCGATCCGTACCCGGGCGACGGAAGCGGAAATCGCGGCGGTCGAACCTTTATATAAAGCACTCAATGAAGGCCGTTGTCATCGGCGCGTCCATAAGGGGCTGGTGGTACGTAAAGGCTGGTTGGGTAAACTCCCGTCGCTTCCGGTTCGCTGGCGGGTACGCAGTGTCATGGCTTTTATGTTTGTCATCCTGGCAACTGCGCTACAGCAGATGGGCGCTGAATGGCCGCAACTGTTGGTGAGCGCGCTGGTGATGATGCTGGCGACGGTTATTTTCGAATGGCAGATTGTGCGCCCCATTGAGAATGTTGCCCAGCAGGCACTGAAAGTCGCGACCGGTGAGCGCAACAGCGTGACCCATCTTAACCGTAGCGATGAACTGGGTCTGATGCTACGGGCGGTGGGGCAGCTAGGGTTAATGTGCCGTTGGCTTATTCATGACGTTTCGAGTCAGGTCAGCTGTGTGCGTAACGACAGTGAAACGCTGGCGAAAGGCAGCGATGATTTAAACAAGCATACGCAGCAGACGGTAGAAAATGTGCAGGAAACGGTCACCACCATGAATCAGATGGCGGCATCGGTGAAGCAAAACTCTGCGACAGCAGCGGCGGCTGACAAGCTGTCTATTGCCGCCAGCAGCGCAGCGACACAGGGCGGTGAGGCGATGGATACAGTCATTAAAACAATGGACGATATTGCCAACAGCACCCAACGGATCGGCACTATCACGACCCTGATTAACGATATCGCCTTCCAGACAAATATTCTGGCGCTGAATGCGGCGGTTGAAGCGGCCAGGGCTGGTGAACAAGGAAAAGGATTTGCGGTGGTGGCCGGAGAGGTACGCCATCTTGCCAGTCGTAGTGCAAGCGCAGCAAATGACATCCGTAAACTGATTGATGCCAGCGCCGACAAGGTGCAGTCCGGCTCCGATCAGGTTCATGCCGCAGGGCGGACAATGGATGATATTGTGGCGCAGGTCCAGAATGTGACGCAGTTGATTGCTCAAATCAGCCATTCAACGCTGGAGCAGTCAGATGGTCTTTCCAGCCTGACCCGTGCCGTAAATGAGTTGAGCAATATTACGCAGAAAAATGCCGAACTGGTCGAAGAGAGCGCGCAGATTTCAGCAATGGTGAAACATCGTGCCGGTCGCCTGGAAGATGCGGTGACCGTGCTGCATTAATTCTCACCCTATCCCATTTTCCCGCCAAACGCTTATCGTCCCCGGTAGGCGTTTTTTGTAATGATTTTGTTAATCATATATTAAATAATACCACTTTGGTATTACGATTCTATTTTCCTTATTCCGTTCTGACCGCGAGCGTCCTGTTTTTAAATATTGTTAAATATCGCTTATATAACGATCGGTCTTGCTTTATTCATCGTCAAAAACTATTTTGTAACATTGATTAAAATTAAAAAACGATCAATATCATAAAGTTAGGTGAGTGTTGACCGATAAGGATATCTGTCTGAAGAAAACTGTCTCCAGGGAGAAAATATGTTCTTGCATAACGTAAAGATTCGCTCGAAATTATTTATCGCGTTTGGTTTGTTTATTGTACTGATGATGGTGAGTTCGGGCCTTTCGCTGTTGAGTCTGGATCGTAGTAACAGTGGGATGCAGAACATCATTACCAATGACTATCCGATTACGGTAAAAGCCAATCTGCTCATTGATAATTTTCAGGAGTTTGTCAGTACTCAACAATTGATGTTATTGGATGAGGAAGGCAAATGGACCCAGGCGTCCCAGAAAAAGCTCGATACCATCAGCCAGCAAATTTCTGCTCTGCTGGATGCGCTGAGTGCTGCACCTCTCAATGATGCATCCAAAAAAATTGTTGCGGATATCCGCGATGTGCGTGAGCAGTATCTGGATTCCCGATTCCGCATTCTGCAGGCGCTGCAGAATCACGATCGCTCCGGTGCGATGCACGAGATGATGACCCGCACGGTGAATGTGCAGCAGGCGTATAAAGCAAAAGTGCAGGAATTGATCGCCATTGAAGATGCCCAGATGCAGAAGGCGGGCGCTCAGGTGGAATATGATTTCCACACCAATCGCGCGCTGTTGATTACTCTGGCGCTGATAAGCATTGCCGCCGGTTGTGTGATGGGTTGGTATATTGTGCGCTCAATTACCCGACCTCTTAATGAAGCCGTGCAGTTTGCCGAGGCGATTGCGCAGGGCGACCTTACTCGCAACATCAGTATGGAACAGAAGGATGAGACCGGTGTGCTGCTGCAAGCGCTGATGGCAATGAAAACCCGACTGTTAGAGATTGTCGAGGAAGTGCAAAACGGCTCCGAAAATATCTCTGCGGCGGCGGCGCAGATTGTCGCGGGTAATCATGATTTGGCTGCGCGTACCGAAGAACAGGCAAGCTCGGTAGAACAGACTGCGGCGTCAATGGAACAAATTACCGCGACGGTCAAAACGACGGCAGACCATACCCATGAAGCGACGAAGCTGTCTACGGGAGCGGCGGCGGTGGTGAAAAACAACGGTGAGATGATGAATCAGGTGACGCAGAAAATACGCGTGATTAATGAAACCTCTAACCGTATGTCAGAGATTATCAACCTGATAGATTCGATTGCTTTTCAAACCAATATTTTGGCGCTGAATGCGGCTGTCGAAGCGGCGCGCGCCGGTGAGCATGGACGTGGTTTCGCGGTAGTAGCCGGAGAAGTGCGTCAACTGGCGCAAAAAAGCGCATCGTCTGCCAGTGAGATCCGCAATCTGATTGAAGACTCCACCAGTCAAACCCGGGAAGGACTGGTGCTGGTTGAAAAAGCCAACGCGTTGATCAATGGAATGGTCACTAACGTTGAAGAAATGGATGTGATATTGCGGGAAATTGGTCAGGCCAGCCGCGAGCAGACGGACGGTATTTCGCAGATTAACAGTGCGATTGGCCTGATCGACACCACCACGCAACAGAACTCCTGTCTGGTAGAGGAGTCCGTTGCGGCAGCGGCGTCATTAAACGAACAGGCATTACACTTAAAAGAGATGATTAAAGTGTTCCGCGTACGTAAAGAGGACGCGCAGCCTGCTTAATCAAGCTGGGTGATGTCCAGCGATGCGCGATCGATAATACCGATGATCTTCTTGATTTGCGCTTCGCTGGTGTCACCGTGATTGACCCGCAGATCCAGCACGGCTTTAAAATTCTCCAGTGCTCTTTTCATCTGTGGATTCTTGCGTAATTCAAAGCCGACACAGCGTGCTTTAATACGTTCGTGGATATGTTCCAGATGTTCCTGGTTCTCTTCCAGCCATTGCAGGCCTTGCTCGGTGATTGTGATTTGCTTACGTCCGCCTTCCTCGTCACGGATGGCGATAAGTGACTGATCCTGCAAGAAATCCAGTGTCGGATAAATCACGCCCGGGCTTGGAGTGTAATTACCCTGAGTCAATGTTTCAATGGCTTTGATTAGCTCATAACCGTGACTGGCATCGCGGGTCAAAATATCGAGAATCACCAGCCGTAATTCGCCGTGGCCGAAGAAACGCTGACGTCGACCGCCACCGCCGCCGCGACCGTGGCGG